>DATBRG010000008.1:0-48175 GCA_036560445.1 Methylophilaceae bacterium
CTACCCATGAACTGCTATTCAGCGTTACTATGACCGCAATATGAATACCGATTTATCATCTTCGTGGGTAGCCCCTTAACTCAGCGTTGGGCCCTAAAACCGTGATCCCAAAATTATTGATCGTTCTGTGCTGTATTGGTCTGGGAGCCTGCCGTGGCGCATCGGAATCAGAAACTGAGGTTCTCTTGGAGTGCCACTCACCGAATGGAGAAGCCGTTGCAGTTTTCTATCGAGAATTTGGTGGTGGAGCAGCTGGCTGGCAATATGAGGCAGTTACCGTACATCAGCCAGACGATAACGTTCCATCGCAAGTATTAAAACTCAAGAGTGGCTACGAAGTTACTCTCCGTTGGATAGATCCGAAGCGACTCGAAATTGGGTATCCAGATTCGGTGCGTGTGGATCATTGGCAAGACTGGTTTGGACGAATGGGGGACGGCAAAGTCGAATTACTTCGCCTCGCCTCAAAACATGGAATGTTCGTTGACAAAAAGAGCGGGTGCGAAAAATGATTGCATATGGTCAGCATGAATGTGCAATTCGGCCCAACAATGCGGTCAAACGGGACGCGCTAAACGCGCGCCCCTTACCTTAAACGTTAGGGGTTTCATGCCCAAAAAGGAGACAGGAAATTATCTGCTGTCTTAAAGGGGCAGTGTCTTTCTCTTGACGGTATATTTGTCGGTATACCATATAATATAAATATGCGGATGCTTATAGATAAAGGCTCATATGGATTTGTTTGGTTGAGGTCATCGCACCAGTCCACCATCCCAAGCAGTTTAATCATATCCCTATAATGACAACATGATCGGTCGCATCCGATTAAGGGTGCGACCGATCGATGATTAATGACTCAGGAAGAAATTCGCTGTGTTAACGAAGGAGTCGTGGTACTGGAAGATCGAGCCATGACCAGAATCCGGATAAAGGACTAATTGCGCATTCTTCAGTTGCTTATACAGCTCGATTGAGCCTTCTGTCGGCAACATCGTGTCATTGCTACCAGTTACTACCAATACTGGCTGGTTGATGGCTTTGAGCGTCTTGAATTCTGGATCAGGTGTACTGGTCCATACAATCAGGGCCTTGCCGTGTGCATCAGCGATTTCCTTACCGCTTTCAGGATCACGATCTTTCTGGCGTGCATAAACGCGTGGTAAGAATTCACTACCCGCTTTTTTGCCTGCGTCTGATTGTGAGAAGAACAGATAATCACGTGGATCAGGTGCGTTGGCTCTCGAAAATGCTTCGCCAAGTACTTTCATCAGGTTATTGCCACCGCCTTGATGGGTAGTACCTGCGAGGATTACTTTATTCACTAGTTCAGGATGTTGAGCCGCCAGCTCCTGTGCTACGAATCCGCCCATCGAGAAGCCGAGTAAATCGACTTTTTTGTGACCCAATGCGGTAATGAATGCATAAGCATCTTTGGTCATTTCCGCAATGCTATCTGCGACTACGCCATTGGTTGCGCCAACCCCTTTGTTATTGAATGCGATAACGGGGCGGGTTTTTGCTAAAGCATTAACAACCGCTGGATCCCATGCATCCATGGTGCCGGTAAAGTGCTGAAACAGAATCAGGGGTATACCTGAAGTTGGGCCCAAAGTGCGATATGAGAATTTAACCCCATTGGCTTCGATATATTTGGTCGGGGCAGTTTCTAACTTATCTCCTGCGGACCCTGCACCAGATTCGATAACACTGAATTTTGTAGAAAAGGGTAATAGGGACGTTAATAATTTATTCATTTGTAGCTCCTTTAAGTTTAAATATAAACAGTTGAAATGCGCTGAATGTCATCCTTTATTAAGGTGGTTATTCACTCGTTCCCCTGAAATTTTGTTGTATCCATGATTCCAGCTGGTACAGAAATTAAGGTGCTCCTTAATATTTAAATACCAATCGGTACATAAATGTAATTCAGCAGCTCTTGCCTTGTCAACAAATATTTGTAACAATCGGTATATTAATTAAAGAAAGCAATGAATCATGACTGCAGAAGTGAAGAAATCGAGGGGTCGTCCGAGGGTTTTTGATATGGATGACGCACTTGAAAAAGCTTTACGAGTGTTCTGGAAAAGAGGCTACGAGGGTGCATCCATTGCGGAACTAACAGAGGCGCTAGGTATTAATAAGCCCAGTTTGTATGCTGCATTTGGAAACAAGGAAGAGCTGTTCAAAAAAGCGCTCACAAGATATGCACTGGGTCCAGTAGCTTTTGTCAGCGATGTAGTGAATGAATCGACAGCCCGCAAAGTTGCAGAGAGTTTTTTAGAGAAAGCCGCTGAGGCGCTAACGAGCCCAAAGAACCCCAAGGGGTGCATGATTGTTCAGGGGGCCCTGTCTTGTGGAGAGGAAGCTGAAAGTGTCCGTAACATGCTAATAATGTGCAGGAATGGCTATGAAGACTTATTAGCACAGCGTTTTGAAAAAGCCAAGGCAGAAGGTGATTTACCAGACTCTGTAATAGCCAGGGATTTAGCGAAATATCTCGCGATATTGCACCAGGGAATGTCAGTGCAAGCAACGAGCGGTTCTTCAAAACAGGAACTGCTCGATATATCGAAGCTGGCACTCAATGCATGGCCAAACTAGGCGCTCCTTTGATTATTTGAACTAATACGCTATTAGTTATGGATATCTAGCTTGGCTTTCGCAATCAATCATAAAATAATTCCTACAGACGAATCAGCTTTGACTTATAGCGATTTTAAAGGTGACCACCATAATGGTTCTTAATCTTCCAAATTTCTTGGAAGATTAAGAACCATTATGGTGAAAAGGAAACCAAGATGAATAAAGACATAATCAAAGGCGACTGGAAACAATTATCAGGCAAGATCAAGCAGAAGTGGGGCAAGCTCACCGATGACGATCTCAAGCGAGCCGAGGGGAACAAGGAGTACCTGGTCGGCAAGCTGCAAGAGCACTACGGTTTGGCCAAAGATAAAGCCGAGCAGAACCTGAAGGAGATCGGATGTCGTTAGTAGTTTTTGACCCAAGAAACCCCGTCATCCCCATGGATTGGCGGGGAGCTTCGGGTACGTGATGAATCCAATCAGATTAATACGTTACGCCACGGACAACGCGTGGGAGTCTATGGAAAAAAAGCCCAGCGTGATGCAGATGGTATGGATGTATGTGGTTCCGTTGTCGTTAGTTCCATCAGTAGTGCTTTACCTGGTGGTAAGAACCTATCCGAAGCTATTCATGGATATATTGCCTGGTGACCGAGTCATGCTGGTCAGCATGGAATTGTTCGTAGGCCAGATAGTGTCAATCCTGATGATGGCCTGGATAAGCAGAAACCTGGCAGAGATGGTGAATCTCAAACCCTCTTTCAGGGATTCCCTTCTGGTCATTGCAACGTCTGTAACCCCTTTCTGGCTGGTATCGGTGTTTTACCTGATCCCCAGCATCCCCTTCAATCTTGTCATGCATGGAATCGCCACGCTCGCTTCTATTACCCTTGTGTATTATGGAGTCAACAATATATTTGGCTTAAAACGGCGTGGGGCCGCAGCAATGCTGGCGGGGGCGATTGTTTGCACTGCCGCACTGGGATTTGCTGTATTGCTTGTCTGCACTCTGATTTCGTGGAACGATATCCAGCACCTGCAGTTTTCCCTCAAATAGCCGGATAATTAATCGCCGCTCAGGTGATCAGATGATTACGCAAGGCATAATATACAAGCTCGGCATTGCACTTGAGATGCATCTTTCTGAGTATTTTTGAGCGAAAGATGCTCACCGAGCTGCTGGTGATGGAAAGCTCCCTAGCTACGGAGCCAACAGATTGGCCTTTAATCAGTTTGAAGAACACTTGAGCTTCACGGGCTGACAGGTCCTCATACAATGCCTTCCCGGCATATAAAGAATGTACTGCCAGTTCTTTCAGGCTCGCAATCATGTATTGCTGGCCCGCAGCAATTGCCTTGATGGCCTGTAAAACCTGTTCAGTACAGGAATGTTTAGACAGGTAACCTTGGCAACCCAGTCGAATGAATGGTAGTGCGTCGTTTTCATGATCGCTACCGCTTACTACGAGTACAGGGATGTTTGGCGATGCCTGCTTGATGTCACAAAAGGTTTCCAAACCGTTTTCTTGCGGTAGGGAATTATCAATTACCACAACATCGACTTTTCCCTTGCGGATTTTCTCAATGGCCTCGCTTACCTGACAAGCTTCACCGACGACACGCATTTCACTGTCTGAATCAATCAGGTTATGCAGTATGCCCCTGCTGAGGTTGACTCCATTGATTAACAAGATGTTTTTCATATACGTGATCTACCCTTTGCATGTCCAAAAATAACGAGATGAGATAAATCATATAAAGAATTGCCGACATCACGATGTAGGAGGGAACCTGATTTTTTTGTAGGAGGAATTTAAGTTTCCGCCACACTCGGAGAATTAATTTATCTGACATCATTATCGGTTCCATCCCGATACAAATGACACTTTTGCGGGCATAAATTACATGCTTCCAATGTTTTCTAAGGAGTCTCAAAATGCTTAGAGGAGCAAATCCCAGGCGTCAGCGCGAATTTGAAAAACTGGAACGCCAGTTCAAAAAGGAGCATCGTTACCCAGATCGCGAAGAAGAAGTCGCAGCACGTATCGTCAACAAGCAACGCAGGATGGCCGGTGAAACCAAGAATGAGGAGCAGAAAAATGTTGAAGGCGATTCCACTAATAACAAACTACCAATTAAAGACTATCCAAAATTGACCCTGCCTCAAATCGTCAGCAGGCTGGATTCGCTGTCAGCAAGCGAGATGCGAAAAATCCGTACCTACGAGATGAACCACAAGAACAGGAGGGGGATCATGGTCAGATTGAACCGCCAGTTGCATGCTTAATAGGTTGGTGGATATAAGCTAGCCCTCGTTGCCGAGGGCTAGCCCATGTTCATAAGAGAGTATTGCTCCCAGCAGTGATGCGGTTATTTATAACCTGAATTATTTGGATTACCGGGATCTGGCATGCTTGAGCCATCTGAAGGGTTAGCCGGGCCATTCGAAGGATACGAATCGTCAGGTTTGCCTGTAGCTTTTCTGTGACTGTCTTTTGGTGTCTTCATGTTTTTGGTGTTCGATGTTCCTTTCCTGGTATCCGAGTCCGCATCGGCGGGGGTTTTTACAGAGCTGCTGCTATCTCCGGGAGTAGCAGAGGTATTGTCACCACTATTGGTAGCGCCAGCCAGGGCTGCAGGAATTTGCAGGCAGGTGGCCAGAGCCCCGATAAGAAATAATTTCCATATTGCAGATACTTTCATTTTGATCTCCTTAAAGTCCTAATAAATTACAGAAACGACTTGCAGGTTTTAGCAACCCATCTTCCAGAAATTCAGAAGATGAAGACCATTATGATTTCTTGGGTTTATGTTTCCATCGGTCAAATCTGATACTTGTGTAGGAGTTATTTAAGATGAAATAGCAGATATTCAATCGAGACTATTCCTACCTTCAAATCAGCGTTTCCCCTACATCAGCCTGGAGGCTGGGGCAATAAAATCGAGTTTCGCTAATTTATATTCCAACCATTTGAGGAGTAGAGATCATGCACAAGCTTATTTTCTCGATAGCAGTTTTTCTAATTAGCTCGAGTACCTTGGCTGAACCACAGGCCATAGATAACACTTTGCCTCCTTGCGATAATTCAGTTGCTGGCAATAAACCGCCATGCAGTACGGATTCTGACAGCATAAAGATCCCGCCCAAGACACGCGATGATGATCGCGGGGTGATCGTGCCTCCGGAAATACCGGCACAGGGATTACCAGACCGTTCTCAAGATCGAGGCCGTGACATTATTGATGACTCAAAACCGGAGAATAACAACAAGAGATAACACAAGTAAGCCAGGAACATGGTCATCGAATCTTGTTCCTGGCTTTAGCGCAATGTGAATCTTCTGGCTTCATCCTCTATTGTTTCAATAGCCAAGTCGAAATCCATGGATTTATCAAAGAAGTAATCGACGTCGAGTTTTTTCGCAAGCAGGCGATATTGCGGGTAAGCGTGATTAGTCAGGATGATATAAACCGGCCGGTCAAATTGGTAACTTTCCACCTGCGTGGCCTTGAGTACTTCGAAACCATTGCCTTCTGCCAATTCGATATCCACGATCAGCATGTCAAAGGGATGTTGCTGCAGTAAGGCAATGGCTTCCGACTGCTTGGCGGCAACTCCATCAAACTGAAGGCCGAAACATCCCTCCAGCGATTCCATGATGGATTCGCCTAACAAGATGGAATCTTCCACAAGCAATACCCGCATTTTGGAGTATTGAAGATTCGCCTGATCTTCAACTAATGGCATAGGTGATATTTCCGTAAATCCAGCCCCCGTTGGAATTCTAATCATTTCCTTCACTTCCTAATATCGGGCCTTGTCCTACATAGGCCGACAAAAACCGGGCTAATTAATCAGCTGGTTCTTGATCGCATAGTAGGTCAGGTCGGCATTGGTTTTGAGGCTCATCTTTTCCAGTATCCTAGTGCGATAGGTGCTAACGGTCTTGACGCTGATACAAAGCTCATCAGCAATCTCGGTGGCACTCCGACCACTCGCGAGCTTGAAGAAGACCTGGAATTCGCGATCAGATAAAGTCTCATGCAATAGCTTCTCGGTGGGATGGCTGAGTTCGTTAGTCATGATCTCAGCCAGTTCGGAGGAGATATAGCGCTTGCCTTTGGCTATGGTGCGGATGGCAGCAATGATCTCATCAGATTCCGCGTCTTTGGAGAGGTAACCTTTGCAGCCGTTGCGTATGAGATTGAGCGCATACTGGGCTTCTGCATAACCGCTCAGAATCAACACCGGCAAGTCAGGCGCAATATGCTTGAGATCATGTAGTGTATCGACGCCATTCTTGTCTGGCATGGCGATATCCATGACTACGACATCATATTCATTTTTCCTGATGAGCTTGATCGCCTCCAGCCCAGATGCTGCTTCTCCGGTCACTTGTAGGTCTTGTTCCAGTTCAATCAGGTTGCGCAAGCCCTGACGCACAATACTGTGGTCATCTACCAGCAATATTCTTTTCATGGTGCGTTTTCCGCCATTAAAACAAAAGTATAACTGCGACGACCGAAATCAGGCGTGCTTGAGTAAGTCTGATAATTCCTCAGCATGCTCTTCTTCAACTGCGAGAATTTCCTCCAGCATCCTGCGTGTGGTCGGATCTTTATCGCCTACATAACAAATCAGTTCGTGGTAGGTATCGATCGCAATGCGCTCCGCTATCAGGTTCTCCTTGATCATCTCACGTAAATCCAGGCAAGGCACATAATCGGAATGACTCCGGCTCACCAGGCCTTTGGGTGAGAAATCCGGTTCGCCGCCAAGTTGTACGATGCGTGCTGCGATAAGATCGGCATGCGCCTGTTCCTGCTGTGCATGTACATTGAACTCATTGGCAATTGCGCCTGAGTTAAGCCCGGTAGCGGTGAAGTAATGGCGCTTGTAGCGCAATGCACAGACGATTTCTGTTGCCAGTGCCGCATTGAGATGCGCTATGACTATATCGCGGTTGGCACGGTACCCGGCGGTCTGCGCGCCATCTTCAATATCCTTGCGTGCCCTGTTGCGTATGGTTTCAATATCCAACTTGAAAGCCTGGTCAGCGGTTGGTAACGTTTCTAGGTTACTCATGGTCGATACCTTTACGTTGATATGCTGATGACTGGTATCGTAAAACCAGAAGATACTTATTCACTGACTGAATTGCCGCTGGTGAGATAACCAATGACCGCGCCTGCGCCAAGTGCGATGGAGAAGGCAAGCATGGTGCGCTTTTGTACAAATCGGCGCGATTCGATCTTGCTGAGCTGGAAGGTGTGCAGAATCTCTTCCTGTACAAGGTTTTTCCAGTCCGCGATATGTTCAGCAAGTCGACCGGTGAATTGCTCCAGTTTTGAGGCCTTTTCCTGCGGATCCAGTATCTCGCGCAAGCTATCCAATAATACTAGCGCATCGTTTCTGGCCGCTTTGGAGGTAGTTTCGACGCCGCGACCAATTTTTCCTGCTGCGGTCTTGGTATCTTTGGCAATCCTAGCCACATTACTTCTGACATTATCCAGAAGCTCGCTGACATTTTCTTTGATGACAGGAGTTTTTGAGGAACTAAACATGATATTTCCCTTCATAAACTAAATAATGCAAGTTTGTAACGCTATGAATTAAAGAGTTATTTAACGAACCATATGCCTGCTATCACAGACAGTACGGTAATCGCTAAGAATATAAAGAACAGGATCTTCGCAATTTCGGCAGCGCCAGCTGCGATTCCACTGAAACCAAAGAATGCTGCTATCAGTGCGATGATAAAAAACACTACAGAGTAGTGAAGCATGATGGCTCCTTGATGATTGGTGAATTAACGCCCCCATATCTTAATTAGTCTGGGGGATGGTAAGTTAGCGGACAAATGCTGAAAGCGTTGTCAGACGGCGCTTACAAAACCGAAAAGACCAAGATGAAGAGAATCAGAGACTGGATATTCTGGAATTGGCTTGAAAACTTTGTCGATCGCCTGGGCGGGCGCGTGATCGTCACATTGTCGGCTGCCATGGTGCTGGCACTGCTTGCGGTTGTGTTCACCGATGCATGGATTGTATCCATTGGCGAGCAAGATAACAAAATCAACCAGATCAGGCATAACGTCATGATGCTCAACCAGTTGCGTACCAATCTGATACGGGCAGAAAGTGCAGAGCGTGGTTACTTGCTGACCCAGCGTGATGACTACGTGGAGCCGTTCAACGAGGCAGTAAAACAGGCCCGTGAGAATATCCGAGGCATAGAAGGGCTGGTCAACGAGGAGACCACCACTATGCAGCAAAAGACCCAGCGTGAATGGCTACTTGCCGTGGCCGCACGGCTGGAAGCAAAAGCGGGTGAAATGCAGACTACATTGCATTTAATCAAGATCGGCAAATTCCGCGAAGCCATGCAGGTACTTCAGCTTGATCAAGGTCTTGTGGAAATGAAACAGTTCCTCGAATATACACAGACCCTGCTGGATAAACAGGATGAAGCACTGGATACCTTGATCGCCAAGCGCAAGAGTACAGTGGGTTTTACCCGCGCTTCATTGATTGTTAGTGTGGTGGTGTTACTCCTGCTCGTCATGATGGTGGTCAAGCAGCTATTGCGCGAGATGGCTATACGCGATCGGCTACGTCAGCAGCTCTCAGAAGAGTTGCAAAATTACGAGTCACGGCTGGAGTCTAGTACCGACCTGCTGAGAACGCTGGCGCTTGAGTACCAGTCCGATGTCGAAAGGGAGCGGCAATTGCTGGCGCGTGAGCTGCATGATGAATTGGGCTCAATATTGACGGCGACCAAGATGGATGTGTCTTGGGTTATCCGAAAAACCAAGGAGTCTGCCCCGGAGATTACCGAAAAACTGAAAAAAACCATGCGCTATCTGGACCAGGGCATACAGTTCAAGCGCCAGGTAGTGCAAGACCTGCATCCTTCCATGATTGGTACGTTCGGTTTTTGGCCTGCCATGCGCATGCTGATTGAGGAAATGGCAGAGCGTAATCAGTGGGAAGTCGACATCATGTTGCCGGATGAAAATACCAAGTTGAGCGAAACCATAGGTTTGATCGCATACCGCGTGGTACAGGAGAGCCTCAATAACTCGAGCAAATACGCCAAGGCAAGCAAAGTCACAGTACACCTCATGGTGGAACTCAATTTCCTCAAGCTGGAAATCGAAGATAACGGCATAGGGATGGACTTGGCTGCAATGAATGGCGCCACCCATGGGTTTTCTGGCATGCGCCACCGCGTAATGGCGATCGGTGGCAAGCTTGAGATTATCAGCGCTCCCGGCGAAGGCGTCATTACACAGGCAATAATTCCGCTAAAGGCCGCTATATCCTGATTGCCGATATCAGGGTGAGTCCGTAGTTTTTGTAGTCCTCGTCTGACAAAAAAACCAGATTCCCCCTGACTCCCAACCCCGCTGCCTCAATCTAATATCATCATAGGGCAAAACGAATGGCATGCATGGCATTGCCGAGGGTTGCTAACAACTAATTGATTAGGAGCTGATGATGAAAACGCAATTCGATCTTAAACGAACTGCCATTGCAGTAACCATGGCACTGGGTATTGCTGGACTTGGCAGCATCTCTTTTGCTGCGTCCGATGACCTTGACGAAAACCCCTCAGTTGCTGATTTCAAAACACTGGATATTGACGGTAACGGCAAGCTGACCAGAGCCGAGGCTGCCAAGGATAAGTTATTCACCCGAGCCAATTTTAATAGTGCTGACACCGACAAGGATGGCACCCTGACCCAAGACGAATACACCAATTACAAATCTCATACTCAAAGCAAGGAAGCTGGCCGTATCGTTGATGACAGCGTAATCACTGCCAAAGTAAAAGCCGATCTTCTCAAGGACGAAGGATTTAAGGGCCTGCAGATCAGCGTAGAGACCCATAAAGGCATCGTTCTCTTGAGTGGTTTTGTTGATAGCGAAGCTCAAATTGCACGCGCTGGGGAAATAGCCAAGACCATTAATGGTGTGAAATCCGTAAAGAATAGCTTGATGGTAAAAAGCTAATGTGTGAGTGCGCTGTAAACTACAGCCCTGTCAGTCTATCCACGTTGATAAAGCGTTGTAACTGGTTGGTTTTGCTTGAGTCTAACTTGCATCTGATACTGCCATCACACACTATGTGACTGAAACTTTCCATGCGCCAACAATCCTAGGCGACAGGTTTACGCATCGTTACAAATTCTTCAGCAGCGGTTGGATGAATGCCGATGGTAGAGTCAAACACCGCCTTGGTCGCCCCAGCACGAATGGCCACTGCCATGCCCTGAATAATCTCGCCAGCATCGGGCCCTACCATGTGCATGCCGACAACTTTATCGCTACTGCGTACCACTATCATTTTCATGAAAGTTCTTTCGTTGATACCTGATAGCGTATTTTTCATGGGCTTGAAGCTGGTTTTGTAGACATCAATATCCGGGTATTTTGCTCGTGCTTCTGCCTCGGTCAGTCCTACAGTACCGATATTCGGCTGGCAGAAAACGGCGGTGGGGATATTTTCGTAATCTACCTTACTGCTCTTGCTGGCGTAGAGCTTATTGACTAGCGCCATGCCTTCAGCGGTGGCAACAGGCGTGAGATTTACACGGTTGGTTACGTCGCCCAGCGCATAAATTGAAGCGATATTGCTCTGGTAATCGTCATTCACCTTGATAGCGCCTACGCTATCAAACTCGACGCCCAAAGCCTCAAGGCCTATATTCTTGGTGTTTGGCACACGGCCCGTTGCGTACATCACTAGGTCGGTTTCCAGATTCCGGCCATCGGTGATGTGTACTGAGTAACCATTGGCATGCTGCTCAATCCGGTCAACACTGGTATTGAAGCTAAACTTGATACCTTTGTTAATCATCTGCTCAATGAGGAAATCGCGCACGTCTTCATCAAAGCCGCGAAGCACCTTCGCACCTCGCTCAAGAATGGTTACATCCACGCCCAAGCCATGCAGAATGCCCGCGAATTCTACCGCAATATAACCGCCGCCCACGATCAATATGCCTTTGGGTAAAGCCTCGAGATTGAACACTTCGTTGGAGGTAATGACATACTCTTTGCCCTTTACATCCGGCACATAAGGCCAGCCACCAGTAGCAACCAGAATGCGCTCGGCGCTGTATTGCTGATCGCCTACAGCTACGGTGTGCGCGTCCACCAGCCTAGCGCGACCATTGATGACATTTACGCCACTATCCTGCAACAGGCGGTCATACACACCCTGTAGCCTGCCGATCTCTTTATCTTTGTTCGCTACCAGCGTCGGCCAGTCAAATTGCGCCGCGCCTGGCTTCCAGCCAAAGCCTACCGAGGCTTCAAAGCTCTCGCTGAATTGCGATGCATATACGTAGAGCTTCTTTGGCACGCAACCGACATTGACGCAGGTACCGCCAAAATAGCGGTCTTCCGCGATGGCAACGCGCACACCCATGCCAGCTGCCATGCGTGCAGCGCGCACGCCGCCTGAACCAGCTCCAATCACAAATAAGTCATAGTCATAGCTTGTCATGGGGTACTTTCATTTCTTTAGGTATTGTTGATATATCGCGAGTTTTTGTAATGATTATATGCAAAGGGCGACGCAAACCTCTGCATCGCCCCGTTTACACCATCAAAAATTACTTCTGCTTGATGAAGTTCAGAATAGTATCGGCATCACTCACTTCAAACGGGTCTGCGCCAAAGTTATCAGCTTTGCCAGCTTCTTCAAATATCTTCACGATCTTCTGATCATCTACCAGCATGGAGTAACGCCATGAGCGATCGCCAAAGCCCAGGTTTTCTTTCTTCACGAGCATACCCATCATGCGAGTGAAATCGCCATTGCCGTCTGGCAGCATCTTCACGTTTTGGACGCCGAGGTGCTTACCCCATTGAAACATGGTGAATGCGTCGTTCACGCTCAGGCAGTAAACCTCATCAACGCCAGCGGCCTTGAATTCTGCATACTTGGCATCAAAGCCTGGTAAGTGGGTGCTGGAACAGGTTGGGGTAAATGCGCCTGGCAGTGCAACGATTACCACTTTCTTCCCTTTGAAAATATCGGCAGTGGTGACATCTTGCCAACGGAAAGGGTTGGAGCCGCCAATGCTCTCGTCACGAACACGGGTTTTGAAAACGACATTAGGTACAGTTGTTACCATGGGTTACATCCTTCTTGATAATCAAAATTCAGGGGTGGAATTTATAAGAGTGCGCAGTGTAAACATAGTGCCGCCATTTGTTAAATTAATTGTTTTAATTATTACGATAGATATATCAAATGGCATTGAAAATAATGAATTGCTGAACCGACTAAGTATTAAATACGATGGAGTTTGCACGGAGAACAGCATGCCACTAACAGCACCGAATTGAATTAAGACGCACCGTCCTGCAATAGAATTGCCAGTCTCGCTTGCAGCACCATATTCTCGAGTACAAGCCTGGTTACAGTGGCTGCCATGAGCATCTCTCGATCTGGCTGGGGTGAGTCTTCGGGCCAGTTATTAATGATCTCTACTACATTGAGGCAGGCCAGTTGACGTAAATCGTTTGCATTGAAAGGCAAGCCGGAGAAGTCGATAGGGTCTTCTTTTTCGACCTCTATCAACAATTCCAGCAGTGTTTCAGGTTTCATGTATCTCGCTTGTTTGCGGTAAGTTACTGCAAATATCGGCTGCTTAGGCTTTGCGCATAAGCAGGGTTAGTAGCGCAGATGCTTACTTGCTGAGTTCTTTCAGAACCTTGTCAGTGATGTCGACTTTCTTGCCTGCGTAAGCAGCATTGCCATACAGCACCAGATCGTAGCCTTCGTTGACGGATACCGCGGTTACAGCCTTGTTAATGCGGTCTTGCAGGTTGGTCTTCAATTCTGATTCACGCAGATTAAAGTCTTCTGAAAGCTCACGTTGTTTGCGTTGCAAATCGATTTGCATATCGGACAACTCTTTTGAGCGCTTGGAGCGGTCAGCGTCAGATAGTTTGGCAGAATCTTTATCAAACGCAGCTTGCTTGTCATCAAGCTGTTTCTTCAGATTGTTAAGGTCTGTACTGCGGGGGCTGAATTCACTTTGTAATTTCTTGCCGGCATCCAATGATTGTGGGGATTGCATGATTTTATCCAGCTGCACATATCCGATTTTGGTGTCTGCCGAAGCACTCATAGTCGCCAAAGAGAGGCATGCAGCTAACAAACAGGGTAACAATTTATTCAAGGGATTCCTCCAAAAAACAAAAGATGCCGAGTACCAAAGCCCCGGCTGATAATTATATTGACTCGAATATCTTAGAATAATTTATCTTGTATGACGCAAACAAGCAAAAATTTGTATCGATTTATAACATCGCAAAAATTCTTGTCATCCTAAATCCAGCATGCTCGTTATAAGCACTAACCAGCAGGAATGCTGGTGCTTTCTAAAATTTATGGAGAATTAAATAATGAAACGTACTATCGCTGCTGTTACTACTACGATGTTCCTTTTGGCTGGTATTTCCATGGGCGCACAAGCCGCTGATGAAAAAGCTGCTGCTGATGCAAGCACCACAACTGCAGCTCCTGCAGCAAAATCAACAACTGCAAAAGCTCCAATGCATAAGCAACACCATGTAACCCATCACAAGGCTACACCAGCCGCTGCACCAGCTGCTAAGTAAGGCAAAAAGCTAGACCAGAAGTTAAGCCTTCAAGCGGTTGTGTGGGGATATGGCAGCGGGTTAACCTGCCGTTCATGTCTCCACAGCAGCCCAGAATACAAGAGCTGGTAACTGAGTTGATCTCGGTTACCAGCTTTTTACTTTTTCAGCGCAGCCATTTTTCCTCGACCTTGCCATCCTGTGCCAAAAAGATAGCGCTGGTTAATCCGTAGAAAATCCCGTGCTCTACTACACCAGGGGTGTTATTCAAGACCTCATTCAATGCTTTGCCGTCAAGCGAGGGGTCAAACGACATATCCAGCACCAGGCTGCCGTGGGATGTCATTACTAATCCGTCCTTATTCGCGGTTTGCCGTAGTTGTCCTTGCCCGCCAAGTTTCTCCAGACTTTGCTTTGCAAGTCTCCAAGCAAAAGGAATGACTTCTATGGGAATAGCAAACTTTTCGCCGATACGGCTCACAAGCTTGGTTTGGTCAATAACAACGATGAATTTATCGCTGGCCTTGGCGAGCAGTTTTTCTTTCACCAGGTCATATCCGCGGCCTTTAAGTAATGTGTAGTCTGGCGTGACTTCATCGGCACCATCAACATAAAGATCCAGTTTCGATATGTGTTCGAGAGCAACCAGCGGCAGCCCCAGTTCCTGGGCTTTGATAGCACTGACTACCGAGCTTGATGCGCCAGTGACACGCAGGCCTTCCTCATTCTTACGACGTGCCAGTTCTTCAATAAAATAGTTGGCAGTAGAGCCGGTACCCAGCCCGACCAGCATGCCATCCTGCACGTGTTTAGCGGCTTGTAAGGCGACGAGTTGTTTGTCGTTCATGGTTTACTCCTGAAGGCTCATGGCTATAATGCAAAGAATGTAATTTACACCATTTATCAAAAGCGTTTTAGAGGAAGCTAGCCCATGAAGAGCTATCGCAAGGAACTCTGGTTCAATCCGCCCACCCGTGTTGCATTCATCAATATTACCTCGCAAGTGCGCGATTGCCTGCGCGAGAGCGGCGTACGCGAGGGCTTTGTGCTAGTTAACGCCATGCACATTACTGCAAGTGTATTCATCAATGATGACGAACGCGGCCTTCACCATGATTACACACAGTGGCTGGAGAAATTGGCGCCGCATGAGCCTGTCAGCGGGTATCGCCATAATGATACTGGTGAGGACAATGCCGATGCGCACATGAAACGCCAGGTCATGGGCCGTGAAGTAGTCGTGGCGATCACTGACGGCCAGCTGGATTTCGGCCCCTGGGAACAGATTTTTTACGGTGAATTCGATGGTCGCCGCAAGAAGCGCGTGCTGGTCAAGATCATTGGCGAATAAGTGAAATACCCTATGCTGCCGCAGCCGCACGGTTGCAAAGGCTTGCTATGAGCGAAGCGCACATCCCGCCTTTGCTGCTGCAAAGCATCATCTATCTGGGTGCGGCGGTTCTCGCTGTGCCCATCTCCAAACGCATAGGGCTTGGGTCGGTGCTTGGCTACTTGCTGGCGGGTATCATCATCGGCCCTTGGGGTCTCGGCCTGATAGCGAATGTAGAAACAGTCCTGCACTTTGCTGAGTTCGGCGTGGTCATGATGCTGTTCCTGATAGGCCTCGAGCTTGATCTGGATAAACTGCTGGAACTGCGCCTGCCGATATTTGGCTTGGGGAGCCTGCAAGTCCTAGTGACGATGGCCTTTGTGCTTCTACTGGGGCTTGTTTTTAAGTTGGATTGGCGGCTGGCGCTGGTGGCTGGCATGGGTGTCGCCATGTCATCGACGGCTATCGCGGTGCAAACCCTAGCAGAACGTGGCGTGCTTGATCAGCCTGCCGGGCGTAGTGCATTCGCCGTGCTGCTGTTCCAGGATTTATCAGTTATTCCCCTGCTATTGCTGTTGGCCTTGCTGGTACCGGACAGTGCAGCGGTGAACATGGACTGGATGGCGATAGGAAAGGCTCTCGGCTTGATTCTGCTCATCGTGGTCGGCGGCAATTACCTGTTGCGGCCGATATTGCGCTATATCGCCAATACCGGCTTGCGCGAGATATTCATCGCTTTTGCATTGTTCCTGATCATGGGTGTTGCGTTGGTCATGCAGTTGGTTGGCCTGTCCATGGCGCTGGGTGCTTTCCTTGCCGGCGTGCTGCTAGCTGATTCCGAATACCGGCAGGAGTTGGAACTCGACATCGAGCCATTCAAAGGCCTGCTGTTGGGTTTGTTCTTTATTGCTGTCGGCATGTCGGTAGACGTGGGGTTGATTTGGCGCCAACCTTTGCTGGTGCTTGGCCTGGCGGTTACGCTGGTACTCGTTAAGATTGGTCTCCTTTATCCGCTGGCGCGTATCTTCAAGCAGTGCAAGGCCGATGCCTTGCTGTTTGCACTGACCCTATCGCAGATTGGTGAATTTGCTTTTGTACTATTCAGCGCTGCCGCACAACAGGGAGTGCTGGATGCGTCGACAGCCAGCTTGTTGAATGCTGTCGTTGCAGTTTCCATGCTGACTACGCCTTTGCTGATGTTGGGATACGGCCAATGGGCGCGGCGAAAGCTCAACCAGAGAGCGATAGGACATGATGATTTCGAGACGCAGCGTACAGTCATCATCGCTGGTTTCGGCCGTGTCGGCCAGGTGATCAACCGCCTGCTGAATGGCGTTGGCATCCCGCCCACCGTGATTGAGCATGATCCGAACCAGATCGAGCTGGCACGGCAATTCGGTTTGAAATCCTATTATGGGGATATTTCACGCCCGGATGTGCTCGAAGCCGCTGGTATTGCCCGGGCACGGTTGCTGGTTCTCGCTATCGACAACCAGCAGGATGCACTGGATACGGCACGCTATGTGCGCGAGCACTATCCGCAGGTGCGTATACTGGCGCGGGCGCGTAATCGCACGCATGCTTTCGATTTCATGGATTTGAATATAGAAGTCGTTCGCGAAACCTTTTTCTCATCGCTGTATATGGGAGAAAGGGCGCTGCGCGAACTGGGTTACAAAGCTGAAAAGGCGCGTCGTACGGTAGATCGTTTTCGCAGGCACGATGAAGCCATGCTGAGTGAATCGCATCCATTGCGCCACGATATTAATAAACTTGTGGAGCAAAGCCATCGTTCGCGCGAAGACTTGTCTCAGCTTTTGCGGCAAGAGCTTGACGAGCCTATGGAGGGTGAACCAGGCGATGCCGATACCATGATACAACCTGCCCGTAGTAGTTAGCCCTGAATATAGCTTTCCAACTGCTTGATCAGGAATTTCTGGTACTCAATTGTTTCCTTGACCAGATCGCCGATTGAAAGCAGGCCAATTACCTTATCATTCTCAATAACCGGTAAGTGGCGGATACGCCTGCCAGACATCAGGTTCATGCAGTCTTCCACATTATCGTTCGGAGACACCGTAATGACAGTCGTGGACATAATGTCTCGAACCGGTGTGCTCTTGGAGCTTCTGCCTTTCAGTACAACCTCTCGTGCATAGTCGCGCTCAGAAAATATCCCTGCGAGACGCTCACCATCCAGTACCAACAAGGCTCCGATATGCTTATCTGCCATGATGACCAGCGCGTCATAAATCGGGGTATCGGGAGCGATCGAAAATATCTGGCTACCCTTGGCGGCCAATAATTGTTTTGCGGTTTTCATAAGCTCCTCCTTCGTTGTTGTTTTGACTGCTTTTAGGAAAATATACACCTTTCTTGTTGCTGGCTAAATACAAAATTATTGACATAGTTAGCTAACTAACTATAATGTAGCTAATTATGCTGCAACTTAGAGATTTACCTACCACTGAGATATTGAATAAATTCGCGCAACGCTATCCGGAGGCGGATGTCAGCGCAATTGCTACTTTTTTGCATCTGTTGCGGGTAGCTACAGATTTATCGTTCGCGCTCGATGAGTGCCTGAGTCGCCATGGTTTATTGCAAGGCCGCTGGTGGGTACTGATATTACTGATGCGGGAAGAAACTAAAACTTCCACGCCTTCGGTACTGGCAGATAAAACCGGGGTTACGCGCGCCACTATGACCGGACTTCTGGATAGCCTGGAGCGAGATGGCTTGTTGGAACGAATTTTTGACCACAGCGACAGGCGAAGTATTGCGATCAAGCTGACTTCGCAAGGTGAGGCTAAATTGGATGAAGTGATGCCCGATTACTATAGCCGACTGCGGGAGTCTATGGCTGGCCTCAATGAAGAGCAGCGTATGCTGCTACAGGAACAGTTGAAGCAGATCAACGCAAACATAGGCGCTTTCTCAAAAGAATAATTTTTTACTTTCATAGTTAGGTGGCTAACTAAGTGATAGTAGGGTACTACGATGCAAACAGATCAATTAAAAGATAATTTGCGTGCCAGATTTACGGCGCTTGCTTTACCGTCGTCGTCAAGATGACTGGAAAATTTCCCCAATACTGGTAGTTCTTAAGGATATTCATGGCATCAACTTCTGAAAAAGTCCGTGCTTTTTTTGCCTTGCTGTTACTTACGCTCATCTGGGGCTACAACTGGGTGGTTATGAAAGGGGCGCTGGAATATGCAGGTGCTTTCCAGTTCGGGGCCTTGCGCACTTTTATAGGCGCGCTGTGCTTAATGGCTGTGCTGCTGGTGATGCGTAAGCCTATGCAACCCAAAGCCGTGCCCACTTTAATTTTGCTGGGAGTACTTCAAACCTGCGGATTTACCGGCCTCATTATCTGGGCGCTGGTAGAAGGCGGAGCGGGGAAAACGGCAGTGCTGACCTATACCATGCCGATCTGGGTGATGCTCATGGCTTGGCCTATACTCGGCGAGAAAATAACGAGCAAGGCGCAATGGTTCGCAGTTTTGCTGGCTTTCATGGGCCTAATGTTCATTCTTGACCCGTTGCATTTGGGGACAGACATATTCAGCATGATATTGGCATTGCTGGGCGGAATGTTTTGGGCGCTATCCGTAATAGTCGCTAAAAAACTGCATCAGAGAGAACCGGATACAGACCTGCTATCAATGACCGCATGGCAAATGCTTTTTGGCTCGCTGCCATTGGTTGTCGTTGCATTTATTATTCCGGCACCAGACATAAATTGGACCCCGCAATTCATTGGCGATGTGGCATTTAACGCTATCTTGGGCAATGCCCTGGCATGGCTGCTGTGGTTGTATGCTCTGCAACGGTTACCTGCTGGCGTCGCCAGTATGGCTTCAATGCTGACGCCAGTTGTCGGCGTGTTATCGGCGTGGTGGCAACTGGGCGAAAAGCCTGGCATCGGAGAAAGTACCGGCATGTTATTTATCGGCCTGGCTTTGGTGATTATCTCGGTCATATCCATGCGCCAGCATGTTCCAGTTGAACGATGCATGGGACAGGATTAGCTGGCAGGATAAGCGAGTGCTGCCTATGATAGAATTCTGCAAGTTTTCAGATACAGAGGGTTAGAAATGGCAGGGCATTCCAAATGGGCCAATATCCAGCATCGCAAGGGTAGGCAAGACGCCAAGCGCGGCAAGATTTTCACCAAACTCATCAAGGAAATCACGGTTTCAGCCCGCATGGGCGGCGGTGATGTTAACTTCAATCCACGCTTGCGTGCCGCTGTGGCCGAAGCCAAAGAAGAAAACATGCCTGCCGATAACATTACGCGTGCAATCAAGCGCGGTACTGGTGAACTGGAAGGCGTGAGCTACGAAGAAATTCGCTATGAAGGCTACGGTATCAATGGTGCTGCCATTATTATTGATTGCCTTACGGACAACAAACAGCGCGCAGTTGCTGATGTGCGGCATGCACTGACCAAGCATGGTGGCAATCTCGGTACTGATGGTTCTGTTGCATTCATGTTCAAGCATTGTGGCAGCCTGGTATACGCCCCTGGCACCAGTGAAGATGAAGTGATGGAGGCCGCACTGGATGCGGGCGCTGAAGATGTCATCACCAATGATGATGGCAGTATAGAAGTCATTACCCCGCCGGCTGATTTCACGGCAGTGAAAGAGTCGCTCGAGAAAGCTGGGCTTAAGGCGGTATTTGCTGAAGTGACCATGAAACCTAGCAATGCAACGGTATTTACCGGTGACGACGCCATCAAGATGCAGAAGCTGCTGGATGCGCTGGATGACTTGGACGATGTGCAGGATGTTTACACCACAGCCGTGATCGAGGAATAGCAATAAGCACTTGCCGCATTCTTGGAATAGACCCAGGTTTGCGCCTGACGGGTTTTGGCGTGATTGAGAAGACAGGCGAAAAAATCGCCTATATTGCCAGCGGTACCATTAAAACCACCACAGGCAAAGGTGCCGAAACCGAGGATTTGCCTACCCGTCTCAAAATCATATTGGATGGGCTGTTCGAGGTGATTGAAACCTATAAGCCTGAACAGGTCGCCGTGGAAAAAGTGTTCGTCAACGTCAATCCCCAATCTACCTTGCTGCTGGGGCAGGCTCGTGGGGCTGCCATCAGTGCCGCCGTCATTCGTAATCTACCTGTGGCAGAATATACGGCGTTGCAAGTCAAACAATCGGTGGTCGGCAACGGCCACGCAGCCAAGGAACAAGTGCAGGAAATGGTCAAACGCTTACTCAATTTGCCTGCGGTACCGAAGCCGGATTCGGCCGATGCGCTGGCTTGTGCCATCTGCCATGCCCATGGTGGACAAGGTCTCGGCAAGCTCGCGACCGCAGGTTTCCGCGTACGCGGGGGGCGATTGGTATGATAGGTCGCCTGAATGGTGTACTACTGGAAAAAACACCACCGCTGGTGCTACTGGATGTGAACGGCGTTGGCTATGAAGTCGAAGTGCCGATGAGCACTTTCTATAATCTACCCGCACTGGGTGAGAAGGTTGTGCTACTGACCCAGTTCATTGTGCGTGAAGATGCCCAGTTGCTTTATGGTTTCGGTAGCGATCGCGAGCGCATGACTTTCCGCCAGTTGCTTAAAGTAAATGGTGTTGGACCGAAGATGGCGTTGTCTATTCTCAGTGGTCTGGCCGTTGAAGACTTGGTTGCTGCCATTGCCATGCAAGAAGTGGCGTTGCTGACGCGTATCCCTGGCGTAGGCAAAAAAACTGCAGAACGTCTGTTGCTGGAGCTAAAAGATAAATTCACCATGGATGGCGCAGTACTCAATGCAGGGCAGCCTAAATCTGCTAGCGGCGACGTGCTCAACGCGCTGATTGCGCTTGGCTACAATGAGCGTGAGGCATTGGCTGCGGTCAAGCAATTGCCGCCGGATGTGGTCGTGGCTGATGGTATACGCCAGGCACTTAAATCGCTTTCCAAGACCTGATAAGTCATGATAGAAACTGATCGCCTGATCGCAGCAGAGCCAACAAATCCGCAAGAAGAGGCACTGGAACGTGCTCTGCGCCCCAAGGCGCTGGAAGAATATATCGGACAGGAAAAAGCACGCGGCCAGCTGGAGATTTTCATTAATGCGGCTCGCGGCCGCACTGAGGCGCTGGATCATGTGCTGTTGTTCGGTCCGCCTGGCTTGGGTAAAACCACTCTGGCGCACATCATTGCCCGGGAGATGGGCGTTAACCTGCGCCAGACTTCTGGCCCTGTGCTGGAACGTGCTGGCGATCTGGCAGCGCTACTGACTAATCTTGAACCCAACGACGTACTGTTTATCGATGAGATTCATCGCTTGTCGCCAGTCGTCGAGGAAATTCTTTACCCGGCCATGGAAGACTATCGGCTGGACATCATGATAGGCGAAGGCCCTGCCGCGCGCTCAGTACGATTAGATTTGCCGCCGTTTACGTTGGTGGGTGCAACTACTCGTGCTGGTATGTTGACCAATCCATTGCGTGATCGTTTTGGTATCGTCTCGCGGTTGGAGTTTTATACCTCGGAAGAGTTGGCGCGCATCGTTCATCGTTCAGCTGGCTTGCTAGAGGTTCCGATAGTTGAGGATGGCGCACTGGAAATCGCCAAGCGTTCCCGTGGTACGCCGCGTATTGCCAACCGCTTGCTGCGTCGGGTACGTGATTATGCGCAGGTCAAGGCAGATGGCACGGTATCAGCAATTATCGCTGATGCTGCACTCAAGATGCTGGATGTGGACAAGCTTGGTTTTGACGTGATGGATAGAAAGCTACTGCTGGCTGTGCTGGAAAAATTTGGCGGTGGCCCGGTTGGTCTGGATAACCTGGCGGCAGCTATTGGCGAAGAGCGCGATACGATTGAAGACGTGTTGGAACCTTACCTGATCCAGCAGGGCTACCTGATGCGCACCCCGCGCGGCCGTGTTGCCACCCAGCAGGCTTACCTGCACTTTGGCCTGCCACTGCCCAAGAGCCTTGCCAGTGGAGAGTTATGGCAGGAGTGAGGCAATTCGAGTGGCCTGTCCGTGTCTATTACGAAGATACGGACGCTGGCGGCGTGGTTTACCACGCCAATTACCTGAACTTCATGGAACGTGCCCGCACCGAATGGCTACGCAGCCTGGGTTTCGAACAGACGGAACTCAAATCAGAGTTGGGAGTCATCTTCGTAGTGCGCGGGCTTAAGTTACAATATCGCAGGCCCGCATGTTTTAATGACCAGCTCACGGTCATCACTAAACTTATCAAGGTTGGACGTAGCTTGCTTGAGTTTGAACAAACTATACAGCGCCAGAACAAAGACAATACAGAACTGCTTACCCAGGCCACCATTGAGGTGGTTTGTGTAGATGCGCAGCAATTTAAGCCTATTAGTATCCCCGCTTCAATTACAAACAAAATGCAAATGACGGAGTCTCAATGAATCCCCCAATTACACCTACTGCGGATATGTCGCTATTTACCCTGCTTTCCGGTGCCAGCTTGCCTGTGCAGATGGTCATGGCAGTATTGTTGCTGACTTCGCTGGTCTCCTGGTGGTACATCTTTATCAAGGTATTTACTATCAGCCGTGCCGATAAGGAAGCTGTGGATTTTGAGCATATATTCTGGACTGGCGGCGACCTAAACAAACTCTACGAGGGCGTGACTGCAGGCCGCCGCAAGGTGCAAGGCCTTGCTAGCATATTTGAGGCAGGGTTCAAGGAATACGCCAGGCTAAAACGCCAGACCGGGCTGGAGGTCAGCGACGTCATGGAAGGTTCGCGCCGCGCCATGCGTGCCGCCTATAATCGAGAGATGGATGAGCTGGATGCGCACTTGCCTTTCCTTGCTTCGGTCGGCTCGGTAAGCCCATATATTGGCTTGTTTGGCACGGTGTGGGGCATCATGAATGCATTTCGCGGTTTGGCCAATGTGGCGCAAGCGACGCTGGCGCATGTAGCCCCAGGCATTGCTGAGGCCTTGATAGCTACCGCTATTGGCCTATTCGCTGCGATTCCCGCAGTGATTGCATATAACCGTTTTGCTGCAGGTGTAGATCGTCTGGCAGTGCGTTATGAGAGTTTCATGGAAGAGTTCACCAATATCCTGCAGCGTAAGGCCTGATTGCGATGAGTCGCCGCAAATCCCGCCGCCTGATGAACCAGATCAACGTCGTGCCTTATATCGACGTGACATTGGTGCTGCTGGTCATATTCATGGTAACGGCACCGCTGACTAACCCCGGTGTGGTTGATTTGCCGCAGGTTGGTCAGGCACTCAAGCAGGCAAGCTCGCCTATGGTGGTGACAATCAAGCCAGATGGCAAAGCCGAGTTGGATGGTAAGGCCATGGAGCGCGACCAGCTGCTATTTGAGGTGCGCAATACGCTGGAGAAAGAACCGCAACGCTCAGTGGTAGTAGCTGCCGATGAAAAAGTGCAATACGGCAAGGTTATCCAGGTGATGGATATGCTGAAACAGGCAAAGGTCGAGAAAGTAGGGCTGTTATTCAAGCCTGCGCCTAATCAATAAAGACATGATACGCGCTCACGAAAACCCGCTGGCACTGCGCGCTGGAGCATTATCTATACTGGTGCATATTGTACTGGTAGCTATCTTGTTGCTGTCTTTCAACTGGAAAGCCGTGCAGCCAGCGAATGTTGCGCAAGTGGAATTGTGGGATAGCCTACCCACGCTACAGCCGGTGATTGAGCCTACTCCTTTGCCGCCCGAGCCACCAAAGCCAGAACCTGTGATTAAAGAAGAACCTAAGCCCGAGCCTCCACCGGAGCCTAAGGCCGAGATTGAGATCAAGAAGAAGCCTCCGGTTGAAGTAAAACCCAAAATAGAAAAACCGAAGCCAGAGGAAAAACCTAAGCCAGATCCGGCGGTCAAAGCCAAAGAGGAAGAAAAGAAACGTCAGGACCAGCTAAAGAAACTGCAGCAAATGCTGGCAGAAGAAGACAAGAATATGCAGCACGAGCAGCAGAAAAAAGATGCTCAGGCCTCAACTCAAGAACATGCAGCGCAATCTGCAGCCGCAGCAAAGGGTGAAGTTGATAAATATATAGGGCTGGTCAGCAGCAAGATTAGGCCGTACGTGAATAAGCAGTTATGCGGCTCTGGCAAACCAGAACTGACTTATGAGATTTCCTTGCTGCCCACAGGGGAGATATCCGGTAGCCCCAAGCTCATCAAGGGTAGTGGCATCACCGCTTGCGATGATGCCGTTGACCGCGCTATCAGGCAGGCAAACCCGCTACCCAAGCCTTCAGCAGAGATTCTTGGCCAGGTCAGGGATCTTATTTTGAAATTTAGACCGAATGACGACAACTAGTTTGATAAAATATGCATAGGGGAACTTTGCATAACTTTTTTTGCCCTACTCACCAAATGATAAAATTCCGTTCGCTTCTTATTTCCTTAGTTTTGCTGATGCCGTTTGCCAGCCATGCTGCGCTTACGGTGGAAATTGTCGGTGGTGCTGCCCAGCAGATACCAATCGCCATCGTGCCATTTGCGCAGCCAGCTAATCAGCCATCCCTGGGCCAGCAGGATAGTATTGCTACCATTGTTGGCGCTGATTTGCGTCGCAGTGGGCTATTTCGGGTGCTGGAAACCCGCGCTGCCGCCAATCAGCCGCATCAACTGGATGAGGTTAAGTACCAGGAATGGGCAGCATTGCAAGCGCAGGCGCTTACCATAGGCAATATCGAGAGTCTGCCTGGTAACCGGCTCAAGGTATCTTTCCAGTTATTGGATGTGCTCAAGCAAAGCTCACTGGGTGGGCTTGAATACAACATAACACCGGCTCAATTGCGTAATACCGCGCATCGTATTGCCGATTTCATCTATCAAAAGCTTACTGGCGAAATGGGCGTATTTGCTACCCGTATTGCCTATGTAACCAAGACAGGGACGCGCTACTCGCTGCAAGTGGCAGATGCCGACGGCTATAACCCGCAAACGGTGGTTGCATCTGGCGAGCCTATCATTTCTCCTACATGGTCGCCCGATGGCACAAAACTGGCTTATGTCTCGTTCGAGAAAAAGAAACCGGTCATTTTTGTGCAGTCATTAGTATCTGGCCAGCGTTATGTGCTGGCAAATTTTAAAGGCAATAACAGCGCGCCATCGTGGTCACCAGATGGCAAACGGTTAGCTATCGTGCTTACGCATTCCTCCAATTCTCAAATCTTCACCATTAATGCAGATGGTACCGGGTTACAGCCATTGACCCATACTAGTGCGATTGATACCGAGCCGGTATGGTCGCCAGATGCCAAGTGGATATATTTCACCTCGGATCGCGGCGGTAGCCCTCAGATATATCGTATATCCTCTGCTGGCGGGGATGCACAGCGCATCACTTTTGAAGGGGTGTATAACGTGAGCCCCCGTATCTCGCCGGATGGAAAGTCGCTGGCCTATATCCGGCAAGAGCAGGGGAAATTCCGCGTTACTATCCAAGACCTAGCCAGTGGCCAAGTGCAGATATTAAGTGATAGCGCCAAGGATGAATCGCCAAGCTTTGCCCCCAATGGCCGCTTGATCATTTATGCCACCAGTATAAATGGTAAGGGCGCGCTAGCCGCAGTATCTGCTGATGGCCGCGTCAAGCAACGCCTGAGCGAAACCGGCGGCGATGTGCGCGAGCCTGCATGGAGCCCAGCAGCTAACTAAATTTGTTGTCGTCAATTTTTGTTAATTTAAAGGAGAGAAATAATGAATAAACGTATATTGGTCAGCCTGTTACTGGCGATCTCGCTGGCAGCTTGTTCCAGCAAGCCTATCAAGGATACAGCGCCCGCTGTTGAGGATAAGAGCCCATCAACAAGCCAAACTGCGCCAGATACCAGCAAGAATGATTCAGCCTCAACCTCTGGTATGACAGATACTCAGCCAGCCATCAATCCGCTGAAAGACCCAAACAACATCCTGTCCAAGCGCAGTATCTATTTCGATTACGACAAGGATGAAGTAAAGCCTGAATATCGTGCCCTAGTCGAGGCCCATGCCAAGTATCTGGCAGCACATCCTGATGCCAAGGTATTCCTGCAAGGTAATACTGATGAGCGCGGTACTCGCGAGTACAACCTGTCTTTGGGTCAACGCCGTGCAGTGGCTGTGAAGAAGGTGCTGAATGTTCTGGGCGTAGCGGATAAGCAAATCGAGACGGTGAGCTTTGGTGAAGAAAAAGCCAAGACCAACTGCAGCGATGATGCATGCTGGAAAGATGACCGTCGCGTTGATATTGCCTACGAAAACGAGTAACTAACATGCGTAATCTGATTCTGGCCTCTCTGCTGGTATTGTCGCAAACTGCCCATGCGGCCTTGTTTGATGATACCGAAGCACGCAAGAAGATTGTGGAATTGCAGCAGCAGATGCAAAGCCAGAATCAGAGCACGCAAGCCTCGCTGAATGAGCTAAAAAGTAACCAGCAGGCACTGGAAAAGCGTATCACCGATTTGGAGAACACCATCAAAGGTTTGGGGGTCGTCGATTTGCTGAACCAGATTGATCGCCTTAACCAGGACCTGAGTAAGGTGAAAGGCGATCTTGAGGTCGCCAATCACAATATCCAGACCGGGCAAGACCGGCAAAAAGATTTATATGTGGACGTTGATGGCCGTTTGCGTAAGCTGGAAGGTGGCACAACCCCTGTAGCGAATACCCCGACTACGCCAGCTACAGCATCACCAACCAATACAGCTACTGCAGAAGTCAGCGCGGAAGCTAAGGATTATGAAGCAGCGCAGGATTTATCCAAATCTGGCAAATACAAGGAAGCGTTCGAAGCTTATACCAAATTCCTGCAAACCTATCCCAATAGCACTATGGCGCCAGATGCCCAGTATGCGCTGGGTTACGCCCAGTTTTCGCTGAAAAACTACAAGGCCTCAATGACTACCCAGCAAAAGCTAATCAAGCAATACCCTGATAGCCCCAAGGTGCCTGAAGCCCTGTTTAACATTGCCAATAGCCAGATTCAACTATCTGATGTAGACGGCGCTAAAAACAGCTTACGCAGCCTGTTGAGCAAATATCCTGATAGCAGCGTTGCGCCGGCAGCGAAAAAGCGCCTGACAGTGCTGGATTCTATTTCCAAGGCCCACTAGCAGCTCTAATCCGATAATTCCCGAAGTAACTTGCTTTCAGGCAGGCGTATAATTACGCGCTATGAAATTACGCATTTTTGAAATTTTCCATTCCCTGCAAGGGGAGTCTTCGCGTGTAGGCCTGCCCACGGTATTCGTGCGCCTGACTGGCTGCCCAATGCGGTGCGTCTACTGCGATACCGCCTATGCTTTTAGCGGTGGTAGCAATATGTCGCTGGATGAAATCATGACTAAGGTTGCCGGTTATGGGGCTAAATACGTCACGGTCACTGGTGGCGAACCCTTGGCGCAGAAAGATTGTCTGGTTCTGCTCAAACTGCTTTGTGATGCAGGCTATGAAGTGTCACTGGAAACCGGTGGTGCCATCGATACCAGCGGTGTCGACGAGCGCGTCGCGGTGATACTGGATGTGAAAACACCAGGCTCGGGCGAGATGGAAAATAATGTATGGGCTAATCTGCAACACCTCAAAACCAAAGATGAAGTCAAATTTGTACTTTGCGACCGCAGCGATTACGACTGGGCCAAGCAGGTATTGGCTGAACGCGGTCTTGCCGATAAGTGCAGCGTATTGTTTTCGCCAGTTTATCAGCAGGTTAACCCGACCGAACTGGCTGAATGGATATTACAGGACAAGCTGCCAGTCCGCATGCAATTGCAATTGCACAAAATTTTATGGGGTGAGGTCGCTGGTAAATGAGTGGTGTAGAAAAAAGCGCAGTTGTGCTACTTTCTGGCGGACTAGATTCCGCCACAGTCCTCGCGATTGCGCGTGATCAGGGCTACCAGTGCTATTGCCTGAGCTTGGATTATCATCAGCGTCATGTAGCAGAACTCCATGCCGCCAAGCTGGTTGCAAAGGCTCTGGGCGCGGTTGCACATCGTACTACACAGCTTGATCTCTCGATGTTTGGCGGCTCGGCCCTGACCGACGATAAGATTGATGTGCCGCAAGCGCCAACCGAGGGTATCCCTGTCACTTACGTCCCCGCGCGCAACACCATTATGCTTTCACTGGCTCTGGCCTGGGCCGAGGTGCTTAAGGCGCAGGATATTTTTATTGGCGTCAATGCCCTGGATTACTCAGGGTATCCTGATTGCCGTGGCGAATATGTACAGGCTTTCCAGCGCATGGCTAATTTGGCCACCAAGAGTGCGGTCGAGGGTAAAACCATCACAGTACATGCGCCGCTGATAGACATGACCAAGGCACAAATCATCAAGCAAGGGCTGGCGCTGGGTGTGGATTACGGCATGACAGTTTCTTGTTACCAGGCCGATGAAGCAGGACGGGCCTGTGGTTTATGCGATTCTTGCCGGTTCCGTAAAGAAGGGTTTGCCGCTGCCGGCGTCATCGATCCAACGCATTATCAGCCAAGCTATCAGGGCGCAGTTTAACCGGCGAGATTTACCTTGCCAAAGTACTAAAAAATAACGTAAAATCCGCCCCTTTCTGCAAAACTAAAGAGAACAACTATTATGGTGATCATTCGACTAGCCCGTGGTGGCGCGAAGAAAACCCCTTTCTACAGCGTAGTGGTAGCTGATTCACGCAATCGCCGTGATGGCCGTTTTATTGAGCGTGTAGGCTTCTATAATCCGCTGGCTAAAGCTGGTCAAGAAGGCCTGCGCCTCGACACCGCCCGTATCAGCCACTGGCAAAGCAATGGCGCGCAGTTGTCTGATTGCGTTGCACGTCTTGTCAAGCAGGATGCTAAAGGCCCTGAGGCTGCTGAAGCTGCTAAGGCCAAAGACGCGGCCAAGGTTGCCAATGCTAAAGCAGCTGCCGCTGCCAAGCTGGCAGCTGAAGCCAAGGCTGCTGCAGATGCCGCCGCCGCTAAGGAAGCTGAAGAAGCCGCTGCTGCAAAGCAAGCCGCCAAGGAAGCAGAGGCTGCTGCCAAAGCTGCTGAAGCTGAAGTTGCCGCTGAGCCAGAGCCAGCAGCAGATACTCCAGAAGCACCAGAAGCCGCTTAATTATTCAGCTTACGCACTTGTATTTACAGGTGCAGTAGCTGGAAAGTTAAGTTAAGCGATGACGGAAATGGTAATCATGGGGCGCATAGTCGCCCCATATGGCATTTATGGCTGGCTGAAAGTAAAGCCAGAGACAGAAACGCTGGATAGCCTGTTTGATTATCCTGAATGGTGGCTGGGTCGTCAGGATGGAATGAGAAATACCCCCTGGCAGAAGTTTGATGTAGAGGCAATCAAACTCCATGTTGATACTTTGGTAGTAAAACTGCATGGGATTGATGATAGGGATGCCGCACTGGCCTTCAAAAGCAAGCATGTAGCGGTGCCGCGCGAGACCCTACCGGAAGTTGGCGAGAATGAATATTACTGGTCTGATTTAATCGGGCTGACAGTCAAAAATCAGCAACAAGTTGATTTTGGCAAAGTGGTGGAAGTATTTGAGACCGGTGCTAATGATGTATTGGTCGTGCAGGGTGACCGGGAGCGCTTGATTCCTTTCACAGCTGAAGTAGTGCTGGATGTGGACATGGTAGCGAAGACCATATTGGTTGACTGGGATGCAGAGTTTTGAGCAAAGCTCTCCAGTTTGATGTGGTGACACTGTTCCCGCAGATGTTTGAGGCGATCAGTAAATACGGTATCACGGCGCGGGCACTGGAAAACAAGTTGTACCGGTTGACGTTGTGGAATCCGCGTGATTTCACCAGTGACAACCATCGTACGGTAGACGATAGGCCTTATGGCGGCGGCCCCGGCATGGTAATGCTGGCGGAGCCGCTGGAAAAGAGCATAACCGCGGCGATAGCAAGACAGCAGGAAGCGGGCGTGGATAAGCCCAGGGTGATACACCTGTCGCCCAGTGGTCGCCCACTGACGCATGAAATCGTCATGCAATTGGCTGCAGGGCCTGGTTTGGTATTGTTGGCGAGCCGTTATGAAGGCGTGGATGAGCGCTTGCTGGCCAAAGTGGTGGATGAAGAATACTCGATTGGTGACTATGTGTTATCCGGCGGTGAATTACCCGCCATGGTGCTGATTGATGCGATAGTGAGGCAACTGCCCGGTGCGTTGGGCGACGCAGATTCAGCGACAGAGGATTCATTTGTGAATGGCCTGCTGGATTGCCCGCACTATACGCGACCTGAAGAATATGCAGGTGAAAAGGTGCCGGAGGTCTTGATGTCTGGCAACCACGCGAAGATCAAGCAATGGCGCCTGAAAATGTCATTGCAAAGAACTCGGGATAAACGTCCCGATTTATTGGCCGCAAGGTCGTTGTCAAAAGAGGAGTCTCGGCTGCTCAAAGAGCTCGATTCAGAGCCTGAAGTGCAGGAACAAGATTCGCATAACTAGAAGGAGCAGCAAAGTGGCAAATATTATTGAAATGCTGGAAAAGGAAGAGATTGCCCGTCTGGGTAAGACTATTCCTAACTTCGCCCCAGGTGACACTGTTGTGGTTGGTGTGAACGTGGTTGAAGGTACCCGTAAGCGTGTACAGGCTTATGAAGGTGTTGTGATTGCGATTCGTAATCGTGGCCTGAATTCTTCATTTATCGTGCGCAAGATTTCTTCTGGCGAAGGCGTGGAACGTACGTTCCAGACCTATTCGCCGCTGATTGCCAGCATCGAAGTGAAGCGCCGCGGTGATGTACGTCGTAGCAAACTTTACTACCTGCGTGAGCGTTCTGGTAAATCCGCACGTATCAAGGAAAAGCTGCAAGCCCGTGACAAAGAAGTCATGGCGCCAGCTGAAGAATAAGCAGCTGGGTAATACAAAAAAGCCTCAGATAACTTCTGGGGCTTTTTTATTTGCGCTAAGATTGCAGCCATGGAAAAAGTATACGACGCAGTTATTGCCGCCCCTTTCGGTGCCATCGGTATCCACACACAGGATGATTTCCTGATAAGCATTGAGCTGCTGACCGAGAAACGGGTTGAAAAATTACCAGCAGACGCGTTTGTACAAAATGTGGTTAACCAGCTCAAACAGTATTTTCATAATCCAAGGGTGCCATTCAACGTACCTTATGCTGTAAAAGGTACCCCGTTCCAGAAACGGGTCTGGCGTACCATAGCCGCCATCCCTAGTGGACAGACGCTGAGTTATGGCGAACTGGCGGAAAAGGTTGGATCGGGCCCGCGTGCCGTCGCCAATGTCTGTGGCGCTAATCAGGTGCCGCTGGTCATCCCATGCCACCGTATCGTTGCCAAAAATGGTTTGGGTGGTTTTATGCAGGGGAAAGAAAATGGCTTGCTGATCAAGCAATGGCTTCTTGCGCATGAACAGGGCGTATGAGCCAGGTACTAAATTCGAGCAACCTGGAATTACTTGATGGTTTTATTGACCACCTTTGGCTGGAAGATGGCTTATCCAGGAATACCTTGGATAGCTATCGACTAGATTTAGCTCAGTTCGCCGACTGGCTGGAAAAGTCTGATGGCAAGAATTTGGTCCAGGCCGAGCAGGCTAATATCCAGCAATATCTTGCTGTAAAATTCCCACAAAGCAAGCCGCGCAGCATCAGCCGCCTCGTTGCCAGCCTGCGGCGTTTCTATCGTTATGCCTTACGTGAAAATAAGCTCAGTGTTGACCCTACGCTGCAAATCGAATCGCCAAAACTGCCGCGTTCTTTGCCTAAAAGCTTGAGTGAGGAAGAGGTTGAGGCATTGCTTGGTGCTCCTGATTTAAGCCAGGCACTTGGTCTGCGTGATCGTGCCATGTTGGAGATACTGTATGCCAGCGGTTTACGGGTTTCTGAGCTAGTCGGTTTGAAAGTGACGGAAGTTGGCCTGAATGAAGGGGTGATTCGTGTCACAGGCAAGGGTAGCAAGACACGCCTCGTGCCGATGGGCGAGGAGGCCGTGGAATGGATAGCACGTTATCTCAAGGAGTCTCGTCCCGATATTCTGCAGAAGCGGTTGAGTGACAGTCTTTTTGTGACTACACGGGCAACTGCGATGACGCGTCAGGCTTTCTGGTATCTGATTAAGCGCTATGCATTACTGGCTGGCATCCATAAGCCGATGTCGCCACACGTGCTGCGCCATGCCTTCGCTACACACTTGCTCAATCATGGCGCTGATTTACGCGTGGTGCAGATGCTGCTGGGACATGCGGATATTTCTACTACACAAATTTATACGCATGTAGCCCGTGAGCGACTTAAGCGGTTACATAGTATGCATCACCCTAGAGGCTAATTTTCAAGCTGCATTGAAGCGTTCAATCACTACCCCAAGTGTTTTTACTCCGGGCAGTATTCCAGGCTTGGATACTTTTATTTTTACCCATGGCGCACCGAACTCAACGAGGATAATCTGGCATAAATGTTCAGCAAGGGCTTCTACGAGTCTGAAACTGTTTTCAGTTAGGGTTTGGCGGATGCGGGCAACAATGACGCCATAGTCCAGCGTGTCTTCAATATTGTCGGTCTGGCATGAGCGGCTGTGCGGCGTGGCGATTTCGAGATCAAGGATAATAGTTTGTGTGGTCAGGCGTTCCCATTCCGGCACACCGAGTTTGGTTTCAACTTTGACTTCACTTAAAAAAATAGTGTCCATATCGTTTAGAATCCTCTTTCAGCAAATTTTAGAACATCTGTGATGACTGAGTTGATTTTTATTGTTGCCGCCTATTTGTTGGGTTCTATTTCATTTGGCATCCTAATGAGTCGGGCGTTTGGTTTGCCTGATCCGCGTACGGTCGGTTCCGGTAATCCCGGCGCAACCAATGTCTTACGTAGTGGCAAGAAAGCTGCTGCTGTGTTGACCTTGCTTGGTGATGCGCTAAAAGGCTGGTTTGCTGTCTGGTTGGCCATGCACTATGAGTTGCTGATGTGGCAAGTCTGTGCCGTAGCGCTGGCAGTATTCCTTGGACATTTATACCCAATCTATTACCGCTTCAAAGGTGGTAAAGGCGTGGCAACAGCACTGGGGGTAATGCTAGCAGTATCCCTCTGGCTTGGTCTGGCAGCTTTGTTGACCTGGCTGCTGGTGTTTGCGGTTTCGCGCTATTCCTCGTTGGCAGCGATTGCCGCTGCAGTCATGGTGCCGATCTATTCCTTCTTCCTGTTGCGCCCTTACCAAGACTATGTGGCCATGTTGTCAGTTTTATCGGTTTTGCTGGTCTGGCGCCATCGCTCAAATATCAGGAAATTGCTGGATGGCAGCGAGTCTGGATTCAAGAAGTAAAGCTTCAAGGAGCCTTTAATTCTGCAAGATCCCAACGCGGTCTTACCGTGAATCCATAATTATTTTCTGCTGGATTTTGCATACGTATGCTGTTTAATCTGAATGCTCCGGCAAAGGCAATCATGGCGCCATTGTCTGTGCAAAACTCAAGTCGGGGGTAATGCACATGGCAGAGCTTGCGTTTGGTTGCTTCATTCAGACGTTCACGCAGGCGTTGGTTAGCGCCTACTCCACCTGAAACAATCAGGCTATCAAGACCAGTTTGCCTTAATGCAGACATACATTTTGTCGTCAGCACTTCGGTCACGGCCTCCTGGAACTCGTAGGCAATGTCAGCTCGTGTTTGTTCATCAATGGTTTGTGAGTTGACCAATGACAGCACAGCCGTTTTTAGGCCACTAAAACTGAAATTAAGATCGCCGCTATTTAGTAAAGGACGCGGCAGTTTAAATCTGTTGGCGTTGCCCTGCTTAGCCAGTTTTGATACGGCCGGTCCGCCCGGGTACCCCAGATCAAGTAGTTTGGCGGTTTTGTCGAATGCTTCACCGGCAGCATCATCCAGGGTATCGCCTAGTAGCTCGTAATCGCCTATGTCAGTAACGCGCATCAGTTGTGTGTGCCCTCCTGATACCAGCAGTGCGACAAAAGGGAATTCCGGAGGGTTGTTTTCAAGCAACGGCGCCAGTAAATGGCCTTCCAGATGGTGCACGCCCACGGTGGGGACATTCAGCGTAAATGCCAGCGCTTCGGCAATGCTGGTGCCAACCAGCAGGGCGCCAGAGAGGCCAGGGCCCTGTGTGTAGGCAATCCCATCTATATCCTTGAGAGTAAGGCCGGCCTCATCAAGTACGTGCTGAGTCAATGGCAATGCGCGACGAATGTGGTCGCGCGAGGCGAGTTCTGGCACCACACCGCCGTACTCTGCGTGCATCTCAATTTGCGAATGCAATGCATGCGAGAGTAGCCCGCGCTGGGTGTCATAGAGGGCTATACCTGTCTCGTCGCAGGAGGATTCAATACCGAGGACTATCATAGAAAGTGTTTGATAATGATTGATAAATTGCAGATAGGTGGCTAGAATAGCAGACCTTTTCGGCAATTCAACCGAAAATATAACCGAATTTATTGTGAAGAGAGCCTGAATGTCTAGTGTACGTGTTAAAGAAAACGAGCCGTTTGACGTTGCCCTGCGCCGTTTCAAGCGCATGATTGAAAAAACCGGTCTGCTGACCGATCTGCGTGCTCGCGAATTCTACGAAAAGCCAACTTGGGAACGTAAGCGTAAAGCTGCTGCTGCTGTTAAGCGTCATTATCGCCGCATCCGCAACCAGACTTTGCCAGCCAAGCTTTACTAAGCAATACCAGCTGTGTCCCTGAAGGCCCGTATTACCGAAGATATGAAGATTGCCATGCGCGCTAAAGATAGCGCGCGTTTGGGCGCAATCCGGTTGTTGCAGGCGGCGATCAAACAGCGTGAAGTGGATGAGCGTATCGAACTCGATGACACACAAGTAGTCGAGGCGATTGAGAAAATGCTCAAGCAACGACGCGATTCTATTTCCCAGTATGAAGCAGCCAATCGGCACGACTTGGCGGATGTTGAGAAGTTTGAGGTCACCGTACTGCAAACTTATTTACCACAGGCACTGACGGAAGGTGAGATCAATGCCCTGCTGGAAAAAGTAGTTGCCGAGACTGCCGCATCAGGTATCAAGGATATGGGCAAGGTCATGGCCGTAATCAAGCCGCAGGTGGTGGGTAGGGCCGATATGGGTAAAATTTCTGGCCTGATCAAGGCGAGGTTGAGTGCTTAGATTAAAACCAACTGGTTTTAAATTGAATCAAAAGGAGCTGAAAGCTCCTTTTTTGTTTTTTGGGCTATCATCGGTTGAATTATGATTCCTGAAGCATTTATCCAAGAGCTGATTAACCGCGTCGATATCATCGATGTGGTTGACCGTAACGTGCCGCTCAAAAAGGCCGGCGCAAACTATTCCGCCTGTTGCCCGTTCCATAACGAAAAATCACCATCATTTACGGTTAGCCCAACTAAGCAGTTCTATCACTGTTTTGGTTGTGGTGCGCATGGCACAGCCATCAGTTTCTTGATGGAATATCAGGGCTTGAGCTTCGTCGAGGCGGTTCACGAGCTGGCGAAGATGGTCGGTATGATAGTGCCGCAAGAAACCAGAGACCCTGACAGGCCCCAGACTAAAGTAATCCCTGGCCTGCAAGAGGCCATGCAACAAGCTGCAAATTACTACCGTAGCGAATTGAAAAAATCTCCACGTGCAATTGAATACTTGAAAGGGCGTGGATTAAGCGGGCAGATAGCTGCCAAATTTCAAATGGGTTATGCCCCGCAGGGCTGGCAGAACCTGCAGAGTGTGTTTGAGCATTATGATCACGAAGCGCTGAACACTGCCGGGCTGGTTGTCGAAAATGAGCAGGGGCGGCGCTATGACCGATTTCGCGATCGCATCATGTTCCCTATTCATGACCAGAAGGGGCAAGTGATAGGTTTTGGTGGTCGTGTAATTGATCCAGAGGATACGCCAAAGTATTACAACTCACCTGAAACTCCATTGTTCCAAAAAGGTCATGAGTTATATGGCTTGTTTCTCGCGCGCCGCGCTATCCGAGATGCAGGTCGGGCGCTAGTGGTTGAAGGCTACATGGACGTGGTGGCGTTGGCCCAATACGGTATTGAATATGCGGTAGCAGCGCTGGGGACGGCGACGACGCCTTACCACATTACCAAGTTGATGCGGCAGACCGACGAGATTGTATTTTGCTTTGATGGAGACGCCGCGGGTCGCAAGGCGGCCTGGCGTGCCGCCATGAATGCTTTGCCTGCACTCACAGATGGTTTGCGGCTTAGTTTCTTATTCCTGCCGACAGAACATGACCCTGATAGCTACGTACGGGAATTCGGCAAAGAGAAATTTGAGGCTGCAATGAAAACGGCGCTACCTTTATCGCAATATATTATTCAGTACTTAAGCGCCGAGAACGCTTTACAGTCACAAGAGGATCGGGTGCAGTTCTTAAACGATGCTGAACCCATACTTAAGCAGATAACCGCTCCGAGATTGGCTTTACTGCTACGCAAACGTGTTGCCGAGCTTGCTGGTATTTCACTGGAAGAAATGCGTGACATGATTAAGCTGCCCGATACTAATCAACGGCCAGCAAAGACATCGCCGAGGCAAACCCGTACCACGATGTCTTTACATCGACGATTCGTATTAATGCTCATCATGCAACCACAATTGGCTGATCCGACGGATCTGGAATGGGCACATGGAAACAGTGAGGAGGATAGATTGGTGCGTGCGGCTATTGAGGCGGCGATAGCCTATCCAACCTCAAAGCCAGCGGCTATTTCGCATCAACTGGAAGGCAAGGTTGACGCACGTTTGTTGAGAGAAATTGAACGAGAGATACAGATATTGGATGAAAGTTTGGACTTTGCTCTTGAATTTGAGGGCGCTCGCAAGCAAATAAGAGAACTGTTTACCCAGCGAGAGCATTCGTCGCTGCTGGATAAAATTAAAGAAAAAAGTTTGAGTGAGCTAACCGCAGAGGAGAGGGCGCTACTTAAGTCCGTGAGTACGCGTTAATACTCAGCGAGTAAGTGCGTTAAAAATAGATGGTACTTGAGGTATAATACGCGGTTCGAAACTGGGTGCGGCGCTAGGCGCAAGCCTGGCAAATTTGGGGTCAAGCATGGCTAAAGAGCAACAAAACGATAAAGTGAATGATAACGCTGAAGCGCAAATCAACGATGCAGATGCGCGTCGTACGCGCCTGAAGACGCTGATTGTCCTCGGTAAGGAGCGTGGTTATCTAACTTACGCCGAAATCAATGACCACCTGCCGGATGATGTGCAAGATACCGAGCAGATCGATAGCATTATCGGCATGATCAACGACATGGGTATACAGGTGTATGAAGAAGCGCCTGATGCCGAAGTGTTACTGATGTCTGATGCGCCGCCAGCGGTGACTGATGAAGATGCCGTAGAAGAAGCCGAGCAGGCATTATCCACGGTGGATTCTGAATTTGGCCGTACTACCGATCCAGTCCGTATGTATATGCGTGAAATGGGCACGGTAGATTTGCTCACCCGCGAGGGCGAAATTGAAATCGCCAAACGTATTGAAGATGGCCTTAAGCATATGGTACAGGCGATCGCTGCCTGTCCGACAACTATTGCCGAGCTGCTGGCAATGGTTGATCGCGTAGAAAAAGATGAGCTCAGTGTAGATGACCTAGTTGATGGCTTGATTGATTCAGACGTAGGCTTGGATGAAGCGATGGCAGCAGAAGTCGCCAGCGCTGAAGATGAAGAAGCGGAAGAAGATGAAGATGAAGAAGATGACGACGGTGCTAAAGCTGCCGCCATCTCAGCTGAGGCTTTGGCCAAGCTTAAAGCCGAGGTGCTGACCCGCTTTGCGGTAATCCGTGAATCGAACCAGAAAATGACTGTGATTCTGGAGAAAAAAGGCTCGCAGGATAAAGAATACAAGAAGCTGCAAGACTCCATACTGGAAGAGCTGACGGCATTCCGGTTCTCTGCCAAGCAAGTTGAAGCACTTTGCGACCAAGTGCGTGGCATGGTAGAAGAAGTGCGCGGCCATGAGCGCAAAATCATGGAATTTTGTGTCGATAAATCCGGTATGCCGCGCCAGCATTTCATCAAGACTTTCCCTAGCAATGAAACCAATCTTGATTGGCTGGCTGGTGAGCTAGCTTTGAATAAGCCTTATGTCGAGCGTATGGAGCGTTTCAAGCACTCTATCGTGGATCAGCAACAACGTTTGCTTGATCTGCAAGCGCGTGTTGGCATTCCTATCAAGGAGCTCAAGGAAATCAACAAGCAGATGACCACTGGCGAAGCCCGTGCGCGTCGTGCCAAGCGTGAAATGATTGAGGCTAACTTGCGCTTGGTGATTTCTATCGCCAAGAAGTATACCAATCGTGGCTTGCAATTCCTCGACTTGATCCAGGAAGGCAACATTGGCCTGATGAAGGCTGTGGATAAATTTGAATATCGCCGTGGGTACAAATTCTCCACTTACGCTACATGGTGGATTCGCCAGGCGATTACACGTTCGATAGCCGATCAGGCACGCACGATCCGTATCCCGGTGCACATGATCGAAACCATCAACAAGATGAACCGCATAAGCCGTCAGATACTGCAGGAAACAGGGTTGGAGCCAGACCCAGCAACTCTGGCAGAGAAAATGGAAATGCCGGAAGACAAGATTCGCAAGATACTCAAGATTTCCAAGGAACCTATCTCCATGGAAACACCGATTGGCGACGATGACGATTCGCATCTGGGGGATTTCATCGAAGACATGGCAACTCTGGCACCAGTGGATGCGGCGGTTTATGCCAGCTTGCGCGAGGCTACCAAGGAAGTGCTGGAGTCACTTACTGCACGTGAAGCAAAAGTTCTACGGATGCGTTTTGGTATTGAAATGAATACCGACCATACATTGGAAGAAGTGGGCAAACAGTTCGATGTAACGCGTGAGCGTATTCGTCAGATAGAGGCCAAAGCGTTGCGTAAGCTGCGCCATCCAACTCGTTCAGAGCGCTTGCGTAGTTTCCTTGAAACTGGTCAAGATTAGCTCTTAAAAGTTTTGGGCCTCTAGCTCATGCTTGGTTAGAGCAGCGGACTCATAATCCGTTGGTGCTGTGTTCGACTCACAGGAGGCCCACCAATTAGATCAACGGCTTAGGATTTTTCCTAGGCCGTTTTTCTTTTCACTGTGGGGAAAACGTGGAAAGTTAACCACATTACCCTTACTCCCGGATTCGATCCGTGCAACCGTAGCCGTTAGATTATCCGTAGCAAACTTCGCATAGCGGACTACCATTCCCCGTGACTTCAAGCCGCCTAAGTCTTTCAGTTCATCGCAGCTAGTGCCAGCCTGACGATGCCATGAAGCCCTGCATTCAATAATTACGGTGATTACTTGCTCAACAATTCTTCTATTTGTGCGCGTAATCGTTTGTTTTCTTCAAGTATGGGTTGTACCAACCCATCTACTTCTACTTCAGAGTATCTTGTCGTAATGTGTTGCGGGCAGTTCCATTCGACCGCTTCGATCTGAATGACGATGCCACGCTCCACACGCGCCGAATAATTCGTTACCGTTAAATCGGCGAGCAATTCCGGCGTATCTTCTTCATGAATGATACGGGCAATTCCCCATATTTTCAGGCGACGCCGGTTGGCATAATCCATCAAAATCATAGAAACACGTGCATTGCTATCTAGGTTTCCGACACTGATGTACTGGCGATTACCCCTGAAATCGGCAAAAGCGATAGTACGTGCATCCAGCACCCTGATAAATCCTGCCGGACCGCCGCGATGCTGTACATATGGCCAGCCATTTTCCGAGATTGTCGCCATGTAAAAGCTATCGCGCGATTCCACAAACTCGGTTTCCAGGCTGCCCAACTCATTCCTGGGGTTATCTGAAAGCTCAAAGCGACGATTGTTCTCACGGCTGCCATAGCGAGCTTGAGCCGTTTTCACGCTTTCGGTAAAACTTATAGCCGCAAATGCATTTGGCATGGTATTTATCCTTTCGGGCTGACGGTTCGGTAACCACCAGCGAATTGGGATATCTAGATTAAAAAGTCAAAATGGTGGTGTTAAACTTCAGCAACTTCCCAAAACTAGCCAAGCCCGTGGTGCCAGGAACAAGATTTTCCTGGATGGCCTGAAAACCGCTGGCTTTGGCATCATCGCTCGCCCCAAATACCTCGGCACAGGCACAAGATATGCCGGCAATATTACCTTTTACCAAGTTATAGAGCCCGTGCAATGGATGATCCGGTTTCGTTATGAGTGCAGGCCAACGCGTACCCGCGCCTTGAAATGTAACGGATACGTCTCCGCCGGATTGTTTGATATCGTAAGCGGCTGCCAAGCCATTAAACGCACGGCCAAGCGCTTCATCGCCACCAGTTTTTGGATCTGAGAATATAAAAATCGCTGTCTTGCTCATCATGCGCTCCTGTAAATTATGGATAGTTAAAAATGTACTGTACCGAATGTTCGGTATATTGATAATGTAACGAACGTTCGGTAGTATGTCAACATACTTTTTTAAAGGCAGATAAACATGGCACAGCAGGCAAGCGAAAATACCTCGTTAATAGAATCGCTATTCGAAATATTTAGAAACCACGGTTATGAGGGCACCACGATCTCCCTATTATCCGAGGTTACCGGACTGCAGAAATCGAGCCTGTATCATCATTTCCCCAAGGGTAAGGAAGACATGCTTAAAGCGGTTGTGAGCTATGTCAGCGCACAAATCCACCAATACATCCTGACCCCGTTGTCTGATAGCAAGGTAAAGCCTGAAAAGCGTTTCACCGACTTGATCGTTACCATCAAGGTGTTTTATGGAGATGGTAGAAAAAATTGCCTGTTGAATGTACTGAACCTTGGCGACGCAAAGACAGAAATAAACGAATTGCAAAACAACGACTATAGCGCTTGGCTAAACGCACTCATCCAATTGGGCAAAGAGGCTGGCATGACCCAGCAGGATGCAGCGGTATGGGCTGAACGGTTTCTAATTGTCGTTGAAGGCACGCTCGTTATCCAGCGCCTGACCAGCGATACACATACTTTCGAGAACCAGATGGAATATGAGCAAAAGCAGTTCCATCAATTATTGAAACAGGGCTAAAAAATGAAGAAACCCGCTTCGCTGATACTCGCGCTCGCGGCATTAAGTCAAGCTCCATCTATTGCCCGTAGCGAGGAATACAGCACGGCAAAACCGATGACATATTGTTCAAGGTGCTGGAAAGGTCGGCTAAGCGACTTTTTTCTTTGGTATGAGGTTAATTATGTTGCTGGCTTCAAATCAAACGCAATGCAAATTCTCTCTTCGTTTGAATTAAAAGGTATGGTGCGGTGAAAAAGTGATGAAGGGAATAGGATGATGTCGCCCACATTTGGCAGGATAGCGTTTTCCGGGAAATCGCTACGCTTTTGTGGGTAGTTGTCACCATGTGTGCCAAACGCAAAACGGCCTTCATCAGCATTGTGTTTATCTTGCGGCATTGCTAGGTAAACAGCACCACTAAGCCAGCCTAGCTCGTGGATATGTGATGTGAGATGGCCACCTTGCTGCATCTTCACATACCAAGAGCTGGTGAATTCAAACTCAGTGGGGAAAGACTTTATTAGCTCACAATCAGCCCCGATAAAACGTTGCCTGTAAGCCTCAAATTCTTTCTTAATTAATTCTGCTAATGCTCTGAATGATGCTTCAGGCCGTTTGAATAGATTGCCTGCCGATTGAGTTCCGTAATGTAGACGGCCCTGCTTCCTTTCAGCAATTTCAGCATTGTTGATGTCGCGCAATAGGTCTCGCAACAGTTGATTGTTTTCATTGGCCAGCGCTTCAATTCTGTTCTGGTACACAAACTCCATCGCATTCTTGCAGAAATTGTAGTTATCCCCGATACCAAAATTAGTCGAATAGTGAGTGGATAGCGTGGCTAAGAATGGAGACGTATGTTTCCGGCTGGAGATGAGCTGATCTAACTTCTGTTTAAACTCAGTAAATTTCTCAGCCTTATAAAGGCAATGCAGGGTGCGTTCTTGCCAGTCATCAAGCTGGGATTTTTCAAAATAAGGGATAGCTTCCTCAAACTTGCCAGCATCGTATAAGAATTGGGCGATATTAAAGTTTGCTTCTGTATTGGCTGGATCAATAGCCAGGGCATTCTGATAGCTCTTAACCGCTTCCTGCATTTTGCCCTGGTCGCGCAAAGCCTCGCCGAGATTATTGTGAGCCGCAACATAATTCGGATGTATAGCTAAAGCTTTTTGGTAAACGGCGATTGCCTCGTCTAGCTTGCCTTGGTCACGTAAGGCTGTTGCAAGGTTGAAATGGCCTCGGGCATCGGGGTTAATTCCCAGCGCCTTGCGATAGATGGCCACGGCTTCTTCGAGTTTGCCCTGCTGCTGCAGGCATGTGCCTAGGTTGCCAAGTGCTTCGAAGAAACTGGGCTCAAGGGCAATAGCTTTACGGTAACCAGCAATGGCTTCATCCATATTGCCCTGGGCTTGCAGAGCAGTGCCAAGATTGAAGTGAGCTACAGCGAGATTAGGCTTTAAGTTAATGGTTTTGCGGTAATGCGTGATTGCCTCACTAATCTTGCCGAGATTACCCAGCACAACACCTAAATTAAAATGAATCTCGGCGATATTGGGCTGAATTGAGAGAGCTTTGCTGTAGCTTGCAGCTGCATCTTCGTACTTGTTCTGTCTTTCCTGAGCGATACCCAATATGTTGTGTAGCATTAATGTATTGGGAAACGTACTGATGAGGTTTTTAGCGCTGGCCTCAGCTTGTGCTAGTTGACCTGAGTTCAATAGGTTAAGTAACGGTTGTAGCTCAGCCTGGCTTGGTTGTCTGACTTGTTGAAATTGTTTTTTCATGAAAAATCTTTAATTGATTAAGGCAAGATACAAAAAGTAAACCAATATCCATGTTGACACGTTGATTATGAACAAAAAGTCGACATGTCATCAACAAGTCATATGACTTGTCGATAATTAATCTTGAGGAAGTGAATCTTTTGAATAAAGCTTCCTCCAGCGGGTGGCTGAAACAAAATTTCAGCTACTTTAATTATAAATCCCAAAAGGAAAGTAACATGCAAGCAGATATAGCCATACTATTACAGCTTATTCCTGTTCAGGAAATCATTGGCAAATCCGGCACTCAGCAAGAGCAGGAACCGCAAGTCTCTCTGGTTCAGGACGTTGCTGAACATGCGAAACAGGGGAAACGTGATTTTTCAGCTTTCTACGATTGCGTCTAATTGTAGCGCTGACTCGCTAAACCTACCGATTGATGTCAATGCCCGGTGTTTGATGGCTGTTTTGCAGCCTCAATGCCATTTGCCTCAGAAAATTCATCGCAACCTTGGGCTCCCCCATTAGCAGGGTTTCAATATTCTCCGCACTGATAACAACAAGCTCTGCTTGTGCGGAATCAATTTTTGCATCAGCAATTCTCGGCGTCTCAGTCAGCATTGCCATTTCACCAAAATAATCACCTGCTTCGAGAGCCCTCATCTCCTTGCCGTTGTACAGTAGTTTGACCTTGCCGGAAACTATGTAATACAGGTCATAACCCACTTCACCTTGATGAAATACATATTCATCGCGTTTGAATACTTTGCCAAAGCGACTCATCAATTCACGCAGGTAATGCTCCTTATTTCTGGGCATGTCGCCAAATAGCCCGCGCAATAACAGTACATCTTTCTTGCGTAAGGTCGAGATTAGCTCAGTCCCCAGTAAGAAAACGGCAAACGTGTAGTAAAGCCAACCTATGGAGATAAACATATTCTTCATACCACCAAATACAGTCCCATAGGACTGATTGAGCGTAAGAAACAGGCCAAAAGCCGGGCGCATGGCAATCCACATGATGGCAGTAACCAGCGAGCCAATAAGGATATGACGTAAAGAGACTCTGCCCGGAAAGAAGATGCGGTAAAAAGCAGCGATTAATAAGGTGCTAAATAATATAGAGCTGACCGAATTGATGACCTTTAAGAAGTAGCCTGCGGGCTCGATGAAATCAATAATCTTTTCCAGCATCAATCCGCAAAAGGTGAAAAGGAAAAACATCAGCAATATACCTAGTACGGCCAGTACATCCTTGATCTTACGCCTTACAAAAGAAGGGGCTTCGACCATCGTCGCCATGGTGTAAAAGGCCGAACGCAGAGCGCTGGCGAGGGGAGTTACTATCCAGAATAGTGCGAATATACCAAATGCACCCCATACGGCCTGATGTTTCGATACGTTATATACCTCAATCATGATGCGGTGGCTGAATTTCGGTACTAGGTTGCTTGTGAGGATGGCCAGTTTGACGATAGCGTAGTTGGAGGAAATGACCAGATGGCTCAACATGAAAAATATCAGTAATGCCATCGGTATCAGCGCAAACATGGCATAGAACGATAGTGATGCGGAGATGCTGAAGCCGTTGTGTAGCTGAAAAGCGCTTAAGGTTTCATGCAGTACAAATAGCGGCGTGCTGTATCGATGTTTAGCATAGGCCTCGCGTGGGCGGGCAATGGCTGGGTGTTTACCAAAATCTTTTATTTGATGAAATTTGATCGCCATTCTGGTGGTTATCTTGCTATGTGCAATATGCACTATACCTAAGTTAAGTATGGCTTATCAGGCGAATCGCTTGAATTTTTCTGTGGCTTCTACCAACGCTGAGGTTGTTCCAGGCTCCATTGCTGAGTGTCCGGCATCATCAATCATCTGTATGCTGGCGTGCGGCATAGCCCGTTTTAATTCCCATGCAGTAATGGGCGGGCACACCATGTCATAGCGACCCTGAATAATGGTGGTCGGAATCTGGCCCAGCACTGCTACCTCTTTCAAGAGATCGCGACCACTCACAAAACACGCATTCAATATATAGTGTAATTGCACCCGCGCCCGCGCCAGTTGAATTTCATCCGAGACTGGGTTGCTGTTTTTCCCAGTGCTTGGGCGTAGCGTCATAATGCCGCTCTCATAAGCATTCCAATGGATTGCTGCAGAGATGTTGATAGCTTTGTCTTCAGAGAAAATTCGTTTCGAATAGGCTTTTAATATATCTACTCGTTCTGATGGCTCGATGAATTCGACTAGCCTTTCCCATGCCTCGGGATAAAAGTATTGAACTTCATGCAGAAACCAGTTCAATTCCGTCGGCCTGCTGAGGAAGATGCCACGCAAGATCAAGCCCGTTACCTTGCTTGTATGCGCAAGAGCATAGGCGATAGCTAAAGTACTACCCCACGACCCTCCAAATATTAGCCACTTCTCTATATTAAGATGAATGCGTAATGCTTCTATATCAGAGACCAGTTCCTGAGTAGAGTTCTCCTCGATACAGCCCAGTGGTTTACTACGCCCGCAGCCGCGCTGGTCAAATAATATGATGCGGTAATGGGCCGGATCGAAGAAACGCCTCTGATTAGGATTGCAGCCGCTACCCGGCCCTCCATGCAAGAAAACCACTGCCTGCCCAGTTGGGTTCCCGCTTTGCTCATAATAAATTTGGTGAGTTTCGGAAGTGTTAAGCCATCCGCTCTGGTAAGGCTCAATTTCTGGATACAAATTGTAAATAGGGTCTGTCATTCGCTTTTTAGGTTCTTTTATATTGATTATTATAGAAATTTTTAATTATGATAACACCGTAATAAGTTTAAAACAGAACAGGCATTGTTAAATTGTAAGCAAATTGTAAATAGACTATTGCAAATCGTATAGGACTGTTCTAACATGGCTTGCGCGCACACAAGTGTTGCGGAAAGTAGAGTTCAAAATTTGTCACATAATCCAGAATTTAAAAGTGGGGATGTGGCTTTTCTGTTCTCTGCTTTAGTTAAACCCTTAGTAGTAATAACTATGGAGATTTAAAATGGAGATGAGCAAAATCAAACTGGCTCTCGGTTTAGTGGTTGGCGCATCATTGGTTATGCCAATGATTGCATCAGCTGCTGCTGACCAAGAAGCTGCAATGGCTGACAAAAACAACTGGGCACACCCACGCGGTCAGTACAATAATCAAGGCTACAGCGCCCTGGACCAAATCACCAAGGGTAACGTCAAGAACCTGAAAGCCTCCTGGACTTTCGCTACCGGTGTTAACCGTGGCCACGAAGGTTCCCCACTGGTAATCGGTAACATGATGTATGTGCATACCGCATTCCCAAACAACGTTTACGCCCTTGACCTGAACGACAATCAAAAGATCGTCTGGTCCTATTTCCCTAAACAAGACCCATCCGTTCAAGCAGTGCTTTGCTGCGACAACGTCAGCCGTGGTCTTGGTTATGGCGATGGCAAGGTATATCTGCAACAAAACGACGGCATGCTGGTCGCTTTGGATGCGAAGACCGGTGCTAAAGCTTGGGAAGTAAAAGTCAATGATCCTAAGGTTGGCGCTACCAATACCAACGCTGCCCAAGTCATCAAGGACAAGGTACTGACCGGCTGTTCCGGTGCTGAATTCGGTGTTCGCTGCTTCATTGCTGCCTACAACATCAAAGACGGTTCACTGGCATGGAAGGCCTACAGCACTGGTCCTGACAGCGAAGTGCTGATCGGCGCTGACTTCAACTCGGCTAACCCTGCTTACAACGCTCTGTCTGTTTACTCAGACGTGAACGGTGGTAACAAGCAAGGTGGTTCCTTCAAGGCCCTGACCAAGGACCAAATGAAGTTCCCGGAAACCGACCTCGGTGTGAAGACCTGGCTCAAGCCACAAGCTGTGAAAGACGGCTGGCAACATGGTGGTGGTTCCGTATGGGGCTGGTGGCCATATGATCCTAAGCTGAACCTCGTGTACTACGGTACCGGCAACCCATCTGTCTGGAACCCGGACGTCCGTCCTGGCGACAACAAGTGGTCCATGACCGTGTTCGCACGTGACCTGGATACCGGTGTGGCTAAGTGGGGCATGCAAATGACACCACATGACGAGTGGGACTATGACGGCATCAACGAAGTCATCCTGTTCGAAAAGGGCGGCAAGAAATACGCTACCCACATGGACCGTAACGGCTTCGTCTACACCTGGAATGCAGTTGACGGTTCCCTGGTGGTGGCCAACAAGGTGAACCCATTCGTTAACTGGGCGACCAGCGTTGACTTGAAGACTGGTGTTCCTGCTAAGGATAGCAAGTATTCCACCCACCAAGACTACAATGCCAAGGGTATCTGCCCAGCTGCATTGGGTACCAAGGATCAACAACCAGCTGCTTACTCACCTAAGACTGGCCTCGAGTACATTCCTCTCAACCACGTTTGCATGACCTATGAGCCAGTAGAAAGCAAGTACGTTGCTGGTCAACCATGGGTTGGTGCTACCTTGACCATGTTTGCTGGTCCAGATGGCGTGATGGGTGGTTTCTCTGCTTGGGATCCAATCGCCGGTAAGAGCGTTTGGTACAACAAGGAGAAATTCTCTGCTTGGGGTGGTGTGTTGACCACTGCATCTAACCTGGTGTTCTACGGCACCCTGGACCGTTGGTTCAAGGCAGTTGACGCTAACAGCGGTAAGGAACTGTGGAAGTTCCAAGTGGGTTCCGGTGTGATCGGTAACGCCTTCACCTATGGCCATGCAGGTAAGCAATACGTTGGCGTACTGTCCGGTATCGGCGGTTGGGCTGGCGTAGCGATGAACCTGGGTCTGACCAACGACACCGATGCTCTTGGTGCTGCTGGTGGTTACAAGGAACTGACCAAGTGGAACGCTGCTCCTGGCGGCGGTGCACTGAACGTGTTTAGCCTGTAATT
>DATBRG010000009.1:0-9266 GCA_036560445.1 Methylophilaceae bacterium
TTGATGAATATGCTTATGAAGGCAAGACTGATGGGCAGGAAAAAAGCTTTTTCAGTCTGGTAAAAGGTGGTTTGCGTGCCATCACCGGTGCTGTTGGGCACGTCAATAAGACTAATTACCGTATTAATACGCCTGTTGCTACTATTGGTATTCGTGGTACTGAATTCCTTGCCTCATACGATGGTAAGCTACTGGTCAAGGTTGGTAACGGCGCCGTCTACATGTCAAATTCTGGTGGCGACCTGACATTGTTTAAAGGGCAGTCTGGTGAAGTGAAAGACCAGAACAGCAAGCCTGGATACACTAACGAGCAGCCTGCAGTCACGGCAGCTGGCCCCAAAGGCGGTACACCATCCCAGGGTAATCAACAAAACCAGCAACAGCAAGATGATAACCATACTTTTACCGTGGCTGAACAGACCAATAGTGATGGCGACCCTTGCGTCGTTGCTGGAGGATGTACAGTTACTCCTGGAGCCAGTGCTACCGAATTACCAAATGTTACCCTACACAATCAGAATATAGCATTGGCTAATTATCCAGATGATAGTGACGCATTGACTGGTCAAAGTGTTGGATTTAATCAAGGCACTGTAGTTGTTGACTCTAATGGCAAGATTGTATCATTTGGTGACGATACTTCTTCAATCAGCAATTTTACCGGCACAGTAAATGAAGAGACTACTGATGGAGCCCTTTCCTGGGCCAGATTTACTGGTGGTACCTTCCAAGTTAGCCAGAGTACAGAGTCTGGTACTGTGACCGATACTGTTATAAATCATAATACTCATCTTTTATACGGTACGCCAACATCAGCTGCCGATATTAATGCATTGACCATTGCATTTGCTAATGGTGGCAGCTATGCCACTTATAATCTATCCGGAGGTACCAGCCCAACTGACGGTGCAGGCCATGTAGGGACTCTTAACAGTGGCACGCTGCAAGTTGCTTTTACTGCAAGCCCAATGGTGGATGCGACTCTGAATTTCACATTGGCTGGCGCTAATTATAATGCTTCTGGCTATGGGGGTATCACTGGCTCTGTGTTCAGCTTGTCAGGCTCTGCCAGCAGCACCATAGGCTCAGCTAGCGCCAGTGGTGGTGATTGTGCGGTAGGTTGTAATTTTGGCGCTGTTGGCTTCTTTGCCGGAGCAAAAGCTGCTCAGGCTGGCCTTAGCTACCTGATTCAGCCATCCTCAAGCAGTAACGGAGATATCACGGGCGTTGCCGCGTTTAAACGCAATGGTGGGTTCACTAGCAGCCCATTCAGTGGTTCTCTATAGAATTCTAGTTTCTCTGCACAGAGGCTTACGCTTTCGAGCTAAGTTTAGTTCTTAGCGCGGCAATATCGCGCAAACTACGTAATTGATCAATGGCTTCCTCTTCGCTGGTAAAGAGGAAGCCATTATTCCCGCTATCAATTAATTCTATATAGGCTTCGCGATTTTCTACGACAACTGGCAGGCCATATGCCATGGCCTCCAATATCACACGATCAACTTCGCCACGGTTTGATGGGGAGGTTCGGTAAAAAAAGCAATCAAGATTACTTAGGAAATCAGGTAAATGCTTTTGAGGTAATACAGGTAACAAGTTGATATTGTCGGTATTAACTAGCTGAGACGACAAGCATGTGCCCCCCGCTATTTCAATGGTAAATCCCTCGACAACTAGCCGCTTGTATAAAGCGGGGTCACGAAAATGATGTTTGAGTAAGATATCCCTGCTTGTTCGACCTATTTTGAATCCGAAGCTTTTACTTGCTCTGCTTGATGTCAGATGACTCATAAAGCGATCTGCATTAAATGCAGGCATAACAACTTCGCCGGGCAGGCCGGTAGCATCTTTCAGTGCTTGAGTTGCGTAATGGATTGTGATTACTTGGCTGGCTCTATAGAGTCGGTTCAGAGCTTGAAAGAGAAGCCTGGATTCTAATTCGTTATATATCAGTACAACTTGTTCCGCCTTATTGTGCTCATACCAGTTCCCGATATCAACGCTGGGGCCAAGTATTACAAGACGGTTTGCTGTAGGAATCTCGCCGTTGAATGGCCGGATGGCATGAATAGGGTAACCGTTGGCATACTCTGGGTGTGCCTGCCTCATACTCCATAATCTAGGCGCGGATTTACTATCTACCTTATTTAGTAGGTTCAGATACAAATCAATGGCGTGCCAGTTATCACCCCTAAGCACATGAAAAGGCGCGATAATATCGATGCTATCCATCAATTAACAAGACCCCTTCTCAACTAATTTTAAAGAATCAATGATTAGCGACTACTCGAATACGCCAGTTTCTGCACAGGCTCGCCGCTACGTGCAAGAGGGTAAGCTTACCGAAGCGATTCGTTTCTGCCAGTTTGAGCTAAAGGCTCAACCAGAATCGGCAGCACTTTGGTTCTGGCTTGCAAGTGCACTGCACCTGCTCGGCAACCTTGAGGCCGCGTTGGAAGGATTCAGCAAGTCCCAATCCTTGCATGTTACACCACTGGTATTAAGCGCCAAAGCTAGCGTGCTTTCACAGATGCAACGATATCAGGAATCGCTGGATGTCGCTCAGGCCGCGCTCGACATCGCTCCAGACCAACCTCTACTTATTGCCAATCTGGCAATTGCTTTGGAGCGTTTGGGAAAGCTGGAAGATGCACTGCTACAGTATGAGCGGACGTTAGCCATCGACCCAACCCAACCTGCTGCTATCATCAATAAGGCAGCGGTGCTTACTGCCCTGAATCGGCGTGAAGAAGGGTTGGCGCAGAACTATCGTGCTATCGAGTTATTACCAGACATTCCTGATGTTTATTTTAATTGTGCCAGCGCCTTGGTTAATCTTTTTCGCTATCAGGAGGCTCTTGGAATTTGCCAGCAAGGCCTGTCCTTGAATCCGAATCATGCGGCGCTAAAGTTTGAGAAAGGCCTATGCCTTTCGGTGCTGGAGGATTTTGACCAGGCACGATTGGAGTTGGCTCAAGCTCAAATACTTAAACCAGATATCGTTGCCTCGTTTCTTGATCGATTCAGTGAGCAGGATCTGCCGGCGGAGCTTAATCTGGAGCCCCGCCTGATATATCTGGATGCCAGATATCAAGAGCAAAAACGCTGCTTCTGGGCGCATCGTGGGCGTTATGTGGATTACCTTAATCAATGGATAGCCGAGTCTGATATCAATCTGCCAGTGCTTGGCCAACGTGAATTCGGTTTCCAGATATTCTCCCTTGAAATTACACCTGCCGCCAGACTCAAGATTGCACGACAGGTCTCCGAGCAAGTCCTTAATACGGTTTGGCTTGCTGGTGTTGTGCCATTCAAGTATCCGACTACAACTCGGAAGCGGCTGCGTATTGCGTATCTCTCCCCTGATTTTAAAAAACATCCCGTTGGTTACCTGACACGGCAAGTTTACGCATTGCACGATAGGCAACAATTCGAGATATTCTGTTATTCGTTGTTTCAGGCAGAACCAGAAGACGATGTGGCGATTGAGATACGACAAACATGTGATGTCTTTCGCGAATGCCACGAGATGGATAGTGCTGCAATCGCCAGACTAATCTTTGATGACAATATAGATATCCTCATAGATTTGGCTGGCTATACTACACACTCAAAGACTGAGGTGCTGGCTATGCGGCCAGCTCCGGTTCAGCTGGCTTACCTAGGCTACCCAGGAACCATGGGTGCGGATTTCATTGATTATGCCATTGTCGATCACAGTATTTGTCCACCGGCGGCTGACGTCCACTGGCAAGAAAAGCTCATTAGAATGCCCCATGCGCATTGCCCGTATGACTCACGAATCTCGAACACTTTAATTGAGCCCCAACGTCACGCCCATGGCTTGCCGGAGGGCAGTTTCGTATTCTGCAGTTTTAATGCCAACTACAAAATCGAGCCAGTGATTTTTTCTATCTGGATGCGTATTTTAAGTGCTGTTCCAAACAGTGTGCTCTGGCTGGTGGCCGGTGACCCGGATATCGCCCTAAATCTTAAAAGTGCAGCCGAAGCTATGGGGGTAGAGGCAGGGCGCCTGATTTTTGCACCTATAATGCCGCAAGCGCAGCATTGGCCACGTTATCAATTGGCAGACCTATTTCTTGATACTCTCTGGCACAATGCGCATACCACGGCTGCTGATGCGCTGTGGCAAGGTTTGCCAGTGCTGACATGCGTGGGCGACGCAGCGTCATCGCGGCTGGCTTCGTCTCTACTTAATGCACTTGAAGTTCCGGAGCTGATTACACAAGATGTAAAGCAATATGAGGAAATGGCCATTTTCTATGCAACCCACCCAGCCGAGTTGAAAGCCTTGCAAACTAAGGTGCAACAAGCGCGCTACAGTGCTCCGTTATTCGATACAGCGAGAACGGTGCGCGCAATTGAACGTGCCTATCAATCAATATGGCGGCGTTACTTAGCGAGGCAGCAGCCGACTGCAATAGATATATCAGACGAAGACTCTATCGAACGGGAGCACCATTTTGAGCCTGTTTGAATCCGCCGTGCCGCAAGCCCCTCTGGCTGAACAACTACGTCCCAAAACGCTGGATGAAGTGGTCGGGCAATCTCATCTGCTGGGCGAGGGCAAGCCGCTAAGGCTAGCTTTTACATCCGGTAAGCTACCTTCGATGATTTTGTGGGGGCCGCCAGGGGTGGGTAAAACCACGCTAGCACGCCTCATTGCTAATGCTTCAGATGCCGAGTTCATTCCACTCTCCGCTGTACTGGCTGGTGTTAAGGATATACGCGATGCGGTGCAGCTCGCTGAGCACACTTTGCAGCAATCTGGTCGCCGTACCATTATGTTTGTTGACGAAGTACACCGTTTTAATAAATCACAACAGGATGCCTTTCTGCCCTTCGTTGAGAGTGGCCTGCTGACCTTTATTGGCGCCACTACTGAGAACCCATCATTCGAAGTCAATAGTGCGCTGCTGAGCCGGGCACAGGTATTTGTCTTGAGCGCGCTATCTGAGCCGGAGTTAAATCAGCTACTGGAACGTGCTCTCCAAGTTGCGGGTGTGGGTTTGAGTCTGTCAGCGGAAGTGAGGGAGCAAGTGCTAGCCTATGCAGATGGTGATGCCAGACGCTTGCTGAATTTCCTCGAAGGCTTGTTCAATGCTGCCCAATCTGCCGGCATCAGTAATATCGACGAAGTCTTTTTGCAATCTACCATGGCAAGCAAACTGCGTCGTTTTGATAAAGGCGGCGAAGCGTTTTACGACCAGATTTCCGCGTTGCATAAGTCTGTGCGTGGTTCCAATCCAGATGCCGCGTTGTATTGGTTTTTGCGTATGCTGGATGGCGGCGCCGATCCGCTCTATCTCGGTCGTCGTATCATCCGTATGGCGATTGAAGACATCGGCCTGGCAGATCCGCGTGCACAGAGCATGGCGTTAGAGGCTTGTGAGATTTATGAGAGATTAGGCTCGCCTGAAGGCGAGCTTGCGCTATCCAATGCTGTCATTTACTTGGCTGTGGCAGCCAAGAGTAACGCGGCTTACATGGCTTATAACGAGGCCAAGGCATTTGTAGGTAACGATAAGTCGCGGCCTGTACCTTTGCATCTACGCAACGCACCGACCAAGCTTATGAAGGCGTTGGATTATGGCAAGGAATACCGCTATGCACACAACGAACCTGATGCTTATGCGGCGGGAGAGAGCTATCTGCCGGAAGATATTGGGCCAGTAGCATTTTATAGCCCCACGCCACGTGGGCTAGAGGGTAAAATTAGCGAAAAGTTGGCACACCTCAAAGAACTCGATAAAAAAGCCAAAAAGAAATAATTACAGGGAATCAAATGTTAGATATTCAATTAATTCGTAACAATATAGATCTCGTGGCTGAAAGACTTGCTACTCGTGGGTACACATTAGAAAAAGACTTTATTAAGCTTGATGAGATGGAAAGAAAAGCCGAGCAGGCACGACTTCAGCAGCTTCAAGCAAGGAGAAATGAATTAGCCAAGTTAATTGGCCAAGCAAAATCAAAAGGACTTGATGCAGACGATTTCTTAAAGGAGGCTGCAACCCTCAGTAAAGAAGTAGCGGAAAGAGAGCAAGTTTATGCGGAAGCACAGGAAAAAAGGAATGCAAGGTTTGCGCTGATACCAAACTTACCCCACCCAAGTGTGCCCTTAGGCAAATCTGAAGCGGATAACGTCGAAGTGCGTAAAGTTGGTACACCACGCACATTTGATTTCGAGGTCAAAGACCACACCGATATTGGATCGCCTTTAGGCCTGGATTTTGATACCGGCGCCAAGCTTGCTGGGGCGCGTTTTACCTTCATGCGCGGCCCAGTTGCCAAACTGCATCGCGCACTAGCGCAGTTTATGCTCGATACCCAAACTGAACAGCATGGCTATACCGAGTGCTATACGCCGTATATAGTAAATGCTGAAACCTTGACAGGTACCGGACAGTTACCTAAATTCGAGCAGGATTTGTTCTCGCTACTACACAATGACAGCAAGCTTTACCTGATCCCTACTTCTGAAGTTACCCTGACCAACACCGTACGTGATGAGATCGTCCCTTTGGAGGCATTGCCTATCAAGTTGACTGCACATACCCCATGTTTCCGTTCCGAGGCTGGCTCCTACGGCAAAGACACCAAGGGTATGATCCGCCAGCACCAGTTTGACAAGGTGGAGATGGTGCAGATTGTGCACCCGGAGAAGAGCTATGACGCGCTGGAAGAAATGGTTGGCCATGCGGAGAATATTCTCAAAGCGCTAGAGCTGCCTTATAGGGTAGTTTCTTTATGTACTGGCGATATGGGCTTTAGTGCGGCCAAGACTTATGACCTGGAGGTCTGGTTGCCAGCGCAAAATACCTATAGGGAAATATCCTCTGTTTCCAACTGTGAAGCCTTTCAGGCGCGTCGCTTGCAGGCTCGTTTCCGTAATGAACAAGGCAAGACGGAGCTAGTGCATACCCTCAATGGTTCCGGGCTGGCAGTCGGGCGTACATTGGTGGCCGTTCTGGAGAACTATCAGCAGGCCGATGGCAGCGTAAAAATTCCAGCGGTGTTACGGCCATACATGAATAACCTGGAATGCATCAAACCTGGTTAATCAGGCTCTGCTTATGGAATAGGGTTGGTGCGTGGGCCTAGCCAGGCGATGTTGAAGCTTGGAAGAACAGGGGTATGTTTCTGTTCGTAGCGCTCAAGGATGTTCTGATAGGTACGCACCGATTCAACAAATATGACAGGCGCACCACCACTCGCGTAGCCATTCTTTACCGTGGAATAGTATTCAGCCTTGTTCAGTAATGGCAGGGTTTTCTTTACATCAGCCCAGCTATCTGGGTTGAGTTTCAGGCGCTGCGCCAGCACGCGGGCATCTTCGACATGGGCATACCCTATGTTATAGGCCGCTAATGCCATCCAGGTGCGGTCTGGCTCCTGGATGCGAGTTGGAATCTGGTCTTTCATGGTCAGTACATAGCGCGCGCCGGCAATAATGCTTTGCTTGGGGTCTAGTCTATCGGTTACGCCTAATCTGTCGGCAGTATCTTCTGTCAGCATCATGAGTCCCCGCACATTGGTAGGGGAGGTGTTGAAAGTATCCCAATGCGATTCCTGATAGCTGATAGCTGCTAGCAGGCGCCAATCCAGCCCGGTATATTCCTGAGCTTGCTTGAACAGGTTCACATACTTTGGCAGCATAGTGTGTGAGCGTTGTAAAAAGCCGGTTATATCCAATGCATTCAGGCGGTTTGTATGCCCATAGTAACGTTCCAGCAGGTTACGCAGGGTGCCATCTTTAATAATGTGGGCAAAGAATAGGTTGGCTTTCTGGTATAACCATTGATCGCCAGTTTTAGGGAAAGCCCAGGCAATTTTCTCAGGTTCGCCCAAAGCCATGTCGGCACCCAGATTCGGGTAGTATTTCTGTAATATGGCGACCAGATTATTATCGGCAATCGTGTAATCAAGAGTGCCTTCAGCCACTCGCTCCATGAGTTCGTCCGAACTGGCATTTGGCAGCTCTTGCCACTGTAAAGCGGGCTCTGATTTGGAGATTTCGGCTAATCTCTCTGCGTAGCTCGTGCCAGCGGGCACAGCTAGTCTTTTGCCTATCAAATCCTGAATGGTCTTTGGTCCAGTTTTTTCCTGCTCGTTGTTGTATACCACTTCTTGCTGGGCAGCCTGATAAGGTGCCGAGAATTGCACCAGATGTTGGCGCAAGTGAGTAATGCTGAGGTCAGCCGCTGCCAAGTGTGCCTTGCCTTTGAGTAGGGCAGGGATTACCTGAGTGATATTGTCTACCACCAGAAACTTTACGCTGTAATCAGGCCCCAGTTCTTTGATGAAAAGTTTGACCAGGTCGTATTCGAGACCGGCAAATTCATTCTCGCCATTGACGTAATAGGTGTTGGGGCCATTGTGGGTGACTACAACTAACTCTTTGTTTTTCCTAGGCTCTGGCAGAGGCTTGGCAGGTTTCTGGCAACCCGACAATGCGACTATAGCGAATAAAATAATGAGAGTACGCATCAGTCAAAGTTTCCCCAAGTTTAGGTACTTTGTCCAGTCACAAAAAACGAGGCAAAAATTTCGGTTACAAAGCTTACGATGTTAGAATGACGACCCTTGTACGGCGCCTGATAAACACCAGACCGCCAGTGCAGCGGAGAGGTGGCAGAGTGGTTGAATGTACCTGACTCGAAATCAGGCATACGTGCAAGCGTATCGAGGGTTCGAATCCCTCCCTCTCCGCCATGGACTCCCTCGCTACCCTGGCTTATAAGCCTTCAAGAATTGCTCAAATTCCTCTGCAGATAATGCAGGGCTAGTCAGATAGCCCTGATACATATCGCATTTGTGATTGCGTAAGAACTCAAGTTGCTGTTCCGTCTCTACCCCCTCAGCCACTACTTGCAGCCCCAGCGTGTGTGCGATACCGATAATGGTGGCGGTAATTGCCCGATCGTCCAGGTCATCTTCAATATCTGTGACAAAGCTCCTATCAATCTTGAGTACATCCAGCGGGAAGCTCTTTAGGTAGGATAGCGAAGAGTAACCGGTACCGAAGTCATCGATAGCTAAACGAATGCCTTTGGCGCGTACTCTATTGAGGGTTTCTACCACTTCATCTTCACGCTGCATCAATATACTTTCGGTGAGTTCCAGTTCCAGATACTCGGCGGGGAAGCGCGTTTCGGCCAATATGGCGGATAGGGTGCTGACAATGTCGCTATGATGCAGTTGATGTGCAGACATATTAACTGCGATGGAGACTGGTTGCTGGC
>DATBRG010000010.1:0-30320 GCA_036560445.1 Methylophilaceae bacterium
TGTATCTCAGCCTGTGTATGATCGCCTGCGGCAGCGATGATGTAGATGTCACTACCCCCAGCACCATCCAGGGTGTCGTTGCCTGCCCCGCCAGTGATGACGTTGTTGAGTGCATTACCTGTGCCAGTGAAGTCACCAGTGCCTGTATAGGTGAGGTTTTCCAGGTTGGCGCCAAGCGTGTAGCTTGCAAGGTCAGTCTGGACTGTATCTATCCCTCCCGCATCTAGCTTGATAATGTCACTACCACTGTCAATGATGTAGGTGTCGTTACCTAATCCTCCATCCAAGCTGTCATTGCCAGCCCCGCCATCCAGCGTGTCATTGCCTGCAAGGCCAATCAGGGTGTCGTCGCCAGAGCCTCCGACTAAAAAGTCATTACCTGCACCGCCATTTAATACATCGTTACCAGCGCCTCCATTCAATACATCGTTGGTAGCTAATCCAGTAATATTGTCATCGCCCACTAAAACCTGTGCTTGCAAGTCATCCAGGCTAGTGAATGTCTGCAGATTCGTATAAATCTGATTAACATCTAGTGTCAAATGACTGGCTGTGAGAGTGCCGGAAGAATCGGTATAAACTAGGGTATTGATGGCTCCAAACAGAGTGCCATTCCCATCACTAAAGATATTGCCTTTGAGGTCCAGACTCTGACCAGTGCTGCTGTCGGTCAGATGGATATGAGTAACTCCAGAGGTGAGATCCAACGGCGCATTTGCAGTGGGGTCTGAGTGATTGGCACTAAAACTGCCCTCGGTATAATTTAACTTGCCTTCTATCAGCCAAGTCATCGTACCCTGAGTAACTTGTAAAGAACTCACTGTCCCAAAAAACGGCGGCTTGTTACTATCATTTACATCATGCAAGGTTCCATTAAGGGTGAAGCTAACTTCTGAACCAGAAGTATCCGTGTACTGGATTTTATTAATCGTGACAGGATTGCTATTACCACCAAAACCAGCCCCCGTTGCATCCACGAAGCCATGCCCAGGATAGGTTTCATGCACTTTGGTAGAGAGCTCAACAATATCCGTCTTAAACCAGCCATCCGGGGTTTGGCCCAGCTTCCAGGAAGTTGCAATACCCTGCAGGGTGGTCTCAACACCATGCAGTGGATTATTTACATCGTGCAAAATCGCTGCCAAATCGATACTTGTAGAGCCATCAAAACCAACCGTTGACACAAAAGTAGCCGCTGACATATGCACCCCTTAACCAATGTAAAGTTATATTTAAAATATTTTCTAATTTCCTACAGTATCTATCTTTTGCTTACGTTTTCCTTACGATAAGAATTGAATCATCTCACTGATTTCAAAAAACTTTATTTAGTCCATTATCCACCTTAGCTGAAGAGCCAGCCAGAGGTTCATTCGATAAAAGATCTTTTGCAGGGCTATCTTCTTCGTAATAACAAATAAGCAGCTGGTAGTACAAACAACGACAGTAACGGCGCAGTCAACATACCCCCAATCATAGGTGCGGCAATACGGCTCATGGCTTCGGAGCCAGTGCCGGAGCCAACCAGAATCGGAATCAGGCCGGCCAGGATAACGGCGACTGTCATCGCTTTTGGCCTGACCCTGAGCACAGCGCCTTCAATCAATGCAGCGCGCCAGTCTTCCTCCGTATTAAGCTTGCCAGCCATTCGGTAACGCGCAATTGCGTCATCCAGATACACCAGCATAATAATGCCGAATTCTGCCGCCAGCCCAGCCAGCGCTATCATGCCGACACCACTGGCAATCGAAAAGTGATACCCCAACAGATAAAGGAACCACACCGCACCCACTAAGGCGAATGGCAGGCTACCAAGGATAAGCAACGCTGGCGTGATGCGTTTGAAAGCCAGAAACAACAATATGAAAATGATCCCCAGCGTCATTGGTACCACATAGCTCAAACGTTTGGAGGCACGCTCAAAATACTCGAATTGCCCAGACCAGTTCAGCGAATACCCAGCGGGCAGTTGCAGCTCCTTATCCAGCATGGCTTTGGCGTCATGTACAAAACCACCGAGATCGCGGTCGTGAATATCCACATACACCCATACATTAGGCCGCGCATTCTCGCTTTTGATCATCGGTGGCCCATCGCTGATTGCCACATCAGCCACTGTTCCTAGCGGCACCGTCGCTCCCTTGTCAGTGATGATGGGAAGCTCTTTCAGCTTGGCCACCGAATCCCGCAGTTCGCGCGGAAAACGCAGATTGATAGGAAAGCGCGCCAGCCCTTCGATCTTCTCGCCAATGTTCTCGCCGCCGATTGCGGTGGAAATAAATGACTGCACGTCAGCGATATTCAATCCATAACGCGCGGCCTTGAGCCTATCTATTTTGATGTCGATATAGCGCCCTCCTGTGACACGCTCGGCGATTACCGAGCCCGCGCCAGGTACTTTTTTCATGATGCGTTCGACTTCCTGGCCAAGCTTTTCCAGTGTTGCCAGATCAGGTCCGCCAATCTTGATGCCTACCGGGCTCTTGATGCCGGTTGACAGCATATCGATGCGGTTGCGTATCGGCTGCACCCACACATTGGCCATACCGGGGATTTTCAAGCGCGCATCTAACTCCTCCACCAGTTTTTCCGGCGTCATGCCGGGCCGCCATTCCGAACGCGGCTTGAATTGGATGGTAGTTTCCAGCATTTCCAGCGGAGCCGGATCGGTGGCGGTTTCGGCTCGCCCACTCTTACCAAATACGGTAGCGACTTCGGGCACGGTCTTGATGAGACGGTCGCTGAGTTGGAGGATTTCTGAAGCCTTTGAGACTGACAGACCTGGCAAGGCAGTCGGCATATACAGCAGATCGCCCTCGTCCAATGGTGGCATGAATTCGCTGCCCAACCTGCCCAGTGGCCACAACGTGAGCAGCACCGCCAATAAGGCGGCCAGCAGTGTAGTTTTGGGGAAATGCAAGACTGCATTCAGCAACGGTCTGTAAATCGCAATCAGCCAGCGATTAAGTACATTCTCGTTTTCAGAGCGGACATGCCCACAGATGAATAAGGTCATTAGCACCGGAATCAGTGTCACGGACAAACCCGCCGCTGCCGCCATTGCATAGGTCTTGGTGAATGCCAGCGGCGCAAATAGTTTGCCCTCCTGTGCTTCCAGCGTGAACACTGGAATGAATGACAGGGTAATAATAAGCAGAGAGAAAAATAGCGCCGGGCCGACTTCACTTGCGGCTTCGATAATCACTGCAATACGCTTGGCATTATCCGGCTTACCATGTTCTGTACGCTCATGCTCCAACTTGCGGTGTGAGTTTTCTATCATCACAATCGCCGCATCCACCATCGCACCTATAGCAATGGCGATTCCTCCCAGCGACATGATGTTGGCATTGATACCCTGGTAATACATGACGATAAAGCTCACCAGCATGCCCAGCGGCAGCGCGACTATGGCCACCAGCGCAGAACGCAGATGCATCAGGAACAACGCGCATACCAACGCAACTACGATAAATTCCTCAATAAGTTTGTGCTTGAGGTTATCCACCGCGCGTTTTATAAGCTGCGAGCGGTCATAAGTAGTCACCACTTCCACACCCGGCGGCAGGCTCTTCTTCAACGTGGTCAGTTTGGCTTTTACTGCATCTATAGCTTCCAGCGCATTCTGCCCTGCACGCATGACGATGACACCGCCAGTAACCTCGCCCTCCCCGCTCAACTCGGTCACGCCACGACGCAACTCCGGCCCCACCTGGATACGTGCCACATCAGATAACAGAATAGGCGTTCCGCTATCGCTGACGCTGATGGGGATATTACGGAAATCATTGAGCGTTTGCAGGTATCCATGCGCACGCACCATATACTCAGCCTCGGCGGCTTCGATCACAGCACCACCGGTTTCCTGGTTAGCGTCTTGTATGGCTGCCACCACTTTAGATAGCGGCAACCGATAATTACGCAGCTTGTCCGGATCAACCTGCACCTGGTATTGCTGCACCTGGCCGCCCAATGTCGCCACCTCGGCCACTCCCGGCACAGTCTTCAACTCAAACTTGAGGAACCAGTCCTGCAAAGCCCTGAGCTCACCCAGGTCGTGCTTGCCTGTGCGGTCCACCAGCGCATATTCATACACCCAACCCACGCCCGTGGCATCTGGGCCCAAGCTGGGATTGGCGCCCTTAGGCAGGCGCGAGGATATCTGGCTCAGGTATTCCAGCACGCGTGAACGCGCCCAGTACTGGTCAGTGCCATCATTGAACAAAATGTAGACGAAGGAATCGCCGAAGAACGAATAACCTCGCACAGCCTTAACCCCGGGCACCGACAACATGGTGGTGGTAAGCGGATAGGTAAGCTGGTTCTCGACAATCTGAGGTGCCTGCCCCGGCCATGGGGTGCGGATGATGACCTGGGTATCGGATAGGTCAGGAATGGCATCCAGTGGTGTATGCAGCATAGCAAACACTCCCCAGGCCGTTACCATCAAGGTCGCCAGGATAACCAGCAGCCGATTGCCGGCCGACCAGCGGATCAGTTTGGCAATCATGGCTTGGCCTCCGGCATCTCATGTTCATCCGGCGCCTGCTGCGACAAACGTGCCAGCACTCCCGATAGCGAAGCCTCAGAATCAATCAGGAACTGGCCCGAAACCACCACATTCTCATCGGCTTTGAGACCACTCAGGATTTCAGTATTACCGCCACCTTCGCGACCAGTCATGACTTCTGCTGGCATGAAGCCATGTTCCTGCTTAACGATGACCACTTTGCGTGTGCCAGTGGCAATCACCGCCTCGGTCGGTACCGCCAATCCTTCGTGGCTTTGTCCATCAAACTGCACATTGGCATACATGCCCGGCCGCAGTCGCCCGCCCTGGCTGTTCAACTCAACACGCACCTTAAGCGTACGCGTGGCCTCGTCCAACATCGGGTAGAAATAACTGATACGGCCTTTGAATGTTTCACCCGGCAGGCTTTGCAATTCGACTTGGGCCTGACCGCCAATTTTGAGCCTGGTAGCATCGCGCTCCGGTACTTCAGCCATCAACCATAAACTCGATAGGTCAGCTATCTGCATCATCGAGCTACCCGGCATCAACTGCGCACCTTCACGCACACCTAGCTCGGTGAGTACGCCAGAAGCCGGGGCATAGATACCAAAACGCAAGTTGGCCGTGCCGCTGCGGGTAATGGCCGCCACTTCCCCTTCGGTCATGCCAAGCAATTTCAAACGATTGCGCGCAGACTGCTTGAGGTTATCGATGTCATTCACGTTATCGAGCTTGAACAAGGCCAGATACTCCTGTTGTGCAGCGAGCAAATCTGGGGCATACACCTCGGCTATTTTCTGGCCCTTGGCTACCGGATCGCCCACTGCTCGCACCATCAGACGTTCGACAAAACCCGGTATGCGCGTCTGCACCGCATAAAAACGCCGTTCATCTGGCTCTATACGGCCAACCGCCGAGAGCGATTCACCAAAGCTGGCCATTTTTGCTGGTTCAATGCGAATCCCCAAGTTCTGCACTGTCTGCGACGGCACTGAAACACCGCCCTGCTCTCCACCAGTAGCTTCATCGGCATATTTCGGCTCTAACTGCATGTCCATGAATGGGGATTTGCCTGGGCGGTCGAATTTCTGAGCCGGCACCATAGGGTCATACCAGTATTTAACGGTCTTGCCACTGTTATCCTGTACCACAGCATTCTCCGCCCTTGGCTTATCTGACACGGATTTATCAGGCTTGGCTGGCGCTTGCATGAGCTTTTGCCAGCCCAGCACACCAGCAATACTAAGTACGGCCACCACGATAATAATGATGACAAGCTGTATGCGCTTCATGGCTGGCTCCCGGCAAATAAACTATTGTTATTTAATAAATAGGCAATCCTGACTGCCGCGCGCTGACGGTCAGCCTGTAACCCCCAGTGATCGAGCTCCACTTCGAGTACACCGCGACGTGCTTCCCAAACGTCAGCCAGAGGTTGTTTGCCTGCAGCATAGCCGGCTTCAATAATGCTCAAGCGTGCTTCGGCAATCGGAATCAGGCGTTGCTGGTGTTCCGCCTCGCGCGCTTCGGCAGCCTGCCAATCAGCCCGTGCCGCATCCAGCTCTGAGACCAACTCGCGCTGGCGGTCTTCGGTCATCTTGCGGGCTTTTTCTACCAGCACCAGTTTTTCCGCAGTGCGCCTATCCTGTCGGTTGGCGCGGTCAAGCTGCAGATCGATTGCCACCTGGAAACTCAGCATGTCGCTACGATCGGCAAAGCGTTTGCCATAACCCAGCTCCCAGCTCCAGTTGCGTTCTTGCAGCGCCTTGGCGCTATCTACGTCAGACAAGGCGAGCTTCTCCGCTTGGCGTACGTTCTCCAGCGCGGGGTGCTGTTCTAACTGACTGGATTCAGCTTGCTTGCTGCCTGCAGCGATAGCGACCTGGGCAGGGATGGCAGGTAGCTGCTCAGGTAATGGCTGCAATGCAGCTTTGCCTATCCAGCGTGAAAGAACCGCGCGTGCTTTTTGTTCGTCACGTAATGAAGTAAGCCGTTTGTCATTAGTCATCGCCAATTGGGTATCCAGCCGCAATACATCGAGCGCCTGCGATCCGCCTGAGCTTACTCTGGCAAGCGCCACCTTGCGTTCGGCCGTCATCTCATCGACCAGCCGTTGATATAGATCGGCCTTGCGTTGCGCCTCAAAGACATCGAGCCAGGCCAGTGCTACATCACGCTGGATAACACTTGCAGTGGCGGCCTGCTCGGTATGAAATTGCTCGGCCTCGGCCTGTAGTCGGTTTGCCGCAGCCTCACGCCTTTTCTGTGGCACCATATCCTGAGAAATTCCCACATTGACAGTAGTCTGGTCATCGCGGTCGATATGGAACGCATCGCTGGTAGTCACCGGCAAGTTAGCCAGGCCGAATTTAAGCTTGGGATCTGGCAGTTGGCCCTCGGCTACTGCCGCTTGTTGCGATGCGCTGGCGGCATAATCCAGAGACTGCAATAGCGGCTGGTTCTGGGTAGCCAGCGCGATGGCATCATTCATGCTGAGTACGGGCTCAGCATGAACGTGCAATGACATCAATAGGAATAACCAGCCTGCAAACAGGCGGCCAAGCAATAGTAGCTTGTTCATGAAACTCTCCTGAAACACAAATAATGACGAAACAAAGCCTAGGCTTCAGAAAGCGTCAGATCAGGCAGGAGGTTTTATTGGCGGGGGTAAGTAAGCAAAAACTAAAGAAGAATCGTAACCTGGCAGCGTGGTGCTCGCAAAATCTACGGATTTAAACTGCTGTAACGAGAGCAATGGAGTAGTAATAGAAAAATGGCAGCCCGCCATCATGCAGCCTTTGTGTTCCCCAGACGAGGGCTTTCCACTATCACTTTTGCCGGATTGGCTCATGTGGCAATGATCCATCGCTGTCGCAGAAACATTATGATGATGCACTAATGTCGAAGAATCTGGCATTGCGTTCATGACACTACCAGCTGCGCAAGTGACCGCGCAAATAGCGGCAAACGCTGGCGCAGAAGCTAGCGCAAGAATTAGAAACACAATAATCACTCGTGTAAATTTCATCACAGCGAGACTCTAGCATTCCGTTGCCGAATGCGGCACAGGTTTTTTAATAATTGCTTCAAACTCTTCGATGGGGACCGGTTTCCCGAAAAGATAGCCTTGGAATAAATTACATTCATGTTCCTTGAGGAATTTGTACTGTTCCTCCGTCTCCACGCCCTCGGCAATAACCTCGATATCCAGATTCTTTGCCATGCCAATAATAGTTTGGACGATCACAGCATTCACATGCTTCACGCCTATATTGCGTACGAATGACTGATCAATTTTTAGTTGCTTCAATGGCAGCTGCGTTAAGTAGGAAAGCGATGAATAGCCAGTCCCGAAATCATCCATGGAGAAGCATAAGCCAGCTTCTTTTAGTACATTCATTTTGGTAATGGCAGCATCAATATCATCCAGCACCAAACTCTCTGTCAGCTCAAGTTTGAGGCGACTAGGATTGATATTTTTATCAATCAGTATTTTTAGAACCTGCTCAATAAAATCAGGCTGGTGGAACTGACGGGCACTCACATTGACGGCGAGTTGAAGCTTGGATGTCTGCGGGTCGTCTTCCCAAGCCTTAAGTTGATCGCAAGCAGTTTCCATAACCCAGTTACCAATCGACAATATCAATCCGGTTTCTTCAGCCAGTGGAATAAACTCCATGGGAGAAATCATGCCCTTCTGTGGAGATAGCCATCGAATCAGGGCTTCGGCACCAAATATCTCCCCTTGCTGATTTACCTGTGCCTGGTAATAAAGCTTGAATTGGCTTTCTGCCATGGCCCGTCGCAGGTCATTCTCCAACTGCATCCGGGCTTCAAGTGCTGCTTGCATGGCTGGGTCATAGAAGCGAAGTGTATTACGACCATAGCTCTTTGCTTGATACATGGCGGTATCGGCGCGCCTTAGTAATTCATCCACCGTAATCTCCTGATCGCGGAACAGGCTTATCCCGATACTGGCAGTACAATGATAATCCTCGGTCTGCAATAGATACGGCTGATCTATTGCCACCAGAATCTTGTCACCCACTGATTCAGCCAAGGTTGCTGCCTGCTCAGCATTTTCGCTAAGATTTTCCAATATAACGACAAACTCATCGCCTCCCAGCCTGGCAACGGTATCCCCTTCTCTCACACAGGACTGAAGCCTCTCCGCAACCATGATAAGCAGGTGGTCACCAAAATTGTGACCCTTGGTATCGTTGAGTGTCTTGAAGTTATCCAGATCAATAAACAGCAAAGCACCATAAAGCTGGTGCCGTGAGCCACCAGCAAAGCTATGTTGCAGGCGATCCTGCATCAGTCGCCGATTGGGTAAGCCTGTCAAAGGGTCATAAAATGCAAGGTGCTCAATCTTGTCTTCTGCTTCTTTCCGCCTAGTAATGTCCAATTGCAATTCGCGGTTGGCCGCCTCGAGCTGCAGTGTCTTTTCTTCTAGCTTGCGGATAAGCGTCTCGCTATAGACTTTGAGCAGTGCCTTTTCGCTACTGTTAGGCTGAGCTGGGTGTTGCGGTATCTCTACAGCGGCCTTATTCTGAACTTCATGTAGTTTGTTTATAAAATCTTCTGGTTCTGCCGGCTTGAGGATAAACGCATCGGCGCCAAGACTAATCGCAAGCTGCTCGTCTTCAGGTTCTGTATAGGTCGCTGTGTAAACAATAAACGGGATGTGTTTTAGTACGGAATCAAGCTTCCAGTGGCGCAACAGTGTGTATCCGTCCATTACCGGCATCAGGAGATCGGAAATGATGACGTCCGGTGGTGTTTGCCGCGCTTTTACCAGAGCCTCTGCACCATGTCGTGCTGAGTCAACCGTGCAGCCATTGCCGGTGAGCAAGGCCTCAAGATAATAAAGATTCTCTTCTTTATCATCAACAATCAGAACGTGTGTCATGACGTGCCTTGAGATTTTGGTTGAGTAGGTAGGAATTTGCCGATATCGGCAACGAACGAGTCTGGATTGATTGGTTTTTCGATGTAGCCATTGCAACCGGCTTCCAGTGACTTTTCGCGGTCGCCAACCATGGCATATGAGGTAACGGCAACGATAGGGGTAGCGTTCAACTGTGCTATAGCGCGTAGGGCGCGGGCAACAGCGTAGCCGTCCATGCCCGGCAACTGTATATCCAGCAGAATAAGGTCAGGATGCATATTTTTGGCAAGCTCAATTCCGCTCGGGCCATCAAATGCCGACGTTACTGCATAACCATGCTGCTCCAGCAAGAAAGTTGCAAGATAGCGATTTTGCTCGTTGTCTTCGATCATTAGAATGTTATGGCTCATCATTTGCCGACCGTCAAATTGAGTGGGAGGATAACAGTGAACTCACTGCCTTTCGACCATACACTACTGGCCGATACCTCACCGCCCATCAGTGAGGCAAGCTTACGACATATAGCCAAGCCTAACCCAGTGCCCTCATGCTGGCGTGTGAGACCTGAGTCAACCTGATGAAACGGTTGGAATAAGTCCTTCAGATCTTCCGGCCTAATGCCCATTCCTGTATCCCTTATCCGGCAACATACCGCAGACTGGGGTGAAACACCATCGGGGCAGAAATCGTTTACCTTCTCGGCGAGCAATGTAACGCTGCCATGTTCGGTAAATTTGATGGCATTGTTAAGCAGGTTGATAAGTATTTGTTCGAAGCGCCTGCGGTCACTCACTATCTCACCAATATCGTCGGCCATTGATATGGAGACCGCGAGTTTTTTCTTTTCTGCCAGTGGTTTGACTAAAGCTATTACTCGTTCTATAGATTCACGCAGATCGAACGGGTCGGCACGTACATCAAGCTGGCCAGCCTCTATCTTGGAAATATCCAGTACATCATTAATCAATTCCAGCAAGTGCTTGGCACTGCCCCTTACCATGCCTAGCTGCTTGGTTTGCTCCGGATTTAGTGGGCCTGCAAGCCCCTGCAGTATGATGCCGGTGAAACCGATAATTGAATTAAGTGGCGTGCGAAATTCGTGTGACATGGTAGCCAGAAAGGCAGATTTGATCTTGTCTGCGGCTTCCGCGCGAACGAGGGCATCATTCAGCTCTTCAGTACGTTCCTCCACCCGATGTTCCAGGGTGGCATTCAGTTCCTGGATTTCCTTCTCAGCCTGGCGTTGTTCAGTGATATCTGTCCCAATACTCAGTATCTCGAGAATTTTTCCGTGCTGGTCGCTGACGAATTTATTGGTCCAGGCTATCCAGACGCGCTCGCCATTACGACGGATATTTTCGTTAACATTCTGTTCGTGTTTTTTGGGATTGGCGCAAATCTCTTCCATGAGCAACTGTAGGTCTCGCCCATCGCTATCACTTGGGGGCACTAGGGTATCGATCACATGGCGCCCAATGATTTCCTCCTGGGTATAGCCAAAAAACTTTTGCCCAAACTCATTAAGGAATGTAATCCTGCCTGCCGCATCCCAACGCAGGATAATACTGTTGGCCAGCTCTACGAGTTCGCGGTATTTTTGTTCGCTACTGGCCAGCCTGTCTTCAGCCAGCTTGCGTACCGTGATATCTTCAATCATGGCGATATGTTGTCTATGCTCGCTAGATTCATCCCAGAGCGGGACGCAGGTCAGATTAACCCAAACAATAGAGCCATCTTTGCGTATCAGGCGTTTTTCCATCTGGAAAGCTTGCAGTTCGCCATTATGTAAGCGCCGCATATTATCCAGGTCATTCTTAATATCATCAGGGTGAGTGATTCTCATAAAATCCATCTCAAGCATTTCTTTCACGCTGTAAGCTACAATTTTGCTGTACTGCGGATTCATATTGAGAAACCGGCCTGTGGTCGAATCTATGACGGCAATTCCCAAAGGCGCTTGCTCGAACAGTGCGCGCAATTTCTTTTCGCTCTCATGCGAGGCTTCTTCAGCCAATATGCGTTCGGTAATATTAATGCCCACCCCAACCAGACATTCCACACCGTTAAACAAAACTTTGCGGCCGGTAAAGAAATGTGGATGCGCCTTACCATCTTTGGATATCAAGCAGGCTTCTACAGATGACTCGCCCTTTTTAAAGACTTCACCTATACGTTCAGTGAGCATGGATTTCTCATTGGGGGAGAAAAAGTCCAGCGGGTGCATGCTTTTGATTTCCTGGCCGGAATAGCCTGATACTGTCTCGAAATTTTTGTTCCAGCGTAGAAACTTCCCTTTGTTATCATAGAAATACAATATGCCAGGCATGCTCTCTATCATCGTCTCTGAGAAGAGTTTCTCGTTATCTGCATAAGCCTGTGCTTTTTTACGTTCCTCTTCGCGGATCATGTTGTCCAGCGCAAAAGAGATATCAATGGCGGCTTCTTCGAGCAGGGCAATTTCTTTGTCATGGAAGAAAAACGCTTTATCAGCATATACACTGAGTATGCCGCTGACCTTGCCTTTTTCCCGGATTGGAAAAGCCGCTGAGGCGTGGAAGCCCCGCTTGAGGATATGGTCACGCCATAACAGCGTATTTGGATCATGCTGCATATCATTGCTGATATAAGGCTTACCACTGCGGAAGGCTATTCCGGATGGGCCCTGACCCTCAGGCCTCTCGTCTGTATAGACTTTAATGGTGCTGATATATTTATCCACGTCACCGTAATCGGCAAGAGGCACAAGTTGTCGTGTTTCGGGGTCATGCCAGCCGATCCATGCCATATGGAATCCACCATACTTGACAAGAACCTGGCAAATTTTATGGAACAGGTCATTACGTGTGGGCATCCACACAATAGCTTGATTAATCTGACTTAAGGCAGCGTACAACCTGGTTAGTCGAGAAATTTCCTGATCACGCGCCAGACGTTTGCTGATGTCGTGCACCATTCCCAGCAAATTACCGTCCGGCATGGTAGTGGCGAATACTTCTGCCTCGAACACAGAGCCATCTTTACGCAGGAATTGCCATTGTCTTTGGTAATCAGCGCTAGCTTTGATCTCGTCTAGCGCTGCTTCGATATGCTGGATTTCTGAAGGGGCAACAATCTTCGATGCATGCATGCCGATTAATTCTTCACGGCTGTAGCCCAGCATTTTGCACATACTGGGATTGGCGTCCAGATAGTAGCTTTCACCATTGGCAAGCAGAATACCGTAAGGCGCATACTCAAACAGTGTACGGTAGCGTTCCTCGCTCACATCTGGATGGAGGCTGCTATTTGCACCACTGCTTGATATGCCCTTAACGTGACTAGTTTTCACAATGATTAGTCTTTTCGCCCCTGGAATCCTGACAACTATATATAAAACAATGTTTTTATACTAAATGCCGATAAGAATACCAATCCTGATGCTGTTCTTTACCTACTAGCTGTTCTTAATATCTCCGTTACTAATCTAGAGCTGATGGTTAAATTAGCTCGCATTTATTTGCTGGAGGCTGCGGCCGCCTCTACCGCCGTTGCAATGCGCTCTGCCAGGCCCTGTACTTGCTCTCGTGAACGGCCTTCTACCATCACCCGAATTTTTGGCTCGGTACCAGAAGGTCTCAATAGCACACGGCCACTGCCGTTCAATTCCCGCTCAGCAGCTTTTACCGATGCCTGTACAGTAGGGTTGTTATCCAGATTGATACGTGCTTTTACTTTCACGTTAATCAACACCTGTGGATAAAGGTTAAGCTTGGAACCTACTTCTACCAGGCTTTGTTTGCTTTCACACAAGGCGTGCAGTACTTGCAGAGCGGCAATAATTGCGTCGCCACTACTATGCTTATCCAAGCACAAAATATGGCCTGAATTCTCACCACCCAGTTGCCAGTTCTGCTTATTAAGCAACTCCAATACATAACGGTCACCCACCTTGGCGCGTACGAAAGGAATCTGCGCTGCAGCGAATGCATGCTCCAAGGCCAGATTGGTCATCAGTGTGCCGACTACGCCACCCACCAGCCTTTGCTGTTGCTGGCGGTGCATGGCAATAATGTAAAGTAGTTGGTCGCCATCCAGCAGTTGGCCTTGACTATCCACCATCATCACACGGTCACCATCACCATCGAAAGCAATACCCAGATCAGCTTGATGTTCGACTACTGACTTGCGTAGCGCTTGCGGATGCGTGGAACCAGACTCGTGGTTGATATTAAGACCATCTGGCTGGTTGCCTATGCTGATGATCTCGGCCCCCAGTTCGTGAAACACTGGTGGGGCTACGTGATAGGTAGCGCCATGGGCACAATCCAGCACAATCTTGAGGCCTCGCAAATCCAATGCATTAGGGAAAGTACTTTTACAGAATTCGATATAACGGCCAGCAGCATCATTGATACGCCTGGCCTTGCCTAGCATAGCTGAAGACATCACTGACATCGGCTTGTCGAGTTCGGCCTCAATGGCATGCTCGATAGCATCCGGCAGCTTGGCGCCCTCGGCCGAGAAGAACTTGATGCCATTATCCTCGAACGGATTATGCGAGGCCGAAATAACAATACCCGCCTGTGCACGTAAAGCCCGGGTGAGGTAAGCCACTGCGGGCGTAGGCATCGGTCCGGTAAGTAATACATCTACACCAGCAGCAGAGAGCCCCGCCTGCAAGGCAGATTCCAGCATATAACCCGAGATACGTGTATCTTTACCAATCACCACTGAAGGGTGCGCCCCAGCTGCCAGATGGCAATCAATACCAGCCAGGACCCTACCAGCAGCATAGCCCAGACGCATCATGAAATCTGGCGTGATAGGCGCTTCACCTACACGACCACGGATGCCATCGGTACCAAAATATTTTTTACTCATTTTTTAATTGTTCTGTCTTAATTAAGAACTGCGTAAACAACTTTCAATGCATCCGCTGTCGCTTTTACATCATGCACACGGATGATTCTAGCGCCTTTCATGGCAGATATCACGGAAGCAGCAAGACTGGCATGTAAACGCACATAAACATCGCCGCCGATAATCTGCCCTAGAACAGATTTGCGCGACAACCCAACCAGCAGTGGTCGGCCCAAATCAGCAATGCTCTCTAAATCCTGCAATAGCGCCAGGTTGTGCACCGTACGTTTGCCAAAGCCGAAACCCGGATCCAGTACAATACGCTCGGCTGCTATACCTGCCGTCTGAGCCACTTCCAAACGCCCGAGCAAGAAGGCTTTTACCTCAGTCACTACGTCCTGATATTGGGGATTATCCTGCATGGTCTTTGGCGTGCCCTGCATATGCATAAGGCAAACACCCACGTTACTCTGCGCTACTATTTCTATAGCATCTGGTTCCTGCAATGCACGTACATCATTGACAATATCGGCGCCTGCGGCAATGGCCGCGCGCATGACCTGCGGATTGTAGGTGTCTATGGACAAAGGAACCTTGGCAAATTTGGATAAAGCCTCAATCACCGGAACTACGCGCCTCAGTTCTTCATCCAGACTGACAGGCGTCGAGCCGGGGCGCGTGGATTCACCGCCTATATCGAGGATATCTGCCCCCTCAGCTATTAGCTGCAACCCGTGCTCAACCGCCTTCTCAGTGGATTCATATTTGCCGCCATCAGAAAATGAATCCGGCGTCACATTGACGATGCCCATCACGTGCGGGCGTGCGAGGTCTAGCTGATATTTGCCACAGGTAAAAATCATATTCTCATTATCAGTCAGTCAAAAAAACAGGCCACTTGTAGCAGAGAGTTTACAACGCTCTCCACTGCAAGTGGCCTATCTTTAACTATTTACGACTGATCAGGATTTGGTAGCAGGTTGTGGCGTAGGTGCTGCGCTAGATCCTGAGCTACCGGCATCGCGCGAGGCCTTATTGCTTGCCTGGCTTGGCTTGGGCGCACGTGGTGGCAAACCGGCCATGATGTCGTCAATCTGTTCAGCATCAATGGTTTCCCATTCCAGTAGCGCAGCCACCATGGCTTCTACCTTATCGCGATGAGTTTCAATCAACTTGCGCGCGACACTATACTGCTCATCCAGGATGCGACGAATCTCGGCATCAACCTTCTGCTGTGTGGCTTCGGATACTGTCTTCGATGACATATTACCGAAGAAAGAATCCTGGTCGCTACCAGCGTAAACCATGGTACCGAGCTTGTCTGACATGCCATATTTGGTCACCATGTCACGCGCCAGCTTGGTTGCACGCTCAAAGTCATTCGAGGCGCCAGTGGACATCTGGTTCATGAATACTTCCTCAGCAATGCGGCCACCGAACAGAATGGAGATTTCTTCCAGCATCTTGTCGCGGTAATTGCTGATGCGGTCGTGTTCAGGTAATTGCCAGGTCAGGCCCAGCGCCCAGCCGCGCGGCATGATAGTCACCTTATGCACTGGGTCAGCTTTGGGCAGTAACTTGGCTACTACCGCATGGCCAGATTCGTGGTATGCCGTATTGCGACGCTCTTCCTCACGCATCACCATAGAAGTCCGCTCAGGACCCATGAATATCTTGTCCTTGGCATCTTCAAAGTCAGACATATCTACCGTGCGTTTATTACGGCGTGCGGCAAACAGCGCGGCCTCATTTACCAGGTTGGCCAGATCGGCACCTGAGAAGCCTGGCGTACCGCGTGCGAGAATATCGGCCTTCACGTCGGCATCGATTGGCACTTTGCGCATATGCACCAGCAGAATTTGTTCACGGCCACGGATATCCGGCAGGCCCACCATGACTTGGCGGTCGAAACGTCCGGGACGCAGCAAAGCTTTGTCTAGCACGTCAGCACGGTTGGTAGCAGCAATGACAATGACACCAGAATTCGCTTCAAAACCATCCAACTCAACCAATAGCTGATTCAGAGTCTGTTCGCGTTCGTCATTTCCACCGCCAGTACCTGCACCACGATGACGACCAACTGCATCAATTTCATCAATGAAGATGATGCAAGGCGAGCTTTTCTTGGCTTGCTCAAACATGTCACGTACGCGCGCAGCACCCACACCGACAAACATTTCTACGAAGTCGGAACCGGAAATAGTGAAGAATGGCACCTTGGCTTCGCCAGCAATAGCCTTGGCCAGCAAGGTCTTGCCTGTACCTGGAGGGCCTACCATAAGTACGCCACGTGGGATTCGGCCACCAAGCTTCTGGAACTTACCGGGGTCACGCAAGAACTCGACCAGTTCGGCCACTTCTTCCTTCGCCTCATCGCAACCGGCGACATCGGCAAAAGTAATTTGGTTGGAGCTCTCATCAAGCTGACGTGCCTTGCTCTTGCCAAATGAGAACGCACCACCCTTGCCACCGCCTTGCATCTGGCGCATAAAGAATATCCAGACACCGATCAGCAATATCATGGGGAACCATGAAACAAAAATGTTCATTAGCAACGAAGGCTCTTCGTCCGGCTTGGCTTCAACTGTTACATTGTTTTTGAGCAGATCGGAAACCAACCATGGATCAGAAGGCGCATAGGTGTTGAATTTTTTGCCTTCAGAAGTAACGCCTCGCAATACACGGCCATCAATCGTGACCTTGGCAATCTGTCCTTGTTTTACCTGCTCCAGGAATTGTGAGTAAACGACCTGGCCATCAGCCACACTTTTATTGCTGAACTGATTGAATACAGTCATCAGCACCAGTGCCACAATGAGCCAGATAGCAATGTTCTTTACAATATTGTTCAAAATCCCGTTCCTTATTTAATGGGACTGCATAGTTAATTCTAAACTTATTTTTACTTTGTTGCCGTAATCTATAATTATCAGGCTCATAGTCAAAATTTATATGCGGCGATTGAGGCCCAGCAGGTAGGTTTCACTGCTACGGTCACGTGAGGCCTTGGGTTTGCGTGTAACGACCTTTTTAAAACCAGTACGCATGCTACGCACAATCTCGTCAAACCCCGAGCCAATGAAAACTTTGACCAGGAAATTACCCTCCGGTTTCAACCATTTCAGACTGAACTCCAACGCCAGCTCGGTCAAATAAGCAGCATTCGCCTGATCTACCACACTGATGCCAGATATATTGGGGGCCATATCGGCGATTACAAGGTCTACGGTTTTGCCTGCCAGCTTTTCTTCCAACTGCTTGAGGACGACATCTTCACGAAAATCCCCCTGGATGAAATCCACACCAGGAATTGGCTGCATTTCCAGTAAATCCAGTGCGATGACTCGGCCTTTGCCCTGCAAGCGCTGCATAGCCACCTGTGACCAGCTACCCGGGGTGGCGCCAAGATCAACAACAGTCATGCCAGGCTTAATCAGATGATCCTTGTCATCTATCTCCATGAGCTTATAAGCTGCACGGGCACGATAGCCATCGCGCTGCGCGCGCTTAACAAATTCATCATTAAGATGCTCCTGCATCCAAGCTTTGCTGGTCGGTCTGCGTTTCATCTGATAAACTGCGAGCCTTTTCGAATCAATGACATATGACCACACTTAACTCAAAACAAATCAGCCATCTACGCGCCTTGGGGCATAAACTAAACCCGGTAGTCATGATAGGCAACAATGGCCTCAGCGAGAAAGTACTGCACGAAATCGAAGTTAGTTTGAAAGCCCACGAGCTAATTAAAATCAAAGTATTTAGTGATGAAAGAGAAACGCGCGTTCAAATGCTGGCAGAAATATGCAATAAGACCGGCGCCACCGCCGTGCACCATATCGGCAAACAGCTTCTGGTTTATCGCCGGGCCGATAAGCCCAAGATTATCTTGCCTTAAACACCAGTACCAAGCCCAATAGGCTTTCAATCAAGTAGGCAATACTGGCAACACCATGCCAGGCTCTAAAACGGTCAGCAAACACTGTCTGCATTACATCCGATGGCATAGCCTGAGCTTTCAGGCTTTCCAGCAGAGGCTGGATGCCAAAATGACCCGCTAGTACCAGCAGCAACATAACGACTACCGTCCAGAAAAAACCTTGTTTGAGCGCGGCAGTACCATTCCGGCCCAGCCGGTAAATAAGCAAGTAAAAAGCCGACCCCAAGCCAACATAGGCGACTAGGGCAAACATCTTGCCCGCCAGCATCCCTGCCAACTGGTGATCATTCAATGCGTAAAATAACGTAGGCGCAGCCAGATAACCAATCGCCCACAGCGCACCAACCCAAGCGGTGATGACGATTAAGGCAAGCTTGTCAGACCAATGATTCATCAGATGTATTGAACGTCCAGCACTTCGTAAGAACGCAGGCCACCGGGAGCCATGACTTCAGCCACATCACCTGCTGATTTGCCGATGAGTGCACGGGCAATGGGGGAACTCACCGAAATCTTGCCGCCCTTGATATCGGCCTCGTCGTCGCCAACGATTTGATAGGTAACCACGCCGCCACTGTCCATATCTTCAACTTCTACCGTCGCACCAAATACACAGCGGCCCTCAGCATGTAGCGTCTGTGGGTCTATGACATGAGCATTGGAAAGCTTGGCCTCAATTTCTGCGATACGGCCTTCTATAAAACTTTGACGTTCCTTAGCGGATTCATATTCAGCATTTTCCGAGAGATCACCTTGCGCACGCGCTTCGGCTATCGCCTGAATGACACTGGGGCGATCCACGCTGCGCAGGCGCTGCAGCTCCGCCTTGAGCAATTCGGCGCCTTTGACCGTAACTGGAATCTTATTCATATTATCTTTCCTGCTTTCAAGCAAAAACTAAAAACAAAAACCACACCTAAAGCTTAGGCGTGGTTCGATGTTGTGATTATCTTATTACTGAGTGAGCTGCTTATGCAAGTTCTGTAGAGACTGCACTTCCAGATCCTGGATATGACCCATACCCATGCAGGCTGCCTTGGCGCCTGCCAGCGTTGTGTAATAGGTCACTTTCTGCTGCAGTGCACTGCGACGGATAGAGTAGGAATCAGCAACCGCACGTTTATCCTCGGTGACATTAACAATAAAACTGATCTCACCATTCTTGATCATATCAACAATATGCGGGCGACCTTCGGCCACCTTGTTGACTGGCGTTACCGTTAGTCCAGCAGCAGCTAATGCTGAAGCTGAGCCTTTGGTAGCTACAAGTTGGAAGCCAAGGTCAGACAGCGCCTGCGCAATTTCAACTACTTTCTCCCTATCCTCGCGACGCACACTGATAAAGGCCTTGCCGCCTTTAGGCAACTTATCGCCAGAACCCAGTTGCGATTTCACAAAAGCCTCAGCAAAAGTTTTGCCCACCCCCATGACTTCACCGGTCGACTTCATCTCAGGGCCAAGGATAGTATCGACTCCAGGGAACTTGATAAACGGGAACACCGCTTCTTTCACCGAGAAGTAAGGGGGCACAATCTCACGGGTGACACCTTGCTCTTTAAGTTTCTTGCCTGTCATGCAACGTGCAGCAACCTTGGCCAGCTGCAAACCGCAAGCCTTGGAAACGAATGGTACTGTACGCGATGCGCGAGGGTTAACTTCCAACACAAATACCGTCTCCCCCTGTATGGCAAACTGCACGTTCATCAGGCCCACTACACCAAGCGCTTTGGCCATTTGTACGGTTTGCTTGCGCAACTCATCCTGCAAATGCATGGCTAGACTGTATGGTGGCAATGAACAGGCTGAGTCACCCGAGTGCACACCAGCCTGCTCAACGTGTTCCATAATGCCGCCGATGATGACATCCTCGCCATCGCAGAGGGCATCGACATCAACTTCCAGCGCATCATTCAAGAACCTATCCAGCAATACCGGGGATTCGTTAGAAACTTTTACCGCTTCACGCATGTAGCGTTCGAGCTGGCTCTGCTCCTGCACGATTTCCATGGCGCGGCCACCTAATACGTAGGAAGGACGAACCACCAGCGGATAGCCGATTTCCTGCGCCAAGCGCAGCGCTTCCTGCTCGGTACGGGCGGTGCGGTTAGGTGGTTGCTTGAGTCCAAGCTCATGCAGCATCTGCTGGAAACGCTCACGGTCTTCCGCACGGTCAATCGCGTCCGGGCTCGTTCCTATAATAGGCACGCCAGCTTTCTCAAGGTCACGTGCAAGTTTCAACGGCGTTTGCCCGCCATACTGAACGATCACGCCTACAGGTTTCTCCAAAGCGACGATTTCGAGTACATCTTCCAGTGTCAGCGGTTCGAAATACAGACGATCGGAAGTATCGTAATCAGTGGAAACAGTTTCCGGATTACAGTTGACCATAATGGTCTCATAACCGTCCTCTCGCATGGCAAAGGCCGCATGCACACAGCAATAATCGAACTCAATACCCTGGCCAATACGATTAGGCCCGCCACCTAGCACCATGATCTTTTTACGGCTGGTAGGGTTGGCTTCGCATTCTTCCTCATAGGTTGAGTACATATAAGCGGTATTGGTTGCGAATTCGGCAGCACAAGTATCCACGCGCTTATAAACTGGACGCACACCCAGAGCCTGTCGCACGGCACGCACAGCGTGCTGGTCTGTGCCGAGTAACTTCGCCAACCTTCTATCAGAGAAACCACGGCGTTTGAGCTGGAACAGGCTGTCCTTGTCGAGATCCGCCAATTGGCGGCCCTTGAGCGCCTGCTCGCGCAGGATAATATCTTCAATCTGTACCAGGAACCATGGATCGATGCTGGAATGCTGATAAACCTCGTCAACCGTCATTCCTGCACGGAATGCATCACCAACATACCAAATGCGCTCAGGGCCGGGTTCACCCAGCTCTTTTTGAATCAGGTCGGTATCGGTGGTCTTTTCATCCAAGCCATCGACACCCACTTCGAGGCCACGTAGCGCTTTCTGGAAAGACTCCTGGAAAGTACGGCCAATCGCCATGACTTCCCCCACTGACTTCATCTGTGTAGTCAAACGTGAATCTGCTTGCGGGAATTTCTCGAAGGCAAAACGTGGCACCTTGGTAACCACATAGTCAATCGAAGGCTCAAACGAGGCCGGGGTCTGGCCGCCAGTAATCTCGTTCTTGAGTTCATCCAGCGTATATCCTACGGCCAGCTTTGCTGCAACCTTGGCAATAGGGAAACCAGTAGCTTTCGAAGCCAGTGCCGATGAACGCGATACGCGCGGATTCATCTCGATGACAATCATGCGGCCATCTTGCGGATTAATGGCAAACTGCACGTTAGAACCACCAGTATCCACACCGATCTCGCGCAGCACCGCCAGAGAGGCATTGCGCATGATCTGGTATTCCTTGTCGGTCAGCGTTTGCGCCGGTGCGACCGTGATGGAATCACCGGTATGCACTCCCATAGGGTCCAGATTTTCAATGGAGCAGATGATGATGCAGTTGTCCTTGCGGTCACGCACCACTTCCATTTCGTATTCTTTCCAGCCCAGTAGTGACTCTTCAATCAGCAATTCACTGGTTGGGGAGGCTTCCAGGCCGCGCTCACAGATAGCAAGAAATTCTTCACGATTGTAAGCAATCCCACCGCCACTACCACCCATGGTAAATGATGGGCGAATAATCGCCGGATAACCAATCGAGGCCTGCACTTGCAGTGCTTCTTCCAGGCTATGCGCTACAGCAGAGCGTGCAGAGCCCAGACCAATCTTGGTCATGGCCTGTTTGAATTTCTCGCGGTCTTCAGCCTTATCGATAGCTTCCTTGGTCGCACCAATCAGCTCGACATTGTATTTGGCCAGTACACCTTCACGCGCAAGGTCAAGTGCACAATTCAGTGCGGTCTGGCCACCCATGGTAGGCAATAAAGCATCTGGGCGCTCAATGGCGATAATCTTTTCCACCACCTGCCAGGTAACTGGCTCGATATAGGTGGCGTCCGCCATCTCCGGGTCGGTCATGATGGTAGCCGGGTTGGAATTGACCAAGATGACGCGGTAACCCTCCTCGCGCAGCGCCTTGCAGGCTTGTGCGCCGGAGTAGTCGAATTCACAGGCCTGGCCAATGACAATGGGGCCGGCGCCGATGATAAGGATGGATTTGATGTCTGTACGTTTTGCCATAGGGATTATTGCTTATGCTGTTTCATGAGATCGATAAAGCGATCGAACAGGTAGCTCATTTCGTGCGGGCCAGGGCTCGCTTCCGGGTGCCCCTGAAAGCTGAACGCAGGTTTATCGGTGCGGGAAATACCTTGCAGGCTGCCGTCGAACAGGGACACATGCGTCACGCGAACGTTGCTTGGCAAAGTGGCTGGGTCAACCGCAAAGCCATGGTTCTGGCTGGTGATGAATACACGCTTGTCATCAGTGTCTTGCACGGGGTGATTGGCGCCATGATGGCCGAATTTCATCTTGATGGTCTTGGCACCGCTGGCAAGCCCCAGTAGTTGATGGCCTAAGCAGATGCCAAATACCGGAATGCCGCTGTCCACCAGGGTTTTGATCGCGGCAATCGCATAATCGCAAGGCTCAGGATCACCCGGGCCGTTGGATAGGAAGATGCCATCCGGCTTCAGTGCCAGCGCCTGTTCTGCCGTAGCCTGCGCAGGTAACACGGTAACCTTGCAAGCACGAGTGGTCAGCATGCGCAGGATATTGCGCTTAACACCGTAATCAAAAGCCACTACGTTGAATTGTGCCACAGGCGCCTTGGTGTAACCCTGAGCAAGAGACCATTCGCCTTCTTCAAACAGATAAGGCTGCTCGCAGCTAACCACCTTGGCAAGGTCCATACCGGCAAGCCCGGGGAAAGTACGGGCCAGCTGTAAAGCTTTAGCCTCATCGACTTCACCGGCGAGGATACAGCCAGCTTGCGCACCTTTTTCGCGCAATATGCGGGTAAGTTTACGGGTATCTATATCGGCAATGGCCACCACATTATTGGCCACGAGGTATTCCGATAGGGTTTGTTCGCTGCGCCAACTACTGGTGGTCAACGGAAGATCTCGAATGATGAGGCCATTGGCAAAAACACGACCTGACTCAACATCTTCAGAGTTGACCCCAGTATTGCCGATATGCGGATAAGTCAGTGTAACCAGCTGCTGGTTGTAGGACGGGTCAGTCAGGATTTCCTGGTAACCGGTCATGGCAGTATTAAATACCACCTCGCCAACCGTATGACCTTGAGCGCCGATTGAAATGCCTTTAAACACTGTCCCATCTGCGAGAACCAATATTGCAGGCTGCATGGCTGGCAGGGTTTGCGGCAATTCTAACTCCTTGTAAAGATTTGACTATTCTGCGTCATGGCACCACAGAAAGCAGATATGCAAAGCGGGACGAGTGTTGAGCTCATCCCGCTTTCAGATTGGCGAAATTATAGCCTAAAGCGACCTAATCATCAACGCCGGGAATTGCCATTATTTTGTAGGACATTTTGATATTTTTTCTACTATTAGGTTTGAGTGTTGGTTTTTTCACAAAACTTAAGGAATTCTTATGAATATTTGTTGCAAAAATGTTGCCATACCATTGGAGTTGATATAAATTTTTTTGAAAAACACATAACAGTATTAACAAAAACATTATAACTTTGGGGATCAACCAGCATGACTCGCTCATCATTGCTACTTCTTGGCTGTTTTTGCGCGCTCACTTCGTTTTCGGCACAAGCTGTCGATAGTGTTTCCATAGAAGGTGGAGCCAGCTTCAGCGGCGACCGAAAAACCACCACCATGGGCAGGATTGGTGCCCAATGGGATTGGGAATCAAAATGGTTCGATACCGGCTCCTGGTATCTGGGCGGTTACTGGGATGCTTCGGTAGGCTACTGGCACACCGACGACAGGGATGGAAGTAGTCATGACCTGGGCGACTTCAGCATCACTCCGGTACTCAGGTTTCAATCGGCAGCGACTTCCGGATTTGTTCCTTATGTTGAGCTCGGCATAGGCGCACACATGCTAACTGACAAGACCATTGCGGATGACCGTCATTTCAGTACCAACTTCCAGTTCGGCGATCACCTTGGCGCAGGCTTCAGGTTTGGTGACAAGGCGCAGTATGACCTGAGCTATCGTGTACAGCATCTATCCAACGCCGGCATAGATAGCCCTAACCCTGGCATCAACTTCAACGAGCTAAGATTTCAGTACCACTTCTAACCGGGATTCTGGCAGCCAAGATAGCTGCCAGAAGAATCATTTAAGACCTAATACATCCCGCATATCAAACAGACCTGACTTTTTGTCTGTAAGAAACTTGGCTGCACGCAAAGCACCGAGCGCAAAAGTAGCACGGCTAGAGGCCTTGTGCGTCAGCTCAACCCGCTCGCCGATACCGGCAAACAATACTGTGTGATCGCCCACAACATCACCGCCACGCACCGTAGCGAAGCCTATGCTGTTAGCATCACGCTCACCCGTTATGCCCTCACGGCCATACACGGCACACTCATCGAGATTTCTTCCTAAAGCACTTGCTGCGGCCTCACCTAAGCGCAAGGCTGTGCCGGATGGGGCATCGATCTTGTGCCGATGATGCGCCTCGATAATTTCCACGTCATAACCTTCAGCCAGAACCCTGGCCGCGGATTGCACCAGGTTAATCAGCAAAGTCACACCTACACTCATGTTGGGTGCGAATACGATACCAATATGTTTTGAAGCCGCTTCTATTTGTGTTTTTTGTTCTGCACTGAACCCAGTAGTCCCTATCACCAACTTAACTCCGGCATCCTGACAGGCAGCGAGGTATTGCAGGCTGGCTTCCGGGCGTGTGAAATCCACCAAGACATCCGCGCCTCGCAGAGCAGAAGCAATATCATGGCTGATCTTTACAGTTCCGGTTTTACCAAACTGCTCACCAGCATCGCGCCCAATTTGCGGACTATCTGCTCTATCCAATGCGCCATGCAGGGTCAGGCCGGGGTCAGCAAAAACCCCTTCAAGTAACGCATGCCCCATACGGCCGGAGCATCCGGCAATAACAACTTTCAACATCCTAGAACCCGATCTTCTCTAACATGCGCTCGAAGTAGCCTGGCTCATCCTCTGGCGGCAAATCGTTTTCCGGCTCAGCAGCTGGCGCAGGTTTGCTGGCTGGCTGGCTGGCAGCTTGTGGTTTGGCTGTTGGGGCTGGCTTGCTAACCGGAGTCGGCGCTGGGGCCGCTACTGCTTTTTGTGGCTCTGGCGCAGCGGCAGGTTGAGCTACAGGTTCAGCCTTGGGCTCTGGAGCAGGCGCAGATTCTTCAGTCTTGATCGGGGCTGCCTGCGGTGCTTCAGGTTCTGCAGGAGACTTTGGCGCTACTACGGGTTCAGGTTTTGTAGCCTCCTCACCAGAGGGCTGCGACGCCTGTTGTTTAGCAGGGGCTTGCTGTTTGCTTGCAGCAGGCTGCTTGGCTTTTGGCTCAACCAATTCAGAAGGTACTTCTTGTGTTTTCTCTACTTTCTTTTCGTCACTCTTCCAGAATTTAAGCTTATCCAGAAGGCTCTTTTTATCTTCCCCTGGTGTTGCCGACTTTTTGTCGTAATCTGACCCAGTAACAGGCTCCGTCACCGGCTCTCCACTACCTGCCGCCACTACGTCACCACGTACGCGTGCCAAGGCTTCATTTTCAAAATCCAGGATTACACGGCGCTGGTCAACAATCTTGCCGTTCTTGCGTAATTGGTAAAAGTAGTCCCAGCGATTCGCATGGAAGGTGTCCTGGATCAATGGTGTTCCCATGATGAACCGCACCTGCGACTTGGTCATACCGGGCCGCAATTGCAGTAGCATTTTGGAAGTAACCACGTTCCCCTGCTGGATATCCATCTTGTAGGGTTTGATAGTAGGCAGGCTGGAGCCGCAAGAAGCGCATAACAGCGCAAGTATCAGGATTAAGTAGCGCATCACCATGACTTTGGTAAGAATTGGCGCTAATATACCACGACACCGACGACCTAAATAGTGACCGCCATGCGTGAACCCGATGAATTAAAGAATGCTGGACTAAAAGCCACTTTGCCCAGGCTCAAAGTATTAAGCTTGTTTGAGAACAGTAAAGAACGCCATCTTTCCGCAGAGGACGTTTATAAAATCCTGCTCACCACGGGCGAAGACGTAGGTCTGGCAACGGTTTACCGCGTACTCACACAGTTTGAACAAGCTGGCCTGCTGGTACGCCATCACTTCGAGAGCGGTAAAGCAGTATTCGAGCTCAACCAGGGTGGGCATCACGATCATATCGTCTGCCTGCAATGCGGGCGGGTCGAGGAATTTTGTGACGAAGAGATTGAAAAGCGTCAGCAAATCGCCGCCGCCGAACGCGGATTCAAGATTCACGATCATTCACTGCACATCTACGCTGACTGCACCAAGCAACCCTGCCCACATAAGAACTAGGCTGGGCTCCATTGGATAGCATGGCGCAAATCCTGTGGGGTATCATTTTCGGCTCGGTAGGTTTGGGCTATTTTATCTATGGCAAGAAACAGCAGATAGCAATGCCTATGATTTGTGGCATTAGCCTGATGATATATCCGTATTTTTTATCGAACACATTGGCGCTAGTGCTGATCGGGCTTGTATTATCAGCTCTGCCTTACTTCTTCAGGTTTTAATACGCTATATATATCACTTGGCCCAGACGTCACTAGTCAACAAACCGCCTACCGTGCACTGTTCCGCAGCCAGATGGATGATGCGGTGATAGCCGACATTCGTCTGGCATTGGCACAGAGCCAACCGCAGAGTAATGTGGAAACATAAATCGAGGCTGACCCCTTTAACTAGTGATAGCCGACATTCGTCTGGCATTGGCACAGAGCCAACCGCTAGGCAGCAACCAGTTCAGCGACACTATGTGTGCGGCGGCAGGCCCCGAGCGTACTCAATCACGTCGCGGCAGGCCTGCCAATAAAACAGAGATTGTTAACAAACCAAACATGCAACCTGACTTTGGATTCTGAAAGGGAGATATCACGTGAAAGCAATATGGAAACATAAATTGAGGCTGACCCCTTTATTCTGGTGAGGATAGGGCAGGGGGCGTTGAGTGCGGTGGGGGAAGAAGTGAGTGCAAGCAAAGATGGAGATAAGCAGGAAGTTGAAGGAAAAACACATGGGTAATGCGTATAAGACGACGAATAACTTGGAGTGGAGGGTGGCAATATGAAAAATAAATCGAGGCTAATTCCTTTAATTTCGTTCCTATTCATATTTTTGGTATCCGCGCCAATTTTTGCGGGAGAGGTAGAGGGAAAGAGTGCTGCATTGGATATCAGTAATATCGGGTTTATGGATAACCCGCCTAAAGCACTGAAGGAGAAATTTCCCATGTGCGATGCCTTTTTAAAGGTGAAATGGATCGATGAGCAGAAAAAGATTGGGTACAGCCATTTTGATTTCTTTGTGGATGGGAAGAAGGAAGGGCAGATGACCGCACTGGTGTATCTCAGCCCGCATTTAACCAGCCTTGCCATGGATTTATACCAATATCAGCGTAATGGAACACTGCAATCAATTTTTTCATTCATTAAAGCAGGAAAGATTGTGGGGCTTGATTTTCCGTTGACTATTAGTAATGGACACAAGCAAATGGCATTTTATCCTGCTAAACGAGATTTTACTTTATCAGATGGGCGTCAAATCGATTGTGTCCTTTATCCTGATGGTCAAACGGCATGGATAGCTGAAACCAAGGAGATTGGGAAAATATACAGTGATCAGGAGATCGAAAAAAAATATGAGGATGTGAAGCACTTCTTACCAGAGCTATCACTTGATTGGTTCAAAACTAGCGTAGTAATGGACTTTAATTTTGACGGCAATGAGGAATATTATTTTTTTGGTCCACAGATTGTGTATTCATTAAATGATAAATATTTCAGTACAAGAAAAATAAGGGCTGGATATGACTATGTAGAGTACAACTTTCCCACTACAACTAAAACATGCGGATTTAGTCCTCCGGCTCCTTTAACCACCGATGGAAAGAGCTATTTTCTTGGCAATCAATGCAACTTAACTGAAGTTACCAAAGGTGGGGAATAACGATGACAACTCCGATTTTGAATCCGATAGCGGCAAATACGTTCTTGATCAATGGCAACTTATTTATAAACGAATTTGTGTCCCAGTATAGTTGGATCGATTTTTTAAATGTGCTGGGGAATCAAGAGAATTCTGGATCTTATGACATTCAGAAGTTCAAAAATGGCACTCCGAGGAACCCTTCCTACTCAGGAATATATCAAGAAGGTGATTCACAATTAGGTTATGACCAATTTTTCTCTGGAATTGGTGGACAACTCCTTGGAGTCACTACCAGAGACCAATTAGCGCATAATCCTATAGCACAGGAGTTGGATGGCATCAGCGAGTTCAGTGGAACTCCATAGGAACTAAAGGGGTCAGCTTCGATTTACTTTTCTCCCAACTAACAATCCACTCACTAACCTAGCATCTCTGCCGCATGCTTGCGGGTAGTCTCGGTTATTTCAACCCCGCCCAGCATGCGTGCCACCTCTTCGATACGTGCAGCTTGCGATAACAGCTCAATCTGACTGAGGGTATTACCCGCCACTAACGTTTTACTTACCCGCAGATGCTGCGCGCCCTGCGCCGCGACTTGCGGTAAGTGAGTAATGACCAGCACCTGGCGTTTCTCGCCTAGCCGTTTCAGCAACTGCCCGATAATCTCGGCCACTCCGCCACCGATACCTACATCCACCTCATCAAAAATCATGGTGGGGATATCGCCCTGCTGTGCAGTCACCACACGAATCGCCAGACTGATGCGCGATAACTCACCACCGGACGCGACTTTGGCTAGTGGTCGTGGCGCAACGCCAGCATGCCCGGCAACCAGGAATTCGACCTGTTCCAGCCCGCTAGCCGCGGCATCTTGTGCGGTTAAGGCTACAGAGAAGCTGCCTCCAGCCAATGCCAGCCGCTGCATTTCAGCACTGATTTTTTCTGCGAGCTGTTTGGCCGACTGTTGGCGCCCTGCACTCAATTGCTCCGCGAACTTTGTGTATATTTCTTTGGCCGCCATTTCCTGACGCGCCAACTCGCCGTCAGAAACTGCATCCTCAAGCTCGGCCATGCGTAATTGCCATTTTTCAAGCAACTCTGGCAGCTCTTCCGGTCGCACCCTGTGTTTGCGCGCTGCGGCATGGATAGACTGTATACGCGCCTCTACCTCTGCCAGCCGCTCCGGATCCAACTCAGCACGTTGTAGATAGCGATTGATAAAACGATCTGTCTCTTGCAGTTGAATTAAGGCCGAATCCAATGTTTCTGCCGCCTCTTGTAAGCTGGGGTCATATTCCAGCATCGCCTGCAGCTTGTGTTGTACGGTATTAATCTGCCGTAAGGCCGCAAGTTCACCTTCACTCAGTAATTCACGGCACTCTTCCCCACCCGCCAACAGGCTTGCTCCATGAGCAAGGCGGCTGTGCTCCTGCTGCAAAGGCTCCCATTCCTCAGTGCTGGGTGCCAGCTGTTGGAGCTCACGAACCTGATCACGTAACTCTGCCAACTCATCGGCATAAACAGCCGCATTGCGCTCCGCTTCCGTACGCCGCTGATGCAGATCGTGCCATAGCCGGTACTGCGTCGCTACGCTAAGAGATAGCTCAGTCAACCCGGCATAGTCATCTAATATTTGCCGCTGGTAACTTTGCTTGAGCAAGGAGTGGTGCGCATGCTGACTGTAGATATCGACCAGGAACTCACCGGCATCACGCAATTGCTGAATGGTTGCGGGCAAGCCATTGATAAAGGCACGTGAACGGCCATCACTATAGATGACACGCCTTACTAATAACTGCTGGTCTTCGTTAGGCAATTCATTTTCAGCTAGCCATGCGTGCAGGTCACTTAATTCAGTGATGCCAAAGCTGGCGCTAATTTCAGCTTTTTCGCAGCCGATGCGAATAATGCCGCCCTCGCCTCGCGCGCCTAATGCCAGGGAAAGCGCATCTACCAGTATTGATTTACCGGCACCGGTCTCGCCAGTGAGTACGCTGAAACCATGCTCGAACTCAAGATCGAGCTTGTCGACGATGACAAAATCACGAATAGAAAGAGATTGCAGCATGTGTCGTGTC
>DATBRG010000011.1:0-12401 GCA_036560445.1 Methylophilaceae bacterium
TGGCATTAACTCAAATGGCATTAGATTCACTGGATTTTGACGCAACCGTAGCACTGGCTGAAAAGGTTGCTCCACACGTAGACATCCTTGAAATCGGTACCCCATGCATCAAGCATAACGGCATCAAGTTGCTGGAAACCCTGCGCGCTAAGTTCCCAAACAACAAGATCCTGGTTGACTTGAAGACCATGGACGCTGGTTTCTACGAAGCTGAGCCTTTCTACAAGGCTGGTGCTGACATCTGTACCGTTCTGGGTACTGCTGACCTCGGTACCATCAAGGGTGTCATTGATGTGGCAAACAAGTACGGCAAAGAAGCTCAAGTTGACCTGATCAACGTGACCGACAAAGCTGCCCGCACCAAAGAAGCTGTTAAGCTTGGCGCGCACATCATCGGTGTACACACTGGTCTGGACCAACAAGCTGCTGGCGGCACCCCATTCACCGACCTGGCAACCATCGCAGCGCTGAACACCGGCGTTAAGATCTCTGTTGCTGGCGGCGTTAAGGCTGCAACTACTGCACAAGTGCGTGACGCTGGCGCCACCATCATCGTTGCTGGCGCTGCCATCTACGGTGCTGCTGACCCTGCTGCTTCTGCTGCTGAAATTACCTCTATTGCTCATGCTGGCAGTTCTGGTGGCGGTCTGTTCGGTTGGATCAAGAAGCTGTTTAGCTAAACTTAATACCAGCCTCAAAACTTAAAACCGCTGCAGAACACAAAAAAAGTTTTGCAGCGGTTTTAATTTGTACAATCAATTTATAACTTAGTAGTAAAATCTGAATATGCGTATCGCCGAAGTTAGTCGTAATACCCTTGAAACTAAGATTTCCGTATCCATCAATTTGGATGGCACAGGTGTATCCAATTTCGTCACTGGTTTGCCGTTTCTTGACCATATGCTCGACCAGATCGCTCGTCATGGCATGATGGATATTAGCGTTGAAGCCAAAGGTGATTTGCATATCGATGCTCACCACACCGTGGAAGATATAGGTATCACGCTTGGTCAAGCATTCACTAAAGCCATAGGTGACAAGAAGGGCCTGCGTCGCTATGCCCATGCTTATGTCCCTTTGGATGAGGCACTCTCACGTGTAGTACTGGACATCTCCGGTCGCCCGGGCCTTGAGTTCGATGTGGAATTCAGTCGTGCGCGTATCGGCGAATTTGATGTCGATCTTATACATGAATTTTTTCAGGGCTTTGTGAATCACGCTCTGGTGACTGTGCATATCGATAACTTGAAGGGCGAGAACGCTCATCATCAGGCTGAAACCATTTTCAAGGCATTTGGACGTGCTTTGCGTGTGGCTGTCGAGATTGATCCCCGCATGGCTGGTATCATGCCCTCAACCAAAGGCTCACTCTAAATAATCCAGCAAGTGCTTTTCGCACCTCATCATGATTGATATCGCAGTAGTAGATTACGGTATGGGCAATTTACGCTCAGTGTCTAAGGCACTTGAGCATGTTGCGCCGAGCAAGAAAGTCGTCGTAACCAGTGACCCATCAGAGATAGCTTCAGCCGAGCGCGTGGTGTTTCCGGGCCAAGGCGCGATGCCTGATTGCATGCGTGAATTGGATACACGCGGTTTACGCGAAGCGGTGATTACTGCCTCGGCCAGCAAACCTTTTCTTGGTATATGCATAGGCCTGCAGCTATTGTTCCAGCATAGCGAGGAAGGTGATGCTGCCGGGCTAGGTATTTTTCCGGGCAATGTTGTACGCTTCGCGCAGCAAGATATGCATGACGATCATGGTAACAAGCTTAAGGTTCCGCATATGGGCTGGAATCAGGTTTACCAGAGCCAATCTCATCCCCTATGGGATGGCATAGGGGATGGCTCACGCTTCTACTATGTACACAGTTATTATGTAGTGCCGGAAGATAAAGCCTTGATTGCAGGGTTTACCGATTATCCGGCACACTTTACCAGTGTGGTTTCCCGCGATAATATTTTCGCTGTGCAATTTCACCCTGAAAAAAGCCAGCATGCAGGTTTGCAACTTTTATCCAATTTCGTCCAGTGGGACGGGGTTTCTTGATTTATATCCGCTAACTCACTCAAATTAATAAACTATGCTGATAATTCCTGCCATCGATCTAAAAGACGGTCACTGTGTTCGCTTGAAACAAGGATTAATGGAAGACGCTACGGTCTTCTCTGAAGACCCGGGTGCCATGGCGCGCCATTGGGTTGATCAAGGCGGCAAGCGCCTGCACCTTGTGGACCTTAACGGCGCGTTTGCTGGTAAGCCAGTCAATGAAGGCGCTATCAAGGCTATTGTGGACGCTGTGGGTGGCGATATTCCAATCCAGCTAGGCGGCGGCATACGTGACCTGGAAACCATAGAGCGCTATCTGGATAGCGGCATCAGCTATGTAATTATTGGTACCGCAGCGGTGAAAAGCCCAGGTTTCTTACACGAGGCCTGTTATGCCTTCCCCGGCCAGATAATCGTCGGACTGGATGCCAAGGATGGCAAAGTGGCGGTGGATGGTTGGTCCAAACTCACGGGTCATGATGTGGTTGATCTTGCTAAGAAATTTGAAGATTACGGTGTGGAGGCGGTGGTGTATACGGATATTGGCCGTGATGGCATGCTAACCGGCGTCAATATCGAAGCCACTGTGGCACTTGCCCAAGCCTTGATAATCCCCGTTATCGCTAGTGGTGGCATCACCAATCTGGAAGATGTCAAACGCCTGTGCGCTGTTGAAGGCGAGGGCATCATGGGCGCGATTACGGGACGTGCTATCTACGAGGGTACGCTGGATTTTGCTGCCGCGCAAAAGCTGGCGGATGAACTGAATGGCATTAGCTAAACGCATTATTCCATGCTTAGACGTGACTGATGGTCGCGTCGTCAAGGGGGTTAATTTTCTTGAGTTGCGAGATGCGGGTGACCCGGTAGAGATTGCCAAGCGCTATGATGACCAGGGTGCCGATGAGCTGACGTTTCTGGACATTACTGCTAGCTCGGATAATCGTGGCCTTATACTTGGCATCATCGAGCAGGTGGCATCACAGGTATTTATCCCATTGACGGTCGGCGGTGGCGTGCGCGAGGTCGAGGATGTGCGTCGCTTGCTCAATGCGGGTGCAGATAAGGTCAGTATCAATACCTCAGCTGTACTTAACCCGCAACTGGTGGCAGATGCAGCCGGACGATTCGGGTCACAATGTATTGTTGTGGCAATTGATGCCAAACAGGTCGATGATCATTGGGAAGTTTTTACCCACGGTGGCCGCAAAGCTACCGGTATTGATGCCATTGAGTGGGCCCGTAAAATGGTTTCGCTAGGCGCTGGCGAGTTGCTTGTCACGAGCATGGATAGAGACGGAACCAAGACGGGCTTTAATCTGCCACTCAATCGAGCCATTAGCGATGCAGTGGATGTGCCTATCATCGCCTCTGGCGGTGTGGGCAATCTGGTGCATCTGGTTGAAGGTGTGCAGGAAGGCGGCGCCGATGCGGTACTGGCGGCCAGTATCTTTCACTATGGAGAATATACCGTGCGCCAAGCTAAGGAATACATGCGTGATCATGGTATCGAGGTCAGGCTGTGAGCCCAACTGATAAATGGCTGGATAAAGTAAACTGGGGCGCTGATGGTCTAGTACCGGTGATCGCGCAGGAACAGGGCAGCGACAAGGTGCTCATGTTTGCCTGGATGAACCGTGATGCCCTGAAGCTCACGGCAGAAACCGGCCGTGCAGTTTACTGGTCACGCTCGCGTAGCAAGTTGTGGTACAAAGGTGAAGAATCAGGCCACGTACAAATAGTGCATGAAATCCGTCTCGATTGTGATGAGGATGTGGTGTTGATCAGCGTTGAGCAGGTTGGGGGTATTGCTTGTCATACAGGCAGGCATGATTGCTTCTTCCAGAAACTGGAAAACGGTGACTGGATCATCGATCGGCCTGTACTAAAGGACCCTGAGGAAATTTATCGTAATGAATGATGTGCTGAATCGCCTAGCTGAGCTACTGGAACAGCGCAAAAGTGCTGATCCACAGTCTTCCTACGTGGCCAAGCTTTATGCCAAAGGTATGGATAGCATACTGAAGAAAGTCGGCGAAGAGGCGGCAGAAACTATCATTGCTGCCAAAGGCGGGAATCCTGAGCAAATCATCTATGAAACTGCCGACCTCTGGTTTCATACCCTGGTGATGTTGGCCCAGGCTGGTTTGAGTCCGGATGATGTACTCAAAGAACTGGCGCGGCGTGAGGGCCTATCTGGACTGGAAGAAAAAGCGAGCCGTAAGGAATAACCATGAGTGCCGATTGTATTTTCTGCAAGATAGTCAGAGGCGAGATTCCCTCCAAGAAATTATATGAGGATGATGAAGTCATCGCTTTCAACGATATTCATCCGATTGCGCCGGTGCATTTCATGATTGTGCCCAAGCAACATATCGCCGGATTGAACGATTGCACTTCGGTGCACCAGGCCCTACTGGGCAAGATATTGTTGCTGGCACCTGGGCTAGCAGCGGAGCGAGGCTTGAAAGGTTTTCGCACCATGATTAATACTGGCCGCGAAGGTGGCCAGGAAGTATTTCATCTGCATGTGCATGTATTTGGTGGCGGCAGCACCTTACCTAAAACTTAGTTGTTTGAAATTCAAGGAGAACCAACATGGGTTCATTAAGTATCTGGCATTGGCTGATTGTCCTGGTCATTGTGGTATTGATATTTGGTACCAAGAAGCTACGCAATATTGGCACTGATGTAGGCGGTGCCGTAAAAAACTTCAAGGATGCCATGAAAGACGAAAACTCTTCACCCAAGCTGGATGAGCCGAAAGCCGGCCAAACGGTAGAAGGCGAAGTCACACAAAAGACCAAGCAGTAAACTGCCTTGTTCGACGTCGCATTCTCGGAGTTGGTAGTTATCGCTATCGTGGCGTTGATTGTCATCGGCCCGGAAAAATTACCTAAAGTGGCTCGTACGCTGGGCGCACTGGCGGGCCGCATGCAGCGCTATGTGTCATCGGTAAAGGCCGACATTGAACGAGAAATGCAGTATGAAGACCTGCAGAAACTGCAACAGGAAATCAGACAGGGTGTGAACCAGGCCAAGTCTGAGGTCGGCGAAGTCGAAAATAGTATAGGTGGGCTGACTCAAGCCAAGAAACCTGACACTCCTGGCAATACTCAGTGAATCCCTCCGATACTTTCATCTCACACCTGATTGAGTTGCGTGAGCGCCTGCTACGTATCGTCATTGGCTTCTTGTTGGTATTTATTGGCCTATTTCCGTTCGCCAATAAAATCTATACCTTGCTGGCGCATCCGTTGCTGGCCAAATTGCCGGCAGGTGGCCAAATGATAGCCACGGCAGTCACTACCCCATTTTTCGTACCGATGAAGGTTGCCATGCTGACGGCCTTCCTCATTTCACTACCACACACCCTTTATCAGATATGGGCTTTCGTCGCACCAGGTCTATATGCCAACGAGCGGCGGTTTATTGCACCGCTGGTGGTGGCAAGTACCTTATTGTTTTTTGCAGGTATGGCTTTTGCCTATTTCCTGGTATTCCCAGTGGTCTTTGGCTTTATCACCCACACTGCACCAGAGGGGGTGGCGGTGATGACCGATATTGGCAATTACCTGGATTTTGTGATTACGCTATTTATGGCATTTGGTATGGCATTTGAAGTACCGATAGCAGTAATTTTGCTGGTGCGTTTTGGTCTGGTGAATATTAGCACCCTGAAGGAAATCCGCTCTTACGTAATTGTCGGCGCTTTCGTGATCGGAGCAATTTTTACTCCGCCTGATGTGATCTCACAGGTGATGCTGGCAGTACCACTGTGGCTCTTGTACGAGGCAGGGATTCTGGCAGCGGGTTTTGTCGAAGCCAAGCCGGCCGAGATGGACTAGGGTGCTTCCTCACTGATAGGCTGAGGTTTTGGGCGCTTGCCTATTATTACCGGAATATCTATCTCTTTCTGGTCGCGGGCAATTTTCAGTATGGCTCTTTTCTCAGGCTTAAGGCCGGAAATCAAATTCAGCATGCTTGAGCTATCCATTACTTCGCGGCCATCAATCTCCAACAGTATATCGCCAGGTTTGAGTCCTGCGCGCTCAGCAGGGCTGTCGCGTAGCACGCCTGCAATTAGTGATCCACGTGAGTTTTTGAGTTTGAATGATTCGGCCAATTCGGGCGTTATATCTTGTGTCTCAATACCTACCCAGCCGCGAGTCACACTGCCAGACCTGATAATTTGTTCCATGACCTGTTTAGCCAGGCTGACCGGTATGGCGAAGCCTATACCCATGGAGCCGCCGCTACGGGAATAAATGGCGCTGTTGACACCAACCAGATTGCCTTGGGTATCAATCAGTGCCCCACCAGAGTTCCCTGGATTGATGGGTGCGTCGGTTTGAATAAAGTTTTCAAAAGTATTGATACCAAGATGATTACGCCCGAGCGCGCTAATAATTCCTTGGGTTACGGTCTGACCAACGCCGAATGGATTACCAATAGCCAGTACTACATCACCAACACTTACTTTTTCCGGGTTCGCAAAGGTAATCGCGGGTAAATCTTTTAGGTTGACCTTGAGCACGGCCAGGTCGGTTTCCGGATCGGTGCCGACTACGCGTGCCGGTATTGTACGGCCATCTGCCAGAGCAACTTCGATTTCATCAGCAGCTTCTACTACGTGGTGATTAGTCAGAATCAGGCCCTGGCTATTCACGATGACCCCAGAGCCCAGGCTGCTTTCACGTTGGGGTTGTTGATCATCTAGTTGGTCACCAAAAAAACGACGAAACAAGGGATCTTCCATGAAAGGATGGGGGTTAGCGGCAGCCTTTTTGCTGGTGAAAATGTTGACTACAGATGGCATGGCCTTTTTAGCGGCGGAGCTATATGAGTTTGGACTTGCGGCTGAAGGCGTATCTTCTGCTTCTTTAATTAGTACAGTCTTTTCCTGTTTGTGTATCAGATTAGGATAAAACATCTGTACCACAAACAAGACTGCAAGACTAACTGTCACAGTCTGTGCAAAAATGAGCCAAAGTTTACGCATGAATGTTGAAGTACATCAGGTGAAGTGTCATGAAAATAAACGAATTAGTTGATTATACCGGACAAACCTTGCAGGTTGAGCGCTTCCGTGACTATTGCCCGAATGGGCTGCAGGTTGAGGGGCGGGGCGAGGTTCATAAGATTGTCAGCGGGGTAACCGCCAGTATGGCGCTACTTGAGGCTGCACATTCAGCTGGCGCCGATGCGCTGCTGGTGCATCATGGATATTTCTGGCGCAATGAGGATGCTTGCATCATCGGCATCAAGCGCACCCGACTGAAATTTTTGCTGCAACATGAGATCAATCTGCTTGCTTATCATTTGCCATTGGATGCGCATCTGGATTTCGGTAACAACGTTCAGTTAGGGAGAGTGTTAGGGTTGACACTGAATGGCTGGGCGGGCGAACAAAATATAGTTGCCCACGGCAGTTTGCCCGATATCGTTTCATTAAGGGATTTTGGCGATCATGTGGCGCGAGTGCTAAAGCGCCCGCCATTGCTTATCGGTGACTTATCTAAACCGATCAGGCGTGTCGCCTGGTGCACCGGCGCAGCACAAAGCTATCTGGAACTGGCGCTAAGCCTGAATGTCGATGCGTTCATCAGCGGCGAAATTTCGGAACAGACCGTACACCTTGCACGTGAATCAGGCGTGGCCTACATTGCAGCGGGCCACCATGCTACTGAGCGTTATGGTGTGCAGGCGCTGGGCAATCATCTGGCCGCGAATTTTGGTTTGCAGCATGAGTTTATTGACTTGGATAATCCGGTTTAGGCCTCTCGCTATCAGTTTTACGCTTTGTTTAGGTTTAAGTTTTACTCCGAAAGCTGTAAAATGCTGGGTTGAACAATGTGCATGGCTATAAATCGCATTAAATTTGAGGGAATGTGATGGCGGATCAACAAGTGAATAAGGGCAAGCGGCGATTCCTGATTGCTGCAACTGCGGGTATGGGCGGTGTGGCGACGGCGGCAGTGGCAACTCCGTTCGTGCTGAGCATGTTGCCGAGTGAGCGTGCCAAGGCGGCAGGCGCGCCGGTGGAAGTGGATATTTCCAAGATTGAAGAAGGCGCCATGATCACCGTAGAGTGGCAAGGTAAGCCAGTGTGGATTATCCACCGCAGTAAAGAGATGCTGGATAATCTTGGAAAACATGATGACAAGTTGTCTGATTCTGATTGTTCTGTACCGCAACAGCCTAGCTATTGTACCAACCCTGTACGCTCGATTAAGCCGGAATATATGGTATTGGTGGGTATATGTACTCACCTTGGCTGTTCACCATCACCTAAGCTCAAAGCTGGTGAAGACGGTATGGGCGGCGACTGGGTGGGCGGTTTCTTCTGTCCTTGCCATGGTTCCAAGTTTGATCTTGCGGGACGTGTACTTAAAGGCTCGCCCGCGCCAATTAACCTAGTGGTGCCAAAATACAAATACCTGAGCGATACCCGCTTGCTGATCGGTGAAGATGGCAAGGGGACGAGCTGATTATGGAAAAATATATGACTGGATTACTCGGTTGGGTTGACCAGCGCTTTCCGCTGACGGCTACCTGGAAAGCGCATATTTCCGAGTATTACGCACCTAAGAATTTCAATTTCTGGTACTTTTTCGGCTCTCTGGCGATGCTGGTGCTGGTGATACAGATAGTCACAGGTATTTTCCTGACCATGAACTACAAGCCAGATGCCGATCTGGCTTTCGCTTCAGTGGAATACATCATGCGTGATGTATCGTGGGGCTGGCTCATTCGTTACATGCACTCCACCGGTGCTTCCATGTTCTTCGTGGTGGTTTATTTGCATATGTTCCGCGGCTTGCTTTATGGCTCATATCGTAATCCACGTGAGCTGATTTGGTTGTTTGGTGTGGCGATTTTCTTGTGCTTGATGGGCGAAGCATTCTTTGGTTACTTGCTGCCTTGGGGCCAAATGTCTTATTGGGGTGCCCAGGTGATTATCAATCTGTTCACTTCGATTCCATTTATTGGCCCGGATGTTTCACTGTGGTTGCGCGGTGATTTTATGGTGTCAGATGCCACACTTAACCGCTTCTTTGCATTTCATGTGATTGCCTTGCCGTTGGTATTGCTGGGCTTGGTGGTCGCTCATCTGGTCGCGTTGCATGAAGTGGGCTCCAACAATCCCGATGGCATAGAGATCAAGAAGAACAAGGATCCAGTCACGCATATCCCGCTGGATGGCATTCCGTTCCACCCTTACTACACAGTTAAAGACATTATGGGGGTGACAGTATTTTTGATAGTTTTCTCCGCCATCATATTCTTTGCGCCAGAGATGGGCGGTTATTTTCTTGAGGCCAATAACTTTATTCCGGCTGATGCATTGAAGACGCCGCCGCATATTGCCCCGGTGTGGTATTTCACGCCTTATTACTCCATCCTTCGTGCGGTGCCGCCAGTGATGAATTCGCAGTTTCCTGGTGTGGCTGCCATGGGTTTGTCGGTCATGATATTCGCGTTATTGCCGTGGCTGGATCGTAGCCCGGTGAAATCAATACGTTATCGTGGCAAGCAATATAAAACCTGGTTGACTATATTCGTTATCAGTTTCGTGATTCTTGGCTATCTCGGCACGGTGCCATCCAATGTTTGGGGTACTTTTGCCGGTGATTTGCCGGTGATAGGCGGTACTGACCGTGCCACGTTAATTGCGCGTTTCTGTACCGTGCTGTACTTCCTATTTTTTGTGCTTATGCCATGGTACAGCGCAATTGATAAAACTAAGCCAGTGCCAGAAAGGGTGACAGCATAATGCTTAAAACAATAAAAACGCTGTTATTGGCCGTATTTCTGTTGCCACTGCTGGCCTATGCCAATGAGGATATGCATCTTGATAAGGCGCCGATTGATCCAAATAATCAGGCCTCTTTGCAGCGCGGGGCCAAAACCTTCATCAATTATTGCTTGAACTGCCATGGCGCAAATTACATGCGCTACAACCGGCTCATGGATATTGGCTTGAGCGAAGCACAGATTAAGGAAAACCTGTTGTTTGCCGGTGAAAAAGTGGGCGATACCATGACGGTGACTATGCCAAGGAAGGATGCAAAGGCATGGTTCGGTGCAGCGCCCCCGGATTTATCGGTGGAAGCGCGTTCACGCGGCGTAGATTGGCTTTATAGCTATTTGCGCGGTTTCTACCGTGATGATACGCGTCCGACAGGCTGGAATAACACGGTCTACGACAAAGTTGCCATGCCTCACATACTCTGGCAATTGCAGGGTGAGCAGGTGCTCAAGGTTGAAGAGAAGCTGGATGCGCAGGGGGTGAAAACCGAAGCGCACACCTTGGTGCTGGATAAGCCGGGTATTTTATCCCCTGCTGAATACGATGAAACCATTGCCGATCTAGTGAACTACCTGGCTTTTATGGCAGAGCCAGCGAAGAGCAAGCGTTTGCAGCTGGGTTTGATTGCATTGCTATTTTTGAGCCTTATGTTCGTTGTTACGTATTACCTTAAAAAAGAATTCTGGAAAGATATACATTAAAAATTACTCAATGCGGGAGCGGCCGTGCTTTCAGCGCGCCTCCCGCTTTGTTTTTAGCTAGTAGGAAACCACAATTATGATGACCTTATACTCAGGCACTACCGATCCTTACAGCCACCGCTGCCGCATTGTTTTATTCGAAAAGGGCATGGATTTCCAGGTAATAGACGTTGATCTTGCTAATAAGCCGGAAGACTTGGCTGTCATCAACCCGCACAACGAGGTGCCGGTGTTGGTGGAGCGCGACCTCGTATTGCAGCAGGCCAATATTATCAATGAATACATCGATGAGCGCTTCCCGCATCCTCAACTGATGCCGGCCGACCCTGTCATGCGCGCCCGTGCTCGCTTATTCCTCTATAACTTTGAGGAGCAATTGTTCAGCCATATCAAGGACATTGAGACTGGTAATGCAAAAGCAGCAGAAAAAGCCCGTAATACCATACGCGATAACCTGACGCAGATTGTTCCTTTGTTCAGCAAGCAGCAATATGTGCTGGGCGATGAGTTTTCTATGCTGGATGTGGCAATTGCACCGCTGCTCTGGCGTTTGGGGCACTATGGTATCGAGTTGCCTAAGCAGGCCGCACCTTTACTCAAGTACGCAGAACGTATATTCTCTCGCCCGGCTTACATTGAAGCGATGACACCGTCTGAAAAGGCGATGCGCAAATAGCAATGAGTGAGTTAGCCTCCACTAAGCCCTATATGGTTCGTGCCTTGCACGAATGGTGTATGGATAATGGGCTAACGCCGCATTTGCTGGTTAGGGTCAATTCGCAGACGCGTGTGCCGTTAGGCTATGTGAAAGATGGCGAGATTGTGCTTAATCTTAACTATGCCGCAACTAAAGATTTGTTAATTGCAAATGATGCGATTAGCTTTTCGGCCCGTTTTGGCGGGGTGTCGCAGAATCTATATATACCGATAGATGCTGTACGCGGCATATTCGCCCGCGAAAATGGTCAGGGTATGTTTTTTCAGGAAGAGGCTTCAGATGGTTCGCAGCCAGATGCTGTCGAGCCTGGTGCTGAAGCATCTGAGGCGGCATCGAAGCCACAAAAGAAGCCGTCAACGGATAAAAAGCCATCGTTGAAGTTGGTTAAGTAGTAGTTCAGTTTGATTTTAACTGGCCGAGCCAGTTAGTAAATTTTCCTGCCGGATTAGCTCAGTTGGTAGAGCAGCTGATTTGTAATCAGAAGGTCGTTGGTTCGATTCCGACATCCGGCACCAATAATTTTGCCTGTATTAGGTTTGACAGCCTGTCAAATTATCAGCATAATCTTGGGTTCGGTTTGGAGAGGTGGCCGAGTGGTTAAAGGCGACGGACTGTAAATCCGTTCTCTCAGAGTACGAAGGTTCGAATCCTTCCCTCTCCACCAAATAGTAATACAAGATTTAGAGCCGATTGGCGTTGGTTATGCGGTGCGCGGGTGTAGCTCAGTTGGTAGAGCATTAGTTTTCCAAACTAAATGTCGCGAGTTCGAGCCTCGTCGCCCGCTCCAAACAGGGATTTAGTAAAGCGCCCATGTGGCTCAGTGGTAGAGCACTCCCTTGGTAAGGGAGAGGTCGCGGGTCCGATTCCCGCCATGGGCACCATTGATTTGGTGCTGATTTAAGAAAGCGCACCACTTTTTAACTGGATATATGGTTTTGGTTTAAGACCAAATTTACGACTAAGTTAAAGGAAACGGTTATGGCAAAAGGCAAATTTGAGCGGACGAAGCCGCACGTTAACGTAGGCACGATTGGGCACGTTGACCATGGTAAGACCACATTAACGGCAGCGATCACCACCATTCTATCGAAGAAGTTTGGTGGCGAAGCGAAAGCCTAT
>DATBRG010000012.1:0-108309 GCA_036560445.1 Methylophilaceae bacterium
AGCAGCGGGGTGGTCTCTTCAAAAATACGGCCCTTGGATAAGGCAATCGTAATCATATTGTTCTCAACTTAGTGTATGCGCTTTATCTTGGCGCCTAGTGCATTCAGTTTTTCTTCCAAGCGCTCATAGCCGCGGTCAAGATGATAAATGCGCTCTATAGTGGTTTCACCCCGGGCCACCAAGCCAGCCAGCACTAAACTCGCCGACGCACGCAGATCAGTAGCCATCACAGTGGCGCCATCCAGAGATTCTGCGCCGCGTACGATGGCAGTATTACCTTCAACTTCGATATCAGCACCTAAACGACGCATTTCTTGCACATGCATAAAACGGTTCTCAAAAATTGTTTCCGTCACGCGCGCGACGCCCTCGGCAACTGTGTTCAGCGCCATAAACTGCGCCTGCATATCAGTCGGAAAAGCCGGGTGTGGCGCTGTACGCAGATTCACCGACTTTAACTTGCCGCTACTATTAATCGAAATACTGTTATCGTCATGCTCGATAATAGCACCTGCATCACGCAGCTTCTCTATCACTGCATCAAGCAAGTCTGCCCGTGCGTTAATTAATTTGATGCTTCCCCCCGCCATGGCAGCAGCTACCAGATAAGTACCCGCTTCAATACGGTCGCAAACAATTTCATGCTCGGCACCATGCAGTTGTTCGACACCGTGCACGGTAATAACATCGGTACCCACACCCTCAATACGAGCGCCCATCTTAATTAAACACTCGGCCATATCAACTACTTCTGGTTCGCGGGCAGAGTTTTCCAGAACAGTGACCCCATCTGCCAATGCAGCGGCCATCATCAGGTTCTCGGTGCCAGTAACTGTCACCAGGTCCATGAAAATACGGGCGCCACGCAGGCGCCTATTTGGCAAATGCGCTGTACTGGCTTCAATGTAGCCGTGCTCAATATGAATCTCGGCACCCATCGCCTGCAGACCCTTGATATGTAGATCAACTGGTCTTGAGCCAATAGCACAGCCGCCCGGCAACGACACCCGTGCATGGCCGAATCGGGCCAGCAATGGGCCTAGCACCAAAATCGAAGCGCGCATGGTTTTCACCATTTCATAAGGTGCTTCGTGAATACTGATATTACTAGCATCCAGCGCCATGCAGTTATCCCCAGCAGGGCTCACCTGTATACCCATATGCCCTAGTAACTTGAGCATGGTAGTTACATCATGCAGGTGCGGCACATTACTGAGTTTAAGCGGGGTCTCTGCCAGCAAGCCTGCGCACAGAATCGGCAAGGCCGCGTTTTTTGCGCCGGAAATCCGTACTTCACCCTTGAGCGGTAAACCGCCCTGAATTACCAGCTTATCCATCTCGCTCTCTTATTTCTTTTTTAACCGGCGACAGCTTCTAGCAGCTTTTGCAATTCACCCTGTTCGTACATGGCGCGCATGATGTCAGAGCCGCCAATGAATTCACCATTGATATAAAGCTGCGGCACCGTTGGCCAGTTTGAGAAAACCTTGATACCTTCGCGAATAGCCGGGTCTTGCAGCACGTCGACCGAAACATAATTAGTTACACCACAAGCCTGCAAAATCTGCGACGCCAAACTGGAAAAACCACATTGTGGAAACTTTGGGCTGCCCTTCATATAGAGCACTACCGGATTGGCAGTTACCTGATTCTTGATAATCTCTTGCGTATCCATCTTTGATTCCTCAATCTATAGTTAAATTCTTGCGCCGGCTTTAGCCCAGGCTTCCGGTGTGAATGTGCGCATGGAAAGCGCATGTATCTCTTCTCGCATGCGGTCGCCCAGCGCTTGATACACCAACTGATGCTGTTGCACCATGTTTTGACCGGTAAATTGCGGGCTGACAATCACCGCCTCAAAATGCTGGCCGTCATCACCCAGCACTTGCACATAATCGCAAGCTAGTCCGTGTTTAATGTAGTTTTCTACGTCGAGAGCACTCAGCATGAACTTAACCTCGGGACTAACCCCGTAATTTATAACCCGATTTCAACATCTTCAGAGCCAGCCATGATAGGCCAAAAAAGCTGCCTGCGACAATGCTCAGGCTAATCGCGGGTGAAATATCACCCACACCAAAAAATCCGTAACGGAAACCATCGATCATGTAGAAAAACGGGTTGAACTGCGAAACAGTCTGCCAGAATGGTGGCAGGGAGTGTATTGAGTAAAAAACGCCCGATAAAAATGAAAGCGGCATGATGATGAAATTCTGGAAGGCCGCCATCTGGTCGAATTTATCTGCCCATATCCCGGCAATAATACCAAAAGCTCCCAGTAAAGCACTGCCCCCCAATGCAAATGCAAATATCAGCCACGGATGCACCAGTGGCAGATCAACAAAAATAATCGCTACCAGATAGATGCCGAAACCGACCACTAAGCCGCGTATCACCGATGCTGCCAGAAACGCCAGAAAGAACTCCAGATAGGAAATCGGCGTTAGCAATACAAACACCAGATTTCCCATGACCTTGGATTGAATCAGGCTGGATGAGCTATTAGCAAAGGCATTTTGCAGCACCGACATCATGATAAGGCCAGGAATCAGGAAGGACGTGTAAGTCACGCCATGAACCTGCACACGACCTTCCAGTACATGCGAGAACACCAGCAAGTATAATAGCGCGGTCATGACCGGTGCCGCGACGGTCTGGAAACTTACCCGCCAAAAACGTAGCAACTCCTTTTTGAATAAGGTCCATGGGCCACGCATATTGTTGTTAAGCAGGCTCATGCACGCCCCACCAAATCTACAAACACGTCCTCAAGATCGGCCTCAATCAACTGCAAATCCTCTACCGCGATATTTGCATTGCGCAATTCAGCTAATACCTGCTCAATCTGTATCAATTCACTCAAGGCCAATGTGTAAACACCCTGATCTTCTGCACGCAACAAGGCCGTCAGGCTTTGCGGCAACTGTACATTACCAAGCTTTAGACGCAGATTCTTTCCTGGAAAACGATTCAGCAGGTTTTCTGTACTATCTAGCGCGATGATTTCACCTTGTTTCATCATCGCCACGCGTGAACATAGCGTTTCCGCTTCTTCCAAATAGTGTGTAGTCAGAATAATCGTGTGGCCTTCACGATTGAGCCGCTTGATGAATTCCCACATAATTTGTCGTAGCTCAACATCCACTCCAGCAGTCGGCTCATCCAGTACGATGACAGGGGGCTTGTGTACTAGAGCTTGTGCGATGAGCGCACGGCGCTTCATACCGCCAGAAAGCCGACGCATATTGGTATGCGCTTTATCCGTGAGGCCCAGAGACTCGATGATTTCATCAACCCAGGCGTCATTTTCTGGGCCACGACCAAAATAGCCGGCTTGGAAACGCAACATCTCGCGCACATTAAAGAATGGGTCGAATACCAATTCCTGCGGCACTACCCCCAGCGCCATTCGCGCTTGGCGATATTGTTCCTGTACGTCAAAACCCATAATGGCAAGCCTACCGCTGCTGGGCCTGATGAGTCCGGCCAGCAGATTGATTAACGTCGACTTACCAGCACCATTGGGGCCCAGCAGAGCAAAGAACTCTCCCTGCTCTATGCTCAGGTCTATGCCTTTCAGCGCCTCAAGGCTGCCGAAACGCTTTTTAACCTGCTCGATTTTAATCGCGGGAGTCATCTAGATGATGGAGCCAAGCTCCGAAACTCAGTGGGCGGATTGAGGGATAAGGTCAAGCACGCCATATAGCGTAGCCAGACTAGTAAGATTTTGCGGCAAATTGGTAAAAATAGCCTTAGATTTATGCGCTCGAGCCTGCCTCAGCCATTCAAATAACAAACTGATACTTGCCGTATCTACATCAGACACTGCAGTCAGATCGATTTCGAGCTCTGCTGCCTTGGGCAAAGCGGAGGCTTCAGCAAGCAGCGAATTGACCTTCGACATGGTCATATCACCGCTTACCAACCAGCGATTACCTTCTTGAATGATTTGTGCCAAGTGGTTTTACTTTTCTTATTAATCAGGACTTACTGGCAACATTCTGCTTATTCTTTTCAGCCAATTTCTGAATCAAACCATCCATACCAGACTGACGAACTTCATTGCTAAATTGACTACGATAATTAGTCACTAAACTGACGCCTTCGATGACGATATCGAAAACCTTCCAGCTGTCACCATTTTTTTCCAGCGTGTAATCAATCCCGATAGGTTGGCCACCAGGCTGCAGAACCTGCGTTTTAACAGTAGCCTCAGTATCATTGGGTTGCATACGCAAGGGTTTGTACTCTATAGTTTGATTACGATACTTGGATAAAGCACTAGCATAAGTACGCAGCAATAAACTACGAAATTCGCTCTGGAAAGCCCCTTGTTGCTCCTTGGTAGCAGAAGCCCAGTTTTTGCCTAACACCATGCGACAAACCCGGTCAAAATCAAAATTGGGAAGAATCTTCTCTTCAGCCAGTGCAAATATTTTCTTCTGGTCGCCAGCCTGGATGTCCTTATCTTTCTTGACGATTTCCAGCACTTCATCGGCCGTCTTCTTGACTAGCTCATCCGGGCCATTCGCCGCCATCGCATTACCCATGAGGCCTGTTAATGCCAAGCCCAGTAATACTTGCATAAAGCTTTTCATCATAAATTTCATTGTAATCTGCCTATTTTTTGTCGTTAGACTCTGATGCTTTGTTGTAGAGGAACTGACTGATCATTTTTTCCAGCACCACAGCATCCTGAGTGTGGGTAATTTTATCACCATCCTTGAGCGAGGCCGGATCTCCACCAGCCTCTAACCCAACATACTGCTCGCCAAGCAAGCCTGCTGTGTAGATATTGGCAAACGTATCCTTAGGAAATGGATAGCGCTTATCCACCTTAAGAGTCACCATTGCCTCATAAGTTCGACTATCAAACTGAATACCGTCAACACGCCCAACTACCACACCAGCACTTTTCACAGGCGCGCGCGGCTTGAGCCCACCAATATTTTCAAATGCAGCGGTCACCGAATAAGTTTCACCTATATTGCTGGCAGTAAGGTTGCCTACCTTCATGGCCAAACCTAACAAAGCTGCTGTGCCAGCAGCAGCGAATATACCCACCCATAGATCAATCGTTGTACGTTCCATTTCTACTCCCGGAATTATCTCTGTTTTAGCTAATCATGAATGAAGTCAATATGAAATCCAACGCCAACACTGCCAATGATGAATTAACCACCGTACGCGTTGTGGCATGGCTAACACCCTCTGCGGTTGGTGGTGCATCAAAACCTTCAAACAAGGCAATCATGGTACAAGCAACGCCGAATACACAACTTTTGATGACCCCATTCATAATATCTGCCTGAAAATCAACATTGGCCTGCATCTGTGACCAGAAAGCGCCGTTATCTACCCCTATTAGTGGCACCGCGACCAGATAGCCGCCAAGCACACCAACCATAGAGAACATTGAAGCCAATAATGGCATGGCAATAACACCCGCCCAGAATCGCGGTGCAACAACTCTGGCAATCGGACTTACCGCCATCATTTCCATCGCAGACAATTGCTCTGTGGCCTTCATCAGCCCGATCTCAGCAGTAATCGCAGTACCAGCACGACCTGCAAACAATAATGCAGTAACAACCGGGCCAAGCTCTCTTACTAACGCAAGTGCCACCAATACGCCAATAGCTTCTGATGAACCATATTTTTGTAGTGTGTTATAACCTTGAAGTGCCAGCACCATCCCCACAAAAAATGCCGATACCAAAATAATGATCATCGACATAACACCGGTGAAATAAATCTCACGAATGGTCAAATGAATGCGGCGGAAGCTTTCGCCCGAATATATCAGCGTATAAACAAAGAACCTGACTCCCACGCCCAATCGCCAGAGGCGATCTATAATACGGTGACCTATGCCTCGTAACAGCCTGTCGACTCTCTTAAGCATCATGGCCTCGCAACATGTCCTTGCGGTAATCAGGTGCTGCATAATGGAACTGTACTGGACCATCCACCTCACCGTGCACGAACTGGTGAACGAAAGGTAGCTCTGACATTCTTAGACTTTCTGGTGTACCTTCAGCTTCCACCACGCCATTGGCAACTATGTAAACGTAGTCAGCAATACTGAAGGCCTCTTTTACATCATGCGTCACGACTATAGATGTAGCCCCCAGCGCATCATTCAGGCTGCGTATCAGATTACAGGTCACACTCAGTGAAATAGGGTCAAGACCAGTGAATGGTTCATCGTACATAATGATTTCCGGATCAAGCGCTATGGCTCTTGCCAAAGCCACCCTACGTGCCATACCGCCCGAAAGCTCAGTGGGCATCAGCGCATGAGCACCGCGCAAACCAACGGCATTAAGCTTCATGAGCACCAAGTCGCGAATCATTGTTTCCGGCAAATCCGTATGCTCGCGTATGGGAAAAGCAACATTTTCATACACCGACAGGTCGGTAAACAAAGCGCCAAACTGGAATAACATCCCCATTTTTCGGCGAAGTTGGTGCAGGCCTTGACGGTCCTGCTTGTGTACCACCTTACCATCTACGAGTACTTGGCCATGATTAGGCTTTAACTGGCCGCCGATAAGGCGCAGCAGCGTAGTCTTGCCACTACCACTACCGCCCATGATGGCAACAACCTTGCCACGCGGAAAAGACATATTGATGCCTTTGTGAAGCAGTCGGCCTTTGTAGCCAAAGGAAAGATTATCGATTTCGACGATGTTGTCGGGCATTGTTGTGTAGCAAGTTTTATGAGCGGCTTATTCTAATGCAAAACTGCTTACGTACATAATCTGAAATAAAAAAAGCCCGCCGAAGCGGGCTTGGTAACAAATATTAGCCTTAGAAAGCGTAACAGACTGTGTAACTGGTTGCATCAGCAACATTTGCAGAAGTAATTGACTTACCCGTAGTATGTGCGCTATCCGTAATGCGCACGGATCCGGTATCGCCCTCGCCATCATCCAATGTAGTATCAAGCTGTTTGGCATATTTTCCCAGAACACCTGTCGAACAAACCACATACGCACCATTCATGGCCGAAGCCGCACCAGCTTCATTATTTACGATAGATGTAAAACCTGAAACACTTTGAACACCAATCTGACCACCGTCAGCATTTTTTGGCGTGTAATTAGCTATTTCTGCAGCAGTGCCGTATGTGGTGGTACCAGGAGCTAGGCCTGCTAGGCGCACATGCTCCCAGAACAAAAATGATTCATCAGTAATGGTAGTGGAGTCCCAATTTCCTTCAATTACGCCATTTCCTTGCTTCCCAGCCGGGGTCGTAGCCGCATGAGCCCCACTTGCGTGGTTTGCGGCATTACTGTCATCTCCAGGAATAGCTTTATATTTATCCTGATACCCATAAATATATACTTGGATATTCCTGAAATCACTGGCCATATTTTTAACCTTGGCACTATTGATTAGCTCTTGGCCTTTCAGTACACCGCCAAGTAATAGCCCAATGATTACCAGCACGATCGCCAGCTCAATGAGCGTAAAGCCTGATTGCTTTTTCATTATGTTATCCTTAGTTTAATTACTTCAATAAAACGACTGGTTAGCACCCATGACTGCGAGTCGAATTAATTATTTGTTTAAAGTTACGCAAATCTTGTGCCAATTCTTGATTCCGCCTCAGACCTTATATTTAGGCACATACATGGCGAAATTCTCCCCACATACCTCATGTAAAATGTCGAAATATCGTCTAAGTTGACAATTAAATGACATATTTATAATAAACCCTCCACGACTCTCCATGTTTAAACTATCGAAAGTTGGCATATTCAATTTTAGATCGGTGCTGCAACGTCAATGGGCACTGGGCTTGATGTTGTTAAGTCTTCACGGCGTTTTGCTGTGGGGGTTTAACAGTCCATTACAAAAAGCCCTGTTAATTACTCATTATGGCTTTTTTCTGCTTTGGCAACCTATATGGCGCGCTAAAGAAAAACTTTCCGTACCAGCGGCCCTACTCTTCTTATCCGGGGGCATAGTCATGATATTTTTTGTCAGTTGGTGGCTAATCGCTTTCTGGCTATCCAGCCTGTTCGGCTTACTGGGCGGGCGCGTGTTCTCGAGCCGTGCCCAGAGCACCCGAGTCGGCTATTTACTAGCCGCAGGTTACCTGCTATCAGTTTTACTACTCTGGGTTGTGCCAAAACTGCTGCATGCTTCAGCTGATATCCAAGTGGCTGAATTCTTTATTATCTATGTCATCCCCATACTCCCCCTCTCCATCCTCTTCACCAGTTCTGAAATAGAGGATGGCGGGCACCCCCCTGTACTGGACTTTTTCTACACTCTTTTATTGTTACTACTGGCGCTTATTCTTGTACTAGGTAGTTTTGCCATTGAAGCATCAAGCAACGCTAACTATGTAGAAGTCATCCTTAAAGTCATGTTCGGTTTGGCGTTTACTTTATTTGGCGTTAGCTGGCTATGGAACCCACGTGCAGGGTTTTCCGGGATTGGTCAATTACTTTCACGGTATTTGTTGAGTGTAGGGCTGCCTTTCGAGCAATGGGTCAAAAACATTGCTGAGCTGGCTGAACATGAAACTACCTCCAAGCAATTTACTATATCTGCCATGCACGAAGTCGCCACCTTGCCCTGGGTAAGCGGGCTAGTTTGGAATACCGCAGATGGCCGTGGCGAACTTGGTGTGCCTGCCAAATACAAAGCCACGCTAGATTTCCATGAATTTCATTTGACCTTGTATACGCGCTGGCCGCTAACCCCCGCGTTAACTATCCATGTAAAGTTATTGACCCAAATTCTGGGTGAGTTTTACGAGGCCAAACGTCGTGAAGAAACTTTGCGCCAGAACACATATATGCAAGCCGTGTATGAAACTGGCTCGAGGCTAACGCACGATATCAAGAACTTGTTGCAATCAATGAGCGCACTTTGTTCAGCTGCCGAACAATCCAACGAGGCTGATAATGAACGCTTACTGGCACTGATGCGCCGACAACTTCCCTTATTGAACCAACGCCTGGCAATGACACTGGACAAACTACAAGCGCCTCATGATGAGAAAAGTCGCCAGATACCCTTGGCGGCGTGGTGGACGAGTCTGCAGCAACGTTTTGCGCAAAACAATGTAGAGTTTGTTGCATCCTACATACCCGATTTGCAGATTGATGCTGAAGTGCTGGATAGCGTTAGTGATAATTTGGTACAAAATGCGGTGGAGAAAGCCAAGAACGAAGCTGGCATGGCCATCAAGATAGAACTTGGAAGTACAGACGAATTCAGCCTGGATGTCAGCGACACCGGGAAAGCGATGCCTCAATCGATTGCCGAACAGTTATTCAAGAAGCATATTCGCTCAGAAACGGGCTTGGGGATCGGCCTTTACCACGCAGCGCGCCAAGCCAGACAGTCAGGCTACTTGCTAAACCTGACTGAGAACCGCAATGGGATGGTGCGTTTCCGGCTGACCTATGACAAAACTATAGGTTAGCTTGTTACCTACAAAGTCCCATATGAATGCAAGCCTGATAGGAACATATTGACGCCCAAAAAGGCGAAGCTTGTCACCAACAAGCCAATAAGCGCCCACCATGCCAGCATGGGGCCACGTAAACCCTTGACCATACGCAAATGTAACCAAGCTGCATAATTGAGCCAGACAATTAAGGCCCAAGTTTCCTTAGGATCCCACGACCAGTAGCCACCCCAAGCCTCTGCGGCCCACATTGCGCCAAGTATGGTAGCAATAGTGAAAAAGGCAAAACCAATGGCAATGGCCTTGTACATAACGTCATCCAGCACATCCAACGTCGGCAAACGCGAAGCAAGGATACCGCGCTGTGCCAATAGATAAGCACTACCTACCATGGCCGCCAGCGAAAAAGAACCGTAACCAATAAAATTAGCTGGCACGTGTATCTTCATCCAGTAAGACTGCAGTGCAGGTACCAGAGGCTGGATCTGATTGGCCTGTCGATCAAAGGTATACCAGAGAATGAAGCCAACTGCGGCATTAACTACCAGCATGACAAAACCACCAAGCTGGCGCGTAGCGTAGCGTTGCTCGTAATATAAATACAGCAACGAGGTAATCAGACAGAACAAGATGAAAACTTCATACAAATTACTAATTGGGATATGGCCAACATCTGGAGCAATCAAGTAAGACTCGTACCAGCGCACCACAAGACCGACCAAGCCCATTAACACAGCACTCCAAGTCAGGCCAGTGGCCACCTTTCCAGCGAATTCGGAACGAGAAAATGTTGCCAGCCAGTATGTCAGCATGCCCATAACAAACAGCACATTCATCCACATGATGGCCGATTGGCTGGAAATCAAAAATTTAAGCAGAAATGATTGGGTCACTCGCCCCTGATCGCCGTGATACAGGCTTATCGAAAATAAACTGATGGTAGCAATACCAACTATCAGCAAACGTACTGGCTTCCATTGCCAGCCCAACCAACTGAATATCAGCGCAAAACCGAACAGGAAGCTAGTCTCATAAGCATCCATATAGCTGCCATATTGCTTGAAAGCGAATATTGCCCCGCCGATCAAAGCCAAGGCATATAACCAATCTTGCCAGTTCAGGCGCTGTATCAAGGGAATCGGATCATCATTCATTAATGCGGTCTTCATGTTCATGGCTCAGTTCCTAAGTTTCAGCTAGGTTTGCAGCAAATTCTGCAATTGCTCACGATAACGGTTGAATTCGATATCCAGGTCACGATTCTTGCGGTTAGCCGACATGACAAATAATACGCTGTTGGGTTTGACCAGCAACCAGATACGGCGTTCACGAATATAAATCATGGAGAAAATGCCCAGCACCAATAATATCGACCCCGAATAAACCAGCGTCTTGCCTGGAGAGCGTGTGAGCTGTAAACCACTGGCCTCACGTTGCTGGTATTTAGTCATTTCAAGATAGAAAGGCGCGCCATAAAAATATAAGTCGCTAATGGCATTCAAGCTATCTTGCACAAAAACTTGGGTAGTTTCATTCACTGCTGTTGGTTTTTTGCCGGCACGCTCCAGGCTAAGGTTGTAGGCTTCCAGCGCAGCGTTACTGATTATCTTGATATAAGTCTGCGCTGCTTTTTCGCGGTCAGCCTCCGGCACGGATTTTTCAATCATTTCTGCAATCTTGCTGTAACCACCAGAACTAAAGCCTTCCAGTAGTTTAACCACGCTATCTTCGAATTTCTGCTGCATAGCTGCATCCGGGGTGCGGCCAGCCAAGGCCTTGCCAGAAAGGCGATGGGCAATCTCCGGATAAACAGTTTTATCAAACATGATCGCGCGGAAATTCATAAAGCCTTGCGTCAGGAAATCTTCATCTGCTGGAATCCGCAGATAACGGAAATCTTCCTGCTGTGTAGCACGCATGCCGGAAACAAAATAGGGGTGCCCACTCAACAGCAAAGGCTGCATGTAGTTGATATATTCATGCGCCTGCCCTGCGGCATCTCGTACTTTAAATGTGACGCTGGGTCCTACGTTACGTGGCTTGCCTTTGCCGTCTGGCGTCAGGTTAAGAATATTAAAGAGGCGGAAATCATTGAATTCGATGATCAGTGCATCTGCTCCCTGACCGATCTGGGATTTCTGGAAAATTGTGCCGTGCAGGTTTAGTGGGTCGCGCCTGTTCGATAATAGGCCCCAAACGTTGAAATCCATTTGCGAGCCGCCATCCTCGAAGCTGGATTGGTAGATGGCAATCCCTTTATATATCAGCGGATGATTGACACTGATCGTGTGCGCCAACGGCTGTTTTAGGTCAGGGTCATTGATGACAATATCACTCTCGAATGACTTAGGCTGGCCGGTCGCATAGTGTTCAATACGAAAATCCTTGAGGGCAATGCTAAATGGCAGCTCCTGCACTAGGTAACCATCACGGATGCGCATGAAAGCAACATTGGCACTATTGCCCTCAGGCAAGGTCATGTTGGCGCGAAACGACAGGTTGGCGACTGACATACGGCTGACTGCAGGAACCTGTGAGGCCGGAATATCCAGTGTTTCCACTTTCTTATAACCCAGCAACTCCTGAACCTTGAATGGCACATTGCCGTCAATCAGGCCGCCTATACAGATAACAACAATAGCCAGATGTGTAAAGATATAACCCAAGCGCTGATAACTGCCTGCCTTGGCAGCTATCAACTGACTACCATCTCGATGAGAAACCGTCTTAAAACGGAATCCTCGCGCACCGAGAAAATGCGTCAGGCGTTGCTTTGTTTCTTCTGTGCTGTGAACGGATTGATACTCTTGCTGATGGCTAAAACTACTTAGTGAGTGCTCAGTGGCATGCTCACGAAAGGCTCGCAGCTCGCGCAGCATCAAGGGGCTATTGCGGTAAATACAGAGGCTGGTAGAAGCAACCAGGAATAACAAAATCGCCAGGAACCAGACGCTATGATAGACGTCGTAAAGACCCAGCATCTCGAAAAAATTAAACCAGAACTGGCCAAACTCAACCACATAGTTTGCGTATGGCTCGTTCTGCTTTAGCACGGTCCCGATAATCGAAGCGATACCAAGCACTGTCAGCAGGCTAACGGCGAAACGCATAGCGCTAAAAAGCTCATATACTCGCTTGGAAATTGATTGGTCTGGTTTCAAGGTTGATCAGTATGTGATTAAGGGTTAAAACTCAGAAATAACACAGGTATGGACAAAAATTAAGGGTGGCATGTGCCACCCTTAACGCCCAGACCCATCAAATGGTTGTCAGCACATCGTAAACAGTTTTTAGTGCAGGCCTTGGATATAATCAGCCACAGCCGCCATATCTTGATCAGATAACTTGGCAGCGATCATGCGCATCATCTTGGCACCATCATTGGCGCGCTCGCCTGAATGAAAAGCTTTCAACTGGGTAACAATGTATTCGGCATGCTGACCAGCCAGACGCGGAAACTGTACAGGAATGCCAGCCCCGGCAGGGCCATGGCAGGAAGCGCAGGCTGGCACACCAATACCAGGGATACCGCCCTTGTAAATCTTTTCGCCAACTGAACCAACACCATTACTCTTGGCGGTGCCAAGCTTAGGCGTTTGCGAATTGAAATATGCTCCCAAATTAATCATATCTTCTGGTGACAGGCTAGCCACCATGCCGGACATAATAGGATTCTTGCGATCGCCAGCCTTAAAGTTTGTAAGCTGCTTGGTAATGTATTCCGCATGCTGGCCGGCTAACTTGGGGTACATAGGGACGGCACTATTGCCATCAGCACCATGACAGGCTGCGCAAACAGTATTAACAATTGCAGCACCCTTCGCTGCATCACCTGCTGCGTAAGTAGAAACGCTGCTCAATAGGCCTATTACAAGCATCGCCATGTTACGGAAATTCATACCCCTACTCCTCAATACAAACGGTTTGTGTCTACATTGCGCTAAATGCAAAGCTTATTATTTTATCGAAAATCGGCATCTCGTGTTAGCATTTTTGGCTATCTGGAGCCTTTATGCCTTTATTTCAAAACGCAACTTTCTATATTTCTGCACACCACTTACGCGATTTGCCGCCGCCAAGCGGCGTTGAAGTCGCATTCGCTGGTCGCTCCAACGCCGGTAAATCCAGCGCGTTGAATACGCTCGCCAATCACAATCGCCTGGCTTATGTAAGCAAACAACCCGGACGCACACAGCTCATCAATTTTTTCAGCCTGGGCGGTGATCGCTACTTGGTTGACCTTCCTGGTTATGGCTACGCCAAGGTGCCGGAGGCTCTGCGCAAGCATTGGCAGTTAACATTATCCAACTACCTAAGTCACCGCAGCACCTTGCAAGGACTGGTACTGGTAATGGATTGCCGCCATCCGCTCACGCCACTAGACAGGCAAATGCTTGATTGGTTCTGTCCCAGCAGCAGGCCAGTACATGTATTGCTGACCAAAGCTGATAAATTGTCACGTAATGCTGCCAATCAGGTCCTGCTGGCCGTACGTAAAGAACTCAATGAAACCTGGGGAAACTGCACCATACAGCTGTTTTCCAGCCTGAAAAAACAAGGAGTCGAAGAAGCTGAAGCCGTCATCGGTCAGTGGCTATTTACGCCGGAAGATCATATCCCAGACACCATGGCCTAACTTGATACCACGATTCTCAAACTTGGTCAGCGGCCTATAGGCCGGCTTAGGTGCGTAATTCTTCACAGTATTTTCCAGCATGGGCTCTGCGTTAAGCAGTTCCAACACCCACTCAGCGTATTCCTGCCAATCAGTCGCCACATGAATATACGCGCCTGATTTTAGTTTCTTACATACCAGTTTCAAAAAGCCCGCTTGAATCAACCGACGCTTGTGATGGCGTTTTTTAGGCCAAGGATCGGGGAAAAAGATATGTACGCCATCCAGGCTTTGGTCTTGCAGCATGTGATTCAGCACCTCCACTGCATCATGCTGAATCAGACGCAGGTTATTAATTTGCAGCTCGTCTATCTGCTTAAGCAGGCTGCCAACACCCGGTGTATGTACCTCAATACCCAGAAAATCCATCTCTGGCAGGCTTTGTGCAATGCGCGCCGTGGTCTCGCCCATACCAAAGCCTATCTCCAGAATCTTTGGGCTATCTTCCCTGCCGAACAGCTTATCCAAATCGAGTGATTGTGGCTCATAAGCAACACCATACTTGGGCATGCCGCTGTCGATAGCCCGTTGTTGTGCATCGGTCAAACGTCCCTGACGCAAGACAAAGCTGCGAATTGGGCGTTTTTTCAGGTCTTCAATATGTTCCATCAAGGCTGGGTAGAGAAAAAACCGTGATTATACCGGAAGCACCTTACAGGCTATGCCGCTTATCACCGCGCGTAAACCCGAGCAAACCGGTCTCTAAACCCTTACCTAACGCGATCACCTTGAACAACTCGCCCATTTCCGCTGGCGACATAAGCTTTTGTGCCTGCGAGGCCAGTGGAGCATAAGCCACAATGTCTTGTGGTGAAATGCGCGTGAGAATTTCCGTGATGCCACAATTGATCAAAAACTGAGCCTGGTTGCAAAAGCCTAGTAATTGCAAACCATACTCATCGGCAGCAACAGCCACGGCGGTGAAGTCCACATGCGCGGTAATGTCCTGCAAACCAGGATATAGGAAAGGATCTCCATGCGCATGATGCCGATAATGACACATCAATGTACCTTGACTGCGCTGGGGATGGTAATACTCGCGTTGCGGGAAGCCATAGTCGACAAATAACAGCATGCCCTGCTGTAACATCTCGGCCAGACTAGCTATCAAGCCAGTCGTGGCTGGGCATAACTCGGTTGTATAGCCAGCAGGAAGTTCCAGCCTGCTCGCTTGCTCGTACACATAACCTGTGGTTAAAGGCCGTTCAGCCCAGGCCAGCGCCTGCTTATCAATAGATACGCCTAGTTCGTGAAACCCCTGCTCAGTAGTTTTTACAATATGCACAGGCAAAGCATCCAGCACCTCATTGCCGAGCACGAACCCAGTAAACGCTTGTGGTAGTTGCTCCAACCATTGCACACGCTGCATCAGCTCTGGCGGCAAAACCTGAACTAGCATATGGCGCTGGCTCTCGCGTAATTGTGCGCTGACCTCCAGAATAAAATAGTGTGCAGGCAATTCATCCAAACGCTGCAACTCAAGCAACAGCTCCAGGGCCAAGCGCCCAGTGCCCGCACCAAACTCAAGCAGATCGCCATTGGTTATCTGCAATACCTGTGCTACTTGTCGGGCCAGAGTTTGCGCAAACAGCGGGGAAATCTCTGGCGCAGTAACGAAATCCCCGGCCTCTCCGAACTTTCTCGCACCGGCACTGTAATACCCAAGGCCAGGCTGATATAAAACCAGATGCATATAGCTGGCAAAATCCAGCCAGCCACCGGACTCGCGAATCTGTTCCTGAATCAGCTCTGCGAGTTGCTGGCTTTGATGCAGGGCATCAGTATCTGGAAGTGGTAATGATGTCATGATGAATAGATTATAATATTTAGATTATGGAAACCCGCACAAATTCTGGCTTGCAAGATAAAGTCATCCTGATCACAGGAGGCGCCAAGCGCGTTGGCGCCTCGATTTGCCGCCTGCTGCATGCTAGTGGCGCCAATCTCATGATCCATTACCGTAGCTCAGTCAGCGAAGCACGAGCTCTACAATCCGAGCTCAACCTACAACGAGCCAACTCCGTCACCATTATCCAGGGTGACCTGCTCAATCTGGCGGTATTGCCTAGCCTGGTGCAGGAGACTATCAGTCATTTCGGTCGACTAGATGTACTGATTAATAACGCATCGGCCTACTACGCCACTGAAATCGGCGAGATTGATGAAGAGCAATGGGAAGACCTCATCGGCTCCAACCTGAAGGCGCCTTTATTTCTGTCACAGGCTGCAGCACCAGAGCTACGCAAGCAACATGGCTGCATCATCAATATCACTGACATGCATGTGGAACGGCCGAAAAAAGGCTATATCGTCTACAGCGTAGCGAAGGCCGGGCTGGTCACACTCACCAAATCCCTGGCGCATGAACTGGGGCCGGATGTACGTGTCAACGCTGTGGCTCCCGGGCCGGTAATGTGGCCAGAAGATAATCCCCAGTTCGACGAGGTCTATCGCCAGCGCGTGATCTCGCAAACTTTGCTGAAACGTATAGGCGAGCCTAACGACGTAGCCAAGGCGGTACGCTTCCTGATTCAAGATGCACCATTTATCACGGGCCAGGTTATTGCCGTTGATGGTGGGCGCTCACTTAACCTTTAGCAGCCCAAAACATGATCAAACATTTCCCCGATAACGCTTCCGGCAACTTCCTCAAGCTGCGTAACAGCCTGATTAGCGCCACCGGCAAGGCCATCGGCGACTACAAAATGATAGAGGACGGCGATACCGTGCTGGTATGCATGAGTGGTGGCAAGGATTCGCACGCTATGCTGATGATTTTGCTGGCGCTGCAGGAACGCGCACCGATCGATTTCAAATTGATTGCCATGAATCTGGATCAGAAGCAGCCGGGCTTCCCAGCCGATGTACTGCCGGCTTACCTGGAAAAACTCGGTGTGGAATATCGCATTGTTGAAGCTAACACCTACTCTATCGTCAAGGAAAAAATCCCTGAAGGCAAAACCACTTGTTCGCTTTGTTCGCGCCTGCGCCGCGGAGTCATCTACCGCACAGCCAAGGAACTTGGTGCAAGCAAGATAGCACTTGGTCATCATCGCGATGACATCGTAGAAACCCTGTTCCTTAACCTATTTTTCGGTGCCAAGCTCAAAGCCATGCCACCCAAGCTAGCTACGAACGACAAACAGAATATTGTTATCCGACCACTGGCTTACTGCAGCGAGAAAGACATCGCGGCCTATGCCCGCGCTATGGACTTCCCCATCATTCCGTGCGACCTGTGCGGCTCGCAGGAGAATTTACAACGCCAGAAGGTGAAAGAGATGCTGCATGCCTGGGAACGCGAACAACCAGGCCGTATCAATAATATATTCCGCGCACTGACCAATGTGGAGCCTTCACACCTGGCAGATACTGCGTTATATGACTTTAAGGGCTTATCTACCGCCGCCGCCAGCGATGAGGACCCACTGTTTGGTGATATTGACCAGGAAACGGCGCTGAAGCTCACCAGTGCCAGTGAAAACCGTATTGAATTTACCCGGAAAATTGCCTGAAATTCTCTTGCCTTTGATAACGGGGCTTCCCTAATCCCCTGTTTACTCTGTATTATCTGCCGCTCCTGCAACCCATTGTGCGCGTAAATGTCCAAACTGCTGATCGTTGAATCGCCGTCCAAAGCCAAAACCCTGAAGAAATATCTGGGTAAAGATTTTGAGGTATTGGCCTCTTATGGGCACGTGCGCGACCTCATCCCAAAAACTGGTGCGGTTGACCCCGAACATGATTTCGCCATGAAATATGAAATCATCGAGCGTAACGCCCGGCATGTAGATGCGATTGCAAAAGCAGTTAAGGTGGCAGATGCCGTATACCTAGCAACCGACCCGGACCGCGAAGGTGAAGCGATCTCCTGGCACATTGCCGAGATTCTCAAGAGCAAAAAACTAGTCAAGGACAAGATCCTCAAGCGCGTGGTGTTTCATGAAATCACCAAAAGTGCTGTGCAGCATGCCATCGACAACCCTCGCGACATTGCGATGCCGCTGGTCAATGCTCAGCAAGCACGACGCGCGCTGGATTATTTGGTGGGCTTTAATTTATCGCCGCTATTATGGAAGAAAATCCGCCGCGGGCTCTCCGCAGGCCGTGTGCAAAGCCCGGCGCTGCGCCTCATTGTTGAGCGTGAGCTGGAGATTGAAGCTTTTAAAAGCCAGGAATACTGGACCATTCATCTACAGTCACGCAAGCACCAGCATGCATTTGACGCCAAACTGGTGCAACTCGATGGTAACAAGGTGGAACAATTTACCGTCACAACTGCAGCTCAGGAAAAGGAGATTGTGGGTAAGCTGCTAGTTGCCAGCGCTGGAAAAACTACCGTCTCGCGCGTTGAGAAAAAACAGAAAAATCGCAGCCCGGCTGCTCCATTCACTACTTCGACCTTGCAGCAGGAAGCCGTACGCAAGTTGGGTTTCACCACCAGCCGCGCCATGCGCATTGCCCAACAGCTATATGAAGGTATTGATGTTGGTAGCGGCACAGTGGGCCTGATTACTTATATGCGTACCGATTCTTTCAGCATAGCGACTGAAGCTGTGATGCAGATTCGTGATTACATCAAGAAAAATTTCGAAACTGATTACCTGCCGAAATCGCCCATCATGTACAAAACCAAGGCGAAAAATGCGCAGGAAGCCCATGAGGCGATCCGTCCAACAGATATCACGCGTAGCCCTACCAGCATGCGCCAGTACCTCACACCGGAGCAATTCAGCCTGTATGAAATGATCTGGAAGCGCGCGCTCGCATGCCAGATGGCGCCCGCCAAATTTGATGCAGTAAGTGTTGATCTTGCAGTAGGTAGCGAGGCTAATCTATTCCGGGCCACTGGCCAAACCATGGTATTCCCTGGCTTTATTGCAGTTTATATGGAAAGTGTGGATGACGCTGAGGAAGAAGGCGAAAGCAAATTGCCCGTGCTTGAAACTGGTGAAGTGCTAGATGTACAGAAAATCTTCGGCGATCAGCATTTTACAGAGCCACCACCACGCTATGGCGAAGCCAGCCTAGTAAAAATCCTAGAAGAATACGGCATTGGTCGCCCTTCCACCTACGCCAGCATCATCTCTACCCTGCAAGACCGCGAGTATGTGCTGCTGGACAAAAAGCGTTTCACGCCTACCGATGTTGGCCGCGTAGTGAATAAGTTCCTTACCGAGCACTTTACGCGCTATGTAGATTACGACTTCACTGCCAACCTGGAAAATGAGCTCGACCAGATTGCTGAGGGCGAACGTGAGTGGTTGCCGGTACTCGATGAGTTCTGGCAAGGCTTCAATCGGCAGATTTTGGACAAGGCTAATATAGATCGCGCCGATATGACGCATGAACTGACTGGCGAGGATTGCCCGAAATGTGGCAAGCCACTAAGCAAACGCCTGGGTAAGTTTGGCATGTTCATTGGCTGTACCGCCTATCCGGAATGCGACTATATCCGTAACCTCAACACCAATGGTGATGCTCGGGCAGAACCGACTGTTATGGGCGTCGACCCCGAGTCGAAAAAAGACATCCTGCTAATGAATGGGCCTTATGGCCCTTACTTACAGCTTGGACAAGCCATTGAGGGCGAGAAGAAGAAGCCCAAGCGCGTGAGTATTCCTAAAGATATTCCATTGGCTAATGTCAATATGGAAACCGCACTGAAACTAATTGCCTTGCCACGTGACCTCGGCCTACATCCGGAAACCAATAAGAAAATCGTCGCCAACATCGGGCGCTTTGGCCCTTACGTCAATCATGATGGAAAGTTTAAATCTATTCCGCGTAGCGACAGCGTGTTCGATATTGATCTCAATCGGGCCGTCGAGATACTAGCGCAGGCAAATTCAGGCCCAGCGCCGATTCGTGATTTAGGCAAGCACCCGAGTGAAGATGGCAACATCGCCATCTATTCAGGCCGCTATGGCCCTTACGTGCAACATGGCAAGCTACGTGCTACCTTGCAAAAGAGTCAGGAGCCAGAAAGCCTTAGTCTGGAGGATGCATTAGAACTATTATCGGCAAAAGCTGCCAAGGAGGCAGCCGGCGGCAAGCCCGCTTCCAGAAAAGTGACTTCCATTAAAAAAACTGCGCCTGCTAAAAAAGTTGGCGCGAAAAGTAAAGCCGCTAAGAAACCTGCGGCTAAAAAGGCAACTGCAAAGAAACGTGCTTGAATTTCTTTCTCGCCAAATAAAAACTAAATATTATCGTTAGCCTGCAACATGCACTTGCCTGAAAGCATCACTACTCTCAATCCATTTTCGTATACGCTGGGCATCACCAATACGTGAGTATTTACCATAAGAATCCAGTAGAACAATAATCAGCGGCTGCCCAGCAATCTCAGCCTGCATGACCAAGCAACGACCAGCCTCATTGATAAAGCCAGTTTTAGAAAGACCTATGACCCAATCGCTATTACGCACCAGAATATTGGTATTCACAAAATTGACCGGATTACGCAGGCCACGCACTGGCACTTCATGCGATGCGGTCGTGGTTACCTGGCGAATTTCGGCGTACTGATAAGCCGCACGTACCATTTTTACCAGATCTTCTGCAGTAGACATATTTGAGCTATTAAGCCCGGTAGGATCGACAAAATGCGAGTGCAGCATGCCAAGATCAGACGCCTTGCGATTCATGGCGATTACAAAAGCGTTCAAACCTCCGGGGTAGTTACGGCCAAGTGCGGCTGCAGCACGATTCTCAGATGCCATGAGCGCCAGTTGCAATAACTCTGCACGAGTCAATTCTGTGCCTACGCGTAGACGAGAGCCAGTACCTTTGAGGGTATCTACATCATCTTCAGTCACAGTGAGAGTCTCATCCATGGGCAAACGCGCATCCAGCATGACCATGGCAGTCATCAGCTTGGTTACGGAAGCGATTGGTGTAGGCAGATCGGTGTTCTTGGCATATAGCGTTTCGCCAGTTTCCTGATTGACGATTAGCGCCTTGGATGAGGCAAGTTGCAACATGCCTCCACGATCAGGCTCGTCCTGGAACACGCTGTTGTCGTAATTCACCTTTTGCACTTGATATTTGCGATCAGCACGCAGGGTACGAATGATTTTGCGACTACTTACCCTGTGTTTATTTGGGTTATTGACACCATCCTGGTCTGCTTGAACAACAATCGATGGCGCTATAAAAGCCAGCGCACCACACAGCACTATCAATTTTCGTATCATCGCAGCACATTCCTTAAACACATTTGGGCCGATATTATCCAAAATATTCCAATTTGTCATCAAGATACATGCGATATTTAGAAACTTTCTCAAACTTTCTTTAAATTGTCGCAAAAAAGTATCCAGATGAAGTTTGTGCCAAAATAACGTTTGATTCTAAAATTTGACTACCATTTATGAAAATTCCTGAAAATTTGAGTTACAGCACCGAACATCTATGGGTGCAATTGACTGAAGATGGGAGTTGCTTGGCAGGCATTACCGACTACGCACAGGACTTGCTTGGTGATATTGTCTTCGTCGAGCTACCCACTATTGGCGCACCTCTTACAGCCGGGGTTGCCTGCGGACTAGTGGAGTCGGTCAAGACAGGCTCGGACCTGCATGCCCCGCTAGATGGCACTGTAGAAACCGTGAACAGCGCATTAGAGAACACCCCTGAGCTTATCAACGATAAGCCCTATGAGACATGGATTTTCAGGTTCCGGCCAAGCAATGCCGCGGATCTGAAAAGTTTACTAAGCCCCGTAGCTTACGGTGAGTTGTTGGGCAATACTAACTAGACATTGCTACTGATTAGGAATCAGGATCGCAAGCGCTGCCGTAGCGACTCCAATACATCGACCTCAATCTTGCTGCGAAGCTTCTGTTCCGCATTTGCCAGTTCCTGCTGCACGGCAGTTCTAACTGCGGCCTGAATTAAAGGCAGCAATTCATTCAGCATCTCATGCGTAGGGCCAGTAACAGAAAGCTTGGAGTCCAGCCCTTCAATAATTTCTGTAGTATCTGGAGAGGCTGGCTTAGGTCTGTGTGAAGTGAAGGTAAGTGGTTCACCTTCATATACCTCCGTAAGCAGAGGTATTTCATCATCTAGGGCTGGAGCTGATTTATCTCCATGCTTCATCAGAGCATTAATGCGCCCAAGCACTTGGGCTAAGTCTTGATTATTCTCTGGCGCTTGCTCACTCATAAACCGGCACTCCTATAAACTGCCGCCGTTGACATCAAAAGATTTGATCTCATAACCCCGATCCCGATAAAAGCGATAACGGGTACGCGCCAGGGCTTTGTCTTCCTCATCCACCCCAACAATTTCAATCAGCCGCCGGAAGCGACTGAAAAATGGCGGATACTGACTTTGCAAATTAATTAAAACGTCGTCATGCACCAATTGTTCGCCCACGCAATCAATCACTATGGGTGTAACCTCCACCAGCGGGTCTGCAGATTTGCAATTAGGCAAAAAGCCTGTTGGTGTTTGCGTCCATAATATGCGCTGCAGCTTAGCTGCGGCCTCATTATCTGCCGTAAACACCATAGTGCGTCGCCCTTTGCTTAAGGCCTTCTCACTCAGCTCGGCGACCTTTTCCAGCTTGTTTTCTACATTAAAAAAGAACTCTATACGCGTCATAACGGTGTAGTTTACAAAGCCTACTTACTTGGCAGCACGTTGCATCAAGAATTTAGTCAGCAAGGGCACCGGGCGGCCTGTAGCACCTTTTTCCTTGCCCGATTTCCAGGCCGTGCCAGCAATATCTAAATGAGCCCAGTCGTAATTTTTTGTATATCGCGAAAGGAAGCAAGCTGCAGTAATACTGCCCCCAGCGCGCCCACCGATATTCGCCATATCAGCAAAGTTGCTATCAAGTTGGCTCTGATAGTCATCCCATAAAGGCAGATGCCAGGCACGATCCATGGCATTCTCACCTGCGTTCAGAAGCTCTTTGGCAAGGCCATCATTGTTGCTGAACAGACCGCTAGCATGATGGCCAAGTGCTATGACACAGGCGCCAGTCAACGTGGCAATATCCACCACAGCATCTGGCTCGAAACGCTCAGCATAGGTGAGGGCATCACACAGGATCAGCCGACCCTCAGCATCGGTATTGAGGACCTCAATAGTCTGGCCAGACATGCTCGTCAGTATGTCGCCAGGGCGGATGGCATTGCCGTCAGGCATGTTTTCACACGTAGGGATGATACCTACGACATTCAGGGGTAAATCCATCTCGGCAATCGCCTTGAATGTACCCAGCACACTTGCTGCACCGCACATGTCGTACTTCATCTCGTCCATATCGGAACCGGGCTTGAGGGATATACCGCCCGTATCAAAGGTAATGCCCTTACCTACCAGCGCAACCGGTTTTTGACTCTTTTTACCTTTCTTGTGTTGCAGCACAATCAGCTTGGGCGGCTGCACGCTACCCTGGGACACTCCCAGAAATGAGCCCATGCCAAGCTTTTCCATGTCGGTGCGTTCCAGAATCTGGACATGCAATCCGTGACTCTTTGCCAATGCCATAGCTTGTTCTGCAAGATAGGTGGGAGTACAAATATTTGGTGGCAAATTGCCCAAGTCTTTGGTGAAACTGACGCCAGAAGCAATCGCCAAGCCCTGCTTAAGGCCTTCCTCGCCTTTTTTCAGGTCATTGCGCTGCGGCACATTGATGACCATCTTTTTGATGCCTTTGAGCTGTTCCTTAGCTTTACTTTTCATGCGATCAAAACGATAGGTACTGTCCATCGCAACTTCGGCCAGCTGCGCGACTTTCCAGCTGATATCGTGTTTCTTGATAGGTAACTCGGCAAGAAAACTGGCAACTTCAGCAGCACCACTATTGGCCAGCGCCTTGACGGAGGCACGAATGGCTTGACGGTATTCGCGCTCATGCAATTCACGCTCTTTACCCAGCCCGACCAACAGCACACGATCACACAATGTGCCGGGCACACTGTGTAGCAACAAGCTGCTACCGAGTTTGCCTTCCATATCTCCGCGTTTCAGTACACTTCCCACATAGCCATCAGAGACACGGTCTATCGCCGCCGCCGCCGCTGACATCTTACGAGACTCAAAGACGCCAACAATTACGCAGTCATTGCGTTGCTTTTCCGGATTACCGTTTTTTATGCTAAATTCCATTCACTATGCCCTTTCAACTGAATCTACCTGAATTATCCTGCGTTTTAGTCTCAAATCAAAATGTTGCCAATTAAAAATCCATACTGAATCAGAAACACATGCTATTTAAACGTTCACTCTTACACGAACTGGTCACTACCGCCATCAGCGCATTTGTCATTTTGCTGGGAATCGTTATTGCGCAGCGCGTCTCTTACTACATCGGTGTTGCGGCTAACGGCAAACTGGCCAGCGACGCAATTATTACTTTGTTGGGTTTCAGCCTGCTGAAGTTCCTGCCACTACTTTTATCATTGACAATATTTCTGGCTGTACTGCTCACACTAACACGCTGGCACCGCGATAGCGAGATGGTCGTCTGGTTCAGCTCCGGCCTTGGGATATCAAGCTGGATACGCCCAGTACAATTGTTTGCATTACCAGTGGTTCTGATGATCGCCTTCCTGAGTTTGTTTGTCATGCCATGGGCCACTCTTAAAAGTTCGGATTTTCAAGATGAGCTCAAAAGCCGTGATGAGTTGGCCTCCATCAGCCCTGGCGTATTCAAAGAATCGCGTCAGTCTGACCGCGTATTCTTTGTGGAAAGCTTTGACGAACTCGGCAACATAGTCAAAAACATCTTCGTGCAATCCATGCAGCATCAGCGTTTGGGCATTGTGGTAGCAAGCAAGGGTCATCGAGAAACAGCGGCTAATGGCGACAACTTTCTCGTGATGGAGAGTGGCAGACGCTATGAAGGTCATCCAGATACTCAGGAATTTACTACCACAGAGTTTGAACGCTACGCCATCCGTATAGAACCAACGGAAGTCGAGCAGACACCACCCAAGATACAGTCTACAAGTACTCTAGCCCTAGTCCAGAATCATGCTCCGGTCTATAGTGCCGAACTACAATGGCGTTTTGCTATCCCGATTTCCGCGTTTGTACTGGTGCTACTAGCCATTCCACTCAGTTTTGTTGACCCACGTGCTGGTCGCTCTGCCAACCTTATGTTGGCCCTGCTCATTTTTATTATCTACAACAATATGCTCAGCATCATGCAGGCATGGCTATCACAGGGCAAACTCAACCCACTCATCGGTCTGTGGCCGGTACATATATTCTTTCTGATGCTGATGGTCTACATGTTCTACCGAAGAATATTCCTGTTACCACTATTGCCCAGGCTTTGGCCAAAAAAGGCCGCTAAATGAAGATTATTAATCGCTATTTAGCACAGGAAATGATCTCCAGTATCTTAATGATCATGATTGCCCTGCTGGGGATGTTCTCCTTTTTTGATTTGATTCAGGAGTTAGAGAGCATTGGTCAAGGCACCTATGGTATCGATAACGTATTGCTGTTTGTGTTATTGAGTGTACCCGGGCATGCTTATGAAGTGGTGCCGGTAGCCGTACTGGTGGGTGCAATGTATACCTTGGGGCAGTTCGCTCGACATTCTGAACTCATCGTACTGCGCGTCAGCGGAGTTTCAATTGCCAATATCGGTATATCGCTACTGAGAGTTGGCCTCATATTCATGCTGGTTAGCTTTGTGGTGGGTGAACTTATTACACCACTGAGTGAGAAAACTGCACAACGTATGCGTATCCAGGCTACCAACTCCGTTGTGGCTCAGGATTTCCGCTCCGGCTTTTGGGTAAAAGACGGCAACAGCTTTGTCAATGTTGAAGATGTATTGCCGGATGCGGGCTTACTCAACATCCATATCTATGAGTTTGACAATGAGTTTCACCTACGCACTATCAGCAATGCCAAGAGCGGCAAATATGAAGGTAATGGCTGGAATTTAAACAATGTCACACAGACCAAACTTGAGCATGACAAAGTAGAATCGAAGTTCTTCCCGGAAGCTAATTGGCAATCACTGATACGCCCGGAACTGCTTAATGTGTTGCTAGTGGTGCCAGAAAAGATGTCTGCCTGGAATCTGTATTTCTACATCCATCACTTGCGCGAAAACAAGCAGAATACTTCGCGTTATGAAATCGCATTGTGGGCGAAGATGGTCTATCCGGTGGCGTGTATAGTGATGATTATTCTAGCACTGCCATTTGGCTTCTTGCATCAACGCTCAAGTGGGACAAGCGCCAAGATATTCGCTGGCATCATGCTCGGCATTGTCTATCAGGTGCTAAACCGGGTATTTGTGCATCTAGGTTTGCTTAACAATTGGTCGGCATTGTTTAGTGCCGTTTTCCCTACGCTGCTGTTCTTTATCACCGGCCTGGTGATGCTAGCATGGGTTGAAAAGCGCTAGCGCCTCAACTATCAGTAGCAACCAGTCGACTACCAATCAAACGGTCATGCAAAAAAAGGCCTTGTCTGTCAAAAGCTGCCCAGAGAAAACCTGCGCCAAAAAATAATAGCCCCAGGCTTGCTAGAAGATAACGCACTAGGGCTTGCCGCCATGATATTGACCCACCAGCATGATTAGTAAGGCGAATGCGCCAAGTCTGCATCGCTAGGGTCTGGCCACCACGTAGCCAGCATATTAAGAAATATATTGCAGCCACTAGCCACAGGTAGATTTGCAAGAAATAACGCTGCGGAGCTTCAGTAGCATTACCAAATAGCCATATAAAAGCAAAAGTAGCTACAAACAAAATGGCCAAAACTAGAAGGCCATCATAGAACATGCTGGCCAGTCGTCGGAAAATACCGGGGGAATTGATTGCTTGAGTTGCCGTCAACTTAACTAATTACCAGTATTGCCCGTGCCATAGACCTCAGGATGCTCACGGCGCAGTGTCTGACGTTGATCTTCTGGCAGGCTCTGATATTCGTGCCATTTCTTGCGTAGCTCGTTACGCTGCTCCGGGGACATGGTTTTGAATTGCTGGTATTTCTTACGTGCGTTTTCACGCTCATATGGCGTCATGCGACTCCAGTCAGTCAGGTGCTTTTGCACCCGTTCCTGCTGCTTCGGGTTCATTTTGGGGTAGTCGTGCGTGATATCCAGCATCTTTTCCCGCTGCCATGGACGTAACGTATCCCACTCTGTAGCAAGTGGAGCGAGTGCATTACGCTGTTCTTGACTGAGTTGTTCCCATTTTGGGTCTTGGCTGGCTGCACTTTCAGCGTAGGCATATCCTGACGCTAAACTGGTTAACAGTACTAGCGTTGCGAGGATTGCTCTAACCATGTATCAAACCCTTTATCTAGATAGGCCTGCGGTGGCAACTCAGATGCCAGCAGGAATGCATCACCCTGCTCCAGATTCTCATCACCAGTAAATTGTTGAGTAAGAAAAAATGCAACGAACACCGCGCTTGCCACCAACGCTGTGGACATCAAAGCACGCGGACTGTGGATATAGTCAGTGAAAAGGCGCAATACGCTATGGCCATCAACGCCACCTGCGGACGCATGTTTTGCATGCGCCAATACCGCCTGCTTACGTACCCCGGCTAGCTGTTTAACAATACTGTTATCAAGTGTTGCGACACTTTCATCCAGTAACTGGATAATTTCGTTTACTGTGTCTTTTTCTGATTTCATTGCCCGACTCCTGATTTACCGAGCGCTTGCCTGCCTAACCCCTGTTTTTCAAGTATGCCAGCAAGTGCATGCACTGCGCGTGAACAGTGCGTTTTTACGCTGCCTTGTGAGCAGCCCATCGCCGCAGCCGTTTCGGCCACGTCCATATCTTCCCAGTAACGCAGAACAAACGCTTCGCGTTGACGCGCAGGTAATTTTTGCAATGCTTGTTCGATTATAGCAATGGTCTGGCTACGCTCAAGCTGCACATCTGGCTCATCTGAGTCATCTTCGGTATTGAGAATTTCCAGAGGGTCATGATCTTCATCGTCGTCATGACCAGCACCAAAAGAAGATAAAAGCGTTGTCCAGAGGTTTCTGACCTTTTGCCGACGCCAGTAATCACGCATCGTATTTTGCAAAATGCGCTGAAACAGCATGGGATATTCTGTCACCGGCCGCTGGCCGTAATTTTCGGCAAGCTTGAGCATGGCATCCTGCACGATATCCAGTGCAGCATGGTCATCGCGCACCGCATAAGCAGTCTGCTTAAAAGCGCGACGCTCTACTTCGGCGAGAAAATCTGAAAGTTCCTGTGCTGTTGCCATGCTGATTTTATGTCGATTGACTATTCATTATTTAGCTAGCTGCTCGGTAATTGAACTAGCATTATCGGACTAGGCCACCCAGTAATGAGTATAGCAGGTTTGAATTTTGTCCTGCGGGCAGCTTTTCGCTACAATCGTATCGACATTCACTCTTTTTGCGGGTTCAGCTGTTATGGGGAAAATCTTACTGCTCGCAATTGCAATCTGGCTGGTAGTTAGCGTACTCAAACGCTACAGTCGCAATCTGGAAACTCCGAGCACACCACAACCCGAGGCTGAAAGTATGGTGCAATGCGCCAAATGCGGCATTCATCTGCCCAGAAGTGAAGGTTTTCTTATCAAAGGCCAGTACTATTGTTCTGAAGCACATAGCAAGCAAGGCAATGAACACACTAGCTGAACACAGCCAGACTCAGGCCAATGTTTACTGGCGCCCAATGGAGGTATTTAACCTCTATCGATTCATCATCGCCTGCCTGTTTATTGCCTCGTATTTTTCACTGCACGAACGCATATGGTGGGAAAACTACAATAGTGTTCTTTACTGGCGATTATCCCTCGGTTATTTGCTTACCAGCCTGCTTGCCGAGGTTTTTACCTGGCTCAGGTGGCCACGCTTCAATCGTCTGCTCACCTTACAAATAGTTGCTGATATTGGCTTTATTGTGATGCTCATGTACGCCGCTGGCGGGGTCAAAAGCGGACTGGGGCTATTGCTGGTAGTGACCATTGCTTTTTCCAGCTTTATTAGCCAAGGCCGGTTGGCATTATTTTATGCCGCGATTGCCAGTATTGCCTTGTTGCTTGAACAATCCTACCAGCTGTTAACATGGGATGAACGCTACAACGACTACTCTCACGCAGTGATGTTATGCTTGAGCTGCTTCGCTACCGCCTGGCTCGCGCACAGCTTTGCCAAGCGAACGACCCAGAGTGAGGCTCTGGCATCGCAACGTGGTATTGACTTGGAAAACCTGGCACAGGTCAATGAACTCATCACACAAGAGATGCAAGATGGTGTACTGGTAGTGGATAAAGATTTCAAGTTGCGCCACCACAACACGCAAGTGGAAGAGCTACTCGGTATCAGCCCAAATACATGGGCTGTTGGGACACTGGATGAGTGCGCACCAGAGCTGGCCATACTGATGCGCAAGTGGATAGGTGAGGGCGGCGATATAGGGCCTGGCACCATCAAGCTCACTACTGATGAACGGGAGCTCCGGTTGCGTTTCATGCCAGTTGGCGCTGACCGTAAACAGGGTGCAGTTATCTTCATTGAAGACTGGAGTCAGATGCAAGTTCAGGCACAACAGCTCAAGCTAGCAGCCTTGGGGCGACTTACCGCTAATATCGCGCACGAAATTCGCAACCCACTTAGCGCAATCAGCCACGCAAATCAATTATTGCAGGAAGAAGACTTGGTCGCCCCAGACTCTCAGCGCATGCTACAAATCATTGCCGACAATGTACAACGCATGGATCTGATTATCCAGGACGTACTGGAATTAAACCGTCGTGACCGCACTCGCCAGGAAATCATAAAACTGGAAGATTTTTTATCTGAATTTCACGATCAGTTTTGCCAGATAGAAAAAGTATCTGCTGGGGGCTTTGAACTGAATATTAAAAACAGTTCAGCCCGCGTCATGTTTGATCGTCGTCATTTGCACCAGATTTTATGGAATCTGTGCCGCAATGGCTGGCGTCATAGCCAACAGGTACGCTCCAGCCTGACTCTGTCTCTACAGGCTGTTGCCAATAACCGTAGTGTCAGCCTGAGGATTTATGATGACGGCTCAGGGGTAGCCCCAGACGCCAGACCGCATTTGTTTGAACCTTTTTTTACGACAGAAGCATCCGGTACCGGCCTGGGGCTTTATATCGCACGTGAATTATGCGAAGCCAATGGCGCTACGATTCAATATGTTCCTGCAGATAATGGCAGCCTTTTTGTACTGAATTTAAAGAGGGCTTACCCTTAAATGACGCAAAAACTCTCCTGTTTAGTCGTTGATGATGAAACAGATATCCGGGAATTGCTCGTGCTAACACTAGAACGCATGGGTATCGGAACTGATAGCGCCAGCAATCTGGATGATGCAAGACATATGCTGACACAGCGCAACTACGCGCTATGCCTCACCGATATGCGGCTACCTGACGGCAATGGGCTTGATCTGGTTCGCCATATCACACAACACTATGTCGGGTTGCCAATCGCTGTGATTACGGCTTTCGGCAGTGCCGAAAATGCCGTTTCTGCGCTTAAGGCAGGCGCTTTCGACTACCTGACCAAACCCATTTCTCTCAAGCAGTTACGTCCCTTGGTACAGTCCGCCCTCAAACTCTCTGGCGCTGAGGCCCCGGCACCAGGAGGCCTTGACATGATTGGCGACTCGCTGCCCATCCAGCAAGCTCGTAGCATGATTGAGAAACTCTCGCGCAGCCAAGCACCTGTCTATATCAGCGGGGAATCCGGCAGCGGCAAGGAGCTGGCTGCGAGACTCATACATCTCAGCAGTTCCAGGCGTGATGGCCCTTTTATTGGGGTGAACTGTGGAGCTATTCCAGAAAACCTCATGGAAAGTGAGTTTTTTGGTTACAAAAAAGGCGCCTTTACCGGTGCTAATCAAGACAAGGAAGGCATGTTCCATGCGGCCAATGGCGGCACCCTGTTTCTTGATGAAGTAGCAGACCTACCCTTGGCGATGCAGGTCAAGCTATTACGTGCTATCCAGGAAAAGAAAGTACGTATGGTTGGCGGAACCCAGGAAGAAAGCGTGGATGTACGCATTATCAGCGCCACGCACCGAAATCTCTCTGCCATGATGGAAAGTGGCCATTTCCGCCAGGACCTTTATTACCGGCTCAACGTGATTGAACTAAAAATGCCGGCATTGCGTGAGATGCCTCAGGATATACCGTTGCTGGCGCAAAACCTGCTGGAGAAACAATGCCGCATATTGGGTACACCAGCACCAAGTATCGATAAAAAGGCGCTGTCGTTACTTATGCAACACGATTTCCCAGGCAATGTGCGGGAGCTGGAGAACGTACTGGAACGTGCGTTAGCTTTGTGTGATGGCACAACCATCACAGCCGATGATCTTCAACTGCAAGGCGGCAACCGTATCATGCCTTTACCAGAAAAGAACGGTGGTATGGCACTTCCTGATTACCTGGAAAATATCGAGAAAAAAGCGATTCTCGATGCATTGGAAAAAACCGGGCAAAACAAAACAGCTGCAGCCAGATTGCTGGGTGTCAGTTTTCGTACCTTACGCTACCGTCTGTCCAAACTTGGCTTGGGTAAAGACAATGACGAAGCTGAAACTGACTAACCTAGCACGATAGCGAGATAAGTCAGGTACATCAAACCATTCACCCATAAATGCCAGACCTTGATCTGGCCTCTTGCTATCAATATGCGCAGCCAGATGGACGCCAATAAAGTAATGATGACCCCGGCCAGTACTTCCTTGCGAGGCTCCCACGGCGTCAACATGATACCAATCGCTGGCAGCAGGGTCCCCTGAAACACCATGGCGCCGGTAATGTTACCGAAAGCCAAAGTATCCTTGCCGCGTCTTACCCACAAGATACTGTTTATCTTTTCCGGCAATTCGGTGGCGATTGGGATGATCAGCAAAGAAAGCAACAAGGTCGAGACGCCAAGTATGTTCGCCGCTTCTTCAACGCCATTGATAAAGCCCTTGGCACCACCGACCAATAGTATCAATCCCAGAATCAGTTGCAGCAATATCACTATAATGTTGTTGGGTAGACCCATACGACAAAGGTACATGGGCTCTTCGGCCTCGGTAGCATGTCCATCTTTTACCAGTGCACTGGAAGCACGAATAGTCAGCATGATATAAACGAAATAAATCAAGACCATCACCATGCCAATGCCAGCGCGTATAGCGGTCTGTGTATGCGGGACATACATAGCGAACGTAGCAAAAGCAAAGGCGATAATGAAAAAATTCAAATCACGAGTCAGGCCAGTCTTTTCCGGATGGAAATGTCCGGTGACTTTACGTTTAGCCAATATGGCAAAACTCATGAGCGATATCGATAAGGTTGCCAGCATCAATGGCGCGCCGAGAATAGCACCAACACCAATTTCCTCATTGGTATGCACGTTCTGCGTGCCAGCCAGCAATGCCAGCAATGGCACAGAAGTTTCAGGTAAGGCCGTACCTACGGCAGCAAATACCGAACCCGTGACACCTTCAGAGATTTTCAATTTTTCGCCAAGATGCTCAAGCGCGTTGGTAAAGACCTCAGCAGAGATTAGAATCACGATGAGCATGAGAAACAAGGTGAAAAAGACCATGGTGGTTACGCCTGGATTTGAAGTAAGTAACGAATTTTATCGGATAACGTGAGTAAGCGCATGAGCACTCTGAAAATAGACGCGCAAGATCTGGCTACTGGCGCAATTTATATACCCTCACCCAATCAGGACGCACGGCCATCAGGCTCTCAGATCTCACTTGCTGTGATCCACAATATCAGCCTGCCTCCACAGCAATATGGCGGTGATGGCGTCATTGAGCTATTTACCAATCGACTCGACCCTTCCCAGCATCCTTACTATGCCGAGATTCACCAACTCAAGGTCTCATCACACTTTTTTATCCGTCGCGATGGCAGCCTGATCCAGTTTGTGCCGTGCGCACAGCGCGCCTGGCACGCCGGTGTATCTAACTGGCAAGGGCGTGAGCACTGCAATGATTTTTCTGTAGGCATTGAACTGGAGGGCAGCGATTTTGATGCGTTCCTGCCCCTGCAATACGCCACGTTGAGTAGCCTACTTGCCGCGTTGAAAGTAGCCTATCCCATCACCGATATTGTCGGCCATTCCGACATTGCACCGGGCCGGAAAACTGACCCGGGGCCTTATTTTGATTGGTCAAAAATTTTATAAGGCCTTAGTTCTGTAACACCAGAGCATTACTGCCTGATTGAAAATTTCTGCACCACCATACTACCTACCATATCACCCTCTACATTAACTGCCGTGCGCAAGGTATCCAGCAGACGGTCTATCGGCAAGAGGATAGCGATGGCTTCAATAGGCAGGCCAACAGATTGCAGCACCATGATCATGGTCACCATACCTGCGCTCGGAATGCCTGGGGCGCCTATAGAGGACAGCATGGCTGTAAAACAGACTACAAGTTGCTGGGTCAGGTTGAGGTCTATGCCGACTAAATTGGCGACGAACAGCGCTGCAGCTGCCTCGTAAAGCGCTGTGCCGTCCATATTGAGATGCGCGCCCAAGGGCACGACAAAGCCAGCGATGCTGGAACTGACGCCGAGCTCGTGCTCCAGACAGCGCATGGTCACCGGCATAGTGGCAGAGCTGGAACTGGTAGCAAAAGCTGTAATCAGTGCCTGACGCGCACCACGGAAAAAAGTCAGTGGCGATGTACGAGTTAGTAAAAACAGAATCAACGGCAATACTACGATGCCATGAAACAAGGTCGTACCCATCACCACGGCGACGAACTTGGCCAGGCTACCCAGAACCGCAAAGCTCTCAGTCGCTATCAGCTTGGCCAGCAAGGCCATGATACCGAATGGCGCCAGACGCATGATCCAGCTGACTATGAGCATGGTCAACTCGAACAGCTCTTGGAAGATAGCGAGCAGGTTACGATATCGCTCGCCACCGACCACCAGCGCGATACCGACAAATAAGGCAAACACGACAATCGCCAGCACACTACCCTGCGCCAGCGCCGCTACCGGGTTCATGAATATACCATGTAAAAATTTAGCGAAGAATTCCGGCAAGGTTAGCTGCATGGCCTGAAAACCCTGCATAGCACCTTGGAATGACTCAAGATTCAGGCCTTTACCAGGCTCAAAGATATGAGTTGCACTCAAGCCGATGACAACAGAAAGGCTAGTAGTGAGCAGTGAAAAAGCCAGTGTGGTGAGCCATACACGATGAATCTGGCGGTGTGCACGCAAATTGGCGATACCAACCACGATGGAAGTAAATACCAGCGGCATCAGTACCATCTTCAACAGGTCAATGAATACACCGCCAACCAGGCCACTGAGGTAAAGACCTATTGCTACGCCACTATTGTGCTGACCTACGTGAGAAAAGATGAGCCCGAGCCCCAAACCCGACAAGGCCCCAGCCAATATCTGGGTATTGAGTGAGGGCCATTTCATAGGCTAAGTGGCAATACGCTCAAATACCGCAGCAAAGAAGCCATCCGTCTGATGCAGATGTGGCAGCAGTTTAAGATACACGCCAGTATCCAAAGCAATCTGCTGCTGCGCGAGAATCTCATTGGCGTTGACCAGCTTGTACTCAGGGTGCGCTGCCAAAAAAGCTTCGACAATACCCTCATTCTCAGCTTGTAACAAACTGCAGGTAGCGTAAACCAGCCGCCCGCCGGCCTTCACCAGCTTCGCTGCACGCGCCAGGATGTTAGCTTGCTTGGTCGTCAACTCAGTGATGTCTTGTGGTGTCTGCCGCCATTTCAAATCCGGGTTGCGACGCAAGGTGCCTAAGCCGCTGCAGGGAGCATCAACCAGTACACGGTCAAACTTGCCATTAAGTCGCTTAAGCTTGGGATCAGCTTCGCTACTGATAAGCTGACTATGCAAGTTGGATAAGCCCGAGCGCTTGAGCCTCGTGCCTAGGTTTTGCAGGCGTTTTTCTGAGACGTCAAAGGCATAGATACGACCTGAGTTGCGCATCAGCGCACCTATCGCCAAGCTCTTACCACCGGCCCCGGCGCAAAAATCTGCCACCATTTCGCCGCGACGTGGCGCCACAAGCTGCGCCAGCAGTTGGCTGCCTTCATCCTGCACCTCAATCTTGCCATCAGTAAAAAAAGGATGGCGGCTAATGGTCACTTTTTGTGCCATGCGCAGGCCGTAAGGTGAATATGGGGTAACAGCTACTTCCGTATTTTCGCTAGCGAATCTGGCCAGCACATCCTCACGGGTTGCCTTAACCAAGTTAACTCGTAAATCCAGCGAAGCGGGCTGATGCATGCTACGTGCAATGGTGAGTGCTTGCTCTTCACCATACTGCGTGACCAAGCTATCCCACAGCCATTCCGGCAAATCGGCTTGCATGGCTTTGCTCAGGTTATCAGTAGGTTTGGCCTTGATCTCCTGTGCCCATTCCTTTTGTTGCGGGCTCAGCACATCGTCGAGCTCGCGCATACTTTTGCCTTCTACGCGCAGCATATAGGCGAGCAACAGCTTGCGTGGATCTTCGCCGTCAGCCACATAGACCAGGAAAGATTTACGGCGCAATACGCCATAAACGGATTCAGCAACAAAAGCACGATCTTTGGTACCCAGTTCGCGGTTGTTCTTGAAAAACCAGCCCAGTTTGACATCAGCTGGACCGCTGCCGGTAATTACATCGGCCAATGCCATGCTGGCAAGGCGTAAAAGATTTTGATTCATAAACTCATTTCAAGGTTTTGGTAAGGTTTTATCACCCTGAATACTGGCGATGCGCGTCACAAGCTGTTCGATAACATCACCGTCTTTTTCAGTGACTCGTATTTTAACCGGTAGATATTGATAATCGACGGCCAGCCAGAGATCCGTTCTCTCGTCGCCCTCATCTCCACTCCTACTGATATGTATGCTACGAAGCTGACCCAACTTGGTTTGCACATTAGCCTCGCCTTCAAAGCCATAATCGTAATAACGTACTTTCTTGCCATTGGTGACTGAGAGCCGCATCTGCTGCAGAGGCGGCACAAACCTGAATTGATACATAAAACTCAGCAGATCCTGGGTCCCCGCAGGCAAATCTACGGTATTACTACCTTTCTTGGTCTTCAAGGTGAGCTTAGTCGCCTGCCAATCAAAGCTGGCGCGCTGCGCCCTATCCTCCTCATCGCCATATTGATAGGAAAATTTGCTGGGCTTCAGACCCTTATTGGTCACGACACCTTCGCTGATTTGCGTAAGTCCGGAATAAAACAATGAGACCAGGCCTTTGCCTTCAGACAGGCTTTTCAAGACATAACTGCCATCTTCTAGCTGCCTGTAACTGACATGCGTCGTACCTGCTGCTGCGCTGGTAGCATTGCGACGAATGTCATAATCCATATCGATGGAGACCGGCTCGTTGAGAACGATCTCTTCCGGCCGATTTTCCTCCGAATCGTCCGCCACAGAATCTTCTTCCACTGGCTGGGCCTGCTCCGCATCAGCAGTATCAGTTACAGTCTCGTCAGCAACGGTCGGGCTCTCTTGCGGTTGCGCGGGTGTCGGGGCAGGCTTAACTTCTGGCACCGGGGGTGCTGGCTTGGGCTTTCTCGCTTGTTTGACTGGCGCAGCTGCAATCTTCGGCGTGGGTTTAACCACTGGCTGCATCAATTGGACTTCGACAATATCGGTAGAACTAGTCAATGAAGGTATATGCAGCTCGGAACCACCAAGCAATACCAAATGCAGCAATAGCGAAATCAGGCCCGCGATTGCTAGCCGCCAGTAGCTGGCTTTATCGTCAATATCTGTGGCTTTACTCGACATGCAGGCTGGTCAGCGTCTGCTCAATTTTTGCGCCGCCTTCGTCGCGCATAGTCAACCGAACTGGCAAGTTATGGCTTTCGGTGCCTAGCCAGAACTCTTTGGCATCATCAGTCTCTTCGGCGTTGATCAGATGCATGGTTTTAAATTTGCCAGCGGCAACTTCAATCTCTGTATCGCGCTCTGTAATTTTATAGTTGTAGCTACGCAATTTTTTGCCGGTGGTCACTGGCAACTTGAGCTCCTCGCCTTTGGGTGGCGAGAACATGAATTGATAAACAAAGCTTGTCAGGTCCTGCGTACCGCTCTCCAGCGCCACTGCGCTGGGCTTGCCTTTAATCTTCATAGTCAGCTTATTAGCTGGCCAGTCAAAGTCAGCGAACAACGCTTTTTTCTCGTTATCGCCCTGATGCAACTCGAAATGAGCGGGCTTCAGCCCCTCGACCGTCACTTCACCCTCGCTCACCAGCCTGCGCTCGCCAAACAAGCCATAGACGCCTATACCTTTGGTTACGCTCTCAATCCGGTAGCGGCCATTTTGCTGGCGATAGCTCTCAGTAATAGTGGCAAATGGCTGGCCATTCCTGGTAGCCTGGTACACCACATCCACTTGCTTGGGCGCAGCCGAAACGAGGCTGGCTGCAAATAAAAATGCAAAAGCGAGAATTAACTCTACTGTTTTTTTCATCATCTATACCATTCGGTTAGATCGAGCTTGCAGAATTTACTAACAGCAACGCATGAACAGCTAATTGAGTTGGCACCGCCATCAACTAGAAGTTCAGGCTGGTTAAGCTCAAACAACAATTGTCGGGGCTTCATCAGCCTGCTGCTGGCGTATGTGACCTATTGTCCAGACTTGCTCGCCTTCCTCTTCCAGCAGGCGTTTGGTGGCTTCTGCATTTTGTTCGGAGACAATCACCACCATACCAATACCGCAATTGAATGTACGGTGCATTTCCTTATCTGTCACATTGCCTTGCGCTTGCAACCAACCAAATAGCGGTGGCATGCTCCAGCTACCCTGCTTGATCTCGGCAGTCAGGCCCTCAGGCAAAACACGTGGGATATTTTCGGTAAGGCCACCACCAGTGATATGCGCCATGCCTTTAACTGGCAACGCAGCAATAAGTTTGAGTAGTGGTTTGACATAAATGCGCGTGGGCGCCATGACGACATCGCGAAATGGCTTGCCGTGAAAATCAGAGTCGAAATCTATGCCGGACTTCTCAATCAGCTTGCGGATAAATGAGTAACCATTGGAATGCGCACCACTGGAGGCCAGGCCCAGCACCACATCACCTGCGGCGATGGTGCTGCCGGTGATAATCGCCTCTTTATCCACTGCGCCCACGGCGAAGCCTGCCAAATCGTACTCGCCAGCCGGGTACATGCCAGGCATTTCTGCAGTCTCGCCACCTACCAAGGCACAACCGGCCTGCTCGCAACCTGCAGCAATACCCTTGATGACCTGCGCAGCAGTACCGACTTCCAGCTTGCCACAGGCGAAGTAATCAAGGAAGAACAGCGGCTCGGCGCCTTGCACCAGAATATCGTTGACACTCATGGCGACGAGATCGATGCCGACGGTATCGTGCTTATTCAGTTCGAAAGCGAGCTTAAGCTTGGTGCCCACACCATCTGTGCCAGATACCAGCACCGGATTTTTGAATTTCTTTGGCACTTCAAACAACGAGCCAAAACCACCGATACCGCCCAATACTTCAGGGCGCATGGTACGCTTGGCATAGGGTTTGATTTGCTCAACCAGTGCATCACCCGCCTCCATATCCACGCCCGCATCACGATAGCTCATTGAGGCTTTGGAAGGATTATTGGCGGAATTATCAGAATTCAAGTTGAGTTCTCGCTTTCTACAAGATAAATTACAGTGAATACGCTAATTTTAACTTAGTATGCTATCCCGCCAAAGCACTGAGTCGTCAAACCTGAATGATGTGTCTGACTAAATAGAGATTTCCATGACCACCAAACGAGAAAACAACCTGCCAGACTACCGCTGGATAGCGCTCAGTGTAGCCCTGCTGTTACTGGTTTATTTGCTGAAGCCCATACTCGCCCCCTTCCTGATAGCGGCAATATTGGCCTACATTTGCAGCCCATTAGTGGACAGGCTGGGTAATCTCCAGCTTGGCAGATTCTCTGTTGGCCGCACTGCGGGCACAGTACTCATTATGCTGCTGTTGGTTGGTATAGTGACCACGCTCATTCTGATTGTCGTACCTCTACTACAAAAAGAGGTAGTTATGGTGTTACAACGCTTGCCCAGCTACATCAGCGCCCTGTCGGATCGGATGGACCCATGGCTGATGAAGCATTTTGGTGTTGCTCCAGTGATTGATCCCGCACAAATCCGCGACATGCTGAGCCAGAACTGGAAAACTGCCAGCAATTACGCGGGCCAGCTTTTATCCTCGGTCAGTAGTCATGGTCTGGTTTTATTGGGATGGGTTATCAATCTGCTACTGGTACCGGTGGTGCTATTTTACCTGTTGCGCGACTGGCATGAGCTCGTAGCCCGCGTAGCCCAGCTCTTGCCGCGACGCTGGTTCGACAAAACTTCAACCATCGCACGCGAAATTGACCTTGTATTGGCCGAATTCCTGCGTGGCCAGTTATCCGTCATGCTGCTGATGAGCGTGTTCTATGCCGCCGGCTTATGGTTTGTTGGGCTTGAGCTGGCAATACCGATAGGCCTGGTAGCAGGGCTATTGGGGTTTGTACCCTATCTGGGCATTACCACCGGCATTGTATTGGCAACGCTGGCTGCTGCTCTGCAATTCTCCAGCTTGAGCCAGCTTATCCCGGTATTCGTGGTATTTGGCGCTGGCCAAGTAATAGAAGGCATGCTGTTGACGCCCTTGCTGGTAGGCGATCGCATCGGATTGCATCCCGTTGTCGTGATTTTTTCCCTGCTGGCAGGTGGTCAGTTATTTGGTTTTGCCGGTATATTGCTGGCATTGCCGGTCAGCGCTGCGATTGCGGTTGGACTGCGTCACGCCAAACGTAGTTACCTGGCTAGCGATATCTATCTGAAATGAAGCAACTGTTATTGGATATCCAACCGGCAGCTCGGCCGACATTAGATAATTTTGTGGTTGGCCGTAATGCAGAGGCTCTCTATAGCCTAGGCCGTGCAGTTGAAGGCAATCCCGATACACGTTTTATCTACCTCTGGGGAGCCAATGGTAGCGGCAAAAGCCATTTGCTCGCTGCTTGTGTAGGGTTGGCTAAGGGAAAGCATCTGGTTCTTGCCGATGACGTGCACCTGCTATCCGACGATGCACAAATCCAGCTCTTCAACACTTATAACCAGTTGAGGGAATCTGGCGGCTGCCTCATTGCCAGCGGTATTGCTGCACCAACGCAGATGGGCTTGCGTGACGACCTGGCTACCCGCCTGGCTTGGGGTCTTACTTATCAGTTACATCCGTTAAGCGATGAAGAAAAAGCACAAGCATTGAAGAATCACGCAAAAGCACGCGGCATGAAACTCCCCGACGAAGTACTGGATTACTGCCTGCGGCACTTGCGGCGAGATTTGCCAACCCTGATGGCAACCATCAACGCCTTGGATGAATGGTCCTTGACCTACAAACGACCAGTAACACTGCCTTTATTGAGACAGCTATTGCAGTTGCCACTCAGGCCTGAATAACTGAGCCTTCTAGGCTCGCTGTTTCACCCAGATTATCATGCCATACCACGGTAACCTTATCGCCAACCTTGGCACCCTTGACCCTGAAAGTCAGGTAAGGGTTCTTGGAAACCCCGGTACCCCATTGGGCTTCCAGTATAGGCTTGGCATTCAGGCTGACGCTGACCAGCTGGATGAAGTGCGCGGGGACAATCTCATCAAGCTCGTTCTTGCGGCGGCCGGTCTCCATCGGATGCACCATCAACACCTTGATCTCGGTGATGTCACCTTTAAGTTGGGCACGCATCTTCATTGGGTAGTCGGCCATATCAATTACACCCGTTTTCCAGTACTTCTACCCGTTTGCTGGCCTTGAAATACTGATTACCGACTTTGATGATGGCCTGTACGTCAGAGGTTTCAGCCATCTTGATACGAGTGACAACGAAAGGCTCTGCGCCATTGGAGAACATGAAGTTGGCAATCAGTGGCGTCGGGTTGTGCTCCACCACTATCGCAATGGCTTCGGTATTGGGGATGCGGCTGGTGACTTCGACCTGAACAATGGCGCCATTCTCAGCTATCTCCGGCACGATAATTTGAATATCGGCGCTATCGGTTTCAGCGCCAATATCCATAGCCTGTAACGCGCCAGAAAGTGTGGTTGACTGGAACGCCGCTTTATTCCACAGCGCCGCCAACACATTCAACGGCACAAGCAATACCGTTGCAGTAACGCCTAGTAAAAACCGAACGAAATTTCTGCGCTGCAAGGTATGCCCTTCTATATTTAGATGTTCAGTTGAAAATACTGTCTTTTTTCGGCTCAGCAGCCAATCGTTTCAACTCCTTGAACCTGGCTTCGACTATCGATTGCTGGTAAAAGTCGCCGTCACCGGCTTTGGTCGCCAGCTCCATCTGATCAACAGCTTTAGGTATATCGTAACGGCGATAATAAGCCTCACCTTGCGCCTGGTGCCGTAGCAGGTTCTTACCTTGCATAGTATAGGCTCGTGACTTCAACTCATAGAGATAAGGGTCATCCGGATACAGGGACTGCTTATCGGCAACAAGTTGCAGTACTTTATCCGGCTGATTACTCGCCAGAAAATGCTCAGCATAGCCATAGATAAGGGCGCGGTGGCCAGGGAACATTGCAAGCCCGGCAGCGTAAATCTTGGCCGCCTCAGCGGGGTTGTTACGGGCAACAGCTATATGCGCTGCCAAAGATTCAAACATGGGATGGCGTGGGGCATTGGCCCGCAGCCATTGCAATTGCTTGCTGGCGCCATCTAGGTCATTTTTGCGTAGCAGCGCTTCTGCCAAGCCATAATGCTGGGCTGCCTCGTTGGTATATTTCTTCTCATCAAGATTACCCTGGAATACTGCTGCTGCCTGCGTTGGCGACCCCAGGGTAGACAGTAGTTTGGCACGGATGTATTGAAACTCCGGGCTATCTTTCACCTGTCGGTATGGCATTTGCTCTACGCGGCCCCTGACATCGGCGATGCGCTCTGAGGTCAGTGGGTGGGTGCGCAGAAAAGATGGCGCTGTGCCCTCAACAAAACGTGTGCCTCTCTGCAATGTCTCAAAAAATGCTGGCATGGCACGTACGTCAAAACCAGCACTATCCAATATCTGCAGGCCTACGCGGTCTGCCTCCTGCTCGTGTGCCCGCGTGTAATTTAACTGGCTCTGCACAGCCCCGGCAGATGCCGCAGTCAACGCCCCGTTGCCAAGCTGGGGATTACCCACAGCTGCCAGCAAGCCAAAGGCTAGGGCGGCGAGATTAATGATTGAATCCTGCTTTTGCTGTGCCAGCATGCGGGCCATGTGGTGCTGCACCACGTGACCGATTTCGTGGCCAAGTACGCTGGCGAGCTCTGATTCGTTACTGGAGGCGATAATCAAGCCGGTATGCACACCAACTACGCCGCCAGGCAAAGCAAAGGCGTTGATGGTGTTATCTTGTACTACAAAGAAATTGAATGGCTGCTGCTTATCAGGCCCGCTGCTTGCGAGACGATAGCCCAACGACTGGACATAATCATTGATCTCGACATCCGACACCACATCATCACTGGAGTACACATCGCGCATGATCTGATCGGCAATGCGCCGCTCATCTGATGGTGTCAGTACTGTTGCAGAAACATCACCGAGATCAGGCAGGTTTAGATCGATAGGATTAGCGCCATTCTGGTTCGGGCTGATCGAATCGGAGGCATCGTAACCTGAAAATGTCGGTAACTTTGTTTCGGCGGCTAATGTTGCAGGCGCAAATAAAGCGCCCAGTAGAATGAGATAAACTGGTTTCATCATTGATATGATAGCAATCTAGGGTTTCAAGTTCACAATTTCAAGGCCAAATTTATGACGCAATTTACTCACTTCGACAGTAACGGTCAGGCGCATATGGTAAATGTCGGTGAAAAAACCGAAACCCATCGCATCGCAAAAGCTACTGGCAATATTCGTATGCGGGCCATGACTCTTGAACTCATACTCAATGGCGAAGCGAAGAAAGGTGACGTGCTGGGAATAGCCCGCATTGCGGCCATCCAAGCCTCCAAGCGTACATCCGATTTGATACCGCTATGTCACCCTATCAACCTGACCAAGGTAGATGTCGAGTTCGAAATTGACCAAGCAAATACTAGCATCCATTGTACTGTGACCACAGAGACGGTCGGGCGCACAGGCGTAGAGATGGAAGCCCTTACCGCTACTAGTGCAGCACTACTGACTATTTACGATATGTGCAAAGCGGTGGATCGAGGTATGGTAATCGGTGAAATAAAATTACTGGAAAAGCAGGGTGGAAAATCTGGCCACTGGGCTTCTAGCTGAAGAGTCAGAAATTAAAGAGTCTGATTTCGACCAGAAGCAGTCTTTCTGAATATTAATCACATGATATTTTTAGTATGAAGGTAATAAGGAATGGCAAGTTGTTGTGAAGATAAGTCTTGTGAAATAACTGCACTTCGAGATAAGCACAGTAGAGTGCTTAAAATAGTCTTGGCTATTAACGCCTTAATGTTTCTGATTGAAATCACAGCAGGCTGGCTAGCTAACTCAACCTCTCTACTGGCTGATTCCCTTGATATGCTAGGTGATGCCACGGTTTATGGCATGAGTATCTATGTCTTGGCCCAAAGCTCACAAAAGCAAGCAAAGGTAGCCTTTGCTAAAGGTGGGTTCATGCTTATTTTTGGTTTGTTTGTTTTGGCTGATGCAGCCTACAAACTCATTCATCCCGTTATGCCAAATGCAGAGGTGATGGGAATCATAGGCACTGCAGCCCTAGTAGCTAATTTGGTTTGCTTTGTTTTGCTATACACACACCGCGCGGATAATCTGAATATGAGTTCTACGTGGTTATGTTCACGTAATGACCTGATTGCTAATGTAGGGGTCTTACTCGCTGCGCTGGCAAGCTATATCTTGGTATCAAAATGGCCCGATATTATCGTAGGAACGTTTATTGCCAGCTTATTTCTTAAATCATCTTGGGCTGTTAGCAAACAAGCCCTGCGTGAAATGCGAGAACCTGAGCCAGTGGCGGAAGTTGAGATTAAGCCCGTCAGCATACAGTTTACTAAGGGCAACCGTTAATCCTAAGCAGTCTGCTTGGGCTTTGTTGGGCTATTTGCCTTTTCTGTAAGCTTGGTCATTTTTGCAGCGTTATCTTTTTCTTCGGCGACTTTCTTAGACTTGTTCTTTATTAGTTGCATCTGTTTACGCCATTCTTGAAGCTGCTCATCTTCTATCTCCAACTGTATTGCAATGGCTTCATCAATATCTATCTTATCTTTCAGCAACCTCTTGGGTAACTTTCCCGTCATTCTGCTTAGCAAACGTTCTTTTTGAGGCCCGCTTAACTTTAGAGCCATCTCTATGTATTTTGGATCTGCTTTCATTTACCGCTCCCAATTCCAATTTGTAGTTATCAAGTATCCATATGCCTATGACAGTGTCACGTCATTCTCCTAGATAAAGACAGACAACTCAAATTAATATAATAATCATATATTTGTAACATTATTGTCATAAATAATTGGTACCTAGTTAGGCTGGTTTTTTGATAAAGAAGTGACTTAAAAGAAAGGCTATCGTGGCAGCAGGGATTAAGCGATTCGTTAATTTTTTTGTAATAGGCCTTGGTTTATTTTTCTGGATGACTACTTACGCCCAAGAAATATCGGGAGAGTCCTCCTGGAAGTTTGCTGTTTCCGGTGATTCGAGAAATTGCGGGGATGTCGTGATGCCGGCAATTGCAAGCAGTGTGCTAAAGCATCAGGTTGATTTCTACTGGCATATGGGCGATTTTCGTAAAATGTCGGATATTGATGAGGATATGTCCATCAGGTATGGCAGCCAGTTCACCATTGATGACTACCGTCGTGCCGCTTGGGGAGACTTCATTGTCCATCAGATTGCCCCTTTCGGCGCCCTGCCGGTATACCTTGGAATCGGCAATCATGAACTTGCTGGAGGCAAAACCAAGGACGACTACATTAAACAATTCGGCTATTGGATCGACACCCCTGAGTTACATAATCAGAGAAATACTGACTCCGTTAAAGCAGATTCACTAAGCTATTTCCATTGGCAAAAGCAGCATGTGGATTTCATCTCGCTGGACAACGCAGACGAAGATGGTTTCAGTTCAGCCCAGTTGCAATGGTTGGAAGGTGTATTGGAAAAAGATAAAGACAATTCTGATATTTATACGATTGTTGTTGGAATGCACAGAGCCCTCCCTAATAGCTTTGCTTGTGGGCACAGTATGAACGGCGATATAGATACGCCTTCTGATATAGCAATTAAGAGTCTTGATAGTGGACGACGTGCTTACCAAGATATCCTGAATTGGCAAAGAAAAACCGGCAAGCATATATACGTCTTGGCGAGCCACTCACATTTCTTCATGGAACGGATTTTCGAGACCCCTTTCTGGAAGAATACTGCCATGAAAGATCGCGGAGTTCTTCCTGGCTGGATAGTGGGCACTGCTGGGGCACAAAGGTATCCGCTGCCTGAAGGCATCCCGCAGGATATTCATGCTGAGACTCTTGTCTCTGGATATTTGCTAGGCACCGTTGAGCCTAATGGGGAGATTAGGTTTGAGTTTCAAAAAGTTGATGAAAATGACGTTCCGGCTTCTGTACGAGACGAATTTGATAACAAATTCATAAGAGCATGTTTCACCGAAAACAAGTCACTCAAGCGCAAACCTGCCCCAGCCTCCTGCTTTGAAAAATAAAAAGGCATCATTCTAGAATTTCTGGAAGTGTCTTTGAGCATACTTAAAGCAATATCAGCTTTGAATCGCATATTAACCGCCACAGTTACAAAACAATTACATCTTTGACATCATAAAGACATATGTCATATCTATACTTTCTTTACCTAAGCGTGATTGATAACAAACCCACAAGGTAGCCACTCGTCAGCGTCTAAGGACTTTTTACCCTAAAGGAGCAATAAAAATGAAACGAACCACCCTTCTTGCAGCACTATCAATCACGTTTGCCGTAAATGCTGTTGCCGCTGAACCAATCGTAACCACTGACAGCCAGTCACTCAATAAAGTCCTTGTTGTTGCTGTTACGGAACCAGGTGTAGTGGCCTCCGATACTGCATGGCTACTGTCGAATCAAGCCTTAGATGGCCGCGAGATTCCTATCCTGATGGTACTGAAGCCAGAGACTCGCGTCAGCACCCTTAACAGTCTAAAACTGACGGCTAGTGATCTGCCAGCCCTTATTTTTCTGGATTCCAATGGCAATGAGCTTGGCCGAGTCGTTGGCGCCGCACCCGCGGTAAAGGTGTTCGAGAAAAATAACCTGAAAACTGTCTCAATGAACTGATTTTTATAGTTGGTCAGGATGTTAAAAAAGCGCAGGCAACTGCGCTTTTTTGTTGGCTCAATAAGGCTGCACTTGCAATACTTATATATAAACTCTTCAGGGCCAGAAGTAATCCCAGCAGCTACCTCATCGCGAAAGGTGTCGCGTCCAGGAATGGCTGCTCCCCACAAACCAGGGCAGCTATCATTTTTGCACTGGCAGGTGCCATAGTCGTACCGTAGCGAAAATGGCCGGTATTTAGAAATAGGTTTCGCACTTCCGGATGAGCGGAGATGGTTGGCAAATTTTCCGGGGTGCCAGGCCTCAACCCGCTCCAGTGCTTGAGTATAGGCATATGCTTGAGCGCAGGGATAATTGCTTCAGCTTTTGCAGCTAATTCAATTCTGACGCTTTCGGTGGTGCCTGGGTCGAAGCCCACATCTTCTAGTGTGCTACCAGCGAGCAACAGGCCGTCCTTGCGCGGCACCATGTAAAAACCTTCGCGGTAGACCATGTGAGCCAACGCTTCGGCAGGTTGGTTATAAAGCAGAATCTGCCCGCGCATAGGCTTGATATTGAGTTTCATGGCATTGGCTTTTAAGAGCTCAAAACTCCAGGCCCCTGAAGTCACGACAAATTTTTCCGCCACCAGCTTTGCCCCGCTAACCGTCTCCCAAGCATCAAGGCAATCAATCTCCGGTAGAGGTTTTAATTCGGTGCGCTCCAGTAATTCGACACCTTTCAATTGCAAAGCCTTGCGCAAAGCTTTAAGTAAATGCGGTGGGCGTACCTGGCCGACTGTAGGTAACCAGAGGCCATCGCCGTGGCTCAAAGACTGCAACTTGAATTGAGAAGCCGGGAAATTCTCAGCCGGAATATCATACGCAGCACACCAGGAAAGCGCCGTTTCACGGTCAAATTTGGGTAGCAATAACATGCCGCTTTGTTGGTACTCGGAATCAATACCGGTTTCAGTAAGCAAGCGTTCGCATAGTGTTGGATAAAGACCAGCACCAACCAAACTGAGCTTATTGACCGATTCAGCATACATCCAGGGCAACAACGGGAAAAGAATGCCTGCGCCAGCCCACGAGGCTTCACCGGAATTCTGGCTCGCAATCTCCCCGCGCTCCACCACAGTAACGCTGCAGCCACGCGCGGCTAACTCCAACGCGGTAAGACAGCCTACTACACCGCCACCGGCAACCAATACGCGCGTACTCATCGGCCAGTCAGCATAATTCTTTCAGCGATAGTCAGGTCTTCCGGCTTGCCCAGCAAGACCACCACATCACCTTCTGCAAAATTGGATTGCGGCTCGGCATCATAAGGTTTGAATGTATTACGCCGTATGGTTTTCACCTCTACGTTATAGCCTTCCAAGCCAATATCTATGACACGCTTGCCAACACAAAATGCTTTCTGCGGAATCGCCAGTGAATGCAGGCGTGGCTGGTTTCTCTCCAGCGCTTCCTGCTCGACATCGGAAACCCCGTGGAAGAAACCACGGAACATCTTGTAGCGCTCTTCGCGAAAGCGACGTATGCGCTTTACCACCCGATGCAGCGGTACATCCAGCAAGACCAGCGCATGCGATGCCAGCATCAGGCTACCCTCCAGCACCTCCGGCACCACTTCGGTGGCCCCCGCTGCGCGCAGGGTTTCCATATTGGCATCATCCACGGTACGGACGACGACTGGTAGTTGCGGATAATTTTCTTGCACTACATGCAATATCTTCATGGTCGAAGCTTCGTCGTTATAACTGATGATCAAAGCCTTGGCTCGCTCTATACCTGCCGCGCGCAGCACGATGCGTTTGCCGGCATCTCCGTACATAACGTTTTCGCCAGCAGAGGCGGCTTCCTGCACACGTGTAGGATCGATATCCAGCGCAATATAGGGTATGTTTTCTTCTGCCAGGAAACGCGCAAGATATTGCCCACTACGCCCAAAACCGCAGATGATGACATGGTCTGAAAGTTGTCTGCCGATCTGCTCTATGCCTTCAATCTGATTCCTGCGGTTACGCGTGTAGCTGCGTGCAAAAAACTCGGCGATCTGTAAGTTACGCTGAATGATAAAGGGCGCAGCCACCATCGAAAGTAGTGATGCGGCCAGCACCAGTTGCAAGGTCTGGCCGCTGATTAAGCCATTCTCCAGCCCCAGTGCAAGCAGCACAAAACTGAATTCGCCTGCTTGTGCCAGCGTGACTCCGGCTCGCACCGCCACACCTGGCTCGTAGCCAAAAACACGACTTAAGACTGCCACCACCAACGTCTTGAAAACTATCAGTGCGACCAGCAACAACAGGACCAAGCCGATATTGGAAGCCAGTTGCTGCACATCCAGCAGCATGCCGACAGTGACGAAAAACAGGCCCAGCAGAATGTCACGGAAAGAAGCAATGTCAGATTCAACTTGGTAGCGATACCGTGTTTCCGAAATCAGCATACCGGCGATAAAAGCTCCAAGCGCATAAGACAAGCCAGCCATCTTGGTGACATAGGCCAGCATCAGGGTCACCATCAACACATTCATCACAAACAGTTCTCGCGAACGCTGGCGAGCCACGAGGCTGAACCAGCGGTTCATGACCGATTTGCCAAAGATGAACAGCAGGCTAAGCAAAGCCGCCGCCTTAAAGGAAGCAATAACGAGCGTGTGCACCAAGTTACCGCCCTCTCCCGACAACGCAGGAATCAATACCAGCAAAGGCACGACAGCGATATCCTGAAACAGCAGTACACCAATGGCCAGGCGACCATGACGCGCATTGATATCAAGCCGCTCGACCAGCATCTTGGAAACAATAGCGGTGGAAGACATGGTAAAAGCGCCCCCTATGACCAGCGCAGCCGGCCAGCTCAAGCCAAGCGCCAGGCAAACTGCCATCGTCACGATCATGGTGATGGCGACTTGGGCGCCACCAAGCCCCAAAACTATGCGGCGCATGGAATATAACTGTGCCAGGCTGAATTCCAGGCCAATACTGAACATCAGGAACACCACACCAAATTCGGCCAACTCCCGATTAGCATCAGTGTCGGGCAATATACCGAAAGTCTGAGGCCCCAAGGCAAGACCAACCGCGAAATAAGCTAGCATAGGCGGCAGGCGCAACACGCGAAACAATGCCACAGCCAGTACCGAGCTGGTGAGCAGCATTAAAATGGTAGGTAAAGTTTCGTGCATGACTGAGTCCGAGTTTTTTATTAGGCAAAATTTATGCCGACTTTAACAAAAGTCGGCGATATTTGCTGTTCCGTCCTTTATTCGCAGGCCATTCCCTTTTATACTGGACACGTATGGGAACATCCAAATTAGAAAAATCCAGCCATGCCAAAATGCCGCTGGAACTTGCCCGAGAAGTATTGCTGATCGAAGCACGCGCGGTCGAGGCACTAGCTCAACGCCTGGATGATAGCTTCAGTCGTGCCGTTACGCTCATTTTACAATGTCGTGGACGTGTTGTGGTGAGTGGTATGGGGAAATCCGGCCATATCGGCAGCAAAATCGCGGCTACGCTTGCCAGTACTGGCACCCCGGCTTTTTTCATGCACCCAGCGGAAGCCAGCCATGGCGATCTTGGCATGATTACCAAAGACGATGTGGTGATTGCACTATCAAACTCAGGTGAGAGCGATGAGCTTCTGGCTATCCTGCCGTTGCTTAAGCGCATGGATGCCAAACTCATCAGCCTGACCGGTAATCCAAAATCGACACTAGCACGGCTATCTGACGTGCATCTGGATGCGCATGTCGAACAAGAGGCCTGCCCGTTGGGGCTTTCTCCAACAGCCAGCACCACAGCCACCTTGGCACTAGGCGATGCGCTGGCAGTGACGGTGCTGGACCAACGCGGTTTCTCCACCGAAGATTTCGCGCGCTCCCACCCTGGTGGTGCGCTTGGTCGGCGCTTATTGATACATGTGCGCGACATCATGCGCACAGACCAAGACATCCCGAGCGTAAGTAGGGACGCCTCGCTTTCTGCGGGTTTGCTGGAGATTTCACGCAAAGGCCTTGGTATGACAGCCGTTACAGATGCAGCCGGTAAAGCCGTAGGCATCTTTACCGATGGCGACCTGCGCCGCGCTTTTGAACACGGCATCAAGGCTACAGGAACACGCATGCAGGATGTCATGCATACCAATCCCTTGAGCATAGGCCCCGACCAACTGGCCGTAGACGCAGTAGAACTCATGGAAAAACATAAAATTAACGCCCTGTTGGTGGTTGACCCTCAGGGCAATCTGGTCGGCGCACTGAATATGCACGACCTATTGATAGCAAAGGTGGTTTGAATGACTCCGGTAGAAGAACGTGCAAAACGCATCAAGGTAGTGGCGTTTGATGTGGATGGTGTGATGACCAATGGCGGCTTGATGCTGGGCGACGATGGCCTGGAATATAAATCCTTCCATTCGCTGGATGGCCTCGGCATGAAAATGCTCAAGGCAACTGGCATACAGATGGCAATTATCACCGCTCGCAGCTCCAACGTGGTCAATGAACGTGCGAAGAACACTGGCATTGCGCACGTTTACCAAGGTGCAGAAAACAAATACGTGGCATTTCAGCAGCTGATTCAGGATTTGGGTGTCACTGCCGAAGAGTGCGCCTTCATGGGGGATGACGTGGTAGATTTACCGCCCATGCGCCGCAGTGGTTTTGCGGTCACCGTGCCGCACGCCATGCCCCTGGTAAAGCAATATGCACATTACATCACAGAGCGTCAGGCCGGCTTTGGTGCAGTCCGCGAGCTGTGTGAACTCATCATGAAGGCGCAGGGCACCTTTGATGGGCAAATGGCGCAATTCCTGAAGTAATCTATCAATGTATGGTCGCCCTACGATTCTGTTTCCATTGGCTTTGCTTGCATTGCTGGCTTTCCTCACGTTGTGGATTGACCGCACGGTACAAGCACCTAGCCTCAAACACGCTAACAACAACCGGCATGATCCAGACTATATCTTGAATAATTTCGTCACTAGTAGAACTGATATCAATGGCAGCCTGCACTACATGCTGGCAGCAGTAGAAATGAAACATTTTGCCGATGACGACAGTACCGAGCTGGTCAGGCCCCGGTTCACGCAATACTCCCCTGACAAGCCCTATACCCAGGTTCAGGCGCAGCGCGGCCTGGTGTCCAGCGATGGCCAGAATGTGCAATTTATGGATAATGTGAAAGTGTTTCGCCAAGCTTCCGAAGACAAGGGCGAGATGACGGTACTGACCGAATATCTGAACGTCACTCCTGATAAGGATCTGGCGACGACAGACAAGCCAGTGACTATATTACAAGCCCCACAAACCGAGATCCATGCAGTCGGGATGATTTTTGACAAGAAGCAGCAAACCGTACAACTGCTAAAAAACGTACATGTACACTATGTGAAGCCGGACCTGCCGCCACCTGCAGCAACGAAAAATACGACGCCACCGAAAGCAGCCGCTAAAAACCAGAGCCGCCTGACACCTGTCGACAAAACATCTTTAACGCAAAACCCGAACAAGAAACCGCAAACCAAAACAACTGCCCGTAATAGCGCCACCAGCAAAACCGATGCCAAAAGCAAGGCAGCAACCAACGATACCCGAATTCGGAGACATTATGAGCAAACGCACTAGCCTACTGCTAATCACGCTGATGCTGCTGGCCTTCAGCGCACGCGCTGAGAAAGCCGACCGCGACAAACCCATAGATCTGGAAGCAGATACCGTGACGGTAAATGATGCCAAAAAGATCAGCATCTACACAGGTAATGTCATATTGACTCAGGGCACCCTAGTCATTCATGGCGATAAGCTGATCATTCGTGAAGATAAGGATGGCTTCCAGCACAGCACATCCACCGGCAACCCGACCACCTTCAAACAAAAACGCGAAGGCAAGGATGAGTATATGGAAGGCAGCGCCCAGCGCATTGAATATGACGCCCGCCTGGATAAAGTGCAGCTTTACACCAAAGCCTGGGTCAAACGTGCCGATGATGTCGTCAACGGTGATTACATCATGTATGACGCCAATTCCGAATATGCCGAGGTGCTCAGTGGTGGGCCACAGTCTGCGACTGCAGCCACGCCTAATGGCCGGGTGCGCGCCGTGATCCAACCCAAGAAGAAGCCTGCTGCTGGCACTGGTGACGCCAGTACCCCGGCTGCTCAATAAAAACCCCTATACCCTATATATTTAAGAATTGCCGTAACCATGAGTGAGTTGAAAGTCGAGAGTCTGCGCAAGAGATACAAGTCGCGTACCGTAGTGCACGATATATCCCTGCAACTCAATAGCGGCGAGGTGGTCGGCCTGCTCGGCCCCAACGGCGCAGGCAAAACCACCAGCTTTTATATGATGGTGGGGCTGGTGTCCTTGGACGATGGCCGTATATTGCTTGATGGCAAAGACTTGAGCCGTATGCCCATCCATCAACGGGCACGCATGGGGCTGTCTTACCTGCCGCAGGAGCCGTCGATATTCCGTAAGATGTCAGTTGCAGAAAATATCATGGCGATACTGGAACTGCAAAAGCTCACCCAGGCACAAATGGAAGACCGGCTGGAGGCCTTGCTACAAGAGCTGCATATCCTGCATATCCGCAATAATACCGCTGTCAGCCTGTCAGGTGGCGAGCGGCGCCGTGTTGAAATCGCGCGTTGCCTGGCCACCAACCCCAGCTTTATTTTGCTGGATGAGCCTTTTGCCGGGATCGACCCGATTGCTGTGCTGGATATTCAGAAAATCATTCGTTTCCTGGCTTCACGCAATATCGGCGTGCTCATTACCGACCACAATGTGCGTGAAACACTCGGCATCTGTGATAGAGCGTATATTGTTAATGAGGGGCGCGTATTCGCCGCCGGACGGCCGAGCGAAATTATTCATAATGACAGCGTAAGAGAAGTTTATTTAGGTAAGGATTTCCGCCTGTAAGCGGGAATCAGTCGCAAAACGCCATGAAACAAAGTTTACAACTCAGATTTTCACAGCACCTGGCACTGACGCCGCAGTTGCAACAGTCCATCCGACTGTTGCAACTTTCTTCGCAAGAGCTCAATCAGGAGCTCGAAGTACTGTTACAGGCCAACCCGCTTCTGGAGCGTGCCGAGAAGAATGAAGATGGCTCTGACCTGGAGCCTGCCGACACCTTTGTTCCCAATGGCCAAACCGCCGAGGTAACCGCCGCCAGCGAGGGGCCACCAGCAGAAACGCCTCTGGAAAGCATTCGGGAGGAAACCCCGCGCCAGGAAGACTACGGCGAAGATTATTTCGAATTCTCAGGCGGCAATCGCTGGGAAGATAGCGGCTCCGGTAGTGATGACGATAATGATTTCACTTTCCAGGAAGCTGACACGCTAACCCTGCGCCAGCATCTTTCCAGCCAACTCAAACTCATGCCGCTTTCTGAACGTGACCAGACGCTGGCCATGTTCCTGGTGGATGCTATCAATGACGATGGCTACCTGGAACATCCCCTGGAAGACTTGGCAGCCATGCTTGCGGAAGATTCCGAAGTAGACCTGCTGGAACTGCAGACCGCACTCAAATTCATACAGAATCTTGATCCACCCGGCATCGGCGCACGCAACCTGTCTGAATGCCTGTGCCTGCAACTCAAGGCGCTAGAGCAGAAGACACCCCACTTGGACCTCGCGCTTTCGGTAGCGGAAAACCACCTGCAATTACTTGCCAGCCGTGATTATGCCAAGCTGCGCAAGCTGCTGCGTTGCGACGACGAAACCCTGCGTGCAGTGCAGCAACTCATCGTCCAGCTCAACCCGAAACCAGGTGCCGATTTCACACATCTCGGCTCGGATCACTACATCCAGCATGAGATTCTGGTAAAAAAAGTCAAAGGTATCTGGATTGCCAGCCTGAATGACGAAGTGGTTCCCAAGCTCCGCATCAATCAGCTTTATGCCGGTATCCTCAAACGCAATCGCGACAGCTCGAGTCAGTACCTCATGAGCCAGATGCAGGAAGCCAAGTGGATGATCAAGAATATCCAGCAGCGCTTCTCAACCATCTTGCGGGTATCGCAAGCCATTGTTGATCGCCAGCGCAATTTCTTTGAGCATGGTGAAGTGGCGATGCGCCCACTGGTGCTACGCGAGATCGCAGATGAGCTGGGGCTGCATGAATCCACCATCTCACGTGTCACTACGCGCAAGTACATGCTCACACCACGTGGGGTTTACGAACTCAAGTATTTCTTTGGTAGCCATGTCGCTACCGAATCCGGCGGCGCCTGCTCAGCCACCGCCATCCGCGCATTGATCAAACAGATGGTCAGCGAGGAGAACCAGAAGAAACCGCTGTCGGATAATCAGATCACCGATATCCTCAGCAAGCAGGGTATCGTCGTCGCCAGACGTACGATAGCCAAATACCGCGAGTCTCTGCAGATACCCGCGGCTAACCAGCGCAAGTCGATCTGACCTGCGTTTTACTGAAGGAGAGCATCATGAACTTGCAATTAACCGGTCATCATCTAGAAGTTACTCCAGCTTTGCGCGATTACTTACATAGCAAACTGACGCGCGTCAGCAACCATTTCGATCATGTGATCGATGTAAAAGTGACGCTGAGCGTGGAAAAACTGGTGCAAAAGGTCGAAGCGACCCTGCACGTACCGGGTAACGATCTGCATGTCGCCTGCAGCGACGAGAACATGTATAGCGCCATTGATATGCTGGCAGACAAGTTGGATCGACAGGTCGTCAAGCACAAGGAAAAACAGGGCGACCATCACAAGGCGAATGGTGCACTCAAGCATCAGGCAACCGAGTAATTCTCACTAAACCATGGCCGAGATCAGCGTCGCCGAGCTTTTCAAGGATACTCGCTCCAGCCTCAAGCTAAAGTGGATAGCAGGGCTGAATGGTGGCAGTAACCAGCTCACCAGCGAAACCGTCAGCAAGCCCTCTCTGGCGCTGATCGGCCATCTCAATTTTGTCCACCCTAATCGCGTCCAGGTGCTGGGCTGTGCGGAAATGGACTACCTGTGCAGCCTCCAACCCACAGAGTTGCAGCAGGCCATTAGCAATCTGTTCTCTACCGATTTAGCTGCAGTCATCGTCGCCAATGGCGAAACTGCCCCCGAAGCATTGATTGCCGCCTCCAATCAACATCAGACCCCGCTATTCACATCACCATTACGTAGCCCTGGCCTGATGGACATCCTGAGCCATTACCTGGCACAGGCCGTAGCAGAATCGGAAAGCGCGCATGGCGTATTCCTTGAGGTTCAAGGCTTTGGTGTTTTAATTAAAGGCAGCCCCGCTATCGGCAAAAGCGAATTGGCACTGGAGTTGATCTCACGCGGTCATCGGCTTGTCGCTGATGATATCGTCGATTTTTTTCGTGTGGCCCCAGACCGCTTGGAAGGCCGTTGCCCGGAATTGCTACAGGATTTTCTCGAGGTGCGCGGCCTCGGCATCCTCAATATACGCGAGCTGTTTGGTGATAATGCCGTCAAACCAACCAAACCACTGGATTTAATCATTCAATTGGAATTGGCAAAAAACCTGGACCCGCAACTCTTGGATAGACTTGAGATTAAGTCACATTTTGAAAAAATCCTCGGCGTCAAAATCCCCAAGAATACTCTGCCAGTAGCTGCCGGCCGCAATATCGCAGTTCTGGTGGAAGTAGCTGTGCGCAACCACATGTTGCTGTTGCGTGGCACTAACGGTACCAAACAGTTCATGCAGCGCCAACATCGCGAGATAACAAAAGCGGCAAAAAAGAACTCTGTCAAACATGGGCAGGGGTCAAACTGATGCAACTGGTAATTGTCACCGGCCTCTCCGGCTCCGGCAAAAGTATCGTGCTCAAGGCGCTGGAAGATAGTGGTTATTACTGCGTAGATAACTTACCGGCCACCCTGTTGCCACAAATTTCCCAGCACCTGAGCGTAGCCAAACAAGAACGTGTCGCTATCAGCATCGATACGCGCAGTGCGGCGCTAGAAGCGCTACCGGAGAATATCCGGCTGCTCAAGTCACAGGGTATTGCCGTACAGGTACTATTCCTCGAATCTAATGTGGGAACGCTGGTAAAACGCTTTAGCGAGACACGCCGCCGCCACCCATTGAGCAACGAAAAAACCACGCTGGCCGAGAGCATTGAACATGAGCGCGAGCTGTTAAGCCAGCTAGCGGACCTCGGCCACCATATCGACACCAGCGAGCTCAGTGCCAACACCCTGCGTAGCTGGGTGAAAGATTTTGTCTCGCACGAAAATGGCGGCTTGACCCTGTTGTTTGCCTCGTTTGGATTCAAACATGGCATCCCTCTGGATGCTGACCTGGTATTCGATGTGCGCTGCCTGCCCAACCCGCACTATGACCCGATATTACGGCCTTTAACAGGTAAGGACGAAGCGGTTAAGAACTTCCTTGCCAGCCAGGCTGGTGTGGCCGCCATGTATGAAGATATCCGCAGCTTTGTGGCGCGCTGGCTGCCATGTTATATGCAGGATAACCGTAGCTACCTGACAATAGCCATAGGCTGTACCGGTGGCCAGCATCGCTCGGTATATTTTGTTGAGCGCTTAGGGCAATATTTCACTGAGCAAAAGCAGAAGGTTCTGGTCAGACACCGAGAACTCGAGCAATAAGCAATGGATAGGATTTTGTCATGATAGGTATTTTGATCATAACCCACGGTAGCATAGGCGAAAGCCTGATTCACTCTGCCACTCACGTGATGGGCAAGAGGCCACCCCTGCTGGAGCAGATGGGTATTGGCATGCATGATGACCCGGCTACGATTCTGCCGCAGGCGCTACAGCTGGTTAAACAACTCGACGAAGGGCAAGGCGTACTGATTATGTCCGATATCTACGGCGCAACCCCATGTAACGTGGTGGGCAAGTTGCTAGCGCCCGGGCACGTCGAAGGCGTCGCTGGAGTTAACCTGCCGATGCTGGTGCGAGCTTTAACCTATCGCAATGGAGACATTACCAAACTGGTGGAAAAAGCCCTGAGCGGTGGCCGCGAAGGTGTGTTTCATTTTACTGAGGAAGCTTGCAAGCACCATGATTAAGCAGGAAATCGAAATCATCAACAAGCTGGGGCTACATGCCCGCGCTTCAACCAAGCTTACGCAGACCGCCAGCCAGTTCGGCAGCGAAATCTGGATTGAGCGCAATGGCCGGCGTGTTAATGCCAAAAGCATCATGGGCGTGATGATGCTGGCCGCCAGCAAGGGTAGCAAGATTCAACTGGAAACCTCGGGCGAAGATGAGCAACCCGCCATGGATGCGCTCTTCGCGCTGATCTCGAATCGTTTCGGAGAACCCGAATGAGGGCAATTGCTACGTTGCGGGATACTCACCACTTCGCCAAGCTCAATGCGACGCTGAGACCAGGCGTCAACGAGCGAATGACGCAGACAGTGCATTCAGCACGGCAAGGCATGAGCGAGGCAGACAACGACGTATCAGCGATTCAGTGGGGTCGGCAATGAGCTTCACGATGCACGGCGTGGGTATCTCCAGCGGCATCGCCATCGGCCATGCTCACCTGGTTTCGCACGCCTTACTGGAAGTTGCGCATTACCAGATACCCAAGAAATCAATTGCTCAGGAAATCGCCCGTTTTGAACAGGCAATAAATACGGTCAAGCAAGATCTGGATGTCATACGCCAGCAATTACCTGCGAATGCGCCAGCTGAACTCGGCGCTTTTGTCAGTACACACCTGATGATCCTTTCTGACAAGCACCTGTCTGAAGAGCCCAAGGCCATCATCCAGAATGAACTGTGCAATGCCGAGTGGGCACTCAAGCAACAGATGGATGACCTGGTCGCGCAGTTTGACCAGATCGAGGATGAGTACCTGCGCGAACGCAAGCAGGATGTAGTGCAAGTAGTAGAGCGCGTCATCAAGGTATTACTAGGCCACCCCGGCCAGGTCGAAGTACGCGCGCAAGAGAGCGCCATCATCCTCGTGGCGCATGACCTCTCTCCGGCAGATGCCATCCAATTCAAACAACACAAATTTGCTGCCTTTATCACAGATGTTGGCGGCGCCACTTCGCACACGGCGATCCTGGCACGTAGCCTGAATATCCCGTCGATTGTCGCACTGCAACGCGCACGCACATTGATTCGCGATGGTGAGCTGATCATCGTCGACGGCTCACAAGGGGTTGTCATCACCAACCCCGATAAAGACACCCTTGCCGAATATAAACTCAAGCAGGAACAGTGGGAGATCGAGCAGCAAAAGCTGCAACGCATCCGCCTGACCAAGGCGGTAACGCTGGATGGCAGTACGATTGAGCTGCATGCCAACATTGAAGTCCCTGATGATGTCATTCAGGCTAAGGCTTCCGGTGCCACAGGTATTGGTTTGTACCGTACCGAATTCCTCTTTATGAACCGCCGCGAAATGCCGGGTGAAGAAGAGCAGTACCTCGCCTACCGCAAAGTAGCAGAAGCCATGAAAGGCTTGCCCGTCACTATCCGTACGCTAGACCTGGGCGCGGATAAACAGGTGAATGCGGATAGCATACGCACCTGCGCCAACCCGGCGCTGGGCCTGCGCGCCATACGCTTGTGCCTATCTGAGCCACAGATATTCCATACCCAGTTGCGTGCAATCTTGCGTGCCTCGCACTATGGCAATATCAAGATTCTGGTTCCGATGTTTTCTACGTTATCTGAATTGCGCCAGACCATGCTGTTGCTGGAACGCGCCAAACAAAGCCTGCGCAAGCAGGACATCCCATTTACCGAGAATATTCAAGTTGGCGGCATGATAGAAGTACCCGCCGCCGCGTTGAACGCCGAGGCGTTTGCCCGCCAGCTGGATTTCCTCTCTATCGGGACCAATGACCTGATCCAGTACACATTGGCCATTGACCGAACCGATGACACCGTATCGCACCTGTATAACCCCTTGCATCCGGCTGTCCTGCAGTTGATAGAGATGACCATACGCGCCGGGCAGAAACTTGGTAAACCAGTTTGCGTGTGCGGTGAAATGGCCGGCGACGCTAGGCTGACCCGGTTGTTATTAGGGTTTGGTCTGCGCCAGTTCTCCATGCATCCAGCCAATATGCTGGCGGTCAAGCGCCAGGTACTGCAAAGCAACCTGCCCGCGCTCATTGGCGGTGTGCGCAAGATACTGGCCAGTCACGATCTCGATAAAATTGAACCTTTGCTGCAAAAACTCAATCTGTCCTAAGGAGTAATACCATGAGTGATTTGATTGAAGTGCCTTCAGCGGATGAAAAGAATATCGCTGTGCTCACTCACCTCGGAGGCACGCTGTTCAGCTTTATCCCGGCGCTGATTGTGTGGCTGCTGAAGCGGGAAGACAGTCCATACATCGGTGACCAGGCACGTGAGGCATTGAATTTTCAGATCACCGTCTTGATTGCACAAGTAGTCAGCTCCATATTGATCATCATACTGGTAGGCTTTGTGCTCATGGGCCTGGTATATCTTGCCAACATCATTTTTTGCATCGTCGCGGCAGTGGCCGCCAGCAAAGGTGAAGATTATCGCTACCCATTTAACTTGCGATTGATAAATTAAGGATTTGAAAGAAGTGACCCAGAATTCAGTTAACCCTCTACTCCATTTCTCCGGCTTACCCAGGTTTGACGAGGTACAGCCCGCCCACGTCACGCCTGCCATGGATCAACTCCTGGCAACTGGCCGCGAGTTGGTGGAAAAACTCAGCACCAGCAAGGATGAACCAAGCTGGGCTAACTTTGCCCGCCCGCTGGAAGATATGGAAGAACATATCTCCCGCGCATGGTCTCAGGTTTCGCACATGAATGCGGTGGTCAACAGCCCGGAATTGCGCGAAGCCTACAACGATAACCTGCCCAAGCTCACCGCTTTCTATGCTGATTTGTCACAGGATGAACGTCTCTATGCCAAGTTTCGTGCTTTGCGCGCCAGCAAAGGCTATGAGAGTTTAAGCACCGCGCAAAAGAAGATCGTCGAAAACGAGTTGCGTGATTTCCGCCTTGGCGGCGCTGAGCTGCCAGAAAAGCAAAAAGCTCGCTTCAAGGAAATTCAGGAAGAGCTGTCGAAGCTCTCATCCAAATTTGAAGAAAATGTGCTGGATACCACCAATGATTATTCGCTCATCGTAGAGAATGCGGACGAACTGAAAGGTATTCCGGATGATGTGCTGCAAGCAGCGCAAGAGGCGGCGAATGAAGATGGCAAAACCGGCTGGAAATTCACCCTGCATTTCCCTTCATACATGCCGGTGCTGCAATACGCTGAGAACCGCGACCTGCGTGAGAAGCTCTACCGCGCCTATGCCACGCGTGCTTCGGAATTCGGCAAGCCGGAATGGGACAACACCCCACTCATCAGCAGCATACTCAAGTTGAGGCTGGAAGCAGCGCAGCTACTTGGTTATGCCAATTATGCAGAGATGTCACTCGCCACCAAGATGGCCGATACACCACAGCAAGTCTCGGATTTTCTCGATACGCTGGCCAAGCGCGCCGAGCCTTTTGCGCAGCGCGATATGCAAGAGCTGACAGACTATGCCAAAAAGCTCGGCATCAACGATATGCAAGCCTGGGATGTAGCATTTGTGTCGGAAAAGCTGCGCGAGGAAAAGTACGCCTTCTCCGACCAGGAAGTGAAACAGTATTTCCCGGAACAGCAGGTGCTGCACGGCTTGTTCAAGGTCACCGAAACCATCTTTGGTGTGCATGTGAAAAAATCACAGGCGCCGGTGTGGCATAAAGATGCTGCTTTTTATGAGATCACCGATCACAGCGGCAACCTGGTGGGCCAGTTCTACCTCGACCTCTATGCCCGCAACAATAAGCGCGGCGGCGCCTGGATGGATGAAGCCATTACCCGCCGCAAAAAATCACAGGGAATAGAAACGCCGGTGGCTTTCCTCACCTGCAATTTCTCCGCTCCGGTAGGCAATAACCCAGCGCTATTCACGCATGATGAAGTACAAACCATGTTCCACGAATTCGGCCATGGCTTGCATCACATGCTAACCCAGGTCGATGATTACGGCGTCTCCGGCATCAAGGGCGTGGAGTGGGATGCAGTCGAGCTGCCCAGCCAGTTCATGGAAAACTTCTGCTGGGAGTGGGAGGTACTGCGCCACATGACGAAACATGTGGAAACCGGCGCTCACTTGCCGCGTGAACTATTCGACAAAATGGTAGCCGCCAAAAACTTCCAGGCCGGTATGCAGACTGTAAGACAAGTTGAATTCTCGCTATTCGATATGCGCCTGCATGGCGAATTCGACCCACATGGCAGCGCGAGTTCGCTAGACCTCATTGAACAGGTACGTGATAAAGTTGCCGTGGTGCGCCCACCGAAATGGAACCGCTTTCCTAATAATTTCGGCCATATCTTCGCCGGTGGTTATGCGGCGGGCTATTACAGTTATAAATGGGCGGAAGTGCTCTCGGCTGATGCTTACAGCCTGTTTGAAGAAACCGGCGTGCTATCGCAAGAGACAGGCCGCAAATTCTGGGATGAGATACTGGCCAAAGGTGGGTCACGCCCAGCGCTGGAATCTTTCATTGCCTTCCGCGGGCGGGAGCCAAGTATAGATGCCCTGCTCCGCCACAACGGCATGACCTCTTAAAACCTTGCCTGCCTGTATCGTGAAATCTCGTTCCAGTTCGATCGTGAGACAAGGCGGCAACGAGCTTCTGAAGAAGACAGCACAAATAATGCGGCGAGGAAGAAGCGGGGCAGCCAACGCCATCTCACGGAAGAAATGGAAATGAGATTAGCTACTTGGAACGTCAACTCGCTTAATGTCCGCCTACCGCACGTACTGGACTGGCTTGCCAAAGAACAGCCCGATGTACTTTGCCTGCAAGAAACCAAGCAGGAGGACAGCAAATTCCCCTATGAAGTATTAGCTGCAGCAGGTTATCCGGGCATCCATGCCGGGCAAAAGACCTACAATGGCGTGGCGATTCTGAGCCGCCACCCGCTTACCGACCCGCTGTTTGCCGTCCCTAATTTTGCTGATGAACAAAAACGGCTGATTGCCGCCACCCTAGGCGATATTCGCGTAGTCTGCGCTTACATCCCCAACGGCCAAAGCCTCGATTCCGATAAATATCAGTACAAACTTGGCTGGCTAAAAGCACTTACCAATTGGCTGGGTGAGGAATTACAAAAATACCCGAAACTCATGTTGCTGGGTGATTACAACATCGCACCGGAAGACCGCGATGTACACGACCCAGCAGCCTGGATAGGCCAGGTGCTGGTGAGCGAACCGGAACGCGCAGCCTTCCAGAAATTGGCTAGCCTGGGCTTGCATGACAGTTTCCGATTATTTGACCAACCCGAAGGCAGCTTCAGTTGGTGGGATTACCGCATGGCGGGCTTCAGGCGTAACCTGGGTATGCGTATCGACCATATTATGGTCAGCACACCACTGGTGAGTAGCTGCAAAGCCTGCTGGATAGACAAAGCCCCGCGCAAGCTGGAACGGCCATCTGACCACACCCCGGTAGTGCTCGAAATCAACTAAAAGGCTGTCAGCATGTCACTCAATGAAAAATCCATACACGCCATTAATGAATATTTTGCCGAGCTAGCCCAGAGTGCGGTGAATATTGCTTACGGTGAATCTGATGAAGAAACCAGCTTTGCCGAATTCATGGAAAACGTGACCCATTACCTGCACCAGCTATGCTCTGAACATGTAGCGGCTGAGGTGCTGGAGCTTTCATCCCGCGCTATCGAGAAATACAACGATGGCGGCGGCATGCTGGTAGATGACGTGCAGGCAATGATAGAAGAAAGAGAAAACGAAGATGAGTTTGGTGATGAGGAAGAAGATGACGAAGATTGAGCGTTTCTCAGCTCGTGTGAACTAGGCTCAAACTGCCCGTACCTATTGCCGTTTGAGGCTGCTCTCTGAGGACTCCCGCTATTGCCTATCAGGGCATATATCGTTTTAGGGTGTTTTAAGCAGTTCCGGTTTAGGTTACAGTCTTCGGTAATTTCAGTTCGGGGGTGTTATGGCTGGCTTTCCGCAGGTTCACGTTCTCAGGCTTTCTCACAAGCCTAACCTCGCAGTCAAGCGGGGCGCCTACGGCGCCCCGCTTGACTGCGAGGTTAGGCATCATGAATAACACTGAAGTAAATTAACTAAATCTATATAACAATAAGGGAAGAAAAAAATGAAAAAACAAATTATCAATGTCTCTCCAATTCAAACGGCCAAAGTTATTGCTTTACTCTATTTCTTAATTAGCCTGCCTTTTGTTGGTCTAATGGCAATTAGCTTTTCATTTGCTCCTGGCCCTAAAATGCCCATAGGGCTTCTATTCCTTTTCCCATTTTTGTATTTGATTTTCGGTTTTATTTTTACCGCCTTGGGTGCTTGGCTTTATAACCTAGCTGCTGGCTGGGTTGGTGGCATTGAGTACACTACGAATGAAAATACCTAACCCATCCATCAGACCGCAAGAGTCTTCACCGTCGAGATGGTCGCTAAAGCGACTCGAATCAAAGGGAAGGCATTAAAATGACACGCGTCCGAGTTGAGGGCTTTACCATCTCGCTTGACGGATACGGAGCTGGTCAGAATCAGGACATCAGCAATCCGCTCGGCGTGGGCGGGACAGATTTGCACCAGTGGTTAGTCCCGACGCGCACGTTCCAACGGACCCTATTTGGCGCCGACGGAGGTACAACGGGGAGCGATGACGACTTCGCTGCGCGGGGCTTCAAGAATGTTGGCGCCTGGATTCTCGGCAGAAACATGTTCGGACCGATTCGCGGCCCCTGGCCCGACATCAACTGGAAAGGCTGGTGGGGGGATAACCCGCCCTATCACGTTCCAACCTTCATCTTGACTCATCACGCCCGCGCACCCATCCAGATGGAAGGCGGAACGACATTCCACTTTGTCACAGGTGGTATTCACGAGGCGCTTGACCGGGCGCGCGATGCGGCCAACGGAATGGATGTGCGCATTGGCGGCGGACCTAAGACTATCCGGCAATATCTTTGTGCCGGCCTCATCGATGAGTTTCACATCGCTATCTCGCCGGTTCTGCTGGGTTCTGGAGAGCACCTGTTTGAGGGGCTCGACATGCGCGCTCTGGGATACGAGTGCGTTCAGTTCGTTGCCTCGGAAAAAGCCACCCATGTTGTACTCCGGCGCCAAGGGCACAATGACGCCTAACCGGAACGTTAGAGAAAATATTCTTCGGTAGTTTCGAACAAACTTTATTGCGTTGGTGATTTACGACAATTAAAGCCTCGAGTCGGCAGATTTTCCGCTATATTTACCCTACTAAAATTTGCAAGGGAATAATGCGATGAATACCTTGTTTCTACCAGTTCTGCTGGGGACAAACCGTAAGGATAGAAAAAGCGTTCTTGTCGCACACTGGCTATTAAAGCAGATGGAGAAAAGGCCTGAGATTAAGACTCGGCTATTTGACGTGAGCGATTTTGTATTGCCGCAACATGACTACGGCACTGAGATCAAAGACCAATTCCCGGAATGGCGCGATGCGATTACAGCAGCTGATGGCCTCATTATTATTGCCCCTGAATATAACCACGGCTACCCCGGCACCTTGAAAAGCGTGCTGGATTTATTGCTGAAAGAATACATCCATAAATGCGTTGCTTTTGTTGGTGTATCTGCCGGGCCTTGGGGCGGCACGCGGGTGATTGAATCCATGGTGCCCATGGTCAGGGAGTTGGGCTTGGCTGCGACATTCTCAGACCTTAATTTTCCGCAGGTGCAGACCAAGTTCGATGCCGAGGGCAAGCTATTAGATGAAGCTTACGTGCAGAGGGCTGCCGGCTTTCTGGATGAGCTGGTGTGGATGAGTCGCACATTGAAATGGGGCCGTGATAATCTGCCATCCCGCTACCATTAATCTGTACTGAATAATTTTTGTGACTGATCAACCCCAAATCGGCTGGGTCGAAGCCAGCGAGACACGCTCTGCCCGCTGGCGCTCGGAAAGCGGCTCGCCAGCGCCCAAGCGCGTACTTGTTGCCGATGACACCATCACCGCTGACACGGCTTACCGCTTCGCCTGCGAGGGTACGGCTATACTATGGCGTGGGGATTTCCACAATGCCAAGCAATTGCTGCAAGCCATGGCAAGGCGTGGTGAACGAAAACCGCGCAAGAATAACCCACTAAAATCCCCAGCATCGCCCAGTGAAGCTTTTCATCTACATCGGCAAGCGCAGGCGCAAAAAGCACGTATGTTGGGCATGCTACTGGTGCCTCTCAACGGCGATTACAGCATCCCCCTCAAGCGTGCACCAGACCTCCGCCAAGCTTGCCTGGAGGCTTATGGCAACGCTGACGGGGTACCTTCTGTAGCGTCTCTGCGTGAATTACTCGGGCTGGTAGGCGCACATGAATGGCGTAAAAAAGGCGTGGAAATTGCAGCGCTAGGTAACAGGATCTACCCACACTACGGCGTATTTTCACCCGTGCGTGGCGAGTATGTTCAGCTAGTTGCAGATGCACCATTACCGTCACTGGAGCTTGCTTTTGATATTGGCACAGGAACTGGGGTGTTAGCCGCCGTATTGGCTAAGCGAGGCGTGAAACATGTCATAGCCACTGACCAAGACCCGCGTGCACTGGCATGCGCGCGCGACAATACAGCCCGACTCGGCTTTAACAAACAGGTGGATGTGGTGCAGGCAGATCTGTTTCCCGAAGGCAAGGCGCCATTAGTCGTATGTAATCCGCCCTGGTTGCCAGCGCGGCCAAGCTCCCCCATTGAATATGCGATTTATGACCCGGAAAGCCGCATGCTACGTGGATTTCTCAATGGATTGGCTGCACATCTACTGCCGGGCGGTGAGGGCTGGCTGATATTGTCCGATTTTGCCGAGCACCTGGGCTTGCGCTCACGTGAAGAGCTAATGGCTATGTTTACGCAAGCTGATCTCAAGGTAGTGGGGAGAATGGATATCAAACCGCAGCATCCGCGGGCTTCAGACCCTGACGATCCGCTGCATTCAGCACGGGCGGCAGAGCTAACATCGTTGTGGCGACTCGCCGCTAACTAAGTCTTTAGTTTTAGAACAAGAGACCGCTATTTACTGCTTGGTTTTGATGCCTAGCTGCTTGAGTTTACGGTAAAGGTGGGTGCGTTCCAGTTGCACATTATCGGCAACCTTGCTGATATTGCCGCCCACTTTACCAATGTGATGCTCAAAGTAGAGCCGCTCAAAATCGTCTCTCGCCTCACGCAGGGGCTGATCGAGATTAAGCGCAGCACTGAGTGCATGCTGCGGGGACTGTTCGGCGATAGCCTCCGCCATATGAAATGAGGAAAATTGCTCCAGTACGCGGTTCACATCATCCAGCGTGATTTTCTCGCCCAGGCTGGTTTGCATGAGATTCCGGATTGCACTATCCAACTGCGTGAGGTTGCCCGGCCAATCAGCATTCCTCAAGGCATTAAGTGCAGCGACATCGAATTCGCGGTAAGTGGTTTCGCTACCCTCCGCCAGCAAAGTGGCTATAGCGCTTGCGAGGTCTGGAATATCCTCACGATGGTCCTTTAATGCGGGTATACGCAAGGTAGTCACCGATAGCATCTGCAGCAACCCGCTGTCAAAGTGCCCTTCTGCGGCTAACTGCGGCAAAGCCCGTGAGGTACTGCACACTACTCGCACGCCGTATTTATCGGCCTTGCTCAATAGCACCAGCAAGCCTTTTTGCTCGGTCTTATTAAGCTCGGCCACTTCCGGAATATACAGAATACCTTCGCGTAGTTGTTCCAGGATATCCAATGGCGCCGAACTAAGTTTCTCGTACTCGACTAATTCCAGCCACGGCGTGCCGTGCGTATGTAAGAACCTGGCGCACAACTCAGCACCACTGCCCTCTTCACCGATGAGCAGCAGAGGTACATGAAGCGCGGAGACTTGCTCCAGCCGCTGGCGTAGTTCACTAATCACGGCGCTCTTGCCGAGGTTAAGCAGGCTCATGTCAGCCTTTGGCAACTGCTCGCCATGCTTGAGTGCCGCATTGACTGTCTTCAGCAGCTTTTGCAGTGCGATGGGTTTTTCCAGGAAATCAAAAGCGCCGATACGTGTTGCTTCAACAGCGGTATCTATGGTGCCATGGCCAGACATCATGACTACCGGCATGGTCAGCAGGCCACCATTACCCCATTCTTTAAGGAGGCTGATACCATCGCAATCCGGCATCCAGATATCCAGTAACACCAGGTCAGGGCGTGACTGCTGGCGCCATTCACGCGCCTCTGCGGCATTTTCTGCCAAACGAACCTGATAACCTTCATCTAGCAAAATATCGCGGAGTAACTCACGAATACCGATCTCGTCATCCACTACTAGTACTTGTCTTGCCGTCATTGATTGCGCTCCATGATTATGACTTTCCGCGCCCCGATTTTTTTACTACTGCCGGCAGCTTGATGGTGACACTGGCGCCACCTTGCTCTGCATTTTCGATTTTTATGCTGCCTTTATGTTCTTCTATGATTTTTTTCACAATGGCCAGGCCCAAACCTGTGCCGTGCCGCTTGGTTGTCATGTAAGGCTCAAAGGCGCGCGCCATGATGTCCAGCGGGAAACCTTCGCCGTTATCTTGCACGCACAATTTTACCTCAGCGGCTGTACTTGTGCTGCTCACCATGATTCTTGACCCAGGCCGGTTCTCCAGTGCATCCTGTGCATTCTGCAGCAGGTTATGCAGCACCTGCCTTAGCATGGTGCCATCCCCCAGCACCTTGGGTAATTTGCTATCCAGCTGTGTCTTGATTTCGATGCCCATCTGGATTCCTACTGGCTCATACAGTACCAATACATCCTGTATCAGGCTATTGAGATCAAGCTCCGTCAAATTGAGAGCCGGAGCACGCGCGTATTCACTAAACTCATTCACCATGGTTTTCATGGCGCCAACCTGGCTGACGATGGTATTGGTCGCACGTCGCAGCATTTCGGCATCGGCACTATCCAACTTGGCTGCAAGCTTGTGTTCCAGGCGTTCAGCGGATAGTTGGATAGGCGTCAGTGGATTTTTAATCTCATGCGCCAGGCGCCGTGCTACTTCACCCCAGGCCGCATCACGTTGCGCCTGCACCATAGTAGTAATGTCATCAAACACGACTACAAAACCGCTCTCGGCACTGTCTGGCAGGCGTGTTCCACGCACTAGCACAATCTGCTTGCCCTGTACGCCGGCAATCTCCATTTGCTGCTGCCATTCCCCCTCACCGCCATTGTGAAAATGCGTTAATACGTTACTGACAAAATTTTCCAATGCGGGTTTCTCTTTACCAAGCTGGGCAAACGGTAAATGTGCATAGTTTTCTAGCTCTACACCAAGAATATTGGTAGCCGCCAGGTTAAAAGTTCGCAATTCGGCGCGCTCGTTAAGCGCGAGCACCCCTGATGAAAGATGCGCCAGTATGGTTTCCAGATAGCCGCGTGCAGCCTCAACCCTGGCACGGTTCCGTTCTGCAGCATGAGTTGCTTCACCGAGCTGGCGTGTCATACTGTTGAATGATTGCACCAGAATTCCCAGTTCATCCTTGCCATGTGCTGGCAGCATGGTGCTGTAATCGCCACGTGCAATAGCGCGCGTACCTTCAGCCAGAATACTCAGTGGCGCCGATATACGCCGGCTTAATACGAACGCGATAGCAACCGCGGAAAGCATGGCTAGCATCAGCACCAGCGTCAGCGTCAAGGCAAAAACCTCTTTCAGTGACTCTCTGCTATACGATAGCTCCTGATAATCCTGATAAACCTCCTGCACAGATTCTGCAGTATCTGACAAGGTTTTAGGTACCGGTTGCAATAGTTGCAGAATACGTGTCTCGCCAGCCAGGCTAGGCAAGCTCACTGGTGCCAGCACCCTAAGATACAGGCCCTTACCAGGGATGGGCTCTATGGTGCCATAGACATGCTGACGTGCCTGGCGTAACTGCGGCACGGTCGGTAACTCCGGCAAGAAACTTGAAGGATCATTACTCGAAAAAGCCAGGATACGGCCTTGCAGCGTCAGCAATACGGCATCTTGCACGCCACTTTTCTCTCTTAACTCATTGAGTACGGTCAGATGCGTAGCAGTTGGCTGGAAAGCCAAACCCAACGCCATGTTCTCGCCCTTTTCCTCAATATCGGTCAGCATGATATCCAGTGCACTCTGGCCCAGGTGCAAACCACCTTCCAACGCGGCTTCGACCTTGACGTTAAACCAGGACTCAATCGAGCGGGTAAGGAAATTGACGGATACCGCATACACCACCAAACCCGGAATAATCGCCATCAAGGCAAAAGTACCCAGTAGGCGCAAGGTAAGGCGGCTACCCATAATACCTGCACGCATTTGCCGGTAGAGTCGCCAGAGCTGGATGCCTATGAGTATGGTCAGCATCACCGCCAGCGCAATATTCAACACCAGCAAAATGTTGTAATGCTCACCCGAAGCGGCTGTATTGGCACTAGCGTGCGATAGCAGGTAAAGTAAGACAGCACCAAGCGCGGCGCTAAAGAAAACAATATATTTCATTTAGAAACTGATTGCAGGCGTCCAGCGATAACGTTCCGAGACCATATTCCAATCTTCAGAACTCAGCGCTTCAACCTGCAATGGTTTGGGTAATTTGGATTGATCTAGCCTGATACGCAGGGCGGCATGGTAGCTCTCCCCTTTTTTCAGCATGGATTTCTCGACCACCTGCCAATCACGCAGATGAGCAAGATCGTCTTTAGCTTCCTGCAGGCTAGAAAAAGATTGCTGGTGGTTATTACGGTTAATCAGGTATTGGCGTGAAAGCGCGTGATAGCTCAGGCTGATGTGGCTGCTCCTGGTCACAATTTCATCATCAAACCAGTATTTTTGCGGCGATACGATCTGGAACTCAATCAGGAAATTGAGCGGCACACCCTTGTTCAACGCCTCTTCAACCTCACTGCTGAAATTCACTTCAAAGTCTGCATTCAGCAGATAAGCCTCTTCAGTACCGGTCAGCTCCGCGGTTTTTATATGCAAGCTGCCGGCAGCGGCCCAAGCGACTGAAATCAGGCAGAAAGAAAGAAATAGGAATCTCAGAAATACTGTGAATGTGGCTTTAGTTCTTCTGTAATAACGCATAAAAGAAGCCATCATGCTCGGCGCAGGGGAGTAGTTGTCCATGTTGTGTATGGGCCAGCGGTATTTGTTGTGCATCCGCCTGAGTCTCCAGAAATTTTTCAATTTGACGTTGATTTTCTTCATGAAAAATTGAGCACGTCACATAGAGCAATTTACCACCCTTTGCCAATAGCTGCCACAATCCGCGCAAAATGACTGCCTGTTGCTTGCTAAATGAGGAAATGTCAGCTTCGCGCCTAAGCCTTTTAATATCGACATGGCGCCTGACAATGCCGGATGCAGTACAGGGCACATCAGCCAAAATACGGTCAAATGGCTTGCCATCCCACCAAACTGGCGGGTTCGCTGCATCGCCGGTCAACAGTTGTGCTGATAGATTCAGGCGATGAAGATTGCTTTGGGTGCGCTGCAAACGTTCAGCATCACTATCCACCGCCACCAAATCCACATCCGCCAGCTCAAGAATATGTCCGGTCTTGCCGCCCGGTGCACAACAGGCATCCAACACACGCATGCCGTCCTGCAAGTCCAGCCAGGGTGCTGCAAACTGAGCACCATAATCCTGTACAGAAACCTGGCCCCGGGAAAAACCAGGTAGCTTATCTACCGGTACAGGCTTTGACAGGATAATGGCCTGAGAATTGAGAACCTGCGACTCCAGGCCTGCATCACTCAATAATTTGCTGTACTCGACAGCCGTAGCCATTCGCTGATTCACACGCAAACTCATTGGCGGATGTGTATTACCAGCCTCGAGTATTGCTTGCCATTGCTGTGGATACTGAACCTTAAGCTTATCTATCCACCATTGTGGATAGGAATAAAATGCAACTTCATTGGAAGCGATGTTTTGCTGCAACGTGTCCTTCTGTCGCAAGAAGTTACGTAGCACGGCATTGACCAGACCCTTGGCCCAAGACTTCTTGAATTGACCTGCCGCTTTTACGGCCTGGTCAACTACGGTATGTGCGGCCGCTTTATCGTGATTAAGCTGGTAAATGGCGACCAGCAACAAACATTTCACGCGCTGGTCTGGCAGAGGTTTCTCCAGCAACTGCTCCAGCAATGCCTCTGATTGCCCATAGAAACGCAAGCTGCCATAGCTCAAATCCTGCGTTACAGCATGTTGTTGAGCTGAAATATCCGGGTGCTTGCGGAAAATACTTTCCAGCGTGACAGTCAGGTTACGACCGGCAAAGACCTGCTCGATCACCTCTGCGGCGAGTTGCTGAGCAACGTACAATTAATGCACCATCGCCAGAAGCCTTGCTACACGCTCCTCAGTCTGCGGGTGGGTGCTGAACAACCCTTTGATACCATCGGCAGATAATGGATTGATAATCATCATCTGTGCAGTTTCTGGATGTTGCTCTGCGGTATTGAGTGGAATCTGGTGCGCATAGTTGTGTATTTTCTGTAATGCAGAGGCTAACGCTTCAGGGTCGCCGCTAATCTCGGCGCCGCCTTTATCCGCCTCAAATTCACGCGCACGCGAAATCGCCATTTGGATCAGCATGGCTGCCAGTGGCGCCAGTATCATGATTAGTATTGCCACAGCGGGGTGCACATTGCGATCACGCTCGCCGCCACTGAATAGCATGCCGAACTGCGCAATAGAGGAGATGGCACCAGCCATGGTGGCCGAAATAGTTGAAATCAGCGTGTCCCGATGTTTGACATGCGTCAATTCATGCGCCATCACCCCGCGCAATTCACGCTCAGAAAGTATGCGCATAATGCCGGTAGTTGCAGCGACTACGGCGTGCTCGGGGTCACGTCCAGTAGCGAAAGCATTGGGCTGGTCTTCATTAATGATATAAACCTTGGGCATGGGTAAGCCAGCATGGTGCGCCAGCTCGTGCACCATGCGGTAAAACTGTGGTGCGCTATTCTCATCTACCTGCTGTGCATCGTACATCTTGAGCACGGCGGTATCTGAAAACCAATAGGCATAAACATTCATAGCAGCAGCGATCGCCAATGCAATCAGCATACCGCCAGCACCACCCAGCATTGCACCCACCATACCAAAAAGAACGACGATACCGGCCATGAGCACGGTTGTTTTGAACCAATTTCCTAACATCTTTTACCTTTTAAGTATTCCACTTTGGGTGTTATCAGACAGCTTTTAGATCGGGTTGAGGCACAAAAATTCAAGCAGTGAAATAATCGCCCACTTTCAAGCTGTGGCCGGCCAGAAAATCCTTGGCTTTCAGGCGTTTTGATCCTGGCAATTGCACCTCTTCTATTTGCAGCAAGCCTTCACCGCAACCAACAGTGATAAAGTCATCAAGACGAACGATCTTTCCAGCTGGAGCCGAGCCCGATGTGGCCGTAGCCATCCATATGCGACAAGTTTCACCGGCCAATAACGTATGGGCTACTGGAAAAGGATTAAACGCGCGAACTTGCCTGGACAACTCGACCGCACTGCGCGTCCAATCTAATACGGCTTCCGACTTTTGTAGCTTGGCTGCATAAGTCACGAGCAATTCATCCTGTGGCTCGGCAGGCAAGCTACCTGTTTGTGCAAGCTGCTGCATGGCATCAACCATGAGTTCACCGCCAATCCTGGCCAAGGCATCATGCAGAGTTTGTGCAGTATCGCGTTCGTTAATGGGCACCACTCCTTTGCTGATCATGGCACCAGCATCAAGCGCAGGCACTACTTGCATAATAGTCACGCCAGTTTCCTTATCCCCAGCCAGAATCGAGCGTTGGATAGGAGCTGCCCCGCGCCAGCGAGGCAGCAATGAAGCATGGATGTTGTAACCGCCATATCTAGGCATTTGCAGAACAACGGTAGGAATAATCAGGCCATAAGCGGCAACTATCATGACATCTGAATCTGCCGCCTGAATGCGCAACTGGCTAGCAGCATCTTTTAATGTTTCTGGCTGAAAAACTGGGATTTGGTGTTGCAAGGCTAGCTCCTTGACCGGGCTGGCTTTAAACTTCATGCCTCGGCCCGCAGGCCGATCCGGCTGGGTAAGCACCAACACTATCTCATGCCCCGCTGCAATCAATGCCGTCAGGGCAGGCACCGCAAATTCCGGTGTACCGGCAAAAATGATCTTCATTACATGGTCACGCGTTGGCGTTTTTTCAGTTTGTTTTTGATACGAATCTGTTTTAACGGGGAAAGGTATTCAACAAAAACCTTGCCTAGTAGATGGTCCATCTCATGCTGTATGCAAACGGCTAACAGCCCACCCGCATCAAGTGAAAAAGGCTTGCCGTCACAATCAAGGGCTTCCACTGTAATGCTCTCTGCACGTGTCACCGTTTCATATATACCGGGGACCGAGAGACAACCTTCTTCGTAGTCCTGTGAACCATGTCTGGCAACAATCTTGGGATTAATAAACACCTGCAGATTGCTCTTATCTTCGGAAATATCCATCACGATAATCTGCTGATGCACATTCACCTGAGTCGCGGCCAAGCCAATTCCTGGGGCAGCATACATGGTTTCCGCCATATCACCGATAAGACGCCGAATTGACGCATCCACCTCTTTTACCGGCTTGGCAACTGTATGAAGACGCGGGTCTGGATAATTCAGGATAGTTAAAATTGCCATAAATGCTTGATTGTTGAATGAATTACATGCAGAATTTAATCCAACTTCGCGGATATTGATTCTGCGCCATACGACCGAGGTCATGATTATGCATAGATACATTATAACGCCGCTGCTACTTTGTTGCCTGGCTTTGCCAGCAATGGCGGACGATGTGCAACTACAGGATAACCATCCTGACCGCTATGTCGTAGTCAAAGGTGACACCCTCTGGGGTATATCCGGTAAGTTCCTCAAGGATCCATGGAAATGGCCTCAAGTATGGAAAATGAACCGCGCTGAGATCAAAAACCCTCATCGCATCTACCCTGGAGATGTGGTAGTGCTGGATACCAGCAGCGGTCAACCGCAATTAAGTTTGCTGCATGAAAATGTTGTCCTACAACCTGGTATTCGCGAAGAAGAGCTCGCAAAAGAGGCTGTACCAACCATAGCGCCCAACGTCATAGCTCCATTCCTAAGTCAGCCATTAGTCATCGAAAACGATGATTTAGATGACTCACCGGTCATTATCGCTGGTCAGGAAGACCGCGTTGCATTGAGTCCGGGTACCAAAATCTATATCAGCAGGATAGATGAGGGTGAAGGCTTGCTCTGGCATGTCTACAGACCTGGCAACGTGCTGCATGACCCCGAAACTTCAGAAGCACTAGGTGTTGAAGCGATTTATCTCGGTGATGCCAGTATAACCAGATATGGAATACCAGCTAGCGGCAAAATAGTCCGGGCTAAAGAAGAAATCTTTACCAATGATAAGTTGGTACCTGCACCAGATGTATTACAGGATAGCTTTGTACCACGCGCACCCGATGCTGAGATCAAGGGTCGCATTATGTCAATCTACGGTGGCGTGGATGATGCTGGCCCCAACTCCATCGTTACGATTAACCGTGGCAGCAATGACGGCCTGGAAGAAGGCCACGTGTTAAGTATTAACCGTAGCGGCAACTATATAAGCAAGAACCCCAGAAAGAAAAAAACAACAGAAAAATTCCCCATGAAGGAATATAAGTACAAAGATGTTGAGCCTAAAGACCAAGCCTCTGATGACGATAAGTCAAAATCTACCGGGAATAAGCCGGCTGAAAAGGAAAAACCCGCTGCCGCGTATGACCCCAAGGATGACCCGGCAAATAACCCAACTCTGGTTAAGCTACCTGATGAACGTATAGGCTTGCTGATGGTGTTCCGTACTTTTGAACGTGTATCTTATGCCTTGATCATGCAGGCTTCACAGCCGGTGAATGTATTGGACATTGTACAAACGCCATAAGCAATGGCGTCCGCTACAGATAAAATTGAAACAGCCAGTGACGTAGCGCTGTGGATAGCGCTTAGCCAGATTCATGGTTTGGGTATACAAGGCTTTTGTCAGCTGCTACAGAAATTCGATGACCCAGCCGGGATTTATGCGACATCATTCAATCAATTACGTACCGTAGTCTCGGAATCTGTCGCTAGTGAAATTATTTCCGGGCCAGATATCGATGCCCTAGCGCCCACGCTAGACTGGCTTAAGCAAGCTAACAATCACCTGGTTACACTGGCCGATAGCGATTACCCCAAGCAACTTCTACAAATCCCCGACCCACCACCGCTGCTTTACTGTAAGGGCCAACTAAGCTGGCTAAATACACCGAGTATTGCCATAGTAGGTAGCCGCAATGCATCCCCACAGGGTGAAAAAAACGCAGAGAATTTTGCTGAAGCTTTATGCCAGCATGGCTTGTGCGTCATCAGCGGCATGGCGCTGGGCATTGATGGCGCCGCTCACCGAGGCGCCCTTAGAGCCAACGGGGCGACAGTTGCCGTAGTTGGCACTGGCCTTGATATCGTCTATCCGGCACGACACCGAGATTTAGCGCATCAGATCGCTGAACGCGGCCTGATTATTTCTGAATTTTCTTTGGGTACACCATCCAAGGCACAGAATTTCCCACGCCGTAATCGCATCATCAGTGGTTTGGCGCAAGGCACGCTAGTAATCGAGGCCAATTTACAGAGTGGTTCGCTGATTACTGCACGTCTTGCTGGCGAACAAGGCCGCGAAGTATTCGCCATGCCTGGCTCCATCCACTCACCCTTATCCAAAGGTTGTCATCAGCTCATCAAGCAAGGCGCCAAACTCGTGGATAACATACAAGATATAGTGGATGAATTAGGTATTTTTACAACAAGTGGTGTTGATGACAGCGCTGCCGAAACTTCTGTGGAAGCCAATCCCCTGCTGGATTGCATGGGTCACGACCCCATTAGTATGGAAGTTTTGATTGAACGCAGTGGCTTGACGAGCGAAAACCTTTCCGCCATGCTGTTGGTGCTGGAGTTGGAAAGTAAGGTCGCCTCCCTACCAGGAGGGCGTTACCAGCGAATCACCTAACCCTGCCCACATTATTAGGAGATTCCATGTTCGAAGTTCTGGTGTACATGTTTGAGAACTACTTTGAAGCAGATATCCGTCCCGACCAACACACACTCGCTAAAGAATTATTCGCTGCAGGTTTTGACCAAGAAGACATCAACGGTGCATTTGACTGGTTTAGCGCACTGGAAGAAATGACAGAAAACGTTAACTCTGCTGCCGATGGTCATGGTTTAGGCATGCGGATATACGCCGAAGCCGAAAGCAGTAAAATCAGTAGTGAATCCTTGAGCTTTATGATGTTCCTCGAGCAAGCAAAGATACTTAACCCAGCTCAACGAGAACTAGTCATAGATCGCGCCATGGCACTACCTCAGCCAGAAGTCAGCATCGAGGAAACTCGCTGGATCGTGCTGATGGCACTATGGAACCAAGGCAACACCAACGATTACCTGTTCGTTGAAGATGCCGTCTTTGGCGAAGATAGGCCGACCCTGCATTGAACTGTATGCACTAAGGCAACAGCACTAACCGCTTAGTTGGTGCTGTTGCAAACCTAGCCGCTGCATGATCGTCGAGATGATGCCTGCTTGGTTTAAGGTATAAAAATGCAAGCCTGGCGCGCCGCCAGAGAGTAACTGTTCACATAAATCCGTCACCACATCCAGCCCCAACGCTCGCAGAGACGCAAGATCGTCACCGTAATCCTGCAACCTTAAGCGCAGCCAGCGTGGAATTTCGGCACCGCAAACACCGGAAAAACGCGATAACTGGGTGAAGTTATAAATCGGCATGACTCCCGGCACAATAGGGATATCGATACCCATTGCACCACACTGATCCATGAAGTTAAAGTAGGCATTCACATTATAAAAATACTGGGTGATAGCGGAATTAGCTCCAGCATCTACTTTTTGCTTAAAGTGCTGCAAATCTGCGCTGGGCGAACGCGCTTCCGGGTGAAACTCAGGGTAAGCCGCTACCTCAATTTCAAACCACGCGCCTGTTTCCTGGCGGATAAATGTCACCAGTTCATTGGCATGACGAAAATCGCCCGCACTCACTTCACCCGACGGCAAGTCGCCACGTAGTACTACCAAGTGGCGAATATCTTTCGCACGGTATTCGGCCAACAAGCCTCGGATTTCTTCTTTGCTTGATGAAACTCCCGATATATGTGGCGCAGCCTCGAAGCCCTCGGATTGGATTTCCAATACGGTTTCCATCGTTCTATCACGCGTAGAACCACCCGCACCAAAAGTCACCGAAAAGAACTTTGGCTCAAATTGGGCTAATTGCTTGCGCGTTTGACGCAACTTGGCTATGCCTTCCGCTGTTTTTGGCGGGAAAAATTCAAAACTAATGACAGGATTCAAATTCAATTCCGTTTTCTTAATCTTTCGAGTCGCCCAGCACCAATGCTGTTAAAGCCCAAGAGATCAGGCTGTAAAGTATTGCCCCTACAATGCCCGCAAGCAGGCTTTGTACTTGAAAACCTTGCAGAATATGGCCCACAAAGAAAAACAACAGCCCATTAATCACCAGGATAAACAAGCCGAGTGTGAGTATAGTCACCGGTAGAGTCAGCAATACCAGTACCGGCCTGATGAGCATATTCACCAAGCCTATGACAGCAGCCGCAATCAAAGCGCCGGTCAGGCCGGCAACATGGATGGAGGGCATGAGATAAGCCACTGCCAGCAGGGCTAATGCATGTAAGAACCAGACTATCAGGAGTTTCATTGTTTGATCTCCATATCAGGTTGGCCAGCACTTAACTGGCCATATCTCCGATTTAGTAACGATAATGCTCAGCCTTGTAAGGGCCTTGCTTGCTGACGCCGATATAAGCCGCTTGCTGGTCGGTCAACTGCGTCAGTTGTGCATTGAGCTTCTTCAGCTGCAATACAGCCACTTTTTCGTCCAGATGCTTGGGCAGGGTGTATACGCCCACCGGGTACTTCGCCGTATTGGCAAATAACTCAATCTGCGCGATGGTCTGGTTGGCAAACGAAGAACTCATGACGTAACTTGGATGCCCCGTGCCGCAGCCCAGGTTTACCAAACGACCCTTGGCCAGCAAGATGATTTTCTTGCCGTCAGGGAAGATCACATGGTCAACCTGCGGCTTGATCTCGTCCCACTCGTATTTTTCGAGCGAGGCTACGTCGATCTCGTTATCAAAGTGGCCAATATTGCAGACAATCGCCTGATCTTTCATCTTCGCCATATGGTCATGCGTAATCACATGATAGTTACCGGTGGCAGTTACAAAAATATCGGCGTGTTCACAGGCGTAATCCATAGTCACTACACGGTAGCCTTCCATCGCGGCTTGCAGTGCGCAAATCGGGTCGATCTCGGTCACCCACACTTGCGCAGACAATGCGCGCAGAGCTTGAGCAGAGCCTTTACCCACATCGCCATAACCAGCAACCACAGCCACCTTGCCAGCGATCATCACATCAGTTGCACGCTTGATGGCATCCACCAGTGATTCACGGCAACCATACAGGTTGTCGAATTTGGACTTGGTCACGGAATCGTTGACGTTGATGGCTGGAAACGCCAACTTGCCTTCCTTGTGCATCTGGTACAAACGGTGCACGCCGGTGGTGGTCTCTTCGGTCACACCTTTGATATGGGCAAGACGCGTCGAATACCACTTGGGCTCAACAGCCAGCTTGGCCTTGATGGCATTGAACAAGCAGATTTCTTCTTCAGAACCAGGATTATGCAGAACAGTGGCATCGCTCTCGGCTTTCGTACCGAGGTGCAGCAGCAGCGTAGCGTCGCCGCCATCATCCAGAATCATGTTGCTGTAACCACCGTCAGTCCACTCGAAAATTCTGTGGGTGTAATCCCAGTACTGATCCAGGTTTTCGCCCTTGAACGCAAACACCGGCGTACCTCCAGCGGCGATCGCAGCAGCAGCGTGATCTTGCGTGGAATAAATATTACAGGAAGCCCAGCGCACATCAGCGCCCAGGTCTTTCAGGGTTTCAATCAACACCGCGGTTTGAATCGTCATGTGCAAGGAGCCAGTGATACGGGCACCACGCAATGGCTTGGTCACCGCATATTCTTCACGAATCGCCATCAGGCCTGGCATTTCGGTTTCGGCAATGGCAATTTCCTTGCGGCCAAAAGCGGCAAGGTTGATATCGGCTACGATGTAATCTTTGAAGTCTGTCACAGTATTCATACTTTCCTTTGAATGTTGTGACCAGAAAGGGAATCAGGCTGGCAATGCTGCTGTTTTAACCGCTGCGGCACTTTGCTCACCCAAACTCCGTGTCTGGCACGAATTAAATTAGGTGAACGCCGTTACAAGAGAGTTCAAAAACCTCATCCTGCAAACCGAGCCTGGGGCAGAAATGATATCTGCCTCGCAGCGTTCCTCGGTTAGGTTAAATCTAAAGCGATAATTATAAAGCGAAAACTGAGTTTTTGTAAACCCGTTTAAATTCCAGCAGCTGCTTTTAACAATGCGGCCTTGTCAGTGGCTTCCCATGTGAACTCTGGCTCATCACGGCCAAAATGCCCATATGCGGCGGTCTTGGCGTAAATTGGACGCAACAGATCAAGCATTTTCACGATGCCCTTGGGACGCAGGTCAAAATGATCGAGTACCAACTGGGTCAGCACTTCGTTCGATACCTTACCGGTACCATAAGTTTCAACCATGACGCTGGTAGGCTGGGCAACACCAATTGCATAGGAAACCTGTACCAGGCAGCGTGAAGCCAAACCCGCAGCAACGATATTCTTTGCCACGTAGCGGCCTGCGTAGGCAGCAGAGCGGTCAACCTTGGAAGGATCCTTACCTGAGAACGCGCCGCCGCCATGTGGCGCTGCACCTCCGTATGTGTCGACAATGATCTTGCGGCCGGTAAGGCCGCAATCACCTTGCGGGCCGCCAATAACAAAACGACCAGTCGGGTTAACCAGATACTTGATCTCACCCTTGATCAGCTCTTTCGGCAACATGGGCTTGATAATTTCTTCAATGGTCGCTTCACGGATAGCTTCCAGCGTCATGTCCGGTGCGTGCTGGGTAGAAACCACTACGGTATCAATCGCATGAGGCTTGCCATCGACATACTTCACCGTCACCTGGCTCTTGGCATCAGGACGCAGCCACGGCAAACGGCCATCTTTACGCAATTGTGCCTGGCGCTCCATGATGCGGTGCGACAACCAGATCGGCAGTGGCATTAACTGTGGCGTCTCATCTACTGCATAACCAAACATCAGGCCCTGGTCTCCCGCGCCTTGATCCAGTGTATCGTCATAAGCCTTATTTACACCTTGGGCAATATCCGGACTCTGCTTGTCGTAAGCCACCAGCACGGCACAACCCTTGTAGTCGATACCATATTCTGTGTTGTCGTAACCGATACGCCTGATAGTGTCGCGTGCTACCTGGATATAATCGACGTTGGCATTGGTGGTAATCTCACCGGCCAGAACCACCAGACCCGTATTGCACAGGGTTTCGGCAGCAATACGGGAGTGATTGTCCTGCGCCAGGATGGCATCGACAATAGCGTCTGAGATCTGGTCAGCAACCTTATCTGGGTGGCCTTCGGAGACTGATTCTGATGTAAACAGATATTCGTTCATGGGCTTAGCAATAGTTAGCGAAAAAGATTGCTAGAATAGCAAAATACGCTCTATTTAAGAAGCTCACCTACAAAGTAATTCATGCCCAAGGTTCTTTTCCAACTATTCGCCTGCCTACCCCTGCCCATTATCCACGGGCTTGGTGTCATATTAGGCTGGCTGGCATATTTAACTGACAAACGCTTCGCGGGACGCGTCTTAAGCAATCTGTCCCTGGTCAATATAGCCAAAGACCAAGCCAGCCAGCGAAAACTAACAAGGCTCTGCATACAAGAAACGGGTAAAGGCCTGCTGGAAAGTCTGGCAATCTGGTTTCGATCGCCGGATTCAGCGCTTAAGTGGGTAAAAGCATGTGTGGGCTGGGAACATGTTGAAAAAGCTCTCGCAGATAAAAACGGCATCATTTTTCTTACTCCACACTTGGGCTGCTTTGAGATTACCGCACGCTATTACGCCAGCAATGGGCCTATCAGCGTGCTATTCAAACCAGCGCGCAAAAGCTGGATGGCAGACATCATTGAAGCCGGTCGTAGCCATAGCCAAATCAAGCTGGCGCCTACCAGCATGCGCGGCATACGCAGCTTGTTCAAGGCCTTACGCAACGGCGAGGCTATAGGGATTTTGCCAGATCAGGTGCCGGATGAGGGAGATGGAGTATGGGCCAGCTTTTTCGAGCAGCCTGCTTACACCATGACTCTGGTCAGCAAATTGGCTGAGGCTTCAAAAGCTACAGTGCTGGTGGCATTTGGCGAACGCCTAGCCTGGGGACGTGGCTATATTATCCATATCGAGCCGCTTGGCGTTGAAGCTACGCCCCAGAATATCAATGACGCGATCGAGCGCCTGGTGCGCACAAGACCGGAGCAATATTTATGGAGTTACGGGCGCTTCAAGCAACCGCGACAACAGACCAACCCGCCGAAAAAATCAGCAGATTGAATCTTCCCTTACGTAGCTCGCTACCATGCATGGGTGCATTACCCTACAATAGCTGATATGAAACTCAAGTTCACCAAAATGCAAGGTATAGGCAACGACTTTGTTGTCATTGATGGCTTTTCCCAGACCGTATCTCTGCAACCTGCACAGATAAGAAAAATTGCTGACCGCCACTTTGGCGTTGGTTTTGACCAGCTTTTGCTGGTCGAAAAGCCAGACAATGCTGATGTCGATTTCCGTTACCGCATATTCAACGCAGATGGTGGCGAGGTCGAGCAATGCGGAAACGGCGCGCGTTGTTTTGTACGCTTCGTACACGATAAAGCACTCACCCATAAAACCGAAATTCGCGTACAGACCGCCAGCGGCGTTATTGCCCCCAAGCTTGAAAACAACGGCCTGGTAACCGTAAACATGAGTGTACCGCAGTTCACACCAAGGGATATTCCATTTATGGCTGACCAAGCCGCCCTGACTTATATACTCGACCTTGCTGGTACCGAAATCAATATTGCCGCTGTATCCATGGGCAACCCACATGCAGTGCAGTTGGTTGATAATGTGGATAGTGCGCCTGTGGCCGAACAAGGCCCTATGATCGAATCCCATCCGCGTTTCCCACAACGTGTGAATGCCGGTTTCATGCAAATTGTGGATGCGCAACATATTCGCCTGCGCGTCTATGAGCGCGGCAGTGGTGAAACCCTGGCCTGCGGTACTGGAGCCTGCGCCGCAGTAGTGGCCGGCATCCGGTTAGGCAAGCTAGATTCGCCAGTAACTGTTGCCACACGCGGCGGTGAGTTGACCATCAGTTGGGCTGGAGAGAATACACCAGTATGGATGACCGGCCCGGCTGAAACCGTATTTGAAGGTGAAATTGAAATTAATTAGCTGCGCTACAGTATAACCAAGACAGGGAGCCCCTTATGCAGGACGACGAAACACTGAACGAAGACCAAATCACCGACTACCTGCGTGATCATCCGCAATTCTTTGAGCACCACCCCACACTCCTGGCTGAAATGTACCTACCCAGCCTGCATGGCAACGGCACGGTATCTCTGGCCGAGCGTCAACAATTAGCGCAGCGCGACCGTATTCGTGTGCTGGAAACCAAACTCAATGAGTTGCTGCAGTTCGGCGAAGAAAATGATGCTATCGGCGATAAAGTCCACCGGCTTAGCCTGGGTCTGCTGGCGGCGCAAGATTTCGATATTTTGCTGCAACTCCTCACGCATAACCTGCGCGAGGATTTTCAGGTACCGCACGTAGGCGTACGCCTCTGGGCTGATCCTAAAAATAGTGCTGATAGCAGCAATCCAGTGTTCGAGCCAGTTGATAGCGAGCTTAGCAGCTGGGCACAAAGCCTCGTAGCGCCTTACTGCGGGCACAAACCTGGGCTGGACATGGATAACTGGTTTGGTGATAGCGCTGCGCCAAAATCCTTTGCCCTGGTGGCCCTGCGCGGAGAAAAGGTATTTGGCCTGCTAGCCATGGCCAGCGAGGAAGAACAGCGTTTTTATCCGGAAATGGGCACTCTCTACCTCAAACGCATTGGTGAGCTATTGAGCGCAGCTTTACTGAGATATATCGATTAGTGGACTACCTAGCAAAATATCTCGACCATTTGAGTTTTGAGCGCGGTCTGAGCCCGCTCACCCGCGAGAATTATGCCCGAGATATCAGGCTGTTACTGGAGCTAGTGGATAAGCAGAACCTGCAGGACATTCAGGCCCAACATATTCGGCGCTTCATTGCCAACCTGCATGGACGGGGCTTGGGCGGCAGAAGTATCGCGCGCGGCCTCTCCGCTTGGCGTGGTTTCTTTGACTACCTCGTGCAGCGGCACGACTTCAGCAACAACCCTTGCATAGGCATGCGCGCACCCAAATCCGCCAAGACATTGCCGCAAGCTTTATCCACAGACCAGGCGGTGCAACTGGTGAGCATAGCTGGCGACGATGCCCTGGCAATACGTGACCGCGCTATCCTTGAGCTTTTTTACTCTTCCGGCCTGCGCTTGGCCGAGCTGGTCGGCCTCAATATAGGCGCTCTGGATTTGCAGGATGGTACGGTCACAGTAACCGGCAAAGGTAATAAGACCCGTATCGTGCCGGTTGGCAGCCATGCCAATCAGGCGATTCGCCGTTGGCTACAGACTCGTGCCTTGATTCAGGGTGTGGATGAAAATGCGCTATTTACGACTCAGCAGGGTCGCCGTATCACTGCTCGCGCCGTGCAATACCGCATCAAGCAATGGGCTATCAAGCAAGGTATCAATAGTGACGCCCACCCGCATATGCTGCGTCATAGTTTTGCCACTCATGTACTGCAATCCAGCGGCGATTTGCGTGCGGTTCAGGAAATGCTGGGCCACGCCAATATCAGCACTACACAGGTGTATACGCATTTGGATTTTCAGCATCTGGCAAAAGTCTATGATGCCGCTCATCCTCGGGCAAAAAAACGTTAACACTTAGCTAGTGCTTTACCGTACTGAACTCTTCATATTTCTGTGGCAGAATACGCGGCCTGAACTTATTGCACTATCCCGCTGACCAAACTTTTCAATCCTGTTAATCAACTTTATTAGGAAATTCATTATGGAACATACCCTACCCCCATTGCCTTATGCCAAGAACGCACTGGAGCCAGTAATCTCAGCCGAAACCATTGAGTTCCACTATGGCAAGCACCATCAGACCTATGTTACCAACCTCAACAACCTGATCAAAGGCACCGAATTCGAAAATAGCACCCTCGAAGAAACTATCATGAAATCTTCCGGTGGGATTTTTAACAATGCCGCCCAAGTCTGGAACCATACCTTCTATTGGAATGGCTTCAAACCCAATGGCGGTGGTGCTCCCAGCGGCGCCCTGGCAACCGCCATTGATAAGGCATTCGGCTCATTCGACGAATTCAAGAAACTATTCTCGCAAAAAGCGCTGACCACCTTCGGCTCTGGTTGGGCTTGGCTGGTGAAGAATAAAGACGGTTCGCTGACGCTGGAAAGCACCAGCAATGCCGGTACACCGATGACCAACGGCCAGACTGCTTTGCTCACCATCGATGTATGGGAACACGCTTACTATGTTGATTACCGTAATGCGCGCGCCAAGTACATTGAGGAATTCTGGAACATCATCAACTGGGATTTTGTTGCAGCAAACTTCAACGCTTAAAGTAAGAATTAGGTAACACTCACGGCCGCCTTGTTATGTATTAACAGAGCGGCCATTTCTGTTTTTGTCTGCCATTTAATTCTTTAAGTGCTAGAATCTTTAGTATGTTGCGTCGGCTAATACTCACTTTTGCACTTGCCTTCATGTTTGGCCTCGGCCAGCAAGGCTCGGTTGTGCACGAGATTTCGCACTACGCTGACATCAATCCATCTTCACAACAACAAGATAAAGCGCCGCACTCACAGCTATGTGAAAAATGTCTAAGCTACAGCGGCATGGCCAGCGCACTCGGCGTCAGCCACTACACCCCGCCTACGCTTGCAGCCGGTTTTGAACCATTTAGTTATCATAGCAGTAATCACCTTAGCCGCACCTCAGCCGCCTATTCGGCACGCGCCCCACCTGTTTTTGCCTGACATCTAAAACTGCATCTCGACCCGCTTTGTTTTAAGTGGTCGAGTTTCGTTATTTGTTATGCGAGGACATTATGACCACACGCACCCTAAAGGCTTGCATCATGCTCGCCGCCCTTGCCCTGCCGGGCATAGCTAGCGCCGCTGACAGCGCTGAGCTGGAAAGCATACGCGCCGAAATCCAGCAGATGAAACAGAATTATGAAGCGCGTATCCAGAACCTCGAGGCCAAGTTGCAGGAGGCGCAAGATAGCGCCGGTAAAGCACAGGATAGTGCTACCAAAGCCGAAACTGCTGCAATTGAGGCCTCTAATCGTACCCAGGCATCAGCCAATGCTTTCAACCCAGGTATTTCGCTGATACTTTCCGGTATCTACGCCAACCGCTCGCAGGATTCGAAATATCACATCACCAACTTCCAGGCTGGTGGCGACATTGGCCCTGGTTTACGCGGGTTCAGCCTGGCCGAATCCGAACTCGGTGTTTATTCCAATATCGACCATTATTTCTATGGCGGCATCAATTTCTCCATGCATGCCGATGATTCAGTATCGGTTGAGGAAGCCTTCATCCAGACTAGCGCCCTGCCCTACGGCGTTACCATCAAGGGCGGGCGATTCTTCTCAGGCGTTGGTTACCTGAATGAACAACATGCCCACACTTGGGATTTCGTCGACAATCCACTCGCTTACCAAGCCTTCCTCGGCGGGCAATTTGGTGATGATGGCATACAAATCAAGTGGATAGCGCCGACTGATACCTTTATCGAGCTAGGCGCAGAAGCCGGACGCGGCCGCATCGCCGGAACAGAAGGTAAAGACCAGAACAGCGCTGGCATGGGCAGCATATTCGGCCATGTCGGCGGCGACCTTGGTATCAGCAGCAGTTGGCGCGCCGGCTTATCTTATTTGCGCGTTTCCGCTGATAACCGCGAATCCGCTGACCTGGATAGCGCCAACAATTTCGTCACTAACAAATTCAATGGCGATAGCAATATCTGGATTGCTGACTTCATATGGAAATGGGCACCGAATGGGAACTCAAATTACTCCAACTTCAAACTGCAGGGAGAGTATCTGCATCGGCAGGAATCAGGTGACCTGACCTATGACATTGATGCTGCCAACAGTACCTCACGCTACAAGGCCAGCCAATCCGGTTGGTACGTGCAAGGTGTTTACCAGTTTATGCCTTACTGGCGCGCTGGCCTGCGTTATGACCAGCTGGACAGCGGTAATGTGAACTATGGCAGCAACAGCCCCAACCTGATCGCCAATGGCTATGATCCGCAGCGCGTCACCATGATGCTGGATTACAGCCCCAGCGAATTCAGCCGTATCCGCCTACAGCTTTCACAAGACGAGTCTCGTCAAGGCAAGACCGATGACCAGATATTCCTCCAATACATCATGAGCTTGGGCACGCACGGCGCGCACAAGTTTTAATCTAGGAAAACTCACATGAAAATACTCATCAATTCACTCATGGCAGCTTGCATGCTGCTCGGCATTCACAGCGCTCAGGCGGCACTCAATATATTCGCCTGCGAGCCCGAATGGGGAGCGCTGACTCAAGAACTGGGAGGCGATAAAGTATCCATCTACACTGCCACCCAGGCGTTGCAGGATGTGCATCACGTGCAGGCCAAACCTAGCTTATTGGCAAAAATACGTTCTGCCAATTTTGTGATCTGTACTGGTGCTGAGCTGGAGGTTGGCTGGCTACCCGTTGTGCTGCAGCAGGCCGGCAATCCCGCCATTCAGCCAGGCAGGCCAGGTTATTTCGAGGCAGTCAATTACGTGCAGCGACTGGAAATTCCGCAGCGATTGGATCGTGCAGACGGCGACATTCATCCGCTAGGTAATCCGCATATCCAGACCGATCCGCGTAATATTGCCAAGGTTGCGGACGCGCTTGCATTAAGGCTAGCTGAGATCGATCCGGCCAATGCTGCCTATTACCAAGCGCGACACAAGGATTTTGCACAGCGCTGGCAGGATGCTATCAAAGGCTGGGAGACCAAAGCCGCGCCACTCAAAGGCGTCAATATCGTCGTACAGCACAGAGGCTTCCCCTACATCGAGAACTGGCTTGGCTTACAAGAAGTGGCCGAGTTGGAACCCAAGCCCGGCGTAGAGCCCACCAGCACTCACCTCGCCGATGTATTGGCGCAACTGCAGAGACAACCGGCGAAAATGGTAATACGTGCTGCCTACAATGATGAGCGTGCAGCTCAATGGTTATCGGAACGCGCCAAAATACCGGTGGTCGTGCTGCCTTATACGGTAGGTGGTAGCGATAAGGCCAAGGATTTATTCGGCCTGTTCGACGATTCTGTACAACGCTTACTGGATGCCCTCAAATGAACTTCGATGCCTTAAGTTTTGCAATTCTGGGCCCGGCTTTACTCGCCGGTCTACTAGTCCTGGCCACCCATGTACCGCTGGGCCAGCAGGTGCTGCAACGCGGCATCGTCTTCATTGATCTGGCAGTGGCGCAGATCGCGGCACTGGGAGTCATTGGAGCCGATTATTTTGGCTGGGAACCGCAAGGCTGGGCGGTTCAGGCTGCTGCTGTCAGTGCTGCACTAATAGGAGGCCTAGTACTGACTTGGACCGAGAAAAACTGGCCGGAAGTTCAAGAGGCATTGATAGGCGCCAGCTTCGTACTGGCAGCGAGCGCGGGTATTCTGCTACTGTCCAACAACCCGCATGGTGGTGAGCATCTCAAAGACCTGCTGGCCGGGCAGATTCTGTGGGTAAGCTTCGGCCAGCTATTGCCCATCGCGATATTGACTGTAGCCATCCTCGCCGTATGGTTCAGTTTCGGGCAGCGCTTGGGCCGGGCTGGCTTTTACCTACTGTTTGCCTTGGCGGTAACGGCCTCAGTGCAGTTGGTAGGAGTTTATCTCGTGTTCTCCAGCCTCATCATGCCAGCCCTAGCCGTACGGCGCTGGCCAGAAGGTAAGAAGCTGATCGGTGGTTACAGTATGGGGATAGTGGCTTATGTAGTTGGCTTGTTACTATCGGCCATTTTTGATTTGCCTTCTGGCTCGGTCATCGTCTGGTGTCTCGCTGGCACAGGCATTCTCGCCAATCTGGGCCGCTTTGCGTTATGATTGGTTGATTGAGATGACGGAGTAGCAGCATGGCAAGAATGGTAAATTGTGTAAAACTCGGGCACGAGGCGGAAGGTATGGATTTCCCGCCTTACCCAGGCGAGTTGGGCAAACGCCTATATGAGAATGTATCGAAAGAAGCTTGGGCTGGCTGGCTTAAGCAACAGACCATGCTGGTGAATGAAAACCGTCTGAGCCTGGCTGATCCAGCCGCACGCAAATATCTATCGCAGCAGACCGAAGCGTACTTCTTTGGTGCTGGTGCAGATAAAGCTTCAGGATATGTACCGCCCAAGTCATAGTATCGTCACGTGATTGTCATAATTCGGGAATAAACTTCAGGATTGCATTTTGTCATCCATTAAATTGAATCCCGAATACTTTATCAATCGCGAACTGGGTATCCTCGCCTTCAATCGCCGCGTGCTTGCACAGGCCGAAGATGAGCGCGTACCGCTACTTGAGCGCCTAAAATTTCTGTGTATTTTCAGCAGTAATATGGACGAGTTCTTTGAGGTTCGGGTTGCCGGACTCAAGGAGCAAATCAAGTATAACTCGGCCTATGTCAGTGCCGATGGCATGCTGCCGCGGCAGGTATTTGCCAAGATCAGCAGCGAAGCACATGAGCTGATTGAGCATCAATACCAGATACTCAATGATGTTGTACTGCCCAGGCTGGCCGAACAGGATATCCGCTTCCTGCGCCGCGCCCACTGGAATGATGTGCAACGCGAATGGATCCGCAACTACTTCTTCCGCGAGTTGATGCCTATCCTGACCCCAATCGGGCTTGATCCCGCACACCCATTCCCGCGCGTACTCAACAAGAGCCTGAATTTCGCGGTGGAGCTGGAAGGCAAGGATGCCTTTGGCCGCAACTCCGGAGTTGCCATCGTACAGGCACCACGCGCGTTGCCACGTGTGATTCGCCTGCCACAGGAAATAGCCGGCTGCGAATATGGTTTTGTATTTCTCTCCTCTATTCTGCACGCGCATGTCAATGAGCTGTTTTCAGGCATGCAGGTCAAAGGCTGCTATCAATTCCGCGTCACCCGCGATAGTGACCTCACACTGGATGACGAAGATACCAAAGACCTGCGCCTGGCCTTACAGGGCGAGCTCTCTCACCGCCAGTTTGGCGACAGTGCGCGGCTTGAAGTAGCAGATAGCTGCCCGGCAGAAATGTCGGCTTTCCTACTGGGACAATTCGGGCTGGCACAAGAAGATTTGTACCAAGTCAATGGCCTGGTCAATCTGGTACGACTCATGCAAATCCCGGATTCAGTAGACAAGCCTGAGCTCAAATTCTCACGTTACAGCGCCAGCGTACCCAAGGAAGTCGCTAAAGAACCGGATATTTTCAAGGTCATCCGCAAGGGTGACGTTCTACTGCATCACCCTTATCAGTCATTCAACCCGGTCATTGAGTTTATCCAGCAAGCATCGGAAGACCCCAATGTACTCGCCATCAAGCAAACGTTCTACCGCACCAGCGCCGACTCCACACTGATGCAGTCCTTGATCGAAGCAGCGAGGCGAGGCAAAGAAGTGACCGTGGTGGTGGAACTATTGGCGCGCTTTGACGAAGAGGCCAACATCAACTGGGCAGCCAAACTGGAAGAATCTGGCGCTCATGTTGTGTACGGCGTAGTCGGCCATAAAACACACTGTAAAATGGCCATGGTAGTACGCCGGGAGGACGACAAGCTGCGACGCTACGTACACCTTTCCACCGGCAATTACCACCAGCGCACAGCGCGACTCTATACCGATTTCGGGTTACTCACGTGCCACGAAGAAATTTGTGAAGACGTCAATGATGTGTTTGCCCAACTCACCGGCCTCGGCAAAGCTAGCAAGCTGCGCCATCTATGGCAATCACCATTTACACTGCACCAGCGCCTGGTAAAAGCCATTCATAACGAAACAGAAATCGCCAAATCCGGCAAAAAAACCCGCATTATTGCCAAGATGAATGCATTGCTGGATGCCGATATTATTCGAGCGCTCTACGATGCCTCTGCGGCTGGCGTGCAAGTCGACCTCATTGTGCGCGGCGTTTGCGCCCTGAAACCAGGGATCCCAGGCATCTCGGAGAATATCCGTGTACGTTCCATCGTTGGCCGTTTCCTTGAGCACACGCGTATTTTCTATTTTTACAACAATCGCGCTGAAAATGTCTATCTAGCGAGCGCGGACTGGATGTACCGCAATTTCTTCCGCCGCATAGAAGTCTGCTTCCCGATCCTGGATGCGAAAGTGAAAAAGCGCGTTATCAAGGAAGGCCTGGAGTGCTACCTGAAAGACAACAGCAACACTTGGGAAATGCTGCCAGATAGCAGTTATCACCGCCGTCCGGCAAGGCGTGGGAACAGCTTTAACGCGCAGCAATATTTGATGGCGGAATTCGGGCAGGATTTACTGCCCGAGAATTAAGATTAGTGCAGGGTCAGGTTGATGTTGATGGCTTGCCAATAAGCGACTTCACTGGCCAGTTCAGCCTCAGTCAGCGGGTTGTTCTCCAGCCAGTCTGGCTCAAGCATCAACCGGAACTCATTCTCGCCGATAGCCAGAGATAAATCTGGATGACTGTCATCAAGGCGATTGCGGTGGAACAAAATAGCAAGCCGCAAAATCAGTACCAGCAAACAACGATCGTCCTCAAAACCGGGTAATGGCAACTTATTCAGTGAGCGACGCTGCGCACGCACAAGCAAGCCCAGATTTGCTTGTTCCATCTTGGAAAATCCCGGCATATCAGCATTTTCAACAATATAAGCAGAATGCTTGTGATAGCCGTTATGTGCGATGGAAATGCCAATCTCGTGCAACTTTGCAGCCCAGATCAGGTAATGGCTGGCCGCCTCCTCATCCATATCCAGCTTGTAACTGACTTGTGATAGCAGCTTCAAGGCCAGGGCCTGTACTCGCTTGGCTTGGGCATAATCTACATGGTAGCGGCGCATAAAGCTGCGCACGGTAGCTTCGCGCGTATCGTGATGATGCATACGCCCGAGCAACTCATACAGCACGCCGTCACGCAAGGCGCTACTAGAAGTGTTCATGCGCTCTATGTTCAAAGAATCAAAAGCAGCCGACATGATACTTAGACCGCCGGGTAGCACTACCGCACGGTCCGGGCTCAATCCAGCCAGTTGCAACTTTTTGCTATCCTTGGACTTAAGCAGCAGGTTACGTAGCAGTTTCAGGCCATTACGCGTGATATACCCATCACTTAATCCGTTGAGACGCATGATTTCGCCTAATGCCCGCGCTGTGCCAGAAGAACCTATGGCTTCATCCCAGTGCCCAGCACTGAATTTCTTGCGTATGTTCTGGATTTCGGTCGCAGCTGCTATTTCTGCCTGCTCAAGGCCTTTTTCACTAATTTTGCCATCCGGGAAGAATCTGAGGCTATAGCTGACACAGCCCATATACAGGCTTTCCATCTCTATCGGCTCAAAACCTTGCCCGATAATGAACTCAGTAGAGCCGCCACCAATATCAATTACCAGACGCTTATGCTCTGCAGGCGGCAAGCTATGGCTAACGCCAACGAAAATCATGCGAGCCTCTTCGCGGCCGGCAATCACTTCAATGGGGAAACCCAGTGCAGCCTGAGCTTCTTGCAATAGCTGAGGAGAATTCTTGGCAACACGGAAGGTATTGGTAGCTACGGCACGCACTGCCTGCGGGGGCAATCCACGCAGACGCTCGCCAAAGCGTTTGAGGCAATCAATGGCACGACGCTGGGCGTCAGCATCAAGATGTTTATCCTTGCCGAGACCCGCGCCCAGACGCACCGCCTCACGCAAGGAATCATGGAAAATCAGACGCCCGTCGACCACCCGGGCAAGTTGTAATCTGAAACTATTGGAGCCTAAATCAACAGCAGCGATCTCAGAAAAGGTCAGTTTTTTAGCAGCCAAATCCAACCTTTAGTAAACAAATTTTAAGCTGAGGCATCGCAATACAAATCATGGGCTGTAGGCATCCAGCCTGAATTACGGCTCCAGAGTTTCACGTTCCATTTCCTGCACAGTGGTATGGCGAACATCTTTACCCTTGACCATGTAGACCACATATTCAGCAATATTCTTGGAGTGGTCCCCAATACGTTCAATAGCCTTGGCCACGAACAACACCTCCAGCGACATCGAGATGGTACGAGGGTCTTCCAGCATGAAAGTAATAAGCTGGCGCATGGCCGCACGGAATTGTTCATCGACCTGCTCATCCTGACGCGCAACATCCACCGTCTTAGTCACATCCAGGCGGGCAAACGCATCCAACGAAGTACGCAACATATCACGCACCAGCGCCACCATATTCTTGATTTCGGTAAAGCGCGGGGTATACATGCGGTCAGATTCGTATATCTTCTGAGCAACCCGGGCGATCTTGGTCGCTTCATCACCAATACGTTCCAAGTCGGTAATGGTTTTAACCACCATCATGATCATGCGTAAATCGCCTGCTGCTGGCTGACGTCGCGCGATGATGTGGCTGCAGTCTTCATCAATCTGGACTTCCAGCGCATTCACCCGATGATCGTTGGCAACAACGCTCTCTGCAAGGTTGTTGTTTGCATTCACCAGTGCATCTAGCGCATTAACGATCTGCTGCTCAACCAAGCCGCCCATCTGCAGCACCTTGGCACGTACTGATTCTAGCTCAGCATCATATTGCTTGTATGTATGTTCGAATTGCATAAAGCGGTTCCTTGTAAGATTTAGCCAACTTTACAGACTAGTCCCATATTATGACAAATGTATGTCTAAATGACTTTTACGTTATGCCACAGGTGCTTAGCGCGTATAAGTTTTAACCCCATCAGCTGTTGCCAACAGTAATACGTTGGCAGGGCGCGCTGCAAATAATCCATTGGTCACTACGCCAACAATTTGGTTAATCTGGTTTTCCAGCGCCACCGGATCAACAATCTTTAAGCCGGAAACATCCAGTATCTTGTTACCGTTATCAGTAGTGAAATCACGTAATTTTGGCTGGCCGCCAAGTTTTACCAGTTCTCGTGCCACATAGCTCTGCGCCATAGGAATCACCTCCACAGGCAAAGGGAAATCGCCTAACACTGGTACCAGTTTGCTGGCATCGCAGATACAGATAAAGCTCTTGGCGCAGGCAGCCACAATTTTTTCGCGCGTGAGCGCTCCACCACCACCCTTGAGCATGTGCAGGTGTTCGGTAATCTCATCCGCGCCATCGACATAAATATCCATGCCACTGACACTGTTCAGATCAAATACCTGGATGCCATGATTTCTGAGGCGCTGCGCTGTAGCTTCCGAGCTCGCAACCGCGCCTTCGATCTTATGCTTAACCTTGGCCAATTCATCAATAAAGAAATTGGCAGTAGAGCCTGTACCTACACCGATAATGCCCTCTTTGACATAAGCTACGGCAGCTTTTGCTACCTGTTGTTTTAATTCGTCTTGCGTTGCCATTTTTGCTTTTACCCCAACTTTTTCACGATTAAATTCTTTAGTACTGCGTTTTCTTTATAATCCTTGCTAATCCTGAATCATACACGCCCTGCCTGCCAATGAAAAACGACTACCTGGAAAAAATCACGCATTCGCGCGTTTACGATGTCGCGAGGAAAACTCCGCTGGAGTTTCAACCCAATCTTTCGGCACGCACGGGTAATCACATACTGTTGAAGCGCGAGGATATGCAACCGGTATTCTCTTTCAAGCTGCGTGGTGCCTATAACAAAATGGCACATCTTGCGCCTGAAGTTCTAAAGCGCGGGGTCATCGCAGCCTCAGCTGGCAATCATGCCCAAGGTGTTGCCCTCGCTGCACAAAAACTTGGTTGCCGTGCTGTCATTGTAATGCCCATCACTACGCCACAAATCAAGGTGGATGCGGTGCGAAACCGTGGTGCCGAGGTTGTGCTGTTTGGTGATTCTTACTCTGACGCCTATATCCATGCGATAGAACTGGAAAAGTCGCAAAATCTCACGTTTGTACACCCTTATGACGACCCGGATGTGATTGCTGGCCAAGGCACTATCGCCATGGAGATTTTACATGACCATCCTGAGACCATACATGCGATTTTCTGCTGCGTAGGTGGTGGTGGCCTGATTGCGGGCATAGCCGCTTATGTCAAAGCCCTGCGCCCTGAGATCAAGATTATTGGCGTAGAAGCTGTTGATGCTGATGCCATGATGCAATCATTAGCTGCGGGCAAGCGCGTCATGCTGGAACAAGTAGGCTTATTTGCCGATGGCGCGGCAGTCAAACAAGTAGGTGAGCATACATTTGGTCTCTGCCAACAGTACGTGGATGAGATGATACTGGTCGATAACGACGCCATCTGTGCCGCAATCAAGGATGTATTCGAGGATACACGCTCCATCCTTGAACCGGCAGGCGCCTTGGCTACAGCTGGTATCAAGGAATATATAAAACGCAATAACCTGCAAGGCAAAACCCTGGTAGGCATCGCCTCAGGCGCCAACATGAATTTTGATCGCCTGCGTTTTGTGGCTGAACGTGCCGAGATTGGGGAAAAACGTGAGGCCGTAATGGCAGTTACTATCCCGGAAAAGCCTGGCTCGTTCAAAACCTTTTGTCGCCTTTTAGGTGGCCGTAACATTACGGAATTCAATTACCGTTACTCTGACCCGTTACAAGCGCACATCTTTGTTGGCTTGGGTATACACGATCCAAGTGAATCACAGAGCCTGCTGACAATGTTGCAACAACATGGTTTACCGACGCTAGACCTGACCGATAACGAAGTTGCCAAGCTACATCTACGGCACCTGGTGGGCGGCCACGCACCACAAGCTGAACATGAACAGATATATCGCTTCGAATTTCCGGAAAAACCGGGGGCCCTGATGAAGTTCCTCGACACCATGGGCCACGACTGGAACATCAGCCTGTTCCACTATCGCAATCATGGTGCTGACTATGGTCGTGTGCTGGTGGGAATGCAGGTACCTCCAGAAGAGAAAGCCGAGTTTAAGACTTTCCTCGATAACCTCGGCTATCCTTATTGGGATGAAAGCGAGAACCCGGCCTACAAACTGTTCCTAGGCTAACTTTTTAAGGATAAATTCCCAGTCGCGCGGATCAACCGGTGTGATGGATAAACGGTTACCACGTTGTAAAATCCTCAAATTAGCCAGCTCCGGTGTTTCACGCATCTCCTTGAGACTAAGCAACCGGGTTTTACGCACCAGCTTGACGTCCACATTGAACCAGCGAGGGTTCTCTGGTGTTGCTTTCGGATCGTAGTATTTATGGCCTTTAACAAACTGAAAACGGTCAGGATAAGCCAGGCTACTTACTTCAGCGATACCGGCTACACCAGGTTCATCGCAATTCGAATGATAAAACAGTACACCATCACCCACCTTCATCTGATCCCGCATAAAATTACGTGCTTGGTAATTTCGTACCCCATACCAGTCCACCGACTGGTTGGGAAAAGCGGCAAGGTCGTCGATGGAAACATCGCCAGGTTCGGATTTCATTAGCCAATAACGCATACATGTTTCTCAGTTTGGTTCAGATTCTCGTATCATAACCTGACTTTTTCTACTGCAAAGGCATCACCTATGGCACGCAACGTTTTGGGCACCGAACTACAGCTATGCAGCCTTGACCCGTTAACTGGCTTCACCCGCACCGGATGCTGCGAAACGGGAGCAGAAGATAGCGGCAGCCATACCGTGTGTGCGCAGATGACGGAAGAGTTCCTGGCATTTTCAATGAGCTGCGGGAATGATCTCAGCACGCCAAGACCGGAATATGCCTTTGTCGGCCTAGCGCCCGGCGACCGCTGGTGCCTGTGCGCAGCACGCTGGCATGAGGCAGCCGAAGCAGGCTTTGCCCCGCCAGTGATTCTGGAGGCCACGCATGAACGTGCATTAGAAATCGTCAGTCTGGCTGATCTCAAGTATCACGCGTTGAGATAAGCAAGTTAGTAAGAAAATAAGGGAAGTTCCCCGCAAGCACTACCTAGACCAGCATCCTGAACCTGGAAGGTTCAAGTGGTAACAGCCTCAGGTCGTATCAGGTTCACCCTCAATCGTGGCGCTCACACAACAACCTATAAAAGCCGAAACCTATGCCGTGAAATGGTTCAAGGAATCTATGGCCTAGGTGATACCGCAGGGAACAAACTGGAAAAACAGGAATTCAACCTTAAATGCCTGCTTTGAAATCTGTGTCTTAAAGATAACCGATAAGAGTTACAACTTTAAGATATTGAGAATTTAGAACAAATTGTTTTGCTCTGCCACCGCTTCATCAATCTGTTCCTGCATGGAAACGATTCTACGCTTGAAATCGCCGATGTCAAAACCACCGCTGCGTGTGGTGAGCAATTCGTGTGCAAGATTAAGTGCTGCCATGACTGCAATACGTTCAGCGCCAATTACCTTGCCTGCAGACTGTATCTCACGCATCTTTTTATCGAGATAATTGACCGCAGTCATCAGGCCAGCGCGCTCTTCGTCCGTGCATGAGACCTTGAACTCACGGCCCATGATGTTGACATCAACTGCCTGCACTTCACTCATAGCGACTCTCTACCCACAACATCAGATGGCAAACGCTCAACCAGAGCTTCAAGACGTGTGCTGGCAAGTGTCATATTATCCTGAAGCTGTTTGCTTTGATCCTGTGCTTGCGCAAGATCCTGACGCAACTCCAAGTTTTCTGCACGCATCTGCTGACACAGCGCAATTAGCTGCGCCAATTTGTCTTCCAGAGCTTTTAAATCGGCATCCATGCCAACACTATAATTTGAAAATCCTTTCGTGGTCAACTGCTAACGGAGATTTCTGAAAGTATTACAACACGTTACCAGCAAAACTTTTTGCGATTGTTATGTTGAATAACTTATAATTGATGCAAGTTGTCAGGTGCCGATGTCATGTTCAATGACTAGGTGAAACGGGAAACAGGTGCGTTTAGCTTAACTTTTTTCATTAAGCAAACAATGCCTGTGCTGCCCCCGCAACGGTAAGCGAGTAAGACCATACCAATTAAGCCACTGTGGTTCAGCCATGGGAAGGCGGTAGGTTTAAGCAATAACTCGTGAGCCCGGAGACCGGCCTGCACACTTAAGCTTGGAAATACCGCGGGGTGACGGTTTTCGTAACGCTATGTGCTTTCTGGCTAGAATCTGCACACTACGTTCCGGTCTTTTCCCTTTGGTATTTCCCTCATCTTAAATTTAAGACATGCGGGGTCGCATGTCGCTAAGGGAACGCCATGAACAAAAAAAGCATTAATGCCAGCCTCATAGGCTTGTTATTCTCACCCGCAATTTTTGCTGCTGACACCACGATCTATACTGATGACGTTGTTGTTACAGCCAGCCGCATTCCACAGTCTCGCGAAAATGTAATCGCTGACGTAACTGTCATTGATAGGGAAGAAATTGAGCGTGCTGGTCAATCCACATTGGTGGAATTGCTGCAAACACAACCCGGTATTGAAATTGAGTCAAACGGTGGGCCGGGTGCCGCCGCAAATGTCCATTTACGTGGAACTAGCTCACAACAAGTGGTTATCCTGATAGATGGCATGCGCGTCAGCTCGGCAACCTTGGGAACTACATCACTCAACCTGCTGATGCCCGAGCAAATCGAACGTATCGAAATCGTACGCGGCGCAGCCTCCAGTCTTTATGGTTCCGACGCAATCGGGGGCGTGATTCAGATTTTCACCAAGCAAGGTGAGGGCAAGCCTCATATGTCAGCTTCTGCCGGCATAGGTAGCTACAATACAAAGCAAGCTGCAGCCAGCCTGAGCGGTGCGGTCGACGACACACGCTATGCTTTAACCGTGAGCTCGCTTGATACCGACGGCATTTCTTCAATCAGGGCAAAAACCGGCTTAGACCGGGACAAAGATGGTTTCCGCAATCTCAGTGCATCGGGCTCGTTGTTTCAGACAATCGCTACCGGCCATGAAATTGGGGTGCAGCTTTTCAGCACTGATGGCAATTACAATTTCGACGGTAATAATTTTCCGGCGCATCAGGAAATGAAGCAACAAAGCTTCTCACTAAACAGCAATAATCAATTTACCAGCAACTGGCTTAGCCACCTTAAAGTTGGTGAAAGCATGGATGATCTGTTTAGTGTCGGTAGTTTCGGTATCTCTTCGTTACGTACCACACAGCGTCAATATTCCTGGCAAAACGACTTAACACTACCGCTGGGTACAATGACTTTAGCTTATGACCGCCTGGAAGACCGGGTTAAAGGCAATACTGATTTTTCCAAGAAATTCCGTAGTAACGACGGCGTATTGGCAAGCTACGTACTGGAACAAGGGCCGCATACATTCAAGGCAAGCTTGCGTCATGACGACAATTCGCAATTTGGCACTCACAATTCCGGCAACATTGGTTATGGCTATCATTTCAACGATTTCTGGCGCGTAACAGGCAGCTATGGCACGGCTTTCCGCGCTCCGACATTTAATGATCTTTATTGGCCATTTCAGAACTTTGGCGGTGGCTTTACCTATCAAGGCAACCCCAACCTTAAGCCCGAAACCTCGCGCAATTCAGAGATTTCGGTAGTTTACGATCAAGGGCACCATAGAATCTCCGCCACCGCCTACAAGAACGAGGTCACCGATCTGCTGGTATGCTGCCAGGGCTTACCACAGGATTTCCCGATAAACGTTGGTTCCGCTACGATCGAGGGCTTAACCTTGGCCTATGAAGGCTGGTTCGCTAATTTCCATATGCGTGCCAATGCCGATTTCCAGAATCCCAAGAACGACGACACTGATAAACTACTAGTACGTCGTGCTCGAGAGCATGGTTCAATCTGGCTAGGTCAAACTTGGAACAAATTCGAAATCGGCACTGAAGTAATTGCCAGTGGCAAGAGATTCAATGATGCCGACAACCAGTTCGTACTGGGTGGTTATACCCTGTTAAATTTAACGGCCAATTACAAGATCGACGACGACTGGTCACTCAACGCGAGGCTTAACAACGTGCTTGATAAGCAATATGCATTGGCCACAACGGCCAACAGCTTCGCGCCTAACGACCCCGCCTATGGCACCCCAGGCGCGAATCTGTTTATAAACCTACGTTATTCCCCAAGCAAATAGCATTTATGGAAACGCCCGCACAGGTTTACAATTCAGTTTATTAAATCAGTAATTTATGGGAGCAATTCATGTTTGTACATAAAAATAGAAGTAATCTATGGATTGGAGTTGGCTTGCTCGCGGTCATTTTGCTGACCCGCATGCAGCATTTCGGCAGCAGCGTCTACCTGCCAGACGCCACTCTGGCCGTGCTGTTCGTTGGTGGCCTGCTGGTCCGCCGCGCTGGCTGGCTAGCCTTGGCTATCGTCGCGGCCTTTGCCATGGATGCCTATGCACTGGGCTGGAAAGGCGTTTCCGATTACTGCATGTCGCTCGGTTACTGGGGTTTGATCCCCACCTATGCATTGGTGTGGGGCGTGGGTCGCTGGCTCGCTAAACGCGGCGATGCCATGTCGCTGCTGCCATATGCCTTGTTTGGCTGGGCTGCAGCAAGCATCGCTTTCGTTATCTCCAATGCCTTCTGGTATGCGTTCTCCGACAAGGTCACCACCATGCCGGTGCTGGAATTCAGCCAAGCCATCTCCAAGTACTACACGCCTTATGTCGGCTACACGCTGATGTATATGGGCGTCGCATGGGTAGGCTACCGTTTCCTGGCTAGCATCGCCGTGCAAAGCACCAGCAAAGTGTGAGCGAAAGCGATAAAAACAGCCGTCACATTGCGCGCATGCAGCGCAAGAAAGCGGTTGTCGATGCCCATATAGAAGCAGCCCAGGTCTCCCGTGGGCTGCTTTTGATTCATACCGGCAACGGCAAGGGCAAATCCAGTTCAGCTTTCGGCGTGCTGGCCCGCGCGCTGGGTCATGGCTTCAAGGCCGCTATCGTGCAATTCATCAAGGGCCGCTCTGATACCGGCGAAGAAGCCTTCTTCCGTAGTAACTCAAACCTCAACTGGCATGTCATGGGCGATGGCTTCACCTGGGAGACGCAAGACCCGGAGCAAGACCGCAAAAGCGCCCGCGCTGCCTGGCAACTAGTCTGCCAATACCTCGACGATGCCTCTATCCAGCTACTGATCCTCGATGAATTCACCTACGCCCTCAAATTCGGCTGGCTCAGCATGGATGAAGTCGCCACTGCTCTGCAAAACCGGCCACCCATGCAGCACGTCATTATCACTGGCCGCGCGGCTCCACAGGCACTCATAGATCTAGCCGATACGGTCACTGAGATGCTGCCGGTCAAACATGCCTTCTCTGCCGGTATACAAGCCATGCCCGGCATCGAATTCTAGATCATGCAGACTTCTTGCCCCGCTGTATTGATTTCTGCCACCTCATCCGGCCAGGGAAAAACACTTTGCAGCGCCGCACTGGCGTGCGCCTGGCGCAATCGTGGTTTGCGTGTGCAGGTATTCAAATGCGGGCCGGATTTCCTTGATCCCATGATTCTCGAAGTCGCAAGCGGCCGCGCGGTCTACAACCTTGATCTTGGCATGTGCGGGGAGCAAGATGCTGAGCGCCTGCTGTACAAGGCAGCACAGGAGAGTGATGTCATCCTGCTCGAAGGCGTCATGGGCCTGTTTGATGGACAGCCCTCCAGCGCCGATATCGCGCTGCGTTTTGGCATACCGGTAGCGCTAATCATTGATGCCAGCGCTATGGCACAGACCTTTGGCGCGCTGGCTGCTGGCCTGCTCGGCTACAACCCGGCCATCAAGCCAGCTGGTGTCATCGCCAACCAGATCGGTAGCAGCGGCCATGCCGACTTTCTGCGGAGCAGCCTGCCTGCCAATATTCCATGGCTAGGCGCATTACCCAAAGACAATAGCTACAGCATACCGGAGCGCCATCTGGGCTTGCACCGGGCGAGCGAAACTCATGATCTGGATGCACGTATCGAAGCCGCTGCGAAAATGCTGCCGGCCAGTAGCACGCTTCCCCTGCCACCTACCGTGACTTTTAATGCGCCTGCGCCACGAGACCTGCCGCCACTGTTGACGAGCAAGACTATCGCCATCGCCCGCGATGAAGCTTTTTGCTTTATCTACCCAGCCAATCTCGATTGCCTTCGCGAGCTGGGCGCCGCTCTTACTTTCTTCTCGCCGCTGCAGGATACGATTCTGCCAGAGGCCGATGCCTACTGGCTGCCGGGCGGCTACCCGGAACTGCATATGCAAGAGATCAGCGCCAATGTGGCGATGAAGCAACAGATCAGCCAGGCTTTCGCCCAAGACAAGCCTATACTCGCCGAATGCGGCGGCATGATGGCACTATGCGAGTCAGTCAACGGCATCGCTGGCTTTGGCCTGCTGCCAGGCATCAGCCGTGTCGAGTCCGGCCTGCAAGGCATAGGCACACAGCACGTGCAATTCGATAACGGCAAGATCAGCGCGCACACCTTTCACCACGGCGTATTCGAAACACTGTTGCAGGTCACACATACGTCCAGCGCCGCTTTCGGCAAGCCGGAGCCTGTCTACCGGCATGGGTCGCTGCATGCGAGCTTTCTGCACTTTTATTTCCCCTCCAACCCACATGCCGCAGCGAGGTTCTTCCTGCCATGACTGATTTCCGTTATTCCGATGCCGAAGTCGCCGCCATCTATAAAGTGATTGCTGAGCGGCGCGATATGCGCCATTTCGTCCCTAAAGCAGTCGATCAAGCTGTACTGGAACGCATCCTCAATGCGGCCCACCATGCGCCCAGCGTCGGCCTCATGCAGCCCTGGCGCTTCATCCGCATTAGCGATCAAGCCGTGCGCAAGCAGATACACCAACTGGTGGATGAAGAGCGCATCAAGACTGCACAAGCCATTGGTGAAGTCGAAACCACCGCGCGTATGGCCGAATTCTTCCGCCTTAAGGTCGAAGGTGTACTTGATTGTGGCGAGCTGTTGGTGGTCTCGCTGTGCGATAAACGTGAGAAGCACATCTTCGGCCGCCGTACTCTGCCGGAAATGGATATCGCCTCCGTCAGCTGTGCCATCCAGAATATGTGGCTGGCCGCGCGTGCCGAAGGCTTGGGCATGGGCTGGGTATCGATATTCGACCCGGTAAAGCTGGGCACTCTGCTCAACATGCCTGTGGGCGCCAAGCCGCTGGCCGTGCTCTGCCTCGGCCATGTCAGCACCTTCTATAAAGAACCCATGCTGGTAGAAACCGGCTGGGCGAAAGAAAAACCTCTCTCTGAGATGCTGATGGAAAACAGCTGGGAGGCAAAATGACAGGCCCCAAAAGAATTGTGTGTTTAACCACAGAAACCTGCGAAGTTCTGTATTTGCTGGGTGAGCAAGACCGTATCGTCGGCATCTCCGGCTATACCACGCGCCCAGCCATCGCGCGCAAGGAAAAACCCAAGGTCGGCGCTTTCACCAGCGCCAAGATCGACAGGATTATCGATCTGCAGCCCGACCTCGTGCTGACCTGCACCGACTTGCAGGCCGATATCGCCGCCTCGCTCATCAAGGCCGGTATCGAGGTGCACGCCTTTAACCAGCGCTCGGTCACGCAGATATTACAGATGATCACCACGCTAGGCGCGCTGGTGAATGCCCATGACAAAGCCGCCCAACTGGTAGCTGAATTACAGAAAACCATAGATGCCGTGCGCGATACCGCCGAATATCTACCCGCCAGACCCAAGGTCTATTTTGAAGAATGGGATGAGCCCATGATTAGCGGCATCCGCTGGGTGGTAGAGCTCATTGAGATCGCCGGGGGAGTCGATTGCTTTGCCGATCTGGCCCAGCACAGCAGTGCCAAAGACCGCATCATCAGTGACCCTGTACTGGTGGTAGAGCGCCAGCCGGATATCATCATTGGCTCCTGGTGCGGCAAGAAATTCCAGCCGGAACAGGTCATGAGTCGCCCCGGCTGGCAGAGTATCCCAGCGGTTCGAAACGGCTTTGTGCGCGAGATAAAATCAGCAGATATCCTGCAACCTGGCCCGTCGGTTATCCAGCACGGACTCAAACAACTGCAAGCCATCATCCAGCAATGGGCGGCTCGGCAGGCATTCAACAAACACTGGGGGTAACGATGTCCATCACCTTGATTCTAGGCGGCGCCCGTTCTGGCAAAAGCGCCTACGCAGAGCGTCTGGCGACTGAGTCCGGCCTACCTGTCACCTACATCGCCACTGCACAAGTCTATGATGATGAATTCGGCGCGCGCATCAAACACCACCAAGTGCGCCGCCCAGCAGAGTGGAAAACGGTGGAAGTACCTCACCGCCTTGCGCGTACCGTAAAGGCAGAAGCTACAGAGGGCCGCTGTCTCATTATCGATTGCCTCACCCTGTGGCTGGCGCAATGCATCTGCCCTGAATGCACGCCACCTGAGGGCATCAAATGGGAGCAAGAAAAACTCGCCCTGATTGATGTCCTGCCCAAACTACCCGGCCAGATAGTCATCGTCAGCAACGAAGTCGGCATGGGCATCGTGCCACTGGGCGAGATCAACCGCCAATTTCAGGATGAGCAAGGCCGTTTGAATCAGGCTATCGCTAAGCTATGCGATCAAGTCATGTTTATTGCTGCCGGATTACCACTCAAACTCAAATAGCTGGCAAATACCCAGCCAGCTTGGCCCAAGCCAAATGCTGCTCGATGCAATCGGCCAAGCGGTCGAGCTCTGATTCGCGTAATGCCTGATAATCAAAATCCTTATTCACTAACGCCATCCCCGCCCAGTTCAGCCAGGCATTAATGGAGTCGGGATGGTCAAACAAGCCATGCAGATAGGTACCAGCGATCTGCCCATCATCCGAGATTGCGCCCTCAGGCTTGCCTTCGATATAGAGGACAGGGTTATCCAGTGCCAAGCCTGAGCTGACACCCATATGGATCTCATAACCCGTCACTTTTGAATCAGAAAAAGTAAGTTTGTCACTAACTTGGGCAAGCCGTTTTTCTAGTTCCAGAGTCGTTTCCATCTCCAGCCAGCCAAAGCCAGCACTTGAGCCAGCCTCGCCCTCGATACCATGCGGGTCGTGTATCTGCTGACCCAGCATCTGGAAGCCACCACAGATACCCAGCAACTTGCCGCCGTAGCGTAGGTGTTTTGCAATGTAAGTATCCCAGCCGTGTGCTTTGAGGTGTGCCAAATCACCACGCACATTCTTGCTGCCGGGAAGGATGACCAGATCAGCCGGAGGGATAGGTTCATCTATCCGAACAAAGCGGAAATCTACATCGGGGTGCAGGCGCAGGGCATCAAAATCGGTATGGTTGGCGATGTGCGGCAACACTGGGGCGATGATGATGATTTTGTCCTGTCCACTTGGCTGAGTGGTTTGCGGCACGGCATCTTCGGCCTCAATGTGCAGGCCATGCAGATAAGGCAGCACGCCGATGACGGGTTTGCCGGTTTCTTTTTCCAGCCAATCCAGCCCCGGTTGCAGCAGGGCGATATCGCCACGGAATTTATTGATGACAAAACCGATGACACGCGCTCGCTCAGACTCTGACAGCAGCGCCAGCGTGCCGACGATGTGGGCGAACACGCCGCCGCGGTCGATATCAGCGATGAGGATTACTGGGCAATCGGCAGCCTCGGCAAAGCCCATGTTGGCGATATCACCTTCGCGCAGGTTGATCTCGGCGGGGCTGCCTGCGCCTTCGACCACGATGTAATCGTATTGCTCGCAGAGCCGCTGCCAGGATGCCATCACCGCACACATGGCGGTGGGTTTGTAAGTGTGGTAGCCCACCGCTTCGAGATTCATGGCGACCTTGCCGTGGATAATGACCTGGCAGCCGGTATCGGAATTGGGTTTGAGCAGCACCGGGTTCATATCGGTATGCGGTTCCAGGCCGCAGGCTTGCGCCTGCACTGCCTGTGCGCGGCCTATCTCGCCGCCATCGGCAGTGACGGCCGAATTGAGCGCCATGTTCTGCGGCTTGAATGGCGCAACCTTGATACCCTTGCGATGCAAGACCCGGCAGATACCCGCTACCAGTGTGCTCTTGCCGGCATCGGAGGTGGTGCCTTGCACCATCAGGGTTTTAGCGGTTGACATAGGCAACGCGCGTCACGGCTTTATCTATGCTGATCTGCGTGATGCTGCCGTAATCAATCTGTAGCCGGAAGGTATCGGTGAGGTGCAGGTTGAGCGCTTGCGAGAGCAAGGCGCGGATGACGCCAGCATGGGTCATCACTAGCAGCTCTTGCCCGACATGGTTAGCACTCACTTCGCGGAAAAAATCTGCGGCGCGCAGCGACAGGGCATGAAAGGATTCACCATTGGGTGGCGGCTGCATCACATGGTCGTCGGCCCAGACATCAACCAGCCCGCGCGGAATATCATCCCATGGCTTGAGCTCCCAATCGCCGAAATCAAGCTCCATGAGGCGCGCATCTTCGATGACCTCGCTTTCACCAGCGAGCGCATAAGCAAGCTTGAGACAGCGCTGCAAAGGGCTGCTGTAGATGGCATCAGGCGTTAGTTGCGGCAATTTGCTACAGATGTTTTGTAGTTCTTCAGTGAAACTGGCTGCCACATCAATATCAGCCTGGCCATAGCAGATGCCTGGCTGGACAGCAGGCGTAGTATGGCGCACAAGAAAAATGTTCAATGACTACCCCAGACCAGCACACCAAGATAAAAGGCCAGTTCACAAAGCTGCTGCATGGCACCCAGGCAATCGCCGGTATAGCCACCCAGACGTTTCTTTAGTTTGTAGCTAAACCAACACCAGACGACCACAACAGGCAGCAAGGTAATCAAGAGCTTGGGTGCTAGCAGAATCAGAGGTGCCAGACCAAAAAAAGTTGCCAGTAACAATTCACCGGCGCTTAGTTGTGTAGATAAGGGTTTGGATTTCCCGCTGGAACGCACATAGCTTTGCGTGTAGATCACCAGCACCGCAGCAAAACGGCTCAGGGCATGACCTACAATCATGGCAATGGGTACGATTGCGGGATAGATATGAACCAATGCCTCGAACTTGGTCAGCAAGGCAAGAAAGAGTGCCACGGCCCCAAAGCTGCCGAGCCGGGAATCCTGCATTATGGTGAGTACTTGCTCTTTTTCCCAGCCGCCACCAAGGCCATCTGCCGCATCTGCCAGACCATCCTCGTGAAATGCGCCAGTTAGCCAGATAGTCGCAGCCATACTCGCAAGAATAGCGATCTCACTCGGCATGACTGTTGCTGCCAGCGAGTAAACCGTGGCCGCGACGATGCCCACCAGAATGCCAACGAGCGAGAAATAACGGGTTGCGTGATTAAGATCGGCCTCTTTGAAATCATCCACACGCACCGGCAGGCGCGTGAAAAAGATAATGGCTACCAGCAATAAGCGCCATTCTTGTTGGATACGGCTCATGCGCTACCTTGGCGGCTGACATTGGCAGATTCAAACGAGGCCATCTCATTTAGAAAATTGACTGCGGCCTGAATCAAGGGGTAGGCCAAAGCGGCACCTGTTCCCTCGCCCAAGCGCATACCTAAATTAAGCAAAGGCTCTGCCTTCAGTTGCTGCAATAAAAGCTGATGCCCAGCCTCGTCAGAGCAATGGGCAAAAACACAATAATCCAGCACTGCCGGCTGTAATTTGGAAGCCACCAGCAGGGCAGAAGTAGCAATGAAACCATCTATCATCAACACGGCTTTTTGTTCCGCCGCGGCCAGCATGGCACCCACCATCATGGCGATCTCGAAGCCTCCAAAGGTTGCCAGTGCAAGTAACGGGTCTTTGCCATCCAGATTATGTTTCTGTAGCGCCTGGCTAATAATCGCTACCTTTTGCCGTAAACCTGCGTCATCCAAGCCTGTGCCGCGCCCCACGCATTGGGCGGGCGGCAACTGGCACAGCACCGCCATCAAGGCTGCGGCTGACGAGGTATTGCCTATGCCCATCTCGCCGAAACCGAGGATATTGCTACCTGCTTTAATTTCCGAATTCGCAAGCCTTGCGCCACGTGTAAGTGCTTGCTCACACTGGGCTGAAATCATCGCAGGTGACTTCAGGAAATTCTGCGTGCCCATAGCTACCTTGGCATCAATCAGCTCATGGTGAGCCGCAAACATGTGGTTCACGCCAGCATCAATCACGCGGATAGCGATGTTGTTCTGCCTGGCAAATACATTGATACCTGCCCCGCCAGCCAGGAAGTTCATCACCATCTGCTGCGTGACTGCCTGTGGATAAGGACTCACACCGGATTCAACAATCCCATGGTCGCCGGCAAATACCAATATCACCGGCTGGCTGAGTGTCGGTGACAGCGTGTTCTGTATCAAGCCTATCCGCAAAGCGATCTGCTCTAGCCTCCCTAACGCACCCAGGGGTTTGGTCTTATTGTTTATTTTTTCCTGGAGCGCCACTTTCAGGCTGGTATCCGGTGAGGCGATATTGAAGTTAGGCATGTGATAGCTAATACAAATTAAAGAGCTGAGAGCATACGCTAGCACAGGTATTTTTTGAACCTGTCCGGGCCACTTATACATCAGCAATTCGGGTGTGACACGAATGCGTTAAGTTTGATATAATGCGCGACTTGCAAGAGCTGCAAGCCAGCAAATACTTAGA
>DATBRG010000013.1:0-52741 GCA_036560445.1 Methylophilaceae bacterium
GGGATGTTCACGGAAATCGGCGGAGACATAGGCGAGACGTATCTTGCTGTGTGTATAGCGTTCGCTCTGCCATAGGGCTGGCAGAGCAGGGAATTCATGAGCTGCATAGAGTCGGGCACAACGATGCTGGAGAGAGGGCGATGAAATAGCTGATAAAAGTGAGAAAGGGGTGTCAGCAAGCTGACTCTCATTGATGGCATCAACAACTTGCCTCAGATTCTCTTTGTAATCGGCCCAGATGCAAGCCTGCATCTGCGAGTGGAGCATATTGCCCACTGTGTAAGAGTGAGCAGGAGCGAGAGCCAAGGCCTGCGCAAAAGATTCCGCGGCTTCTGCGTAACGACTGAGCGAGCGTAACGCTTTGCCGCGATTACTATGGGCTTCCGCGTAATCAGGTTTCAATGCAAGTGCCTGATCGTATGCGGCAAGTGCTTCCTGGTCTAAGCGCAGGTCGGCCAATGCCACACCGCGGTTATTGTGGGCTTGGGCGAAGTCCGGTTGGAGTGCCAAGGCACAATCGTAGCTAGCCAGTGCGGCATCGTAATTTTTCATTGCGGCGAGGACTGTGCCTCGATTATTTAGCGCTTCAACATAAGCCGGCTGTAGCTCTAATGCTAGGTCATAGCTGGCGAGTGCTTCCTGATAGCGCTTCAGATCGTTAAGCGCATTGCCGCGATTGTATAAAGCATTGGCATGTTCAGGGCATAGCGTCAAAAGGCTGTCGTAGCTGGCAATCGCAGCCTCGTACTGCCCAAGAGCACGCAGTACTGTGCCACGATTGTAGAGACCTTCAACGTAATCAGGGTTTAGCCTGAGCGCGTGGTTATAGCTATCGAGCGCATCCTGCAATTGCCCCAGCCTCTGTAGTGCCAACCCCATATTGGAATAGGCTGCGGGTTGTTGTGGGTCTATCTTGATGGCCTGCGCAATAAGCTCGCATGCCTTTGCAGCTTGTCCGCATTGGTAGTAAGTAACGCCTAGCAGATGCAAGGCACCAAAATGTTGTGGTTGGGTTTGCAGAATCCGCTGGTAAAGAACTTCGGCTTCGGTAAACCTGCCTTGCTGATGATGGGTAAGCGCTTGCTGGAACAAGTCGTTTATCCGGCCAGATAGTGAATCCTTGGCCTCTGTGTGGAGCGTCGGTCTGGCCTTACCTTTGCTCATGGGCAGATTTAAATCACCTTAAAAATCGCGATCGACTGCAAACTCGGCCAACTGTATCAAGGCTTCGAAGTATTTTGAATGCGGTAGATGGGCAATCGCGGCACAGCCGATGGCGGCTTCATTCATGGCTATCTTGCGCACGTGTTCCAGCGCGCCGGTTTCATTTACAGCCTGCATGACAGCAGGGAGTTCATCCAGCCCGCCATGCTCAATAGCACGCCGGATAACTAGGCGCTGCTGCTCATTGCCATTGCGCATGGCGAATAGCAAAGGCAGTGTGGGTTTGCCCTCTGCGAGGTCGTCACCAAGGTTCTTGCCTATTGCAAGGCTATCGCCGCTGAAATCCAGCACGTCGTCGATAAGCTGGAAAGCCGTACCCAGGCGCATACCGTATTCGGCCATGGCTTGTTCGTCGCGGGCAGAGGCGTTGCAGATGATCGCCCCCAGCCTTGTTGCAGCCTCGAACAGTTTGGCGGTCTTGTAATGGATGACCTTGAGATAAGCCTCATCGGTGACATCTGCATCATGGATGTTGAGCAGTTGCAGCACTTCGCCCTCGGCGATGATATTGGTAGCCTCTGCCAGCACTTCCATCACGCGCATGTTCTGTACACTTACCATCATCTGGAACGCACGCGAATAGACAAAATCACCAACCAGGACGCTGGCGGCATTGCCAAATAGGCTATTGGCAGTGGCCTGGCCGCGGCGCATGGCGGATTCATCTACCACGTCGTCATGCAGCAAAGTGGCGGTATGGATGAACTCAACTACGGCGGCTAACTGGTGGTGTTGCGGCTGTATCTGACCGAAGACGCCAGCCGACAGCAAGACTAGTGCCGGGCGTAAGCGCTTGCCGCCACTATTGACGATATAATCCGCAACCTGGTTAACCAGAACCACCTCGGAATGCAGGGATTTGCGAATGACGACATCGACCGCGTACATATCGTCTTCGATGCAGGATTGTATGAATGCTTGGGACACGTTTGACTGCCTGTAATGAGTGGGCAAATTTTACCATAGCCACAGCACTCCCCAGCCAGTCCCAGCAAGCCTGATGCGAAGACCGGAATTTACTGAGGTTAAAGCGATATTTGGGTTTGCTTTGCGCAATACTTTGCGTATAATGCGCGATTCATTTGAATGTGTAGCAACGAGGCTTAATCATGTATGCAGTCATCAAGACCGGCGGTAAACAGTATCGCGTGACCCCTGGCTTAAAGCTGAAGGTCGAAAAATTAGCTGGCGAAGTTGGTAGCAACGTCGTGATCGACCAGGTGTTAGTGCTGGCTGATGGCGAAAACGTCACCATCGGTGCCCCCATCATTGCAGGCGCAAGCGTGCCAGCAACTGTGATTTCTCATGGTCGCGGCGACAAGGTCATGATTTTTAAATTCCGCCGTCGTAAGCACTACCGTAAAACACAAGGTCATCGCCAGAGCTACACTGAAATCCAGATTGGCGATTTCGCAACTGCAACTAAGCCAGCCAAAGCTGCAAAAGCTAAAGCTGCCGAGTAAGGACTAGAACATGGCACACAAAAAAGCAGGCGGGAGTTCCCGTAACGGTCGCGATTCACACTCACAACGTCTGGGCGTTAAAGCCTTCGGTGAGCAAGTCGTTTCAGCTGGTAGCATCATCGTGCGTCAACGTGGTACCCGTATGCATGCTGGCGACAACGTAGGCATGGGCAAAGATCACACGTTGTTTGCCAAGGTTGACGGCAAGGTGACATTCACTGTTAAAGGTGCATTGAAGCGTAAACTGGTCAATATCGTTCCAGCTTAAGCGAATCGCACTGATTAAAAAGCCCTGTCGTTAGATAGGGCTTTTTTGTTTGGTAAACTCTAATTATGAAATTTATTGATGAAGCGACAATCAAGGTATACGCTGGCGATGGCGGTAATGGTATCGCCACGTTCCGTCGCGAGAAGTACGAGCCTATGGGTGGCCCCAGCGGCGGTGATGGCGGCAAAGGCGGTTCCATCTATGCCATTGCTGATCGCAACATCAATACCTTAGTTGATTACCGCTATACTCGGGTCTTCCGTGGCCAGCGGGGTGAGAATGGCCGTAGTGCCGGCTGCTATGGCGCACAGGGCGAAGACATGTTCCTGCGCGTGCCTGTCGGCACTGTGATTAGCGATAAAGTGACTGAGCAAGTGATTGCTGACTTGGCCGAGCATGACCAAAAGGCCCTCTTGGCAAAGGCCGGTAAAGGTGGTCTAGGCAATATCCACTTCAAATCCAGTATCAATCGTGCGCCGCGCCAATGTACTAAGGGCGAGCCTGGCGAGGAGTTCGAGCTTTATCTAGAGCTCAAGGTGCTGGCCGATGTCGGTCTGCTAGGTATGCCTAACGCTGGCAAGTCTACGTTCATTCGTTCCGTTTCTGCTGCCAAGCCCAAAGTCGCTGATTATCCTTTCACTACACTACATCCTAATCTGGGGGTGGTACGCGTAGATGCAAATCGCAGCTTTGTGATTGCCGATGTGCCAGGCTTGATCGAAGGGGCTGCTGAGGGTGCTGGCCTCGGTCATCAGTTCCTGCGCCACTTATCGCGTACTAGTCTGCTATTACATCTGGTCGATATCGCCCCGTTTGATGATAGTGTCGATCCTGTACATGAAGCGCGAGCCATTGTTGAAGAACTAAGAAAGTACGACGAAGAGCTCTACAATAAGCCACGCTGGCTGGTACTGAATAAGGTAGATATGCTATCTGACACCAAAGAACGCGTGCAGCAATTCGCCAAGGAGTTCGGCTGGGAAGGCCGTGTATTTGCCATTTCAGCTCTTAGTGGCACAGGTACAAAAGAACTGACCTATGCCATTATGGAACATCTGGAAAAAGTAAAAGAAGAAAGCCTGAAACAGCTTGAGCAAAGCCATGAACAGCCTGCTGCTTGATGCCAAATGCCTGGTTGTTAAGGTAGGCTCCAGCTTGGTCACCAATAGTGGCCAAGGCCTGGACCGGGCCGCCATCGCTGCATGGGCGGAACAAATCACCAGCCTGGTAAAGCAGGGCAAGCAAGTGGTACTGGTCTCCAGCGGCGCAGTAGCTGAAGGTATGCAGCGCCTGGGTTGGAAAACCCGCCCCAAAGCAGTCAATGAGTTACAGGCCGCCGCCGCAGTAGGCCAAATGGGATTAGTGCAGATGTATGAATCCTGCTTCAGTCAGCATGGCTTGCACACCGCACAGGTATTGCTCACGCACGATGACCTGGCTGACCGTAAACGTTACCTCAATGCCCGCAGTACCTTGCGTACCCTGCTCGATTTGCAGGTCATTCCTATCATTAACGAGAATGATACGGTGGTTACTGACGAAATCCGTTTTGGTGATAATGACACCTTGGGCTCGCTGGTCGCCAACCTGATTGAAGCTGATGCGCTGGTCATCCTGACCGATCAGCCCGGGCTTTATTCAGCAGACCCGCGCAAGAACAAGGATGCTACATTCATCCAGCATGCAGTTGCGGGTGATGCCGAGCTGGAAAAGATGGCAGGCGGCGCTGGTAGCGCTATTGGCAGTGGCGGCATGCTGACCAAGATTCTGGCAGCCAAGCGCGCTGCGCGTAGTGGCGCGCATACGGTGATTGCCTCTGGGCGAGAAAAAGATGTATTGGTAAGGCTTGCTGCTGGCGAAGTAGTAGGTACTCACCTGCGTGCAGAACAAATCAAGACCGTTGCCAAGAAACAATGGCTGGCAGACCATCTACGTCTGGGCGGGAAATTGGTACTGGACGATGGCGCAGTCAAGGCGCTACGGGAAGATGGTAAAAGTCTGCTACCAATCGGCGTAGTAGCCGTAGAAGGCAGCTTCGAACGTGGCGATGTGGTTGCTTGCGTTGACGGCCGTGGCCAAGAGATAGCACGCGGTTTGGTCAATTACACCGCAAGCGAAACAGCACGCATATTGCGTAAGCCTAGCAGTGAGATTCAGCAGATACTGGGTTATATTGATGAAGCAGAGTTGATTCATCGGGATAACCTGATTTTGCTCTAAAGGGGTAGGGGATGAGTAAAGAAAAACCATTGGTCGCAATTATCATGGGCTCTGACAGTGACTGGCCGGTGATGAAGGCTGCCGCACAAATGCTGGCAGACTTCGGCATTGATTATGAGGCCAAGGTGGTTTCAGCACATCGCACGCCAGACTTGATGTTCAAGTTTGCGGAAGATGCCGCCAATCAGGGTTTCAAGATCATTATCGCCGGTGCTGGCGGTGCAGCGCACCTACCAGGCATGGTGGCTGCCAAAACCACCCTGCCGGTATTGGGTGTACCAGTGCCGTCCAAACACTTACAGGGGCAGGACTCACTACTTTCTATCGTGCAGATGCCCAAAGGCATTCCAGTCGCGACTTTTGCCATTGGCGAGGCCGGCGCTGCTAATGCAGGCATATTTGCCGCTTCCATCTTGGCTGCGCATGATGAAGTGTTGGCTGCCAAGCTTACCCAGTTCAGGGCCAAGCAGACAGACAAAGTACTATCCATGCAATTGGCCGATAAACCCTAAACCATAGTAATTGCGGAGCAACCTTGAGTAACAATATCATCCTTCCTCCAGCCATGCTGGGTATGTTGGGCGGCGGTCAGCTTGGCCGCTTTTTTGTCATTGCAGCCCACGAGATGGGCTACAAGGTCACGGTGTTGGATCCGGACAAAAACAGCCCGGCCGGCAAGATCGCCGATGTGCATCTGTGTGCTGGCTATGAAGATAAAAAAGCATTGCAGCAACTGGCAGAGACTTGCGAAGCCATTACTACTGAATTTGAGAACGTACCCTCTGCAACCATGGAGTTCTTGGCACAAACGCGTGTAGTCAGGCCGAGCGCAAAAGCGGTGGCAGTTGCACAAAACCGTGTGCTGGAAAAGAACTTCTTCCGTGATTCTGGTTTGCCAGTCGCGCCTTATGCAGTGATTAATCGTTCTGATGACTTGCCGGCCGACGGTACCGAGTTTTATCCCGGGATACTTAAGGGTTCACGTTTTGGTTACGACGGAAAAGGTCAAGCCCGTGTGGCAAGTAAGGCAGAGGCAGAGGCCGCATTCACCAAGTTCAACAGCGAAGTCTGCGTGCTGGAACGCATGCTGGACCTCGACTACGAGGTGTCAGTCATCCTTGCGCGCGATGCGGAAGGCAACATCACCTCATTCCCGACGGCCGAGAATAGCCACTTGCACGGTATCCTCGATATCAGCATCGTGCCAGCCCGTGCACCTGAAGCCATACACGGCAAAGCACATCAACTGGCCATGGAAGTGGCAGAAAAGCTGGATTATGTGGGTGTGTTGGCGGTGGAGTTCTTTGTCAGTGACGGTAGCTTGCTCGTTAATGAAATGGCACCACGACCACATAACTCCGGCCACTATACGATCGATGCCTGCGTTACCAGCCAGTTTGAGCAACAGGTGCGTGCCCTGACAGGTTTGCCTCTTGGCGATCCACGTATGCATAGTTATGCAGTGATGGTAAATATCCTGGGCGATATCTGGAAAGATGGTGAGCCAGCCTGGGACAAAGTGCTTGAACACGCGCAGCTCAAACTGCATCTTTATGGGAAACATGAAGCTCGCCCAGGCCGCAAGATGGGACATTTCACCTTGCTGGGCCGCGATGTAGAAACTGTAGCAGCCCAGGCGCTACTAGCGCGTAGTGAGCTTGGTATAGGCTGAGCTATTACTAGAGAATAGACAATAAAAAAGCCGAACATCAGTTCGGCTTTTTTATTAATCGCTTAGAACGTGAAGCTTAGGCCATCGCCTTGATGGAAGCATTCAGGCGGCTTTTATGACGAGCGGCCTTGTTCTTGTGAATAATGTTCTTGTCGGCAATACGGTCAATCACGCTTACGTTTTCAGCGTAAGTGGTTTGCGCCGCTGCCTTGTCGCCAGCTTCGACCGCTTTGATGATCTTCTTGATCGCGGTACGCAGAGTCGAGCGCAAGCTTGCGTTATGTCCGCGCTGCTTCACTGCTTGACGGGCACGTTTTCTCGCCTGTGCGGTATTAGCCATGGATATTCCTAAAAATTAGTTAACAAATTACAGAGCCGCGCATATTAACTGTTTTTATTGTGGATTGCAAGACGAATCCTCTATTCAAAACAGAGTCGTGCGCGTATGACATGCTAGAATCCGGGTTGCATTTTAACAGCCTTTTATCTAGCCCGAATGAATCTTCTGAAAGCGCTGGCCACGGTCGGCAGCATGACATTTTTATCACGCATACTGGGCTTCGTCCGCGATACCTTGATTGCGCGAGTATTTGGCGCCGGCGTTTATACCGACGCATTTTTTGTCGCCTTCAAGATTCCCAACCTGTTGCGCCGCCTATCCGCAGAAGGTGCGTTCTCGCAGGCTTTTGTGCCGGTGCTGGCAGAGTACAAGAATCGCCGAGGGCATGCGGAAACACAAACGCTGGTAGACCATGTCACCACACTCATGGGCTTGGCGCTGGTGGTGATTACGCTTCTAGGCATGCTGGCTGCACCGTGGGTAGTGTATGTAAGCGCACCGGGCTTCGCCGATGATCCTGACAAGTTTGCGCTGACCATAGACCTGTTGCGTATTACTTTCCCCTACATTTTCTTTATTTCGCTGGTGTCGCTGGGCGGCGGCATACTCAACACCTACAGCAAATTCTCGGTACCGGCATTCGGCCCGGTGTGGCTCAATCTCGCCTTTATAGTTGCCGCACTGTTTTTTGCGCCTTATTTCGACCCACCTATCAAAGTGCTAGCCTGGGCAGTATTTGTTGGCGGCATTTTGCAGTTGGCATTCCAGGTTCCTTTTCTGGCAAAGATCGGTTTTATCCCGCGCTTTAGCCTGAACCTGCGTGACGAAGGCGTAATGCGCATCCTGAAGCTCATGGCGCCTGCGGTATTCGGCGTATCTATCGCCCAGTTGTCGCTACTTATCAATACCATTTTCGCCTCATTTCTCGCCACCGGCAGCGTCTCATGGCTGTACTACGCTGACCGGCTCATGGAATTCCCCACCGGGGTTATGGGCGTGGCCTTGGGTACTATCTTGCTCCCCAGTCTTTCCAAATCCTACGCCGACAAGGCGGATGGCGAATACTCCAAGCTCATGGATTGGGGGCTGCGCCTGACCTTTATCCTCGCCTTGCCCGCTGCCGTCGCACTAGCTGTTCTGGCCGTGCCACTGGTGGCGAGCCTGTTTCACTATGGTGCTTTCAGTGAGCATGATGTCGAGATGACACGGCAGGCGCTGATGGCTTACAGCCTTGGGCTGATCGGCCTCATCATGGTGAAAGTACTGGCGCCGGGGTTCTATTCACGCCAGAACATCAAGACGCCAGTGAAAATTGCCGTCTTCACCTTGTTCGCTACCCAGCTCATGAACCTCGCGTTTATCGGCCCATTCAAGCATGCTGGCCTGGCGCTCGCGATTGGTTTAGGGGCCTGCCTTAATGCGGGCTTGCTTTACTATCATCTACGTCGCGATGGCGTCTATCAGCCCCAACCTGGCTGGTCCAAATTCCTGTTTAAACTTGGCCTGGCAGTCACAGCGATGGCGCTGGCGATTGGGTTTACCATGGGGCCTAGCGATGTATGGCTGCATTACCCGCTGGTACCCAAGCTCGTTCATCTGAGCATATTGATCACTCTCGGAGCCGGTGTCTATTTTGGTGTCCTGTGGTTGTTGGGTATCCGTATTAAAGATTTCATGCACCGTACTGTCGTCTAAACCATGCAAGTTTTCAGACATTTTCATCAGGCAGATGGTTGCCCGCTCGCGCTGGCAATCGGCAATTTTGATGGCATGCATCTTGGTCATCAGGCTCTGCTCAAGCGTCTGGTCGAGACTGCTAAAAATCAGAACCTGAAATCTGCAGTGATGACGTTTGAGCCGCATCCCCGCGAATTCTTCACGCCAGATCAAGCGCCTAGTCGTTTGGCTTCGCTGCGCGAAAAGCTCGAACTGTTTGCCGAGGCTGGCGTTGAATATGTTTACGTTTGCCACTTCAACCAGCGCTTTGCCAAACTCAGCGCCGAGGCTTTCATGCAGGACGTTCTGCACAATGCGCTAAATGTAAAAGCCATATTGGTCGGTGAAGATTTCAGGTTTGGTGCTGGACGCAAAGGCTCAATTACCGACTTTCGGGCCGCGGGTTTCCAACTGGTCAATTTGCCGGATGTGCTGCTGGATGGCAAACGCGTTTCCAGCACGGCAGTACGTGAAGCCCTCGCCGCGGGCCATCTGGATGAAGCTACTGCGTTGCTGGGGCGGTCTTACAGCACAAGTGGCAAGGTGGTACATGGCGATAAACTGGGCAGGCAGCTTGGCTACCCCACTGCCAACGTACACATGCGACACGATAGGCCGCCGCTTTTCGGCGTCTATGCGGTAAAATTAGAGAGTTTGGACGGCATGTATTTGCCGGGCGTTGCCAACCTAGGGGTCAGGCCAACAGTGAAGGATAACGGCAGGCCAAAGCTGGAAGTACACCTGTTCGATTTTGATCGGGATATATACGGCAAGCATGTGCGCGTGCACTTTTTGCACAAGATTCGCGACGAAATGAAATTTGCCGATTTAGATACCTTGCAACAATGGATGAAGGCCGATGAACAAGCGGCCAGAGAATACTTTAAGAATTGAAATGACTGATACCGATAAGCAAAATACCAAGTACAAGCTTAACCTGCCTGAAACCTCATTCCCCATGCGTGGTGATCTTGCCAAGCGCGAACCGGCATGGGTGAAAGCATGGCAGGAAAAGAAGCTCTACGAGCGCATCCGCAAGGCCAGAGCTGGCGCCAAGAAATTCATCCTGCACGATGGCCCGCCCTATGCCAACGGCGACATCCATATCGGCCATGCAGTGAACAAGATACTCAAGGACATCATCGTCAAAGCCAAAACGCTGGATGGCTTTGACGCGCCCTACGTGCCGGGCTGGGATTGCCACGGCCTGCCTATCGAGTTAGTCGTTGAAAAAGCTCACGGCAAAAACATCGAGCCAGCCAAATTCCGCGAGCTGTGCCGCGCCTACGCTGCCGAGCAAGTGGAAAAGCAGAAGAAGGATTTCATCCGCCTCGGCGTGCTGGGTGACTGGGACAACTCCTACCTAACGATGGACTTCAAGACCGAAGCCGACATCATGCGGGCCTTGGGTGATATCTACAAGAACGGTTACCTGTACCAAGGCAGCAAGCCCGTACATTGGTGCGTAGATTGCGGCTCGGCGTTGGCTGAGGCGGAAGTGGAGTATGAGGACAAGAACTCACCGGCGATTGATGTTGGTTTCAAGATAGTTGATACCACCGCGCTAGCGCAAGCGTTTGACCTACAGGCATCTGGTATTGATATTCCGGATACGGTCTATGCAGTCATCTGGACTACGACTCCCTGGACCTTGCCCGCCAACCAGGCTGTGAGCGTGCATCCGGAATTTGCCTACGACCTTGTTCAAACTGAGCGTGGCGCATTGATCCTGGCGCACGACCTTGCAGAAGCTACCTTGCAACGTTATGGCTTATCCGGCAAAACGCTGGCAACCACTGCCGGCAGTCAGCTCGAGATGCTGGCTTTGCAACACCCGTTCTATGACAGGCAGGTGCCGATTATAGTTGGCGACCATGTAACAGCAGAGGCAGGTACTGGCCTGGTGCACACAGCCCCTGCGCATGGCCTGGACGACTATGCCGTTGGTATGCGTTACGGCTTGCCAGTTGACAACCCTGTGGGTGACGACGGTAAGTTCTACAGCCGCGTTGAAAAATTCGCTGGCATGAGCATTTGGGACGCCAACAAGGTAGTAATCGAGACCTTGCAAGCCAGTGGCAACCTGATGGCATCGGCCCGGCTCAACCACAGCTACCCGCATTGCTGGCGCCATAAGACCCCGGTGATTTTCCGTGCGACACACCAGTGGTTTATTGGCATGGATAGGCCAGTTGACCCCATTGACTCGGAAAACATTTATAGCATTTTTCAAGGAACAGATACGCTAAGGGCAAGGGCAAATAAGGCTGTTGATGAGACAAAATTTTTTCCGTCATGGGGCCGTGCACGTCTTGAAGCCATGATCAAGAATCGCCCAGATTGGTGTGTTTCACGCCAACGTAACTGGGGCGTGCCGATGCCTTTATTTGTACATAATGAAACAGGTGAGTTACCAGCTCAAGAAACAACACTAAGATTGTTAGAGATTGCTTGTAAGCAGGTAGAAAAGCAAGGTTTAGAGGCTTGGTTTAGCCTTGATGGAGAAGCGTTTCTGCAGGCTCATGCCCCTGAACTTGTTGGTCAATACAAAAAAGTAACTGACACACTGGATGTTTGGTTCGATTCGGGTACGACACATACGGCTGTGCTCAAGCGCCGCCCGGAGCTGCAATTCCCCGCAGACTTGTATCTGGAAGGCTCAGACCAACATCGCGGTTGGTTCCAGTCTTCGCTGCTCACCGGCTGCGCGATTGATGGCCACGCGCCTTATAAAGCGCTGCTTACCCATGGTTTCGTGGTGGATGGCTCCGGCCACAAGATGAGTAAATCCAAGGGTAATGTGGTGGCGCCGCAAAAGGTGATGGATACTTATGGCGCTGATATCCTGCGCTTCTGGGTCGCATCCACCGACTATTCCGGCGAGCTGACCATTTCGGATGAAATCCTCAAGCGCGTGGCGGATGGCTATCGCCGCATTCGTAACACCTTGCGCTTCCTGTTGGCTAACATCGCGGATTTCGATGCGAGCAAGGACTTACTGCCGGTAGACCAGTGGCTGGAAATCGACCGCTATGCGCTGGTGCTGACGCAGGATTTGCAGAGCAAGATTCTGGCTGATTATGATCGTTATGAATTCCATCTGGCGATGCAGAAGTTTGTGAGTTTCTGCTCGGAAGACCTTGGTGGTTTTTACCTGGATATCCTCAAAGACAGGCTCTACACCGCAGGCGAAACCTCACATGCACGCCGCGCTGCACAAAGCGCGCTGCATCACATCACGCATGCACTGATGCGCCTGATGGCGCCTATATTGAGCTTTACTGCCGATGAGATATGGCAGACTTTGGGCTTGAGCGCGGATGCAACGGTATTTGAAGATACCTGGTATACGCTGCCAGCTCATGGCATGAACGAGGCCGATATCGCTCAATGGCAGGATATCCTGCAAGTACGCGCGCTCTCCAATAAGGCCATTGAAGAGAGGCGCGCTCAAGGGTTGGTCGGCTCCTCGCTGCAATCCGAATTGGATATTTATGCACACGGCCCGGCTTATGACGCGCTTGCTCGACTCAAGGATGATTTACGTTTTGTACTTATTACCTCTCGCGCCAGCTTGCATCTTCGCGAGGGTGGGCCTGTCGAGATACAGGTTTCACCGAGCGTTCATACCAAGTGCGACCGCTGCTGGCATTACCGCGCAGATGTTGGTGCTGACACAAATCACCCAAGCATCTGCGGCCGTTGCGTGAGCAACCTGTTCGGGGTTGGCGAACCACGGAAATTTGCCTGATGAAAAGCATGTTCAAGTGGCTGGGTTTGAGTGCTTTTGTCATTGTGCTCGATCTCTACACCAAACAGCTTGTAGTCAATGCTTTTGCCTATGGCGAGCATGCAAACATTACCAGCTTCTTTGACCTGGTGCGTTATCACAATGAAGGTGCTGCGTTCAGCTTTCTGGCCGGTGCTGGCGGCTGGCAGCGCATATTTTTCAGTGTGATTGCGCTGACAGCTTCAGCAGTCATTATTTATTTATTGCGCAAACATCCAGCACAGAAACTTTTTTGTTTTGCCCTGGCCTTAATCTTGGGCGGTGCGCTGGGTAATCTCTATGACCGTCTCAGTTTGGGCTATGTAGTAGATTTCCTGTATTTCCATTACAACCAATACTACTGGCCAGCGTTTAACCTGGCTGATTCAGCCATTACCTGCGGAGTTGTGCTGCTATTGATAGATAGCTTCAAAAAGCCCCAATAGAAAGGGTAGTTGTGTCGTTGGGCGCGAGGAGAGTGTGGTGCCGGATTGGAAGAAACTCATAGAAGCCAAGATTGCGCTGGCCAAAAAAGGGAATAAACCCGGTAAGCCCAGTGGTGATGCGCGTGTGCCGCCTGGCCAGAAAGTCGTTACCAATTTCCCTATCCTTGATTTAGGCATCCTGCCTGATATCAACAAAGCCAACTGGATGTTGCGCATCCACGGGCTTGTGGAAAACGAGCTGAACCTTGATTGGTCAGCCTTTCAGGCCATGCCGCAAATCACCGACATTTCTGATTTTCACTGTGTGACACGCTGGAGCAAGCTGGATATGCAGTGGGATGGTGTGAGCGCCCGCCAACTGCTGATGATGGCGGGGCCGCTCGAAATTGCCAAGTATGTGACGTTGCATTCATACGATAACTACACCACTAATCTACCACTGGAGGCGATACTGGATGATGACGTTATCATCGCCCATAGCGCATTGGGCTATCCTCTGACGACAGCTCATGGCGGCCCGGTGCGCATGGTTGTGCCCAAGCGTTACGCCTGGAAAAGCGCCAAATGGCTCAAGGCGATTGAGCTGCATGAATTTGATAGGCCTGGGTTTTGGGAAACCCGTGGGTACCATAACGAGGCTTTCCCGTTCGAAGAGCAACGGTTTACGGATGACGACTATTAGCAGTTGAATAAATAGCACCGCAGAGTGCAAGTACGAGGAGAAGAGGATGGCAAAGATTTTCAAGAGTGATGCTGAGTGGAAGCAACAACTGACACCGATGCAGTATGAAGTAACTCGCCATGCCGCAACTGAGCGTGCTGGCACTGGGGAATACGCCTACCATTTTGACCACGGCATTTATACCTGTGTGTGCTGCGGTACGCCATTGTTCGAGTCAGATACCAAATTCGATGCGGGCTGTGGCTGGCCAAGCTACTTCAAGCCCATCAAACGCGAAAACGTGCGGGAGAAAATGGATGACTCTTACGGTATGGTGCGCACCGAGGTCATCTGTAATGTGTGTGACGCGCATCTTGGCCATGTATTCAATGATGGCCCACCGCCAACAGGCCTGCGCTATTGCATCAACTCTGCTTCACTCAGGTTCGACCCGATAAAAGAATGAATTGATGCGCGAGCTGGACGAGCTTTTTCAGGCGCTGGAGAAGTCATCGTTTCGTTCCAGCTTTCGCCTGAATCGTAAAGAGCAGGAATATCTCAGGAGTAAAGGCCTCTCGCTGATACTCGAACATGCGCGCGATTTTGTCACCGGACGGCTTGCGCCCGCAGTCATTAGTAACGACGGCAAGCAGACGCCGTTTCATGGTCATCCAGTATTTGTTGCTCAGCATGCCACTGCTTGTTGCTGTCGCGGTTGTTTGCAGAAGTGGCACCGCATTCCTGCTGGTCGGATACTTACACAAGATGAACAGGATTACATCCTCGATGTGCTCCAGCACTGGTTCAAACTCAAAGTGCCGCCATCGTTGTTTGATCAACATCAAACCTGATTTGTAAACCAGTTTTGGTTTCAACCGGAATCAACGACAATAGCGGCATACACCATGGAAAACCATTATCTAGCCCCGCTATTTTCACCCAAATCTGTTGCTGTCATTGGCGCCAGTGACAGCCCTGATTCCATTGGTCAGATTGTGTTCAACAACATGCTGCAAGGCGGCTTCAAGGGCAAGCTGTATGCCATTAACCCCCAGCATAGGATGGTACAGGGGCATCAGGCCTATAGCTCCATAAGCGAAATCCAGACACCTGTCGAGCTGGTGGTTATCGCCACTCCGCCGCAGTCTGTAACCGGCATTATTGAAGATTGCGGCAGGCACGGCGTGAGTGCCGCGATTATCATCACTGCTGGCTTTGGCGAGACTGGCCCTGCTGGTAAAGCCTTGGAACAGGAAGTACTGCAATCTGCACAACGTCACGGTATCCGTCTGATCGGACCAAACTGCCTTGGGGTCATGCGACCAGGCATAGGTCTCAATGCCACTTTTAATAAAGGCAATGCCAATACTGGCAACTTGGCTTTTGTATCGCAATCCGGAGCATTGTGTACCGCCATTCTTGATTGGGCAAAAACCAATGATGTAGGGTTTTCCAGCCTGATCTCTCTGGGCTCCAGTGCTGATGTGGATTTTGGCGAGATTCTGGATTACCTGATTACCGACACTCAGACTGCCAGTGTGCTGCTCTACATTGAAGGTATCCATGATGCGCGCCGCTTCATGAGTTCACTCAGGGCTATTGCCCGTATCAAGCCGGTTATCCTAGTCAAGGTTGGTCGCCATGCTGCTGGTTCCAGGGCGGCCATGTCGCATACTGCATCCCTCTCGGGTTCGGATGCAGTATTTGATGCCGCAGTACGTCGTGCGGGGGTTATCCGCGTACAAACCATCAGTCAGTTATTCTCAGCGGCCAAAGCCATGTCTTGTGGGTTTCACCCTGCTGGAAACCGCCTCGCTGTAGTCACTAATGGCGGCGGCCCTGGGGTGATGGCGGCAGATTGTGCGACGGATCTTGGCCTGGTGATGGCGGAGCTATCGGCCGCTACAGTTTCCAAACTCAATCAGGTGCTACCGCCTCACTGGTCACATGGTAATCCGGTGGATGTGATCGGCGATGCGCAGGCCGAGCGCTACCACCATGCAGTTAAAGCCTGCCTGGAAGACGATGGAGTGGACGGTGTGCTGGTAATATTGACACCACAGGCCATGACCAAGCCGTTGGAGGTGGCACAGTCCGTCATAGCATTATCTGACCAATATACCAAACCGTTAATCACCTGCTGGATGGGCGAAACCCAGGTTGAGGAGTCGCGCGAGGCTTTCTTGCAAGCAAGGAAACCACATTTCCGCACGCCAGAGCCTGCCGTGGAGGTGTTCTCATATCTCTCTGCCTACTACCAGAACCAGAAGTTGCTGATGCAGCTACCCGGGCCGCTCTCTCATCATAAATCGCCCGATATTGAAGGCGCGCGTATGCTGATGGAGCGTGCACTACAGGATAAGAGAAGCTTGTTGAGTGAAATGGAATCGAAAGCCGTGCTTTCCGCATTCCAGATTCCGGTAGCGCAGACAGTAGTGGTTAATTCAGCAGTTGATGCGCTTATGGTTGCAGAGCAGATAGGTTTCCCGGTTGTCATGAAGGTGAATTCCCCCGATATTCCTCATAAGAGCGATGTAGGAGGTGTAATGCTTAATCTGCAAAATGCCCAGGAAGTCCGTAATGCCTACCACCGCATCATGGACAATGCCACTCAGAAAAGGCCGGCCGCTAGACTGCACGGCGTTTCCATTGAACCCATGATTAAACGTCCCAATGGGCGCGAGCTGATTGTCGGCATCAGTCGCGACCCGGTATTTGGCCCAGTGATTACCTTTGGCTCTGGCGGGGTAATGGTGGAAGCAACTGCCGATAGTGCGGTGGCTTTACCACCGCTTAATAGTTTCCTTGCGCGTGATCTAATACAGCGGACTCATGTATCTAAACTACTGGGTGCTTTCCGCCAGATGCCGCCAGCTAATATGGAATCACTCGAGAGGGTCTTGTTGCGTGTCTCTGAGATGGTGTGCGAACTTCCCATGCTGGTGGAGATGGATATCAACCCGCTGATTGTTGATGAGGAAGGTGCCTGGGCGGTAGATGCGCGTATGGTGATTGAGCCTAACCCGGTTAATACATCGCGCTATGCTCATATGGCAATCTATCCTTATCCAGCTCAGTTGGTCAGCAGTTATCAGCTTGCTGATGGCACCGATATCACCATCCGGCCTATCCGTCCGGAAGATGCCGAGTTGGTGAAAAATTTCGTGCATAACCTTTCCGAGGAATCACGCTATTTCCGCTTCATGAAAGCCGTCAATGAGCTTTCCAACCGCACTTTGGCCCAGTTCACGCAGATCGATTATAGTCGGGAGATGGCACTGGTCGCCGTCAGCCAGCAAGATGGTGTAGAGGTCGAGGCTGGCGTGTCGCGCTATATCATCAGCCCTGACGGCGAAAGCTGCGAATTCGCGCTGGTCGTCGCTGATGCTATGCAAGGCAAGGGTTTAGGCTATAAGCTCATGACCAAGCTTATGGATGCTGCCAAGTCGCATGGCCTGAATTCCATCAAAGGCGTCGTGCTAAAGAATAATGTCAATATGCTGCACCTGATGACAAGCTTAGGTTTCAATATTGAAACCAGTCAAGAAGACGAATCTATCAAGCTTGTATCCAAAGCACTGTAATCTATGCAGACCGCCTATATTACTCACCCGATTTGCCTCAAGCATGACATGGGTTTTGGGCATTCAGAGACAGCCGAACGTATCTATGCGATTGAAGACAGGCTGATAGCCTCCGGCCTTATGCAACTACTTAATTGCAAAGAGTCCAGGCCAGCAAGCTTTGAAGAGTTACTGCTGGTTCATAGCCGTGACTATCTTGAGAGTATCTTTGCCAATTCACCCAAACACGGCTTCGTCCATCTGGATGATGATACCGCAATGAACGAGTTTAGCCTGGATGCCGCAAGGTATGCCGCAGGGTCAGTGCTGACTGCGATGGATATGGTGATGGCAGGTGAAGCGCCTAACGCTTTCTGCAATATCCGCCCACCAGGCCACCATGCTATGCGGGAGCATTCAGGCGGCTTCTGCATATTTAACAATATTGCCCTAGGTGCCGCTTATGCCCTTGAGCATCACGGCCTGAAGCGAGTCGCCATCGTTGATTTCGATGTGCACCATGGCGATGGCACTGAGGCCATTTTTCATGATGACCCGCGCGTGCTGATGTGCTCGACCTTTCGCCACCCCTACTACCCATTCACTGGGGCCGATAGTGGCAATGCGCACATCATCAATGTACCGTTAGCTGCTGGTGCAGATGGTGAGCAGTTTCGTGTGGCGGTACTTGAGCGCTGGCTACCAGTGTTAAAGGCTTTTGAGCCGGAGTTTATCTTTATCTCAGCAGGCTTTGACGCGCATCGTGAGGATGACACTGGCGGCCTGGCCTTGCGCGAGGCAGACTATGCTTGGGTAACGGAATTACTCATGGAAGTTGCCAGTCACTCTGCCCATCGCCGCATAGTTTCAGCACTGGAAGGTGGCTATGCCCTGAGTGCGTTGGGGCGTAGCGTGCACGCACACATCAAAATGCTTGGCGGGTTCTGATTACGTAGCTGTTACCACTGAGTAGAAAACGTCATACCTCAACAAGATTCTCAGAGATATCGATGGCAGTTTTCTGTAGTTCAGACAGGCACTTCTTCCACTGCGCCTCGTTAAGCCAGCCAGTGATATAGGTTGTACCAATTCCAGCTATCGGGTATCCAGTGGTATCGCAAATAGGAACACCCAGGCCGCTGGTTGTTCTATCCAATACGATACCGTCGTATGTGCTGTAGCCTTTTTCCATTGCATCCTGTAATGCCATACGGAAGCCGGTTTCATCGAACCCTTCGATCCTGTGATAGCGCGATAGGTTGATTTTGATGATCTCCTGGACCTCATTTTCTGGAAGCTTGGTTAGCATGGCCATACAACTCGGGCTCATGCCAAATGGGCCTCGCAACCCGACGCGGCCTTTGCCGACCTGAATCTGTGATTCACTTTCGTAACGGCCGATACACACCATATCCAACCCTGAGCGGATATTGAGGTAAACGACTTGGTCCAGCCTTTCGGCGAGTGCACTCAGGTGTGTCGCAGCGACGCGTTCAATCGGGTTGCGACTGATCGCCGAGAATCCCAGTGCCGCAAGCTCCAAACCAAGATTGAATCGAGACGTTTCTTCATCACGTATTACCCAGCCTAGGTCGATCAGCATATCTAGTACGCGATGGATAGTTGGTCTCGGTAATGAAGTTCTGGCAACCAATTCTGTCAGCAGGCTGCCCCTGCGCGAACCTTGAGCGATGGCCTTGAGCAAAATGACGGCTCGATTCAGGCTACCTGGCGGTAGCTGTGTAACCGGAGATTTTTTTATGTCGGAGGATTCGTTTTTCATGAAATATTAATGTCCGTTTATCGGACAGTTAAATAAGTATTTTGTATTGACCACGATAGTAGACGCTAAATACTATTGTAGACAATAGTGACCTATAAAAATAATAGCCATCCAAATAATGGACAGCTATTTATATCTGGAGAATTAGTCATGAGTCTTTACGGAGCGCAGCATAGAAGTCTGCAGCAGGAGTTTAAAACGGTGAAGCTTGCAGACGCGGTGCAGGGCAATATCGTTCGGACAGAGATCGGCGAAGAGCATAAAGGCTTTATTGAAAGCCGCGACATGTTTTTCCTCACCACTATTGATCATCGTGGTTATCCCACTTGCTCGCACAAAGGCGGCAACCCGGGATTTATCAAAGTGGTGGATAGCAAGACATTGGCTTTTCCCAGTTTTGATGGAAACGGCATGTTTTTATCCATGGGGAATATTACGACCAATTCAAAGATCGGCATGTTGCTCATCGATTTCGAAACGCCGCATCGTATCCGTATTCATGGCGAGGCCTCAATTGATAGCAACGATCCGCTGATTAAGGAGTTCTACGGAGCGGAACTGGTGGTACGGGTTCACCTGACCGAGATTTTCATTAATTGCCCGCGTTATATCCATCGTTATAAACGCGTCGATAGTTCCAAATATGTACCCCAGGCGAATAAGCCAACACCGCTGCCCCAATGGAAGCGTATTGATGGCCTGCAGGAAGCTTTGCCTGACCGCGATAAGCATATTGCGCAAGACCTCGGGGGTACGATATCGCCAGAGCAATACGCAGAGATGGTTATCAAGGGTGAAGCCTAGATGAATACCGCGGTTTTGGAAAATCAACTGGTCGACAGGCGTGTGGATGCCCTTAAGCTGATATCCGAAGTGAGCAAGGTGATAGTCGGGCAAGAAAAAGCCATTCAGTTGATGACGATTGCCATTTTTGCACGCGGCCATGTACTGCTGGAAGGGGATGTAGGTGTAGGCAAGACCTCCTTGCTACGAGCCATCACGCGCGGGATAGGCGGAAAATTCGAACGCATAGAAGGCACCGTAGACCTGATGCCCAACGATCTGGTGTACCACACCTACATCGGCGAAGACGGCCGCCCGCATGTAGATGCCGGCCCGCTACTGCGTTCTGGCGAAGATCTATCGGTATTCTTCTTTAACGAGATCAACCGCGCCAGGCCACAAGTACATGCATTGATGTTGAGAGTGATGGCCGAAAAAAGCCTGCATGCGTTCAAGCGCGAATATCGATTACCGCACATGATTGTATTTGCTGATCGCAACCAACTGGAAAAGGAAGAGACGTTCGAGATTCCATCCGCCGCGCGCGACCGTTTCATGATGGAGATTCCTATCCTCGTGCCTAATGATCGCGAGACCAGGAAATCGCTGGTATTCGACACCCGCTTTCATGATACGGATAGCCTGACTTCCAAGGTGCAGCCAGGTCTATTGGCTTTTGAAGAGCTCAATGCGTTTTCAGACATGATCCAGAACGCGATCTATGCCAGCCCCATCATTCAGGAATACGCACTGGATTTATGGCAGGCCACGCAAACCCCGGCCAGTTTTGGTATCAAGATAGAAGGCGTGGAAATGGAGAGGCTGGTGCATGCCGGTGCCAGCCCGCGCGGCATGGCCATGCTATTGCGCGGTGCCCGAGTCCATGCCTGGCTCATGGGAAGAGAGTCACTCATCCCTGAAGATATCCATGCGGTGTTCCACGAGATCGTCGCCCATCGCCTGGCGTTCAGTTCCATGTACGAAATGCGTCGTACGGCGCTGGCACGTGAGCTCACCGGCAATATCATCCGCATGGTGGCTGTACCCTGAATATGATCCCGGCGTTTGCGCAAGCATTTACTTATCATATCAACTGGCGTTCCCGTAGTTACCAGTCCGGCTACCACCGCGGTGCGCAGAGCGGCTTGGGCATCGAGTTTCGTGGAAATGTGCCCTTGATCGATTATCCGGACGCCAGGCGTATCGATATTAACCAGACCATACGCGACTCCAGCGATCAGGTGCATGTACGTATTTTCAACCAGAAAAACCCGACACCGGTCTATGCCGTATGTGATTTGTCTGCCTCCATGCAATTCACCGGCAACAGCAACAAGATGTCATTAGCGGCAGAAATTTCTGCGTCCATTGCATATTCGGCTTATCAGGCCAGCGATACGTTCAGCTTTGTCGGTTTTGATCATGTGGTGCGCGAGGACTGGCTCACCCGATCCAGTCGCAAAATGCATGATGCGTTTGAACTTACGGCTCGCCTGCAAAGCTATCATTCTCACCAGAAAAGTGCTTCAGGCTTGCTCGATGTCAGTCGTTATCTGGGCCAAGCACGCGGGCTGGTGTTTCTGATCTCGGATTTTCATCTACCGCTGGAATTGATCGAACAAGCCCTGAATATGCTTTCCCGTCATCACGTGATCCCGCTGGTGTTATGGGATTCCCAGGAGTACAAGACGCTGCCCAGCTTCGGTTTCGGCACGATTGTGGATCCGGAAACGAACGAGGAACGTACGCTGTTCTTCAGAAAAGAGTTACGCCGCAAGTTCGAATCGGCATTCCAGCAGCGCCGCGAGCAGTTGAAAGCGCTTTTCATGCGCTACGAGGCTCCACCCTGCTTTGTGGAAGATCAGTTCAGGGCAGAGGCCATCTCCGAATACTTTCGCCAATTCTCAGCCCTATGAGATTACTTGCCGCTTGTATTCTAATGTTGGTGTCCATAACGGCGTTTGCTGTGAACCCACCATACACCCTGCAGGTAAAGAATCCGGAGCGCAGTATTGGCTATTTCGTCGGCGATATTATCCAACGTTCGGTCGAGCTTGAGGTTACACCTCCTTACACGCTGGTGCATGGCGCTTTACCGGTAAAGGGCATGATGCGTCAAGGCATCGAATTACGCGATATCCGTCTTACGGAAACAAAATCGTCGGACAAAATACGTTATCGGCTAGAGCTGAGCTACCAGGTTTTTAGCCGCAGCAACTTTGCCCAGAAAATAGCACTGCCGCAGGAGACGCTGAAATTCAGCAACGCGGGCAAAGCCATCTCGGCAACTGTTCCAGCCTGGCAGTTTCGCGTTTCACCGATTGCCGCCCATGGAGAGGTCTACATTGAACAGGACATGAGCCCATACCGCGGCCCCATGCTGGTCGGGTTTGGTTATCTCAAGCCTTTATTGGCGGTCTCGCTAGGATTGGTGGTCATTTCCCTATTCGGTCTCATCTACATGCACGGTGATACGGCCTGGTTTCCCGGAATGGGCGGCCCGTTTGCTGCCAGTTACCGCAATATCAGCAGTTTGTCAGAACACCCGGAAAGCCTGCAGGCAGGTGTTGCGAGTATGCATCATGCGTTTCGCCTGACTTTCGGAGAAACGCTATTCCCCGAGCGGTTGGACCAGTTCATCAAAAAATATCCTGCGTTCTTGAGTATCAAGCCGGAAATAGACGCGTTCTTCGATATCTCCAACCAGGTTTTATATAGCGAAAGTGCCGGTCAGCAATCTGGGTATATGCAGCAGTTACTAGAATTCTGTGCCCGTTGCCGAGACTGTGAACGAGGCGTGGCATGACGTTTATGCATCCATTCGGCTTGTTGCTCCTGCCTTTCGCATTGATACCGCTGTGGTTGAATCGTCAGCAGGGCCGTGTTTATTCCTGGGTGGAGATCGTGCCGCAAGACAGGCTATCGGATATCGCCGGCATGCTGCTACGTTACCTCTCGGTTGCAATCATTGCCTGCATGACCCTCGCACTCTCGGCTCCGCACGGGCCTATCGGTACTGTGGAGCGTAGCGGGAAAGGTGCCCAGGTTGTGTTGGTGATCGACCGTAGTGCGAGCATGGATGACCCGTTTGCCGGAGCCGGTTTAGATGGCCATATAGGCGAGACCAAGGCAGCGGCAGCAAAAAGGCTGATTTCCCAGTTTGTCGGTGAACGTAAGGATGACATGGTCGGCGTAGTGACCTTCAGCAACTCGGCGATGCACGTCATTCCGCTGACCCAGAGCCGCGAAGCGATCTATGCGGCTATCAGCGCTGCTGGGGGATCCGGCTTGTTGCAAACCAATATAGGCGCAGGATTAACCAGCGGTATCAGTATGTTCGACAAGATGCCGGATACAGGCTCACGCGCCATCATCCTGCTATCTGATGGTGCGGGACGTATCTTACCCAAGGCCAAGCAAAAGATCAGCGACTGGGTAGTGCGCCAGCACGTCAACCTATACTGGATCGTATTGCGGCAACCGGACGGCATCAGTATCTTCAATGACAATTACCAGAAAACCAAGGATGGGCTGGAGCCGGCAGAAATAGAACTGCACAAGTTCTTTCAGACGCTCAAGACCAAATACCGGGCATACGAAGCAGAAGACCCGAAGACGTTGCAATCTGCGATTGCAGATATCAATCAGCGCGAAAAGAACCCTATCCGCTATTTTGAGAAAGTTCCGGGTAAGGATTATTCGTCGTATTTCATTGTCGTGGCGGCATTGATGATCAGCTTGCTACTGCTGATTAAATCCCTGGAGGTCAGGTCTTGGCGGCAGGCGTAAAAATTAAAACCCGAGTACTGGTCAGCATCATGGTTGCGGCATTAGTGGCGACTCTCATGATAGGCAAACAGATTTGGGAGATTGAGCAATTCAATCAGGCAGTAATATCCGGCGGCAAACCGGGCAATACGGAATACAAGTTTGAAGCCAAGTATGCCGTAGCTTATGCCTTAGCCAGAAACGGGCGTTACCAGGATGCGAGCCAGTTGTTCAACCAGTTGATGGAAATGCAAGGTACACCGTCGCAAATTTCTGCCGTGCAGTACAACCTGGGCAATATTTACATGTTGCGAGGATTAATGGTGAATCACAACGGCGACTCGGTGAAAGACGAAGCCGAGTATCTGCTGAACCAGGCGAAAATGGCTTATGAGCAATCGCTCAGGCTCGATAACCAGCATCTGGACGCGCGGTATAACCTGGATCGGGTGCTGTCCATGTTGCCTGATAATCACGATGGCACGGATGAGCAGGACAAGCTCGGTATCGTCATGGGTAATATCCCTACAGGTCTGCCATGAAGCGCTTATTGAAACATCGCGATACGCTTTTTCTTGCCTCGGCATTGATACTGCTGGTGGCATCGCTGTTTCATCCAACGATCCCCGTAAAACAGGATTTGCATAATTACCTTTTGGTCGTGGACGTGACGCAAAGCATGAATACGGTCGACATGAAATGGCAAGGTCAGTCGGTCAGTCGTCTCGACTACACGCGGCAACTGTTGCGAGAAACCGTTGCCAAATTGCCTTGTGGCACCAATGTGAGCCTGAGCGTATTTTCTGCAGAGAATATTGCTTTGCTGTTTACACCGATAGAAGTATGCAAGAACTATGACGTTATTCAGGACAGCATAGCGCACTTGGAATGGCGCATGGCCTGGCGCGGTAACAGCCGTTTGCGATTCGGCATGCTGTCTACCGCTGCAGTATTGAATTCCCTGCCTGCACCGGCGCAAGCAGTATTTTTTACCGATGGTGACGAAGCGCCCAAGCTCAATGCCGTCAACAAGACTGATCTTTCTGCTTGGCAGGGCGGTGCCGGCTGGCTCATCGTAGGAATAGGGAGCGACCAGCCTTCACCTATCCCTAAGTTCGATAGCGAAGACAAGATACTTGGCTACTGGGCTTTCTCGAATTCGATCATGGCGCCATCTCAGGTACAGTCGGAAGAGTCCTTGGGCACGCGCGACGATAGCATCGCGACCGATGATTACAACCGCTACCTTTCTAAATTGGATGAGGTTTATCTCAAAGAGCTTTCTGGCGAAATCGGTGCAACATACTTGAGAGCTCATGATGCCAGGGATTTGATTGAGGCGATGGATAAGCAGAAGCCTGCAGGCCGGGATACCCAACGCTTGCGGGTGGATTGGCTGATGATAGTAATCGCCATTGTCTTGGTCTTGACCGGCTATTGGCCAAGCTTTAAATCCAGATTTGAAATGCGCTACCTGACAAGGGAATCATCATGACTCAATTGAACGCTACTACGTTCTCGGCATTTTTACTGACGGTGATAGCGGTCTACTTGTTGAGCTTTCTTCCGTTCATTCCACCCTGGGCGGTATTCATCACCTGGGCGTGTTTCTTCCATATGGATGGGGGCATCAATCGTAACCAAGCATTTATCTCAACCATATTGCACATCGGACTCGGTGCCTTCGCTGCTTGGATTTCTGCGTTGGCTTTACTCAGCAACCCATTCGAGGGTGGGTTGTCCAGTGACTTGTGGGGGCCATTGTTGATTGGTGTTGTCATCGCTGCGCTATCAAGAATGGGTGTCTTTACTCGATTTTGCGTCACACCTGCAGTCATTTACGGTTATGCGAGCATTTTTGCTTTTCTGAATTCTCCAGGGATGTTTAATACGACTGCGTTGTTTTCGTTATCTTTCCAGAATGCCATCGTAACAATAGGTTTCTGCATCGTTCTAGGGGCATGCGCTGGCTATATCAATACAATACTAGTCGAAGTTCTAGTCAAGCTCAGGTTAATCGGCGCTCAACCATATGAGCGCTAAAAGCCCGCTTGCACGGGCTGTTTCTTTCGTTCGGTATGGCTCAGGCAGCTTGCTTGAGGCTCGCAAGGTCTATCACGAAGCGGTATTTCACATCGCTTTTCAGCATGCGCTGGAAGGCTGTTTCGATCTCCTGCATCTTGATCATCTCGATATCCGAGGTGATGTTGTGCTCGGCACAGAAATCCAGCATCTCCTGCGTCTCGCGTAATCCGCCAATCAAGGAACCAGCCAGTGCGCGGCGCTTGAATATCAGGTTGGCGATACTGGGGTTGGGGTGCGGACTATCCGGCACGCCGACCAGGCACATGGTGCCGTCGCGCTTGAGCAAGGCGGTGAATTGGTCGAGATTATGCGGTGCCGCCACGGTGTTGAGGATGAAGTCGAAGCTCTGCGCATGCTGGTTCATCTCTTCCGGGTTTTTGGAAATGACCACTTCATCCGCACCCAATCGCTTGGCATCCGCTACCTTGCTGGCAGAAGTGGTAAATAGCACGGTATGTGCGCCAAAGGCATGAGCAAATTTTACCCCCATGTGGCCCAATCCACCCAGCCCGACGATGCCGACCTTATGGCCGGGGCCAACCTTCCAGTGGCGCAGCGGCGAATAGGTGGTGATGCCTGCGCAAAGCAGCGGTGCGACTGCTGCCAGATCGAGCTTGTCTGAGACTTTGAGCACGAAATGCTGATCGACTACGATCAGGTTGGAATAGCCTCCATAGGTCGATTTGCCCGGGCTCTTCATATCCGGGGCATTATATGTATAGGTTGCATGGTTGCAGTATTGCTCAAGGTCCACCTTACAGTCCGGGCAGCTACGGCAGGAATCCACCAGACAGCCCACACCGGCCAGGTCGCCCACCTTAAACTTGGTGACACCGCTGCCGATCTTGGTGACACGGCCGACGATCTCATGCCCCGGCACCATGGGGAAGGTTGAATTGCCCCATTCGTCACGTACCTGGTGCAGGTCTGAATGGCAGACACCACAATAGAGTATCTCGATCTGCACATCCTCGGCGCCGGGTTCGCGGCGCTCAAAATCGAATGGGGCGAGGGGTTTCTTTGGGTCGTATGCTGCGTAACCGATTGCTTTTGCCATATATGTTCTCCTGAAGTTGAAATCTAGTGTGCCTGTCAGTGGCTACAGACGTTTGACATGAGTATGCGCTTTTGATTGCGCTGCATTGAATAATCATAACGCTATGCGGGGTAAGTGTTAAATGAAACTAGTCCGTTTGCCGCCAATAACTGAGACTCAACCGTCAGCACAATGACTCTAAATCAGGCTGTAAAATTCCAGGTGTTCGCATCTGTACTTGCTATTTATTATTATACGGACACATGGGTCCGTATAATAACTGTTGGGCCTTCCGCAATATGGAGATGTGATGGCTGATCCTGCAATTGTCTTTGCCAGTAACTTCGATGCCAGTTTTCGATCACTGACGCACGGGTTTTCTCATAACGAAATCCCGCTGTTTCAGGCGATGCATTCTGCTTTAATTGGACTAAGCGGAAAATTCCAGATTGAGGAATACCACGGCACCTCCCATCAGGTTATGTTTACTGGCAATAGCAACTATGCGCGAACGCATGCTCGTTGTGAGTTAAGCGATCTCATGATAGTCACTTACTCGTCAATTTCTCACCATGCACGACTGACTTATCTTCAAGCAAAATCAGAAAGGGCAACGCTACCTTCGGTTTGCGGAAGGGCTTTTTCCGCGAATCTAGAACAGTGGTTTTTGCTCTCAACGCGGCCACATATTGTGGGTGCTGGATCGTTTAATCCGCCCTTTGATTTATTATCAAATGCGCTATTGCCTTCAGTAGGTTCTTTCGCATTTTTCTATAAAGATGTGGGTGGTGATTTCCAGACGTACTATGCCGTAGCAAATCATATGGCACCGCCAGCGACCTATTCAAAAAGATATGGAAAACTACAGGCAGTAGGCCCATGTATGGTTGTTAATAACGCAGGTCATGCGGAATGCTTGGCTGCATGCGGAAACTCGTCCTTCGCAAAAAGCTTGTACCGCTTGGAAATTGGAACGCCAGTACATAGCGCAATACCTCAGAGCTTATCTACGAGAAACTGGCTCTCCGCTAACCTTAGGTTTCAAATTCAGAATGCGAGAGAAGCAGATAGACCGTCAGGCCTTGCGCAAGAATTATTAGAATTGCTGGAGCCAGAAGAAAGGCAAGCTAGCTCTAGTTCCTTTGGTGCGAAAAACTTGATTATCATTAAGTCGGAGGCTGAGCCCAACCCATCATTCAACAGGGACGCGCTAAAGCGCGCCCCTTATGTCATACGTTAGCGAATGTCCGCACAGGATCGATTGGAGACATTTAAACAATTTTCATTGCCTCCTACGTTTGTAAATTAATAATCCACTGTTGCTGTAATTAGAAAAGTCGAAGCCCGCAAAAGCGGGCTTCTTATTCAGGCAATAACTATCAGACAGACAACCCCAGCGCCTTGGCTACTCCTGCGCCATATGCCGGATCGGCCTTGGTGCAATTGGCGATGTGGCGTTTCTGCACTTCAACCGAGGCACCACCGACAGAGGCTGCGGTGTTATCAAACAACGCCTGCTGCTGTGCCGGTGTCATCAGGCGGAACAGATTGCCTGGCTGTGAATAATAGTCCTCATCGGCACGATGGTTCCAGTGATCCGCCATACCTTCAATTGCTAATGGTGGCTCGGAGAAATCGGGCTGCTCCTGCCATTCCTCCTTGCTGTTAGGCTCGTAGCCGATGGTCGCGCCATGGTTGCCATCCACACGCATCGCACCATCGCGGTGATAGCTGTGGAACGGGCACTTGGGCGCATTTACGGGAATCTGGTGATGGTTCACACCCAAGCGATAACGCTGTGCATCACCATAGGAAAATAACCGCGCCTGCAACATCTTGTCTGGCGAGAAGCTGATGCCAGGCACTACGGCAGCTGGGTTGAACGCAGACTGCTCAACTTCGGCAAAGAAGTTTTCCGGGTTGCGGTTCAACTCCATCACGCCCACCTCAATCAGCGGGTAATCCTTATGCGGCCACACCTTGGTCAGGTCGAACGGGTTATATGGCACCTTGGATGCGTCCTTCTCCGGCATGATCTGCACAGCCAGTGTCCATTTCGGGTAATCGCCTTTTTCAATGCTTTCGAACAGATCGCGCTGATGGCTTTCCCTATCCTTGCCGACGATGGCTTCGGCTTCGGCATTGGTCAGGTTTTTGATGCCCTGCTGTGACCTAAAGTGGAACTTGACCCAATAACGCTCGTTCTTGGCATTGATAAAGCTGAACGTGTGCGAACCAAAGCCATGCATGTGGCGATAGGTAGCCGGCAGGCCGCGCTCGCTCATGACGATGGTCACCTGATGCAGTGCTTCCGGCAATGAGGTCCAGAAATCCCAGTTATTCTGCGCACTGCGCATATTGGTCTTGGGGTCGCGCTTCACGGCGTGATTCAAGTCCGGGAATTTCAACGGATCACGCAGGAAGAATACGGGCGTATTGTTACCGACCAGATCCCAGTTGCCTTCTTCGGTATAGAACTTGACTGCAAAGCCGCGGATATCGCGCTCAGCATCAGCCGCACCGCGCTCACCGGCCACAGTGGTAAAGCGGGTAAACAGTTCGGTTTTCTTGCCGAGTTGCGAAAATATCTTGGCGCGCGTGTATTTGCTGATGTCGTTGGTTACGGTAAATGTGCCATAGGCGCCGGAGCCCTTGGCATGCATACGGCGCTCAGGAATCACTTCGCGGTCGAAGTGGGCAAGCTTCTCAAGCAGCCATACGTCCTGCAAAAGTACCGGGCCACGCGGGCCGGTAGTCATGGTGTTCTGATTATCGGGCACCGGGGCGCCCGCTGCTGTGGTTAATTTCTTTTTACTCATTTCCTTCTCCTTGTCCTGTTTACTGGAAGTCAACTGAACGTAATTGAAGATGTTCAATTGAGATGAAGAAGATAGTAATGAACCTTAATCAATTATAAAAATTGATTGTTTATATAGTTACGATTGTTAATTGCTATTGATAGCCATGTTATGGCTTGTAAGTATGACTGAAACTGGAAAGTTACAAAAACTCAATGAAGGCTAGAAACTCCCTGGTGAAGTAATTGACTAATGGGTTGGCGAAGTATTACAGGCGGTTTGCCTTAAACTCGGCTTGAGTTTAAGAGTATTCTCAACATAACCCATCATTTACAGGCATAACATGACGGCGCTCGAGTTAGCCCGAATCCAATTTGGTTTCACTATTTCGTTTCATATCATCTTTCCCGCCCTGACTATCGGTCTGGCAAGCTACCTAGTGGTACTGGAAGGCTGTTGGCTCAAAACCGGGAGGCAGGTCTATAAAGACCTTTACCATTTCTGGCTGAAGATATTTGGCGTCACTTTCGGTATGGGTGTGGTATCCGGCTTGGTGATGTCTTACCAGTTTGGTACCAACTGGGGTGGTTTCTCTGAGTTTGCTGGTGGCGTCACCGGCCCTCTGCTGGCGTATGAGGTGCTCACGGCATTTTTCTTGGAAGCCGGCTTTTTAGGGGTCATGCTATTTGGCTGGAATCGGGTTGGCCCTGGATTACACTTTTTTTCCAGCATTATGGTTGCCATAGGCACCTTAATTTCCATGACATGGATACTGGCTTCCAATAGCTGGATGCAAACGCCCCAGGGCTATGAAATCGTCAACAATATCGTTGTGCCGGTAGATTGGCTCAAGATCATCTTTAACCCGTCATTCCCATATCGTTTGGCGCACATGGCGGTCGGGGCTTTCCTCGCCACAGCACTATTCGTCGGTGCATCGGCTGCCTGGCAGCTATTGCGCAAAAATGACAGTATGGCAGTGCGCAAGATGTTGTCCATGGCGATGTGGATGGCGTTGCTTGTTGCCCCTGTGCAGGTCATGATTGGCGACGCACATGGCCTGAATACACTCAAATACCAGCCTGCCAAAATCGCTGCGATGGAAGGCCATTGGGAAAACCATCCCGGTGAAGGTGTGCCATTATTGCTATTTGGCCTGCCGGATATGCAGCGTGAACAAACGCGTTTTGAAGTCGCGGTGCCGCATGCGGGTAGCCTGATTCTCACCCATAGTTGGGATGGACAGATCAAGGGCCTGAAAGAATTCGCGCCTGAAGACAGGCCTAACGCTACAGTCGTTTTCTGGAGTTTCCGCGTCATGGTCGGCTTGGGCATGTTGATGATAGTGCTCGGCTTGTGGAGCCTGTATTTGCGTATCCGTAATCAGCTGTATGACTCGCCTGTGTTCCTGAGATTTGCGACTTTGATGGGCCCGGTAGGCCTCATTGCGATACTTGCCGGATGGATCACTACTGAGGTGGGGCGCCAGCCATGGGTGGTGTATGGCGTGATGCGAACTACCAATGCGGTTTCCGAGCATGCTGTAAGCACCCTGGCCTTATCGCTTGGTTTATTCGTTATTGTTTATGTATTCGTGTTTGGTGTCGGTGTGGCATATGTGTTGCGGCTGGTCTGTAAAGGCCCGGTTCTGCATGAGGGCGACCTGATCGACGACGATAAACAATCCATGCGGCCTATGTCAGTGGCGGATGAGAGCCTGCCGCTAGGAGTTGAGTCATGAGCTTTGACGTTACCTTTGTATGGGCGATCATCATCTTTTTTGGTGTGATGATGTATGTGGTCATGGATGGTTTCGATCTGGGAATCGGCATGCTCTACCCTTTTGTTCCTGAGAAACAACACCGTGATGTGATGATGAATACTGTTGCGCCGGTGTGGGATGGCAACGAGACATGGCTGGTGCTAGGTGGCGCTGGCTTGTTCGCGGCTTTCCCCTTGGCCTACTCGGTCATACTCAGCGCCTTGTATTTGCCGCTGGTATTCATGTTGTTGGGCCTCATCTTCCGTGGTGTGGCATTTGAGTTTCGTTTCAAGGCACATGACCATGAGCGCCATATCTGGGATAAAGCTTTTATTGGCGGTTCTCTGGTTGCCGCTTTTTTTCAGGGTGTGACGCTGGGTGCTTATATCGATGGCATCAAGATGTCTGGTCATGCTTTTGTTGGCGGTGCTTTCGACTGGCTGGCCCCGTTTCCCTTGTTTACAGGAGTGGGCGTGGTGATGGCCTATGCGCTGCTCGGCTGCTGTTGGCTGATCTGGAAAACGGAGGGCGAATTGCAGGAGCGCATGTTGCAGGTTGCCTTGCCTTTAGCTTGGCTGATACTGGTTACCATTGGCATTATCAGCATCTGGACGCCGCTGACCCATGCTGACATTGCCCAACGTTGGTTCAGTATGCCCAATCTGCTATGGCTTTCCCCGGTGCCATTGCTGGTAGGTTTGTCCACTTTTATGCTGGTACGTTCGCTGAAACGCGGCAATGATCTTGCACCGTTTCTGTATGCGCTTTGTATCATATTTCTTGGCTATGTTGGCCTTGCCATCAGCCTGTGGCCGAATATCATCCCTCCCAATATTTCGATCTGGGAAGCCGCAGCGCCACGTTCTAGCCAAGTGTTCACACTGGTCGGTACGCTCATCATTATCCCGCTTATCCTGGCTTATACCGGTTGGTCTTACTACATCTTCCGTGGCAAGGTCAGGGCTGGTGATGGTTACCACTGAGGCTGTTCAGTATGGCTGAGGCATCCGGTTTAAAGCTATGGCTTAAACGCATGGGCTGGTTGGTATTGATCTGGTCGGCTAGTGTGCTGGCGCTTGCTGTGGCGGCTTATGCAATGCGCTTGTTCATGCAAGTGATAGGGCTACGCTGATTGCCATAGTCGTCGGGTTGTTGAAGGCTTCGCGTGTTGTCAGTATGATGCTGCGATGTTCTCTGGATTAATATCAGCAAAAGTAAAAAGCAAAGCAGCCAGCTGGATTGCCATTGCGGCAGTGCTGGTAGCCTCTTTTGCCCCGACTATTTCTAACGCGCTGGCTGCGAAATCCAAGACCCCTTGGCAGGAAATCTGTAGCGTCCAAGGTATTAAATATATCCCGGCAATAAGCGGTGGCCTCAGTAAAGTCACCCAGAATCAAGCTCCGCAGCAAGATGGGCGCATACTGCATATGGAGCACTGCCCATATTGCTTCATGCATGCAGGTTCTGTTGGTTTGATTCTCGATAACAGTCCTGTTATCGCCCAATTGAATCTTAAACTGCTCTTCCCTCGGCTTTTTTATCAATCGCCTTATCCACTGTTCGCTTGGGTAAGTTCAAATCCCCGCGCTCCCCCAGTCGTTTCCTAATCTACCGCATCAAAGCCACTGCCAGACGCTGTCCGTCTATTAGGCTCGCTGTTTATGTTCGGCAGCTCGTGTGTTTCGCCATGGCTAGACATTTTTAGGATTTTGAACGATTGGAGAAGCGATGATTAAGTTAATTAAATTGGGTGAAAATTGCTGGCAATTTACCGGCAAAGGATTATTGCTTGGTAGCTGCCTGCTCGCGCCGCTTGCTGCTGAGGCATGTTCCAGTTGCGGCTGTACGCTGAGTTCTGAATGGATTGGTCAAGGTATGTCCGGTGCTACCGGCATCCACTTGGACTTGCGCTATGATTTCTTGGATCAGCCACAATTGCGCACTGGAAAGGGGTTGGCTAAACGTGCCGACTACCCCTTGCCAAACGACAGAGAAGTGGAACGCCGCACCATCAACCGCTACACCACGGCGGCGCTCGACTATGCGCCTAGCCGCGACTGGGGCATCAATGTTCAGGTGCCATATATTGTGCGCTCACACACCACGGTTGCCGAGGGGGATAACAATATTTCTTCGTCTCACTCGAGCAGTTTGGGGGATGTGCGCGTGCTCGGGCGCTATCAGGGATTTCCAGTAGGGATTCAGCTTGGGCTTAAGCTCCCCACCGGCAGTCACGAATATAATTTCAATGGCGGTCCGCAAGCCGGTTCGCCACTAGACCGCGGGTTGCAGCCCGGCTCTGGCTCTACTGATTTGCTACTAGGGATTTATAAAGCCGAGGCACTAAACCAGGATTTCGATTATTTCGCCCAAGCGCTGATACAAACTCCAGTAAGCACGCAGGACAATTTTCGGCCCGGCTCGTCGTTGAATCTTAATCTGGGTCTCAGCTACGTAGGGTTTGGCAGCATTACACCGCAACTGCAAATCAATGCGCGTTCGGTAGGGCGAGATCATGGCATTGAAGCAGATACCGAGAATAGTGGCGGCACTTTGGTTGACCTTAGTCCGGGCGTTACGATGGCTATCAGCAAGCAGACCAGGCTTTATGGTTTTGTTCAGTTACCGATCTATCAGCGGGTTGGTGGTTTGCAACTGGCACCGCGCTGGACTGCATCCGTCGGGCTTAATTACGCTTTTTAAGCGTGGTTACTGTGGCACCAATAGTGGTGCCACATTTTTTTCCAGGATGTTCTCATCAATCAGTGGATCACCTTTCCAGCCATTGCGGCGCAGTATGCCATTTTGGTCGATGATGAAGGTGACGGGCACGCGCCATATGCGACCAAGATTCTGCAAATCACTATCTTTTTGCAGGGCTACCGGAAAAGCAAATGCGCTGGAAAATTGTTTCACTTTATCAAAATCAGATGGCTCATCCACACTTACTGCGATGACGTCCACGCCTTGTTCGTGATATTTTTTATAGAACGCATCTATCGCAGGCATTTCCTTACGGCAGGGTTCGCACCATGTGGCCCACAGGTTAATGATTAAAATCCTGTTTTTGCTGGTTGCGGCTGTAATATATTTCCCCTCCAGTGTTTTAATGGAAAAATCCGGCATGGGTTTACCTGCTTCGAGGCTGGCTGCTTCCGCGTTATTGTAGATTAGACCAAACAGCACAATGATTAGTAAGAATATGCGCAACATAACGACACTCCGATGAGGGCTTAAGCGTGTTCTGGTATTACTGTATATGATGATAGGGCAAATGTGTCCATCTTTCAGCTTGAATTAAGCATGAGCATACAATCACCCATTAATTCAACTTTCAGATTTATTTTAGCCTTTATGGCTGGGCTTTTTATGATAAGTGTTTATGCCGATGATGACATGAACTGCCTAGTCGTCCAGGCCCCGGATGGACAAGGCCATGCCATGTATTTCTGGCAATATACCTTTGCTGATGGTAGCCATGATCTGGCTATGGCTAAATCTTTGGATAGCGCATCTGCAGATATCAAGCGCGTAACCTTTGGGGGTAGCAAGGAGCAGGGCTGCCATTACCAGATGCTGGCTATCGCAAAGGGAAGTAGTTGGGGCTGGCATCTAGCCTGGTTTGATAGGCAAAAGCAGGTGCTCTATTATGCCCGTATGGATGGGGCGGCGTGGGTATCGTCACCGCCTAAGCGGCTCGCAATACAGGCGGTGACCGATGTAAGAATGCAGATCGAGCAACAGCAAGTTTCAGTGACATGGCGTGCCAATGGTAAAAGTTATCAGATTAATTCTGATGACGAAGGCCGTACATGGGGTTATCCCCAAGAAATGAACCCGTGATTGAAAAATAGCAAAAACACCCCATGTTCTAAGTAATTAAACATATTATGGGGAGCAATATGCGCTTCGATAAACTTACTACCAAATTCCAGCAGGCCATCAACGATGCCCAGAGTATCGCCGTGGGCAACGACAATGCCAGCATAGAGCCGCAGCATTTGTTGGTAGCCCTGCTTAACCAGGAAGATGGCGGTACCGCCTCGCTACTGGCACGCGCTGGCGCCAATCTAGCGCCACTTAAGTCTGCGTTGCAGCAATCTCTGGCTAACCTGCCAAAAGTTGAAGGCAATGCAGGGGAGGTTGCTATTTCACGTGACCTCAATAACCTGCTCAATGTCACCGATAAGCTCGCGCAAAAACGCAATGACAGCTATATCGCCAGCGAGATGTTCCTGCTGGCGCTTGCAGATGATAAGGGCGAAACTGGCCGCTTGTTAAAACAGGCGGGGTTGAGCAAGGCTGCCCTGGAACAAGCTATCCTGGCGGTGCGTGGGGGTGAGCAAGTGCATGACCAGGAAGCCGAAACCCAGCGCGAAGCGCTCAAGAAATACACCATGGACCTGACTGAACGCGCCAGGCAGGGCAAGCTGGACCCGGTGATCGGTCGTGATGACGAGATTCGCCGCACCATACAGGTATTGCAACGCCGTACCAAGAACAACCCGGTGTTGATTGGTGAACCAGGCGTAGGTAAGACAGCTATCGTCGAAGGCCTTGCTCAGCGCATTATCAATGGCGAAGTGCCGGAAACCCTCAAGGGTAAGAAGGTGTTGTCATTGGACATGGCTGCCTTGCTTGCTGGTGCCAAGTACCGTGGGGAATTTGAGGAGCGCCTCAAATCCGTGCTTAAGGAACTGGCGCAGGACGAAGGCCAGACCATCGTCTTTATTGACGAATTGCATACCATGGTCGGCGCCGGTAAAGCCGAAGGTGCGATGGATGCCGGCAACATGCTCAAGCCTGCACTAGCCCGCGGTGAGTTGCACTGTGTAGGCGCCACCACGCTGGATGAATACCGTAAGTATATTGAGAAGGATGCTGCACTTGAGCGCCGTTTCCAGAAGGTGCTTGTTGATGAGCCTACGGTAGAGGCTACTATCGCTATCCTGCGCGGCTTGCAGGAAAAGTATGAGCTACATCATGGCGTGGAAATCACCGATCCGGCTATCGTGGCCGCCGCCGAGCTCTCGCATCGTTATATTACAGACCGTTTCCTGCCGGATAAGGCGATTGACCTCATCGACGAGGCTGCTTCGCGTATCAAGATGGAGATCGATTCCAAACCGGAAGAACTGGATAAGCTGGAACGACGGCTGATCCAGCTCAAGATTGAACGTGAAGCGGTGCGCAAGGAAAAAGATGAAGCCTCGCGCAAACGCTTTGACCTGATCGAGGAGGAAATCACTCGCCTGGAGAAAGACTATGCCGACCTCGAAGATATCTGGAAGTCAGAGAAGGCCCAAGTACAAGGCAGCCAGCACATCAAGGAAGCCATAGAGCAGCTCAAGCTGCAAATGGAAGAAGCAACGCGCAAAGGCGAGTGGCAGAAGGTGTCTGAACTGCAATACGGCAAGCTGCCGCAGCTGGAGGCGCAACTTAAGGAGGCCACGAGCGAAGCTGAAAGCGAACAGAAGAAACATCGCTTGCTGCGTACGCAGGTAGGTGCAGAAGAAATCGCTGAAGTGGTGTCGCGGGCGACAGGTATCCCTGTCTCCAAGATGATGACAGGTGAGCGCGAGAAGTTGCTGACTATGGAAGATAAGCTGCACGAGCGCGTAGTTGGCCAGGACGAGGCTGTACGCCTGGTCTCTGATGCTATTCGTCGTTCACGTTCCGGCTTGTCCGACCCCAACCGGCCTTATGGTTCCTTCCTGTTTCTGGGGCCTACTGGTGTTGGCAAGACCGAGTTAACCAAAGCGTTGGCAGGCTTCCTGTTTGATTCCGAGGATCACCTGATTCGTATCGACATGAGCGAATACATGGAGAAGCACTCGGTATCGCGCATGATAGGTGCGCCACCAGGCTATGTTGGCTATGAAGAGGGTGGTGCATTGACCGAGGCGGTGCGGCGTAAGCCATACTCTGTGATCTTGCTGGACGAGATTGAGAAAGCGCACCCGGATGTATTCAATGTGCTGCTGCAAGTGCTGGATGATGGGCGTCTGACTGACGGCCAGGGCCGTACTGTGGATTTCAAGAATACGGTCATCATCATGACCTCTAATCTTGGTTCGCAGATGATACAAAGCATGGCTGGCGATGATTACCAGGTCATCAAGCTTGCGGTCATGGGCGAAGTGAAAGCTCACTTCCGGCCAGAGTTCGTCAACCGTATTGACGAGGTAGTGGTGTTCCACGCATTGGGTGAAGCTCACGTGAAGAAGATCGCCGGCATCCAGCTGAAGAGCCTGGCCGCACGCTTGGCTGCAATGGAGATCGGCCTGGATGTGAGCGATGCTGCGTTGGAAGAAATTGCCAACGCCGGGTTTGATCCGGTTTACGGTGCACGGCCACTCAAGCGTGCGATCCAATCCGAGATCGAGAATCCGCTAGCCAAGGAAATCCTTGGGGGGAATTTTGCGCCCAAGGATACGGTCAGAGTAGATTACAAGGGCGGCAAAATGCTTTTTAGCAAGCCCTGAGTAAAGGTACACTTTGTCGTAGCGTTGTCACCCGAAGAAGGTTAAATGCACAAAAGCTTGATTTACCCCAGCATGCTGTTGGTCTCATTGGTTTCGCCAGTAGCGTTAGCCTTTGCGGATGACGATAATGAACCGCCTATGGTGCACTCGCTGCTGGAACGTGCCAGTGTATTTGAACGCAGCGCAAACGAGCGTGAGGGCGAGTGGCATGCTGCGGGGTTGTATTGCGAGGCATCCCGGCTCGGTAGCTCGGAGGCGGAGTATCGATTGGGTATGCTGTACGCCTTTGGCAAGGGCGTGCCTAAGGATCGAGCGTTGGCGGCTTCACTGTTCTCGGTGGCAGCGTCACAGGGACACCGCGAGGCGCAGAAGATGCTGGATACCATTAACTTCACCACGACCCAGTTGCCGGAGTGTGTTCTGGCAGCGGTTTTGCCGGAAAAAGGCTCTGCTTATGGCTCGGCAGAGGGAGATGATTCTGTCGGCATTGAGAGCCATATCGATAATCTGCCAGCTAGCAAGCGCTGGATGGTTGATCTGGTTAGCACGCTGGCCGAGTGGTATGACGTTGATCCCAGGTTAATACTTTCCATCGTTGCGGTGGAGTCTGATTTCAAAACCCGGGCGCAATCGCCAAAGTCGGCCATGGGCTTGATGCAGCTGATACCTGCGACTGCCGAGCGTTTCAACGTGCGTAATGCCTACGATGCCACGCAGAATATCAAGGGCGGGATCGCCTACATGCGCTGGTTACTTTCGTATTTCCGTGGCGATGTGAAACTGGCGGTGGCTGGTTACAACGCGGGTGAAAAGGCCGTGGACCGCTACAAAGGTGTGCCGCCTTACGCTGAGACGCGCCAATATGTGAAAAGGGTGTTGATGTTGTACCAGCGCAGTAACCATCCTTATGACGAGAAGATAACCGACCCCTCGCCGCTGGTGGCTAACAAAGGCTAGAAACTCCGCATGGTGCATATACCTAGAATTTTTATGTTGGGCATGCTACTGGGGTTGTTGTCAGCATGTGCCACCACACCTGAACAAGCGCCGCAGATACAACGCATCTCGCCTGAAGAGCTTGAGCGCATCATGCCGAAGCCTATCCCTAACCTGAGCCTCGATGAAATTGTTAAGTTTTCCAAAGATGGAGTCGCGCCTGAACAGATTATCGAGAAAATCAAGGCAAGCAATTCGCGTTACGAGCTGACTCCGTCGCAATCGGTGGAACTGAACAAGCAAGGCGTTAATGCCAAAGTGCTGGATTATATCTACAGCAGCCGTGAGCAGGCCTTGCGTGATGGTTTTGCTGAGGAGATTAACAAGCGCGAAAAAGCGCGCAAAGAAGAGCAGGAAAAGCTCCAGCGCGAATATGAGCTGCGTTCAGTGCCTTACTATTACGATCCATTCTGGGGGCCATATTGGGCTTATCCACCATACTATGGTCCCAACTTCCGTTATTACCGCCGCCACTAGTCTGGTCTTTATCTAGGTTTGCCGAGATCGCGGTTGGCAATCAGCCAGCGTAGTTTCCTGCCGTAGCTATGCCTTGCCTGTAGTCGTGTATCGGTCAGTATTAGCTCCAGTGTCTCACCCAGCACCATCATGATGCCCAATATGGGAATGACCAGCATCAAGCCGGTAACGCCGGCAATGGCTTCACCGATCAGGAACATCATGATGGTGAGTAATGGATGTATGCGCAGGCTTTTGCCGACGATCATCGGCAGGAAGAGCAAGTCATCAATAATGCGCGCACCGATGAACAGGGCGGTAATCCCATAAACCAGCGGTAAGTTGCCAGGAAAGTCAGTGGCAGCTACCACTATCACCATCGCATAGCCAAGCAACGGCCCCAGATAGGGAATCCAGCACAGAACAGCAATTATGAACCCCAGAACCACTGGCGACGAGATACCCAGTGCCCACAGCCCCAGCGACATCATGGCTAAATCCAGCAAGGTAACTTTAATCAGGCCCATAAAGTAAAGCCGGGCAGTGCGATCAACAGCGTGCATGAGGTACAGGGTTTTTTCAAAGAAAGCATTAGGCACAGCACCACCCAGCATTTTGCGCAGATAAGCACCGTCTTTTAACAGAAAGAAGGTGATGATGGGCGTGAGCAAAAGGGATGGCAGCCAGTTGACTAATCCCAGTAACAGGTTGCCCAGGTATTTATCGGAAAAGTGCTCAGAAAAATCAAGAAACTGCTGATTGATATCATGGCCAAAGGTTACGTTGTGCATAAAGATAAAGCGCTGCTGCAAATCCTCAGCCAGGTGTTCCAGTAGATCCACACCGCCTGACAGGTATTGCAGAAAGCTGGTCTGCCAGTCGTTGGCCCTGGAAATGGCCAGCGGGTAGAACATCAGCAGGCCGAGGCCAGTCAGCAGCAGAAAAGTCCCGCTCAGGGTAGTTGCTGCAAAGCGATGGCTGAAGCCAGACAGCACCATTTTCTTTGCCAACGGAGCGAGCAGGTAATAGAGGATGAGTGACAGCAGCAGCGGAACTACCAGCCAGATAATCTTCTTGAATATGAGTAGCGATAGGCAGGTTGTCGCGATGATGCCTATCCAGGTAATCGGGCCGGGAATCTCGCGGTGATTCAGCAACACCATGGGTGCACTGGCGGTGATTGAGAGCCATCTTTTAGCCTCTCGCAGGCGGCAGTGCTCAGTGATTTTTTCGGCAATTTGCGGATAGGTATGTAGTAAACCGAGGAAGTCTTCGCGGAACAACACTGCCAGCAGGCAGTCTTCGCTGGCACGTGCTTGTGCCGACCTGGGGGTATCTTCCAGCAGTGCGCGCTCACCAAAGAACTCGCCACAGCAAAGCTCGACGGCATTCTCGGGCTGATCCGGATGATGGATAAACACTCTGCCAGAGAGTACGAAATAAATGGCCTGGCCTTCTTCACCCTGATCGAAAATGATTTCATCACGCACATAGTTGCGTTGGTGCAGCAGGTCATCCAGCGTGTTCAGCTCATGCGTGGTCAAGCCGGAAAATAAGGGAACATCACGTAGTACGGTCAGGTGTAGGGGCTCGGTACCGCGGCGAAAATAATCCAGTAGCATGGCTGTCTTTTCTGGGTAAAGGGTCGGTTGATGGCTGTGTTTGAATCTGCAGCCATCATAATCGCATGTGCTGATTAATCCAAACCACTGAATCCATCGCCAGCGAATTCGTTATAATTTCATATCCATTTCAGGGCCTTTCCTCATGCGCCAGATTACTCACCAGATCAACGTCAATACACGGGGCCGCCGGCTTTACGACATAACACCGGAAGTGCTTGCCTGGGCAAAGCAGAGTGGCATGGCCACCGGCATGCTGACGCTGTATATCCAGCATACTTCGGCTAGCTTGTTGATTAACGAGAACTATGATTCTGACGTACTCATCGACATGGAGGCATTTTTCGCCAGGCTGGTGCCTGATGGCGATTCCCTGTTTATCCATACTGTTGAGGGGCCGGATGATATGCCGGCCCATGTACGTACAGCACTAACGCAAACCAGCCTTTCTATCCCGCTGCTTAATGGCAAGCCCGCGCTTGGCCAGTGGCAGGGTATCTTCCTGTATGAGCATCGCACATCACCATATAGCCGCCGCGTCCTGTTGCATCTCATGGGTGAGTAGATGCAAATTCCTGCATTCAATATTTCGGGGATCCCGAAAATAGTATTTGGTGACGGCGGCAGATATTCCGCGGGTGGTTGCCAATTGCCGTGGCAGTAGCATGAAGACCAACCCAATTGTGTTGACGGATGCTGAAGTTGCAGGGATATTGAAAGCTAGGCTGTAGCTGAGCGGGAATATATTTGTCTATTAAAACATGGATTCTGAATGACTGCTTTCGGCCAAAAGCAGTCAGCCATCACTCTTTTTAAACAATCAATATTGGGTAATAGCCAGTAATGGCTGCGTCTCCTTTTGCATTTATTAATATAGAGACGCATAATGAGGTAAGCATCTAAAAACAATAAGGAAACTTATGCCTACTCACATAAACGTCATTATTAATATAGAGACGCTTGCGTCTCTATATTAACTGTTGGGCAATATTAAGAGAGCAGCTGTAGATGAGACTTTTACTATTGATGTTTGCGCTTCTTTGTTCTACTGCCGCATTTGCTAAATGCGATCCAGATAATGAAGAAATACAAGAGTGTTATGACCAAACATTAAAGACGGCAGATAAAAATTTGAATGTTGCATATCAACGTTTGATGAAATTGCTCACGCCTGCCGATCAAACAAAATTACGTGAGACAGAACGTTCATGGCTACAGTTTATTGAACAAAACTGTCGTTTCGAATCTAGTGCATATAGTGGGGGTACGATAGAGCCAATAGCTTATACGCGCTGTCTTATCGAAGAAACTGAGGCACGTACCAAAGAGCTTAACAAGTCTAATCACTATGATGCTAATGGCAAATGCTCTCCTTCCGATACGAGTTGTAGTGATAAGTAATCAGCCCAACCCATCATTCAAGCGGGACGCCTAACGGCGCCCCTTAATTCAGACGTTAGCGATCACAAGATGAAGCTTTGGAAGAAAATACTCATTGGGATATCTACTCTAATCTTGCTGTGTATTGGAGGCTTATTTCTTTTGATTCAATCGCTACCTGACATGTGTGGCAATCAGGTCTTGGCTGAGTACCCATCACCAAATAACAAATTAAAAGCCGTCACCTTCGAGCGTGACTGTGGAGCTACCACAGGTTTTTCAACTCAAGTTTCTATTCTTTCAAGTGCTAGCGTACTTGAAAATGAAGGCGGCAATATCTTCGTCGCCGACACAAATCATGGTGCAGCACCAGCGGGCCAAGGTGGCGGCCCTGAAGTCCAGGTTAATTGGCTGTCAGAGACACGCCTTCAAATTCAGCACCATAAATTGGTACGTATCCATCGAGCCGAAACAAAATCCGAAAGGGTTCAGGTTGAATATGTCACTTTCTAGTTACCATTTCGCTAACCCATCCATCGAGCGGGACGCGCTAAAGCGCGCCCCTTATGTCAAACGTTAAGCGCCTGAGAAACATATGACACCAACCCTTGAAGGCCTTGATCATATCCATATCTATGTTGTTAATCGCCTGGAATCGGAAGAGTGGTATGCGCGCGTTCTGGGGTTGCGCCGCTCCTCCGAGTTTGAAAGCTGGGTTTCAGATCGTGGCCCGCTAACGATCGGTAATTCTTCAGGTACTGTTCACCTTGCGCTTTTTGAACGCCCAGCAGAAAAGTGTCATTCAGTCATTGCCTTTCGAGCTATAGCCACCGAGTTTATTGCCTGGCAATCACATCTCTCCGCAGCGCTTGGTCATTCAGTTGACGTAGTCAATCATGATCTTTCATGGTCGCTCTATTTCACAGACCCTGACGGAAATCCTTTCGAGATTACGTCCTATGACTACAAGCAAATCGCAAGTGCACTTGCAAAAACAGGCTTCTAAATCCGTCAATTAACAGGGCACGCAACTACGCCACGGTTGCTTGCTTCGGCCATTCACACGAGAGTTTAAAGGGTATAACTCATTCATCAGAATATTGGGGTAACATGAGCCTGCTTTAAAACAGCCCATCAAGGAATTTTATGGATGTCATGCAAATCATGCTGCACCTGAACCAGTATCTTGGCACGCTCATCGCCCAGAATGGCAGCCTGGCTTATGCGGTGCTGTTCTTGGTTGTATTCTGTGAAATGGGGCTGTTGCCGCTGTTTTTCCTGCCGGGGGACCCATTGCTGTTTGTCAGTGGCGCTTTCTGTGCCACAGGCTCGCTGAGCCTCTGGATAGTTGTGCCTTTGCTTTTCATCGCCGCCGCTCTCGGTAGCATGCTGAATTACTGGATGGGCCGCGCAGTGGGGCAGAAGGTCTATTCACACAATTACCGCTGGCTGGACAGGGATTCATTGAAGAAATCGCATGACTTCTATGAAAAATACGGCAATGTCACTTTCCTTATGTCGCCATTTATTGCGGTAGTACGTACTTTCGCTCCTTTCGTTGGTGGCGTAGCCAGCATGGCTTTTCCTAAATTTCTGGTCTGCATGACCTCAGGTGCCGCGGTATGGGTAATTAGCCTGGTAGTCGGTGGCTATTTCTTTGGCAATATCCCAGTCATTCGTGATCATGTGGGTGCGATTGTACTGGTTGGTCTTGGCCTCGGGCTGGGCTCGCTGGCATTGAGCGCTGTGGTGAAGGCTTACCGAGCGCGCGCTTAGATGTAGTGCCGTGAGGTCAACGGCTATCGATACATTGCGTTGATGGGGTATGGGCAGATGCCCTGATCACCCATAACACAATGACGGAGCAGATAAATGAATACCAAGATTCTAGTTTCAGCCATTAGCCTGACGATACTTAGCTGGCTGCCACAAGCCAGCTTTGCTGATGACGATACACATACTCCACGCGTCAATGCGCGTGAGCATATCCAGCATAAACGTATTGCCGAAGGGGTACGGTCTGGTGAGTTAACCAAATCCGAGGCAACATCATTACGCAGCGAGCAAAAGTCGATACGAACAGAAAAGCAGGCCGACAAGGCTGATGGCGTGGTGACAAAGGCCGAGCGTAAGGGTTTGCACCAGGATTTGAACCAGGCTAGCCGCGATATCCACGCTGATAAGCACAATACTGAGACTCGTTAAAGCGGGTTCTTGAAACACAAAGGGGTTGCATCATGCCAACCCTTTTGTGTTTCTGCTGTACTACTTAACTACACTCCAGCTTAGCGGGTCAAAAGGTTTGCTTTGGTAGCGTAGCTCGAAATACAGGCCGGATGCTTCATTGCCGCCGCTATTCCCTACCGATGCAACAGTGTCACCACCCTTGACGGTATCACCCACTTTTTTCAGTATCGCCTGGTTGTTACCATAAAGGCTCATGTAGCCATCGCCATGGTCAATAATGAGCAGGTTACCAAAACCGCGTAGCCAGTCAGCAAATACCACGCGACCACTGGCGACGGATTTCACCTCACTGCCCTCGGCTGACTTGATGAATAGGCCTTTCCACGAGATGCCAGTGTCTTCACGGCTTTCACCAAAGCGGTTAGTAACATCACCACGTACAGGCAGGTTCAGCTTACCTCTCAGGGCGGCGAAATCGCCGCCGTCAAATGCGTTGCTGGGCAGGGTCTCGTTTTTGGCAACGGATTTTTCACCCGGCGATGTGTTCTGGTTTTCGCGCCTGCGGGATGTGACTTTAGGGATGATGCGCGACAGGCGTTCAACTAGTTGTGACAGGCCTTTTTCATCACGCTTGAGTTTGCTGATTTCGTTACGCTGGGAATTGATCTGTGCCGAGAGTTTCTTCAGTACTTTACTGCGTTCATTTTTCTGAGATTGCAGTTCCTGCCGCTCGCGTTCCTGTTGGTTCTTCAATTCAGCAATCTGGTGCAGCGTGTTTGCTGTTTCTGTATTGAGCTTGGTCACTTTGACAAGATTGCCCTGCATGGACTCGATCAGATTGGCACGCGCACGCGCTACGTATGAGAAGTAGTGCAGCTGGCGCGCAATCGCACTGGGGTCTTCCTGCTGCAGTAATGCTTGCAGGTAGCTTTGCTGGCCGTGCAGATACTGTTGGTAGAGCTGGCCCCCCAGTAGTTGCTGTTGCTGCTCCAGCGTCAATTTCAGCTCGGACTGTTGTTGCTGGAGGGATTGCAGGGTTTCGCTATTCTGTTTGTGCTGCTGATTGAGTTCGAACAGTTTGCGATTTGCCTCGCTGATAGCCTGCTCGCTTTTCTTGAGTTCATCAGAGGCGTCGCGATGGGCCTCCTGAGAGCTATCCAGTTCCTTCTTCAGTGATTCAATGCGCTCATGCAGTTGGTCTAGCTGCTCTTTTGATTTCTCGACTTTGGATGCGGCAACTGCGTCAGGTAGATGAAAGCTGCAGGCAAGTGCGCACAAAAGCGCGCACATCGGCGCAACCAGCCAGTTGTTAAGTGAGTGCTTAGCAGTAAGCGGTGACAATCGGCGTTGCGATATGCTCAAAGTGGGCCATTAAACAAAAAAGTCATTAAACGCTAAACTCAACCAAGGCATGCCCCGTCATTTCTGCAGGTTGCGGTACGCCCATCATCTTCAGTAGTGTGGGTGCAAGGTCAGATAATGAACCGGTATCAGCCAGGTGAGCCTGGCGGCCAATATAAAGCAAAGGCACAACGTTAGTGGTGTGCTGTGTATGCGGTTGATTATTGATGTAATCCATCATCATTTCTACATTGCCATGGTCTGCAGTGATGAGAACCTCTCCACCGGTTTGCTGCATGGCTGTTACCACGCGGCCTATGCAGGCATCCACCGTTTCCACCGCCTTGATCGCTGCTGACAGAATGCCAGTGTGGCCTACCATGTCACAGTTGGCATAATTGCAGATAATGGTGTCGTACTTTTTGCTGAGGATGGCTTCAACCAACTTATCGGTGACTTCTGGCGCGCTCATCTCCGGCTGCAGGTCATAAGTTGCTACTTGTGGCGATGGCACCAGAATGCGGTCCTCACCCTTGAACACTTTTTCTTCACCGCCATTGAAGAAGAAAGTGACATGCGGGTATTTCTCGGTTTCGGCGATGCGCAACTGAGTCAGGCCATTATTGGACAAGTATTCACCGAGGGTATTGCTGATATCAACCGGTGGAAACAAGGCTTCAACTCCAGCTTCATTCTTGTCATGCATGGTCAGCGTGAAATAGCCGCCGAGCTTGCGTACATGGCGACGGTGGAAGCCATCAAAATGCTCGGCCAGCAGGGCGTGGGTGAGTTGACGTGCTCGGTCAGAGCGGAAATTCATGTAAACGACAATGTCGCCATCTTCCAGATGCACAGGTGCCTGGCCTGGTGCGGCGATGACGGTCGGTTTGACGAATTCATCATTTTCACCGCGAGCATAGGCAGCCTGCAAACCTTCCGAAGCGGTAGTTGCTGTGAATTCAGCAATGCCTTCGGTGATCATGTCGTAAGCCGCTTCTACCCGTGGCCAGCGCTTATCCCTATCCATGGCATAGAAGCGGCCGCAGATTGACGCAATTTTGCCACCGCCCAACGAAGCAATCTTGTCTTCCAGCTTTCTGATGAAAGGGGCAGCGCTGATTGGTGGCGTATCCCGCCCATCGAGGAAAGCATGCACATAGACTTTCTTCAGGCCCGCACGTACGGCCATTTCCAGCATGGCGTGGATATGGCTATCGTGGCTATGTACACCGCCATCGGACAGCAAGCCGAAAATATGTACGGCCTTATCAGTATTTTTGGCTTTCTCTACAGCCTGAACTAGGCTCGGAATCTTGAAAAACTCGCCACTGCTGATGGAGTTGTTGATGCGTTCCAGGTCCTGGAATACGACGCGGCCAGCACCTATATTGAGGTGCCCCACTTCAGAATTGCCCATTTGACCTTCAGGCAAACCGACAAAGCTTTCCGATGCATTGATCAAGGTGTGCGGATAATCGTGCCAGAGCCTGTCCAGGTTGGGCTTGTTGGCAAGGGCGACGGCGTTGTCAGCCGGGTTTTCGCTGTAACCAAAGCCATCGAGGATCAATAGTAGGACCGGTGTTGCTTTCATTTGGAGAATTTCCCAGGATTTGCTTGTCTATAAGAATGTATTTTAGTGATTTTTGTTTAATAAATCTTCTATATATTAGCGTCTTGAATTCGGCGTAGCCGCATCCATGTTAATCTTCTGCAATTATTTTTAGATGAGAGTTTTTTGTGAAATTTTTGACTGACAATATTTTTCTGATCGCACTTGCGGCAACTTCGGGCTTGATGTTGGTGTGGCCGATGTTAAAACGCAGCGCCGATGGCGTGGCCAACCTTTCACCAAGCGAAGCCGTTTTGCTGATCAATCGCGCCAACGCAATCGTGTTGGACGTACGAGATGATGCCGAATTCGCTGCCGGGCATATCACAGACGCCAAACATATTCCCTTGGCCCAACTGGATACGCGCATCAAGGAAATCATGCGTTACAAGGATAAAGCCGTGCTGGTGAATTGCCAGGGTGGTGTCCGCTCGGCCAAGGCATGTGATGTGCTGCGTAAGCATGCGTTTTCCAAGATTTATAATCTACAGGGTGGCTTGAATGCCTGGGAGCAGGCCAAGCTGCCTGTCATCAAGGGGTAGTTTATGGCTAACGTAATCATGTACAGCACCGCTGTGTGCCCTTATTGCATTAATGCTGAGCGCCTGTTGTTGAGCCGTGGTGTGACTAATATCAACAAGATCCGTGTCGATTTGCAGCCTGAGCTGCGTGTCGAGATGATGGAAAAAACAGGCCGCCGTACCGTGCCGCAGATCTATATTGATGACAAGCACATTGGTGGTTTCGAAGAACTGCGTGCGCTGGACTTGGCGGGTGAACTGGAGCCATTGCTGGCTGCCTGAAATACGCTGTTGTTCAAAAACATAGCATAAGCAGATAGAATGCGCGTAACAAAAATAAAGCAGTTTTAATAATTCTTTTAAATATAACCCAAGCCAGTTGTGACCTCACGCTGGCTTACTTAGGATGAGTCATGGCAGAAGATCAAGCAGCAACAGCAAATCAGGAACAAGAACAACAACCTGTATTTGGCATTGAGAAGATTTATATCAAGGATTTGTCTCTGGAAATTCCACATGCCCCACAAGTTTTTATGCAGCGCGAAGCGCCCAAGGTGGCTGTAGAGATTAGCCACGTCGCCAGCATGCTGGACGAAGGCATATTTGAAGTGGCGTTGACCGTGACTGTGACTTCCAAAATCGAAGATAAAACTGTGTTTCTGGTTGAAGTTGCCCAAGCCGGCATTTTCCAGGTACGCAATATTCCGCAGGAAAACCTGGAGCCAGTGCTCAGTGTTACCTGCCCTAACATCCTGTTCCCATACGCTCGCGAGGCCGTTTCTGATCTGGTGACCCGTGCTGGCTTCCCGCCAGTGCTGCTTAACCCGATCAATTTTGAGGCGCTATACGCACAGCAACAGCAGCAGCAAGTTGAAGCAGCTGCCGGTGGAGCCAAAGCACATTAAACGTTTTGTCGTCATAGGTATTCTGCTATTGCTGTTGCCAGACATTACAGCAGCAGCGGAATACCGCTCGATTGCGGCACCCAAGGCTGTGCTTTATGACGCGCCCTCGGCTCAGGGTAAGAAACTGTTCCTGCTTGGGCAAGGTTACCCGGTCGAAATCATCGTTAACTTGGGTGACTGGCTCAAGGTGCGCGACAACAAGGGTAGCCTGAGTTGGGTAGAGGCAAAGCAGCTGGCCAGTAAACGTACGTTGTTGCTCACCGCAAACACGGTTGAGCTCCACGAAAAGGCCGATGCTTCCTCCCCGTTGCTTTCCCGAATAGATAAGGATGTGGTCGTCGATCTTGTCGAGACCGCCAGTCCTGATGCGGATGGTAAAGTTTGGGTCAAGGTACATCACCGCGATGGCCTGACGGGCTATATTCCAGCCTCCTCAGTCTGGGGATTATGAGAATTACATCATGAAGGTAACGGTTCTAGGCGCAGGGGCTTGGGGCACTGCCCTGGCTTTGCAAGCTAGCCGTAACCACAATGTGGTGTTGTGGACACGTCATCCATCCCATGCTGCTGCCATGCAAGCGGCTCGTGCTAACCCCCAATATCTTGGTGACTTTGCCTTCGGCGACAAGCTGACGGTTGAATCTGATCTTGCTGCCGCGCTTGACGGCACTGACCTCATACTTTCCGTAGTGCCCAGTAATGGCTTTCGTGGAGCACTTAAGCAGATCAAACAGATCGGCTGTCGGGCCCCGGTAATCTGGGCATCGAAAGGTCTGGAAAGCTCGACTGCCAAATTGCCACATGAGGTTGCTGCAGAAGAGCTGGGCGGTGATTCCTCAAATAAACAATATTGGGGTGTACTGTCAGGCCCTAGTTTTGCTGTTGAGTTAGCGCGTGGCTTGCCAACAGCAGTCACGCTGGCAGCCAATGATGAGGCTTTTGCTCGTGAAGCTGGTGCCATCTTGCATGGTGCGAACCTCCGCGTTTATACCAGTACGGATGTCGCTGGCGTTTCGGTCGGTGGCGCATTGAAGAATGTCATGGCAATCGCTGCAGGTATCAGCGACGGCATGCAGTTTGGCAATAATGCCCGTGCTGCGCTGATTACGCGTGGCTTGGCTGAAATGACGCGCTTTGGCCTGAGCCTCGGCGGGAAGAAAGAAACTTTTTTGGGCCTGGCTGGTGCCGGCGACCTCATCCTGACTTGTACTGGTGAGTATTCGCGTAATCGTGAGGTTGGCCTGCGTTTGGCAAGTGGCCAATCGCTGGACGAGATTCTGCAAAGCCTTGGCCACGTTGCCGAAGGGGTGCATACCGCACGCGAAGTCATCAAGCGTGCCGCTATCATGAAGGTGGAGATGCCAATCACCGGTGAGGTTGACCAAGTGCTGTCGTACGGGCGCTCGCCCAGAACTGCGGTGGAAAATCTGCTGAGTCGAGAACAAAAGTCTGAATCAGTTTAACTAGTTCAGTTAAACACCATTTTCAAAGCCATTCTGGCGCCATGCTTCATAAAGTAACACCGCAGCGGAATTAGACAGATTCAAGCTACGGCTATGCGGCAACATCGGCAAGCGGAGCCTGTTCTCGACAGAAAATTGCTCGCGGATATGCTCAGGCAACCCTCGCGTTTCCGGCCCGAATACAAAAACGTCATTGGGTAAAAATTCAACCTCGGTATAGCTTCGGCTACCCTTGGTGGTCAGCGCAAACATGCGACGCCCAGCCAAGGCATCACGGCAAGCCTGCCAGTCCTCATGTACCTTGAGGCTGGCGAATTCATGATAATCCAGCCCGGCACGTTTTAACTGCTTGTCTTCCAGCGTAAAACCTAACGGCTTTACCAGGTGCAACCCCGCACCGGTATTGGCACACAAGCGGATGATATTGCCGGTATTCGGCGGTATTTCGGGTTCAAACAATACAATATTAAACATTGGGCATTTATTATCTTGGCAGGGTTCTGGCAACAACCCAGCATTCTACATGGACGGCACCCGCTGATTTAACGATTTTGGCTAGTTCATTGAGGCTGGCACCAGTGGTCATCACATCATCTACCAGCGCAACACGTTTGCTATCCATGCGGGATTCACAATTGAAAGCGCCGCGCATATTTTTTACCCGTTGTTTCAAGGGCAGGCTGACTTGCGGTGGTGCCAGTTTTATCCTAGTGCAGGATTTTGTGTCCAGAGTGAGCCCCAGGCGGTTACTTAGTACCTTGGCGATTTCAACAGCTTGGTTAAAGCCACGCTCCTGCAGGCGTTGCCGATGTAGCGGCATGGGGATGATGATATCCGGCATCGTTGCATCCGAGCTTGCAGTAAAGGAGTCAGCCATGAGCTGCCCCAAGGTCTCTGCCATGGTCAGCAGGTGGGCATATTTATAGCGCTGCAGCATTGCATCGACCGGGTATTCGTATCGAAACAAGGCTCGGGTAAGGTCGAATGCCGGTGCAGATTTTAAGCAGTGCCCGCATAATTGGTTAGCGCTTGAGGCCAAGCCACATTGGGGGCAGTGTGGCTGTTTATGCCAGGGAAGACTATTGAGGCATTCTGTACATAGGCCGATATCGCCGCCTTTAGATGCTGTACATAGCACGCATTTTTGCGAAAACAACATATGATTAATATTTAACCAGATGTTAATCAATTGTTGTCATTCCATTTGACAGGCTATAATCTGGTTTTATATTCATGAGTCATCATGGCCACTAAAATCATTACTGCCAAGCAGCAAGAGCGCGCAGCGCAAAGCTTCGCCTTTTTCTCCAGTATTTCTGTATTGCTGTTGCCAGCCATTATTCCGATGCTGCTGTGGATCGCAGCCTCCATTTTTGCCTACTGTGCTGTGGCTTGTCATCCTAATAAACGCGTACAGGCCTATCTCACAAAAGCCGGGCACCGTTTTTATGGCTTAATTGGCGGCCTCGTCGTACTGCTTAACTTTAGCCCACAGATGGCTAAATGGGTGGGTGGGTGGTGGCAACTGGCACTTATTATCTGGTTACTTAGCATACTGGTGGTGGTGCCATTGGGAGTGCGTGATATTCTACGGGCAAAAAAAGAGCCGTGGCAGGACATGACGATAGAAGATGAATCTGCATAATGGGAGCGAATATGCTGGAAACTGTAATCGATACACGTGCTATTGAAAAAGGTAGCTGTCATACAAGCAGTGTTAATCGCTGGACTGTAGAGGAAATAGTGGCTCTATTCGAGTTGCCATTCAGTGATTTGATTCATCGCGCGCAAACTGTACATCGTGAGAATTTTGATCCGAATGCCGTTCAGGTTAGCACCTTACTCTCTATCAAGACCGGTGGTTGTTCAGAAGATTGTGGCTATTGCCCACAAGCTGCGCGCTACCATACCGATGTCGAAGATCAGGATTTGATGCAACTGGAAGAGGTTGTCGCAGCGGCCAAGGCAGCCAAGGATAGTGGTGCCAGCCGCTTCTGTATGGGCGCCGCCTGGCGCGGCCCCAAACAACGTGACCTTGAGCCGGTGCTGAAGATGATTGCTGAAGTCAAGGCCATGGGGCTGGAGACCTGCGCAACGCTGGGTATGCTGAAAGATGGTCAAGCTGAGCAACTGAAACAAGCAGGCCTGGATTATTACAACCACAATCTGGATACTGCGCCAGAGTTTTATGGCGATGTGATCACCACACGCACCTATCAGGATCGCCTGGATACGCTGGACCGTGTACGCGACGCTGATATCAATGTCTGTTGCGGTGGCATCATCGGCATGGGTGAGTCTCGCAATCAGCGCGCTGGCCTGCTGGCACAGCTAGCGAATATGGAGCGCCCCCCCGAAAGTGTGCCTATCAATTTACTCACGCAAGTTGAGGGCACCCCGCTACATGGCGTAGATGAGC
>DATBRG010000014.1:0-23367 GCA_036560445.1 Methylophilaceae bacterium
ATGTTGTAACGCCGATATTCCGAATTTTGCATCGCACCCTTGTCGAACACCACGCACGAAGCCACAGTAGCCTCGCCCATGGTATGGCTGATATCAAAGCATTCGATACGCTCAGTGCTGTCAGCCAAGTCCAGCGCCTCGCGTAAGGCGATCAACCGCTCCTGCTGATTCGCCTGCTGTGCTGCACGCTGCTGCAAGGCCAACTCAGCGTTGGTCTGTGCCATCTTTAGCCAGATGCGCTTATCGCCTATGGCGTTAGTATTGATGCGTACCTTGCGCCCAGCCTGTTCGCTGAATACTTCCTCGAGTGCTATGGTATCAATCGGCAAATTGACGATAATCAGCGGCGGCATGGCCTGCGACACGTAGTGCTGTTCGAGGAAAGCCTCGAGAGTGGTTTCCAGGTCGGCCCCGTCCGCATTCCTGGGGAAGAAGCTCTTGTCGCCCAGCTGCCGCCCGCCACGTATCATCACCAGATTCACGCAATGCTGGCCTTGCAGCTCTACTACGGCGATAACATCCGCATCGCTGACATTAAAATCACTGACAAACTGCCTTGCCTGCACCTGGCGCAAGCTCTGCATGCGGTCGCGATAGACTGCCGCCATTTCAAAGTCCTGCTTCTCGGCGGCGCTCATCATCTTGTCGCTGAGCTCATCCATCACCTGTTGCTCACGACCCTGCAAGAACATGGCCGCGTGCGTTACATCATGCTGGTAATCTTCTGGTGAGATATAACCGACACAAGGCCCGGTGCAACGCTCGATTTGATATAGCAGGCAAGGGCGTGAGCGGTTGGCGAATACCGTGTTCTCACAGGTGCGCAGGCGGAATACCTTTTGCAACAGCTGTATGCTCTCGCGCACAGCAACAGAGTTGGGGAAGGGGCCGAAATAACTATTACCCTTGCGCTGGGTTCCGCGATGAAACGCCAGTCGTGGAAACTCATCCCCAGTCAGTGCGATATATGGATAAGACTTGTCATCGCGGAACAGTACGTTGTAACGCGGCATGAAGCTCTTAATGAGGTTGTTTTCCAGCAACAGCGCTTCAGCTTCCGAGCGCGTCACCGTGGTCTCGATCTTGACGATATTGGAGACCATCATGCGTGTACGCGGGCTGGGCAAGTTCTTCAAGAAGTACGACGACACGCGCTTCTTGAGGTCTTTTGCCTTGCCGACATAAATCACCTCATCCTGGGCGTTCATCATGCGATATACACCGGGCAGGTTAGGTAAAGTTTTAAGGATGGGTTTGGGGTCGAACATTCAAAACTACTTCTTATTCGTCCAGCAACTGCCCCGCGATCGCCCAGTCTTCCATTTCCACTTCGTCAAACACGATGTAAGTATAGGAAGGCGGCTTATGCGCAATACGCTGCATGGTATCGGTGATTTCCCTGGCAATTTCCTGTTTCTGCTCACGGCTCAGAGAGCCAGCCAATTTGACATTAATGTAAGGCATGATTAACTCCTTATCTCCTGGTTGATCAGATCAAAAACGCCATGGAACATAGCCTCCGTCAGGCGCCTTGTTTGCGTATTGTAACGACTACAATGGTAACTATCATAGAGTACCCGGCCATCCGGTAAAACATGGCGCGCAGCATGGCCAAACTTGTAGCCACCAACCTTGAGACTGAGCGCCTTCAGCACCGCCAGGTGCGCTACATTGCCAAGCGCCAGTATCACCGTGCTGGCAGGCAAGGCTTTTATCTCCGCAGCCAAGTAACGATTGCAGGTATTGATCTCATCACCGGTTGGCTTATTTTCTGGCGGCAAGCATTTGACAGCATTACTAATGCGGCAACCGCTAAGCACCAGGCCATCACCTGCGGCAATCGACTCTGACGCACTGGCGTAACCGTAGCGATGCAAGGTTTCATACAGCAACACCCCGGCATAGTCGCCCGTGAACGGCCTGCCGGTTCGGTTTGCTCCGTGCATACCCGGAGCAAGGCCAACGATCAACAATTTGGGATGAGGGTCACCGAATGGCGGTACCGGCCCGGCAAAGTAAAGCGGATGCTGTAATTTGACCTGATCGAGAAATCCAGCCAGACGAGGGCATAAGCGGCATTCACTATCAAAACTTTGCATAAGACTTTCGGAGAATTAAATTTGTGCTTAGCGGCCTGCGCCGCTTCCGGACGACTATGCTACCACTGCACACCACAACTGTTAGAGTTTATAAAGTTTCAAATGCCTGCTTTCCGGCTATACAACGCCCCAAACTAGTGCCACAATCAAGCCCAGTAATATTAAAAATTGGTTCTCATGTTCGGCTTCTCACATCGCCTGATTGTTTTTTCCAGCTCTGTGCTGTTGGCATGTGGTTTGTTGTTAGCCGGCACTGTTCATGCCGAACCTACACTGTTTGAAGGCCAGTGGTTTCTTGCCGAAGCAAAACCAGTAGAACTGAGCCAGACATCATCCAGCAACATTCTGAGCAAGGTAGAGAGCAATAGCCTCCCCCGCATCCCCAGCCCATCCCTGACCGGCGGCACATTTGTCTTTAGCAGTGTGTTTAACATCCAGCAGGCTGGCCAGTATGTGATCGATTTCAAGAACACCAGCACCATAGCCTTATTCCGCCATACCGTGCTGGATGCCCAAGGCAAGCCCGTGCAGATACTTCAAGGCGGAATTCAAAGTAATACAGAGAATCCTTATCCTTTCCGCCATGCCAGGGATATCCAGCTTTCGGCCGGCAAATATACTTTGATTAGCGAAGTGAGCACGCTTTTCCTGATTGCACAACCCCAACCCTATCTGGATACCCGCGAGCATTACTTACATTCAATCAAAAGTAGCAATGCCCTGACCCTGTTATGCCTTGGCATTCTCATCGGCCTTGGTATTTACTACCTGAGCTTGAGTGCGGCACGCCATCGAGGTACCGAAAGCATGTATGCGCTATTTATCCTGGGAAATCTGTTATTTAATGGTACTGCCGGGCTTGTATTTGCTGACATGCTTGACTGGCACTGGTTCTATCTGACGACTGTGCCGATTCTATTCTCCAATATGGCCTACATCCTGTTTGTAAAATCTCTGCTCGATATCAGGCACACCACTTACCCGCGCTTACACAGACTTGGGCAAGGAGCGTTAGCTGTTCTGGTGGGATTCGCTTTATTTAGTCTGATAGCGCCCAACTGGTCCATGGAAATGTGCCGTTATGGTGTTGGTATTTTTCTGGTCTACGGCCTGCTCTGCGGCAGCTACCTTAGCTTTAAGGGCAATACATCTGCGCGGTTTTACCTGGTCGCGATCCTGGCTTTTTTCGCCTTGGGATTTATCTCAATCTCGCTCAGTGATGTTACAGGGCAATACACGCTACATGTCGAACATCTGGGCCTACTATCGGTAACTATCGAGGTGATCCTGCTGGCGTTAGTACTGACTTATCAGTTTCATCAACTACATCACGAAAAAGAACATGCCCTAAGCCGGCTGGAAAAGAGCCAGATACTGGCCATGACCGATTCGCTTACCGGCTTGCCCAACCGCTACTCGCTTGAAAAAGCAATTGACGCACTTCCTGCCGAAGGCAGTCTGACTTTTCTTGATCTGGACGGCCTCAAATATTACAACGATCACTTTGGCCATGATCGCGGAGATATCCTGCTTCGGGACCTAAGCACGGCTCTGCAAGCCAAACTGAGGGACAAGGCTACCTTACACAGGCTAGGCGGCGATGAATTCGCAGTGACGTGCCCTACCGGCAATCAGTCTTTTGTTGAATCCATGCTGGCAGAAACCGTGGTACACCTGCGCTCTAATGGATTTGAATTCGCAGGGTTCAGCCTTGGGACTGTGCATGTCTACGAAACTGCAGGCAATCACAATAAGCTCATGCATATGGCGGATACCCGCATGTATGAAAACAAGCGCCAGCGTAAAAAGAGCCCCGCTTCAGCAGAAAACCTGGCCGGAGCCCCTGACTAACCTACCAGCGACGGCTTAACATGAGGTGCAGGAACACAGCCTCATTTCTCACTTCCGCCTGGCCGAACAAGGGGCTTGAATAATTCACCTCAGCGGGGAACATATACTCCAGCCCGCCTGTGAATTTCCATTCTGGATTAACCTGGGTTGCCATACCCAAGGTCACATGATGCTCCAGTATTGCCGCCAGCAAAGGGCTGGCATTTTGCGCCGGAACGGGGTTCTTTCCGTAGTTATAGCCTGCGTACAAGGTTGTCTGATCGTTCAGGCTGTAGGCAAGACCAGTGGCAAACACCAGTTGGCTCTTCCAATTACCCGGCGTAATTCCGCCATATACTGCTGGCGCAGCCGCATTATCAGGATGAGTCGCGCGTAAGGTCACACTATTGATGGCATCTGACCAGTCTATCCAGTTTAGTTTGAATGACAGCAGCCATGGATCCGCAGGCCGGACAGCAAACCCCAGGCCGACCTCACGCGGCAGGGCAAACCCTTTGAGGCTGGCATCACGATAGTTGACCTTGCCCAAACCCAGCGTACTGAAATCGGCAGTAAGCTCACCGCCAGTCAGCGGGACTTCGGTTTCCTCAGTATAGGTTGCTGCCACGGTAACCCGTGGGCTCAGCTTATACATGGCCCCCAGTTTGAACCCAGCCCGCAGGGCGCTTGCATCCTGCAAATGGTAACCGGCAAAAGGCGCCGCGCTGGAGGTGTTGGGCAGGAATTTCTGTTCCACCCCGGCATAGACAACTGCCAGGCTTGCCCCTAGCGATAATCTGTCGTCTATCTGGCAGCCTATACCGGGAATTATCTTGGCGATACCGAATAGCGAAGACAACTCATCGCTATTACCAAATGCAGTCTTGATATGCTTGAAAACACCACCTGCACCGCCCTGTGCGAACAGACCGATGCCAGCGGTACAAGGCATACTATCCAGCGACTGTGCATAGCCACCGCCACCCAGGAATGTATATTTGTTGGAAGCAAGAACATCATTGCCAAAACTATCCTTGTGCGCCAGATCCAGCGTACGCAACATGGAACCGAACCCATCAAAAGCCCGCCCCTGTATCTGCGTTAAGCCCGCAGGGTTGGTGTTGAGTGCGCTGGTGTCGCGTGCCACGGCAATATCCGCCCCGGCCATCAGGCTTGATTCAGCACCGAAACCAATCAGATTAAATCCGTTGGTAGCAGATGCCTGGTCACTCAGGAATAGAAAGGAAATAGAGGAAACAACCAATAACCATGTGTTCATGGTCTGCCAGCGGGCAGGTCTTTTTATTTTATTCATGCTGGGCACACTTTTGTAAGGGCACCCATTATATCGGCCAACTCACGGAAAACTAAATTGGCCGGATTATTCCATTAAACCTGAATGCTTATGAGTCGCCAGATATTCAACTCAATGCTGGGCTGGATTTTTGGTCAGCCAGCAAGCAACTTCGCCATTGTTGAGCGCATCGATGGTTTCCGGTTGCAAGGTCACGTGGTCGATATCAAATCTTTCCTGCAGCATATGCCGTAAATCCTCCAGGACGGCGTGCCAGCTCTGCACATCGGCCAATACCACGTGTGCGGATAGTGCCGTCATTTCCGATGACAATGCCCAGATATGCACGCTGTGTACCTCGTGTACTTGCGGTACCTTGCTCATGGCAGTGGACACATCTGCCAGGTTGATATGAAGCGGCACGCCTTCCATCAGCACATGCAGCACCTCACGTAATAGCTTGATGGTTGAAACCAGGATCAGCGCGCAGATGAATAGCGATAACAGCGGGTCTATCGGCAACCAGCCGGTAAAGTAAATCACTGCGCCAGCGACCACTGCGGCCACAGACCCCAGCAGGTCTCCCATCACATGTAAGAATGCGGCACGCTGGTTAATGCTCTGCGGCCCCTGATGCAACTTAAAGGCGACAACAACATTAATGACCAAGCCAATAAAAGCAATCAGCATCACTTGCGCACCCTGCACCGACTCTGGCGTTTGCAGGCGCTGGATAGCCTCGTAAACGATAGCGATAATGACCGCCAGCATCACCAGGCCATTAACCATGGCGACAATGACCTCCGCACGCATGAGGCCAAAGCTGTGCCTGTGAGATACCGGCTTACGCGCAATCCATGCACCCAGCCAAGCCAGGCCCAAAGCTGCAGCATCAGAAAACATATGCCCTGCATCGCCCAGCAAAGCCAATGATCCGGTAAACCAGCCACCAGCGGCTTCTACAAATGCAAAGCCGAGGATAAGTATTAAAGGCCATAGCAAGCCATCGCCTCTATGCGAGTGATGATGGTCATGTGAATGATCGTGCGAATGATGGTGGTCGTGGTGTTGGCTCATATGAAGACTCTTACTCGTAGATGCGCAATGCTAGCAGTATGGGTGACTTAAACCAATAAAAAAGCAGGCGTATGGCCTGCTTTTAATGTTGATCACTTATTATAAATTTAATTGGGCCTAGGCGCATCCGGCTTAGGATGATTTTCGCGCCACTCCTGGCGATGTTCGCGCATTTTCTCGAATGCAGCCTGTTTTTCTGCCTGGTCGATAACGCCATCACCATTAGTATCCATACGCTTGAACATTTCTTCGCTACGTTTCTGGCTGGCGGCCATAAATTCGTCATGGCTGATCTTGCCATCCTTATTGGTATCAGCATCCATCATGCCATGCTCTGGATGCGGGTGCTTTGGCATCTCATCATCGGCATAGGCTTGGGCAAAGGCCAATACCCCGAGTGTTGCAATGAGCACTGCGATTTTATTCACTTTCATGTTAAGTCTCCTTATTTCAAAAGCCAGATGGCTGAACAGTTAACGACCCCGTATCCGTAATAGTTGACCATTTGCGGCAAGCTTTGTGTATCGACATGTATCAGTAGCGTTGCCACACTCTATAATGCCTGTTAAATACTTCATCAGAAGGATCACATGATGCGTAACCACTACCTATTATTCGGTGCATTTCTTGTAGCCAGCCTGCCCGCACTTGCCGCAGAACCGCTGATTGGGAAAATTGTACTCATGAATGCCATCAGTGCAGATGGCGTGGGCAAGATCATAGGCGTTATAAACTTCAGGGATAGTGATCAAGGCCTGATTATTGATCCCGACCTTGGCGAACTGACCCCAGGCCCGCACGGCCTGCATATTCACGAAAACCCCAATTGCGACAGCGGTGAGAAAGATGGTAAGAAAGTTGCTGGCCTGGGAGCAGGCGGACATTTTGATCCAGCGAAAACTGGCAAACATGAAGGCCCGGAAGGCCAAGGCCATCTCGGTGACCTGCCAGCATTAGAGGCAGATGAAGACGGCAATGCGGTACACGCCACGCTAGCACCACACCTCAAGCTGGAGGACATTATTGGTCACTCACTTATCATCCACGAAAGTGGCGACAATTACAGTGACAGTCCCAAGCCATTGGGCGGTGGCGGAGCGCGCGTAGCCTGCGGTGTTATCGAATAAATGCTGAGCTATCGTCATGCCTTTCACGCCGGCAATCATGCCGACGTGCTCAAACACTTTTTGCTGGTGCAAGTGCTGCAACATGCCACGCAAAAAGATAAGCCACTATGGTATGTAGATACCCATGCCGGGGCCGGCATGTACTCATTGGATAAAGGTTACGCCACGCAGAATGCTGAATTCGATAGCGGCATCATGCGGCTCTGGAATGCACATAATCTTCCTGCCCCACTGGCTGACTATGTGTCAGTTGTAAAGCAACTGAACCCCGATGGCCAACTACGGCACTACCCCGGCTCACCCGCAATTGCGCAAAAGCTGTTGCGCAAGGATGACCGCATGCGCCTGTTCGAGCTGCATCCTCATGACAGCAAACTGCTCAGGCAGTCTTTTAGAAGCGCGGGGCGTAATATCATGATAGATGCCGAAGATGGCTTTAGCTCCATCAAAGCCCTGCTACCGCCACCATCTCGCCGTGCAGTTGTGCTTATTGATCCACCATATGAGGATAAACAGGATTACCGACGAGTAGTTGATTCACTGCAGGATAGCCTGCAACGCTTTGCCACCGGATGCTATATGCTCTGGTACCCTTTGTTGCAACGGCCGGAGCCGCAGCAAATGCTGGAAAGGCTCAGGAAACTGGAGCCCGCCAGCTGGCTGAATGTGTGTTTGACAGTAGAAAACCCTTCGATAGACGGCTTCGGTATGTTCGGCAGTGGGCTGTTCATCATCAACCCACCATGGATATTACCCGCGATTCTGGCTGAAGTGATACCAGAGCTGGTCAAGCTGCTGGCCCATGACAATAGTGCAAGCTTTACCTTGGATAGTCATATTCCATAAACACTTGCTCCTTTTAGAACCGTTACCCAGACGATGACACCGCCTAAGAAAAAATCAGGAAAATCCGCCGCCTCACAAGCTGCAACTGAGCTATCTGCAGAGCAAGTCAGCGCCGTCATAGCATTATTCAATAATGCCGACTGGCTTGGCTTGGAGTCTGCCTCAAGGCAGCTGATAAAGGCTTGGCCAGAGCATGGGTTTGGCTGGAAGACTCTCGGGGTCAGCCTGAAAATGCTGAAAAAAGACTCTGAAGCAATGCAGGCCATGCACAAGGCGGTGGAGCTCATGCCCGACGATGCCGACACGCATAACAACCTGGCTTCGGCTTTGAGCGAGGATGGTAAGTTTGCAGATGCCATTCCACTCTTGCGCCAATCTCTTAAACGCAGACCCCACCACCCGGAGACACTCACCAGCCTGGCCATGTGTATGGCTGCTACCAGCGAGCTGGATGAGGCCATTGCACTCTATCGTGAAGCTATTGCACTGAAAACAGGTAACGCTGAAACGCATTACCATCTGGCTCATGCGCTACTAACAAAGGAAGATGCCAAAGCGGCCATTGAGCATTTCACGACTGCCCTGGCAATCAGGCCGGATTACCCTGCGGCACTGCTCGGGCTGGGCAATGCGCACTATTTTCAGCTTGAGTTTGATCAAGCCGTCGACAGCTACCAAAAAGCCATTGCCACCCGTCCAGACTATGCCGATGCCTATCACAATCTGGCGCTCGCTTTCACCGCCAAGCATGACCACCATGCCGCAATCGAGCAATATTGCAAAGCGCTGGCGCTCAAACCTGACTATGCTGCTGCCGAAGTTGCCCTGGCAGGTGCCCTGCTAAAAACCGGGCAGTTGCTTGAAGGCTGGCGTCACTACGAAAAACGCTGGGATGCATTCCAGAACTCGTATGAAGGCACTCTGCCTCGCCCTCAGACCGCACTGCCGCAATGGCGCGGCGAGGCTGTAGCCCAAGATGCAGGCATCCTGCTATTTTGTGAGCAGGGCATTGGGGATAGCCTGCAATTCGCGCGCTACCTGCCTATGTTGGCTGAACGATTCAACCGTATTACCCTGATCTGCCAGCCTGAAATACTAGCTTTGCTGCGAGAATCTTTCAGTAGATATGGCATCGATGTCAGCGACACCATTCCGCAAGACCAGTCGGCGTGGCAGTGGCATTGCACCACGTTGTCGTTGCCATTTGCCTTTGGAACAACGCTGGACAACCTACCAGCCAGCATTCCTTATCTGAAGGCGGCTACTGGCCGGGTAGATTACTGGCGGCAAAGACTGAAGAGTTCTACAGCCGCTGGCAAACCTCTGGTCGGGCTAGTGTGGGCTGGCGGCAATCAACTCAAGGCCGACAGCAAGCGTAGCATCGAACCTTCGAAGCTCAACGCGTTGGTGAGTAACTCGAGTGTGAACTGGCTGAGCCTGCAAAAAGCTGACCTTACAGAGAAAACCGGTAACCCTTTCAAGAACGGCAATCTCACCGACTTGATGAATGAAATCCAGGACTTTGCCGACACTGCCGCACTGATTGAAAATCTGGACCTGGTCATCAGCGTAGATACTGCCGTGGCTCACCTGGCAGGCGCATTAGGCAAACCGGTCTGGTTGCTCAACCGCTTTGATGGTGACTGGCGCTGGATGCTGGAACGCGAGGATAGCCCCTGGTACCCCAGCATGCGGCTTTTTAACCAGCATACAGAAGGCGATTGGGATGAAGTCATCGCCAGGGTGACCAGCGCTCTGGATAGCTGGCTGGGGATTCCCGTGCTAACCGATGGCCCAAGTGCCAATGAAGTAAATCACATCGTCAACTTGTTCAAAGCTGGTGAATGGGAAACCCTGGAAGCTGCTTCAAGTAAGCTGTGCTCGAAATGGCCGGAAAATGGCTTCGCCTGGAAATCCCTGGGCGTAAGCCTGAAGATGCAGCACAAGAATGTGGAAGCCTTGGCAGCCATGAAAAAGGCTGTCGAGCTGATCCCGCAAGATTTTGATGTGCATAACAACCTGGCCGCGGCACTGCGCGAGCAAGGTGATGCCGAGGCCGCCATTGAGCACCTGCGCAAGGCCCTGGCTATCCAGCCGGAATACCCAGATGCGCTAAACAGTTTGGGGATTTCCTTAGGTCTGCGTGGCGAAATAGATGAAGCCATCGCACTTTATCGCCGCACAATCGCAATCAAGCCTGACTTCCATGAGGCCTACTTCAACCTGGCAAACATTCTCAGGGACAGTGGAAATATCGATGAAGCGCTCTCACTTTACGACAAAGCATTAAAGCTCAAGCCAGACTTTGCCGCAGTTTATAACGGCATGGGCATTACGATGATGCTAGCGAACAAGCCAGATGAGGCATTAAAGCAATTCCAGAGAGCACTGGATATTACCCCCACTCTACCTGAAGCGATAAATGGCATGGGCAATGCCCTGCGCGCGTTGGGTGAGGTTGACAAAGCCATAGGCTACTATCAAAAAGCCCTGGATATTTACCCTGATTTCCACGATGTTTATCACAATATTGCCATCGCCTACACGGAAAAGAATGAGCTCGACAGGGCAATTACCTACTACACAAAAGCGCTGGAGCTAAAACCGGATTACGCCTCTGCTGCAACCGGCCTGGGTATGGTGATGCTGAGCAAAGGCGACTTGCGGCAAGGCTGGCAATACTACGAAAAACGCTGGGACGGTTTTCTACAAGCTGTTCGAGGTACCTTGCAGCGGCCCAAGACTAACCTGCCGCAATGGCACGGCGAGAAGCCAGGCAAGAATGCAAGCCTGCTATTGTTTTGTGAGCAGGGTTTGGGGGATAGCCTGCAATTCATCCGCTACCTACCATTACTTGCAGAGCGATTCAGTAAGGTCACCGTAGTTTGCCCTGACATACTCATCAATATCCTGCGGCATTCTTTTCAGATAAAGAACGTAGAAATCATTGACTACTTCCCGGACGATCATGCGCCCTGGCAATGGCACTGCACCACACTCTCCGTACCGCTCGCATTTGGCACCTCACTAGAGAATATCCCGAACGCCGTACCTTATCTGAAAGCCCCGGATAACCTGGTGCGCTACTGGGAAAATCGTCTGGCGCACATCAAAAGCAACGGTAAACCATGCATAGGGCTAGTCTGGTCTGGCAACCCCTACAATACCAATATCAGGTTACGCAACATGTGCTTCAGCCATGTAGCCCCTTTACTCGAGCTGGAACAATTTAACTGGATTTGCCTGCAAAAAGACAAGGCTGAGGCTGATACCACCCATGAGCGATTAGTGAACTGGATGGATGAAATTGTCGATTTCGCTGACAGCGCCGCGCTTATCGAGAACCTGGACCTGGTCATCAGCGTTGACACCTCTGTTGTCCACCTGACAGGAGGGCTGGGTAAGCCGGTGTGGATGATCAACCGCTTTTCTGGCGACTGGCGCTGGCTTATTGGGCGGGAAGATAGCCCCTGGTATCCGACCATGAGGATTTTCACACAGAAATCCAGGGCTGACTGGGATGAAGTCATCGCCCGTGTAGTCGCCGATTTAGTAGCGAAGCATGATGTGCCGGAATCATTCCATCACCGGGGCAAGAAAACGGCTCATAAACAGAAGGCAACAACCCAGCCAGTAGTCGCCAGTAGCCCCATGGGGAAAGAGATCAGCAGTATTTTGGCTTTATTCAATACTTCTGACTGGCCCACGCTAGAGCAAGAAGCGGCCAGATTGACTGAGCGTTACCCTGATGACGGCTTCGGCTTCAACTCCCTAGGCATCGCCCTGAAGATGCAGCGAAAACATGAGCAGGCCCTTCCTGTGCTAAGAAGGGCCGCCGAACTCTTACCAGACGATTTTGAAGTACATAACAACCTGGCTAATGCACTCAATGACCAACATCCGGAAGAAGCCATCCAGCATTACGAGATAGCGCTCAAAATCAAGCCGGACTACGTTGAAGCCATGTATAACCTGGGCATTACCCTGCGCGACTCCGGCCATCTGCAAGAGGCCATATCACTCTTCAGGCAGGCGCTCGTTATCAGGCCAGATTACGCACAAGTACATCACAATCTTGGTATCGCGCTGGATGCTTGTAAGCAGTACGAAGAATCTATCGGATGCTATCAAAAAGCTCTCGCCATCAAGCCCAGTTACCTCGAAGCTTTACATAATCTTGGCCATGCCCTTTACCAGCTGGGGAGGTTTGAAGAAGCCCTGCTCTACTATAATAAAGCGCTGGAAATCATGCCCGATTTTACCGAGGCAAGATGGAACCGTAGCTTGATAATATTGAGTCTTGGCCAGTTCGAACAGGGTTGGCCTGATTATGATCTGCGTTTCAAACGCAAAAAATCTGGCAAATTACTCTCCCCCGTCTATCCACAATGGTTAGGCAAGGAGTCGGTGGTCGGTAAAAAACTGTTAATCCAGTTCGAACAAGGTTTCGGCGATGCTTTCCAGATGCTGCGCTATGTCACATTGCTTGAACGGCAAGGTGCGACTTGCTGGATACAAGCGCCGAAAAATATGCAAAGCCTGCTGTCTCGCAGCTTTGGCAAAACAACAGTAGTTGATAAAGACGAATATCCCGCCGGGCTTGATTACCGCATTCCGATCATGAGCCTGCCATTGGCATTAAAAACATGGTCTGAGGCTGCTATCCCGAAACAAATGCCTTACCTGCTGGCCGATAATAGTAAAGTCGCTATCTGGCAGAAAAAACTGGCAGGCAATTATTCGAAAAATGTAGGGTTGGTCTGGCGTGGCAACCCGGAACATCAGAATGACAACAATCGCTCAATAGAGCTTGCCGATCTTCTACTGGCTATTGAGCCATATACCTCAATCCAGTTCGTGAGCCTGCAGAAAGATATCACTGCCGCTGAACTGGCTTTGCTGCGGGGCCGCGATAACCTGCGAGTGCTGGATGCTGACTTAAAGAACTTTGACGAAACCGCGGCTGTCGTCGCTAATCTTGACCTGGTTATTTCGGTGGATACTGCACCCGCCCATCTAGCCGGCGCCATGGGCAAGCCCACTTGGCTGCTGCTGCCGTTCCGTGCTGATTGGCGCTGGATGCTGGGGCGTGAGGATAGCCCTTGGTACCCGACTATGCGGTTATTCAGGCAACAGACCATCGCAGATTGGACAACAGTCTTGACCGGCGTAAGTAATACGTTACAGGCATGGCTAAATCATGAACCATTGACCCATCCATCTTTACCGGTTGCTGTTCCTTACCAAGAGACTGTAGAGCAGTTACTCCAGCTATTCAGTTACGGTGAGGCACAAACTTTGGTACAAGTATCCCTGATTGCAAGTAGCCAATACCCGCATGATCCATTTGCGACAAACATGCTGGCTATCTCAAGGGCTTTAAACAGCGAACAAGTAACAGCTTTTGAATTAATGCCAGTGACTAAAGAATTATCTTTACCGCCAAGGCTGCTGCGTGAGGTGAGAGCAGTCGAAGAGGCTATGATGAATTTCGCGAGCTGCATCAACGAACAAGGCGACTTTGCCGAGGCTTTGCACCGGTTGGCTGCAACCCTGTTGATCAAGAACTGCAACGATGCCGCTATCCATTATTACCTCAGGGTTGTTGCCCTTCGCCCAGCATTTATTGATGGATGGCTCAACCTAGGGACGGCTTATCTCAGGAAAGGCGAGCCTGATCACGCGCTTAAGAATTATCAACAAGCCCTGAAGCTAAGGCCAAATGATGCCTATGCACTCAACGGTATTGGTGCTGCACTTAAGGATTTGAACCGGCTGACAGAAGCCCTAGAATACTTCCGCATGTCTATGGACGCAGACCCGAAGTTTGCGGCCGCGGAAACCGGCCTGGGCCTCACATTATTGATGCTGGGCCAATTACGTGAGGGTTGGCAGCATTATGAAACTCGCTGGCAAGGCTTGAATATAGGAATACAAGGCGATATCAAGCGCCCCAGAACATCGCTACCTCAATGGAAAGGCGAAACAGTAGCCGCAGATGCAAAGCTACTGATATTTTGTGAACAGGGCCTGGGCGATACCTTACAGTTCATCCGTTATGCCATCCTGGCGAAGCAACATTTTACCGAAGTAACAGTGATTTGCCCGCCACCGCTCATGGCGATATTGAGTGGCTCACTGCACATTCATGGCATACAGGTGGAGACCTCAATCCCCGCTGACCAAACCAGCTGGCAATGGCATTGCAATACATTGTCGTTGCCGCTGGCATTTGACACCACGCTGGAAAACATCCCAGCCACTGTGCCCTATTTGATGGCCCCGATTAACCGTATCGAGTATTGGGGAAATCATCTTAACCTGCTGAGCCCACCAGGCAAGCCTCGCATTGGCCTCGTCTGGGCAGCCAATCAGGATAATGTACGTTTACGCTCGCGCAGCATGGGCTTCAGCAAAATAGCCCCGCTAATCAAACTGGATGAATTCAGCTGGGTTAGCCTGCAGAAAGAAAAAATCGAAGATCTTAGTCAATCTGGCAAGCTGATCGACTGGATGGACGAAATCGAAGACCTGGCCGATACCGCGGCCTTGATCGAAAACCTGGATCTGGTCATCAGTATCGATACTTCCGTTGCCCATCTGGCAGGCGCACTGGCCAAGCCAGTGTGGCTACTCACCAGATTTGAAAGCGACTGGCGCTGGATGCTGAACCGGGAGGATAGCCCGTGGTATCCCACCATGCGTATATTCACCCAGAAAAACTCCGGTGATTGGGATGAACTCATCACTAGGGTAGCTAAGGAGCTGCAATCATGGCATAGCCAAGCATCCAGGGTGACCCCCGAGTTGAGCGGCCATGCCTCCATGGCCGAAATGCAAGCCATCATCGAGCCATTCAGCAAACAGAACTGGCTCGAACTTGAGCGCCTGGCCAACGATTTATGTACCCGTTACCCACAGGATGGGTTTGGTTTCAAATCACTGGGCGTAGCACTGCAAATGCAGAATAAAAATGTGCAGGCACTGGATATGATGCGCAAGGCAGCAGAGCTTATGCCGAGTGACGCTGACGTACATAACAACCTGGCCGGTATCCTGAAACAAGCCGGGGATATTGATTCTGCCATCAGCCATTTCGAGACTGCGATCAAGATCAGGCCGGATTTTGTCGAGGCCATCAATAATCTGGGCATGGTGTATTACGAACTAGGGCAACCAGAAAAGGCCCTTGCTTACTGCCGGAAAGCATTAGGGCTAAATCCTGTTTCGGCAACCACTCTCTACAATCTGGGGGTGGCTTCGCGTGAAGCTGGCCGCAATGCAGAGGCTATCGATTATTACGAACGCGCTTTAACCAGCCGCCCAAACGATGTGAATATCTTATGGAACCTGAGCCTGGCACTACTCAGCTCGGGGCAATATGAGCGTGGATGGCAAAAATACGAAACCCGCTTTGCGCTGCCCAGCAAAAAGCCACTGGCGCAGACACCCTACCCATGCTGGCTGGGAAAAGAAAAAATAGCCGGAAAGAAAATACTGATCCAGTCCGAACAGGGGATTGGAGATGCATTCCAGATGCTGCGCTATATCAGTCTGCTGGAGCAGCAAGGAGCTGAATGCTGGATCCAGGTGTTTCAGCCCATGCGTGGCATAATCAGCCGTAGCTTTCCAAAAGCTAAAGTGATTGATGAGCATACCAGCCCTGCAGGGCTGGATTACCGGATTCCGCTCATGAGCCTGCCATTGGCTATGCAGACTTTTACCGAAGCCTCCATCCCGAATAAAGTGCCATACCTGTTAGCAGATAGCGCACGGATTGCTTACTGGCAACGGCAACTATCCGGCCCCACAGCTACAGTTGGGCTGGTATGGCGTGGCAGCCCCAATAATGCGAATGACCGCCAGCGCTCGATAACGATAGAGAAAGTTTTGCCGCTGATAACAGCACATCCATCAATTCAGTTTGTCAGCCTGCAAAAGCACTTGAGCGATACCGAGCACAAAAAATTAAGGGGGTTGAAAAATCTGCGCATCATTGACAGCGAGCTCACCGACTTTGATGAGACCGCTGCCATCATGGCCAATCTGAATGTAATAATCAGCGTGGATTCTGCGCCTGTGCACCTGTCAGCAGCCATGGGCAAACCTACATGGCTGCTGCTGTCGTTCAAGTTTGACTGGCGCTGGATGACGGGCCGTAAAGATAGTCCCTGGTACCCGACTTTGCGTATTTTCAATCAGTCAAAAGCGGGGGATTGGAATAATGTGATATCTGATGTGAGCACTGCTTTGGGCAAGCAATTGTTGGCACACCAAGCCCGGAAACGCTAGCTCGCAACTAGTAAATCGAATTAGAAAAAGGCGTTTTACAGCTCTTACCGTTGGCCGAAGACTCCATTTCGTCTAGCACATCCTTTTTATAGCCCTTGCCGTGTTTGGCTTCAATGTAAGCACGCACCTCATAAACGGTTACCACTCCGTCATGATCCTTATCCATGGCCTGGATATTTTCTTCCACGCTAGGCTCTTTAGGCGCAGCAGCCTGATCTGCATAGGCCAAACTACTTAGCAGCGCCAGCACGACAATAATCAATGGTTCAAGGGTCATTCGCTATCAGGCTAATAGGTAGAAGGTTAGCTTACCTGAAATAGGACAGCGTTAAAGCTAAAAGTTCGGGCACTTCACTTAGCGGTTTTGACTATCTGGCGAGTAGGGTAAAATCATATTTTGCCAATCACCGCAATTCATGTAAAAGGTTTCTGATGGAGCTTACCCCACTCAACGCACTCTCCCCTCTCGACGGCCGATACCAGAACAAGCTCGACCCACTGCGCCCTTGCTTCAGTGAATTCGCCTTGATCCGTCACCGCATGCTGGTCGAAATGGAATGGCTAAAGGCACTCGCCGCAGAACCATCACTCAAGGAAATCGCTGCATTCAGCCAAGATACTTTGAAAGAGCTTGATGCTGCCATTGCCAGTTTTGGCGAAGCGGAAGCGGCCCAGGTCAAGGCCATTGAGGTACGTACCAACCATGATGTAAAGGCGCTGGAGTACTGGCTCAAGGAGCGTTTTGACGGCAATCACGAAATTCATGCTGCAAGTGAATTCATCCACTTTGCCTGTACATCGGAAGATATCAACAACCTGTCACACGGCCTCATGCTCAAGACAGCACGCGATAACGTTATGCTACCAATGCTGGATCAGCTCGTCGCACGCCTCACCGAGCTGGCCCACCAGCTGGCTGATGCCCCCATGCTGTCACATACCCACGGCCAGCCAGCATCACCAACCACGCTCGGCAAGGAGATCGCTAATGTGGTCTATCGGCTGCGTCGCCAGCGTAAACAACTGACAACAGGTGAAATACTGGGCAAGCTCAACGGAGCTGTCGGCAATTTCAACGCACATTTATCCGCTTACCCAGAATTTGACTGGGAGGCCTTTGCACAAAAATTCGTCACCCAATTGGGCCTGACCTACAACCCTTACACCATCCAGATCGAACCACATGACTACATGGCAGAGCTCTACGATGCCCTGGCCCGTATCAACACTATCCTCATCGACCTTGATCGCGACCTTTGGGGCTATATCTCGATGGGTTACTTCAAGCAGAAGGTCAAAGAAGGCGAAGTCGGCTCCTCCACCATGCCACACAAGGTCAACCCGATTGATTTCGAAAACTCGGAAGGCAACCTCGGCATCGCCAACGCGGTATTGCGCCATCTGGCAGAAAAACTACCGATCTCACGCTGGCAGCGCGACCTGACCGATTCCACTGTGTTACGCAATATGGGCGTAGCTTTTGGCTATACGCTGCTAGGCTATGATTCCTGTCTCAAAGGCCTGAACAAGCTGGAAGCCAACCCGGCACAACTCGCAGCTGACCTCGACAACAACTGGGAAGTCTTGGCCGAGCCGATCCAGACCGTGATGCGACGCTATGGGATTGAGAACCCCTATGAGCAACTTAAGGCGCTCACGCGCGGAAAAGGTGGCATCAACAAACAATCGCTGCATACTTTTATCCGTGAACTCAAGATTCCGGAAAACGCGAAGCAGGCACTCTTGGAAATGACGCCAGCCAGCTACATCGGCAAGGCAGCTGAATTAGCCAGGAAAATCTAGATGCAGGAAATCCTCGTTCTTTACTACTCTCAAGGGGGCGCGGTGCGCGAGATGGCACAGCTCATTGCGCGTGGGGTCGAGACTATCAAAGGCGTCAAGGCGCGCATTCGCACAGTGCCTAAAGTCTCAACCAACTGCGAAGCTACCGAACCTGAGGTACCTGCAAGCGGCGCGCCTTATGCTGAACTGAAAGACCTGCAGGAATGCGTAGGCCTTGCACTTGGCAGCCCGACACGTTTCGGCAATATGGCTGCCCCCATGAAATATTTTCTCGATGGCACTGTAAGCCTGTGGCTTAAAGGTGTGCTCATCGGCAAACCCGCTTGCGTGTTCACTTCTACGGGTTCGATGCACGGCGGGCAGGAAACCACCTTATTGACCATGATGTTGCCACTCATGCACCACGGTATGGTGATGGTTGGCTTGCCTTATTCAGAGCCAGAGTTATCAGCCACTACCTCTGGCGGCACACCATATGGCGCCAGCCATGTAGGAGGTACAGCGGATGACCGCCCTATCACTGAAGATGAACGCAAATTGTGCATTGCGCTAGGTAGACGCTTGGCTGAAACAGCCATTAAGCTAGCCGCATGAACTTGGCCAGTGAGGCGCGCCGCTTCCTGAGAAGCACTTACAGCGGGATTCTTTCCACGCATTCCGCCAAATTTGAAGGCTATCCGTTTGGCTCTGTTGCCCCTTTCGTGCTGGACCAAGACGGTCAGCCGCTAGTACTGATCAGCACCCTGGCGGAGCATACCAAGAACATCATTGGGGATTGCAAAACATCACTGCTGGTATTTGCCGGAGCAGAGGATTTACAGGCTAGCGCTCGCCTCACGCTGATTGGCGATGCGGAACAGACGGATAAGAATGACCCATTCTTGCGTGCGCGTTACCTGCGCTATTTCCCTTCGGCTGAGCAATATTTTGATGCGCATGACTTTTATTTCTACCGCATCCAGATCAAGCAGGCTCGTTACATTGCTGGGTTTGGCCGCATGTCGTGGATAGCTGGCGAGGAATTCAAATCGCCACCTAACCGCCTCGCTGCGCTTGAAACCGGGATCCTCGAGCACATGAATGCAGATCATGGCGAGAACCTCCTTGCGTATTGTCAACATTTCCATCAATTAGAGGCCAAGCATGCCGAGATGCTGGGTATAGACACCGATGGCTTTGATGTAAGAACTGACAATGAGAAGATGCTGCGCTTTGAGTTTGATGAACCAGTGACCGATGCGCAAAATGCCCGCGCTGCACTGGTTGCCATGGCGAAAGCTTGCCGCGCATGATCAGGTTGTTACGCATCGGTGCTGGCGGCAGTCTGATCGCGCTCATCTTGATTTTGCTGGCATGGGAAGGCTGGCTGGCCCCCATTAAACCCGGAGGCTCATTGCTGATTCTCAAGGCTGTGCCGCTGCTGTTACCGTTATTCGGCATCCTCAAAGGCCGACGCTACACCTACCAGTGGGCTTCGATGTTCATCTTGCTCTACTTCACCGAGGGCACGGTTCGCGCCTGGGCCGATCACGGCACTTCGGCCAAACTGGCAATGATGGAAGTGTTACTGACACTGATATTTTTCGGCTGTACTATTTTTTATTGCCGACTCACCCGAGGCATCAGCTTAAAAGAGCAGACTTAGTCAGCTATAATTCGTGCCATGCGTATTCTTTTATCTAATGACGATGGCTACTTTGCACCCGGCCTCAGTATTCTCGCCGACCATCTATCCAGACTTGCCGAAATCATCGTCGTCGCCCCAGAACGTAACCGTAGTGGCGCTAGCAACTCCCTGACCCTCGACAGGCCGTTGACTGTGCGCACCGCGAGCAATGGCTTCCGTTACGTCAATGGAACCCCTACCGATTGCGTGCATCTAGCCCTCACTGGACTTATGGATTCGCCACCAGATATGGTGATTTCCGGTATTAACGATGGTGCCAACATGGGTGACGATACGATCTACTCAGGCACTGTGGCAGCGGCCATGGAAGGTTACTTACTGGGCATACCATCATTCGCTGTATCCATGTCTCAGCATAACGCCACACATTTTGAGACTGCAGCAGATGCAGTTATAAAACTAGTCGAGCATTACCAAAGAACGAGTTTCCCACCACCGCTATTGCTCAATATCAATGTACCCGATGTGCCACAGACGGAAATAAAGGGTATGGTGGTGACCCGCCTGGGCAAGCGCCATAAAGCAGAACCCGTGATCAAATCCAATACGCCACGCGGCGAGACTGTCTACTGGGTAGGCGCGGCTGGCAGTGCACAAGACGCAGGGCCAGGCACAGACTTTTACGCAGTGGAGCACAAGCAGATTTCGCTGACACCACTGCAGGTAGACCTCACGCAGCACAAGCAGATCGAACAGTTGACGGACTGGTTAGGAAAATGAGCAGAGTACTAGGCGGCATAGGCATGACCTCACAACGCACGCGCGAGCGCATGCTGGCGCGTCTGCGTGAGCAGGGGATTCGTGATGAAGTAGTACTCGCCGCCATGAACGAGATACCGCGCCACATCTTTCTGGACGAAGCATTGTCGATACGTGCATACGAAGACGTTTCGTTACCTATTAACTATGGGCAAACCATTTCGCAACCCTATGTTGTCGCTCGCATGTCAGAAATCCTGCGGGGCGGTGGCAGCCTGAATAAAGTGCTGGAAATCGGCACCGGCTGTGGTTACCAGACTGCTGTGCTGTCCAAGATAGCCAAGGAAATCTATTCGGTAGAACGCATCCGGCCGCTACTGATGAAAGCACGTGACCACCTGCGCAAACTACGCATGGCCAATATCAAACTGAAACACGCCGATGGCACTATGGGTTTACCCGAACTCGCACCTTTTGACGCCATCATCGTGACTGCAGCAAGCGGCCATATCCCGGAGGAACTATTGTTGCAACTGGCTATTGGCGGCCGCATGGTGATCCCTGTTGGCACGGAAGAACAAAGCTTGTACCTCATTGAACGTACTGCAACAGAGTACCGTCAAACCAAGCTGGAGGCGGTTAAGTTTGTACCGCTGCTAGGCGGAACCAACTGATGAAAACCACCCGTACCTATTTTATTGGCCTGGCCTGCCTGTTATTGGCAGCTTGTGCCGCCAACAAACCTGCGCCAGTCATTGAGCGGACACCAGCCAGCAAGAAATCGGATACAGCGAAAAAACCTGTACAGGCCCAGCCAGCGATCAACCCTACCGAAATAGCAAAAGAGAAAGACTGGCGGCCGGAACTTTATACCGTCAAAAAGGGCGATACGCTGCATGCGATAGGCCTGGAGTATGGCTATGACTACAAGGAAATAGCCCAAGCCAATAATATCGACCCGCCATATACGATACACCCGGGCCAACAACTCAGGATCAGACAATCAGACAACAAAGTTGCCAAGGATGCCGCCAACGGCAAGGCTGGCGCTGCTTCGGATGTCGTTATCACCCCATTAAAGACAGAGCCCGGACCACAACCCGCCGGGGCTCAACCTGCCAGTCCACAAGCGACGAGCCCCGCAGTTTCCGGTGTCATCCCGTTCTTGAAAGAACCTAAAGCGCTGCGTGAGCCCTATAGCGAGCAGGCACTGGCAGCTGCCAACGCGCCAAAACCAGTAGATGCCACCGTAGCTAAAGTCACCACAACTAGTAAATCCGATCTCCCAAAGCCAGATGCCACGAAACCTGCTGACTCAGCTAAACCAGATAATACTGATAGCGGCTCTGCCGATGATGATGAAAATATAGACTGGGCATGGCCAGCCAACGGCAAGGTGGTTGCTGGTTTTAACGATGCCGCCAGCGCCAAGGGTATTGATATTGCTGGCACACAGGGGCAGGCAGTGCTGGCAGCCGCTCCTGGCAAGGTGATTTACAGTGGTTCCGACTTGCGTGGCTATGGCAAACTAGTCATCATCAAGCACAATAAGACGTATCTATCTGTTTATGCCCACAATAGCCAGATACTAGTCAAGGAGGGCCAGCAGGTTACTAAAGGCCAGAAGATCGCCGAGATGGGCAATAGCGATACCGATAGCGTAAAACTGCATTTTGAAATCCGCCGCCAGGGCAAATCGGTCGATCCTGCCAAATATCTGGCAGCCAGCCCATATTATCCTTGACGCTGAATTCTGCTAGTTTTAATTTAATGCGGCCAGCGAGCCATACGAGTTATCTAAGGAAATTAAGATGGGTAAAGATACAAGTCCAGATTCCCTGCTACATACAATAATCGCTATTAGCCGTTTGCTGCTGATGCTGATCGGCATCATCGGCCTGTCAGTAGAAATTTTCCGTGATAATGGCTGGCTAAATCAGCTGTTGGCAAAAATACTGTCCTCTCCTGCCGGGCTTATCTCTGTCCCGATCGGACTTGCCGTGTTGTATTTCTTCAACCGCTGGCTGACTACGGCTTCCGACGGTAGCATATCCAAAGGTGACCTGCCGCTATACCTTATGATGGCAATAGGCGCATATTTTCTGTTTAACCTCATCACTACTGGCTCTTTCTAAAAGTGTCATCTGCGAGCGAGATAGCCATTTCCAATCCCGCCGCCTGTATGCAGCATGCGACAAATCACCTAGGCCAGCTTATTGGCTACCCAGTCACTGATTGGCAAATACCCTCTTATCCTGTACTGAAGCCCATGCATGGCAATTTTTGCCGTGTTGAACCACTCAAACAGCCTATATAGCGAAGGGCCTGCTATGCAAGTAGCTTTTCTGCAATGGTTGGATAGCACTAATTTTGACGAAACCGGCCAGCAAAAAATCCGGCTATCAAACCTGACTCGTACTTTACTTAAGCATTATGGCTGACCAGCCTTTTTGGGCAGTCACCAGTTACTTCAACCCAGCTGGCTGGCAGCGGCGTCGGCATAATTACAATACCTTCCGCCATCATCTTTCCATCCCCCTGCTCACGGTAGAGTTTTCGTCAGATGGACAGTTCGAACTCGGCCCACAGGATGCAGACCTGCTGATACAGATT
>DATBRG010000015.1:0-24842 GCA_036560445.1 Methylophilaceae bacterium
ACCGTGCCTACCATGGGCGCTGGCTGGTGCCCGCCGGGCATGCTGGGCATAGGCATAGGCGGTACCGCGGAAAAAGCCATGGTGATGGCCAAGGAATCGCTGATGGCGCCGATAGACATGCACGAGCTGAAAGCGCGCGGAGCCAGCAACCGTATTGAGGAATTGCGACTGGAGATTTACAACAAGGTCAACGCGTTGGGCATAGGTGCACAAGGTCTAGGTGGTTTGAGCACGGTGCTCGATGTGAAAATCCTGCATTACCCCACGCACGCTGCCTCGCTTCCTATCGCCATCATTCCTAACTGTGCCGCTACACGCCACGTCCACTTTGTGCTGGATGGCAGCGGCCCAGCACAGCTTGATCCACCAGACCTCAACGATTGGCCCAAGGTGAACTGGGTACCCAGCCCCGAAGCGCGTCGCATTAATCTTGATACGGTCACCCGCGACGAAGTGATGAGCTGGCAGCCGGGTGAGACCTTGCTACTTAACGGCAAGTTGCTGACTGGGCGCGATGCCGCACACAAACGTATTGCCGAGTTCTTCACCAAAGGCGAAAAGCTTCCCGTTGATTTCACCAATCGCTTCATCTATTACGTGGGCCCGGTAGACCCGGTGCGTGACGAGGCGGTAGGCCCTGCTGGCCCAACCACGGCAACGCGTATGGATAAATATACCGATCTCATGCTGGATAAGACTGGTCTGCTGGGCATGATAGGCAAGGCTGAGCGCGGCCCTGAGACGGTTGCTTCCATTCGCCAGCATCGTTCGGTCTACCTGATTGCCATAGGTGGTGCGGCTTATCTCGTGGCCAAAGCCATCAAATCCGCACGAGTAGTGGCCTTTGCTGACTTGGGTATGGAAGCCATCTACGAATTTGAGGTGAAAGATATGCCGGTGACCGTTGCGGTTGATTCCAACGGCGTCTCGGTGCACCAAACTGGGCCTGCACAGTGGCGCGGCAAAAGTGGAACGATTACTATAGAGGCTGTGACCTGAGTTTAAAGTGAAGTGAACGTGGCCCAAATCTCTTGGTCATGTGTGTTCGGCCTGTAATTCGCTAATCAATCTTGGGATAATCAAACCTTCCCGTGTATGCCGATGCATGAGGAAAAACTGGAGGAATCGGCATGTCTCAGCATGTTATTGCTTTTGAAAATTTACGCAACACGGATGTACCTTCAGTAGGCGGTAAAAACGCTTCACTGGGGGAAATGATCAGTCAATTGACCGCTAAAGGTGTTCGTGTCCCCACGGGTTTTGCTACCACGGCGCATGCCTACCGCGAGTTCCTGGCGCATGGTGGCCTGGACAAACGCATCAACGATGAACTGGATGCGCTGGATGTTGATGACACAGATGCACTGGCGGTCTGTGGTGCCAAGATTCGCCAATGGATCATGGATCATCCATTCCCTGCAGTGCTGGAGGCTGCGATTGCCGAGCACTACAAACGCGTAACTTCAGATATGGGTGAGCATGTGAGCTTTGCCGTGCGTTCTTCAGCCACCGCAGAAGATTTGCCGGATGCATCTTTTGCTGGCCAGCAAGAGTCTTTCCTTAACATTAAAGGCCTGGGCAATATTGTGCATGCGATCAAGGAGGTGTTTGCATCCCTCTATAACGACCGCGCCATCTCTTACCGCGTACACAAGGGTTTTGTCCACGCTGATGTAGCACTTTCGGCTGGCGTTCAGCGTATGTGCCGCAGTGATATCGGCAGCTCCGGCGTGATGTTCACTATTGATACCGAATCCGGCTTCAAGGATGTGGTCTTCATTACCTCTTCCTACGGTCTGGGTGAAACCGTGGTGCAAGGCGCGGTGAATCCTGACGAATTCTATGTGCATAAGCCGCTGCTGGCGCTAGGCAAGCCCGCTATCGTGCGCCGCACCATAGGCTCCAAGCTGATCAAGATGGTATTCAGCAATGCCAACGAAGCAGGCAAGAGTACGCATACCGTGGATAACACCAAGGAAGACAGCTCCAAGTACTCGCTGGACGATGCTGGTATTTTGGAGCTGGCGCGCTTCGCCATGATTATCGAGCAGCACTATGGTTGCCCGATGGATATTGAGTGGGGCAAGGACGGCACCGACGGCAAGTTGTACATCCTGCAAGCCCGCCCTGAGACCGTGAAGTCGCAGGAAAAGACTGGCGGCGTGGTAGAAAAATTCCTGCTCAAGGGCAAGGGTGAGGCTATTGTGACTGGCCGTGCCGTGACGCAGAAGATAGGCGTGGGCCCGGTACGTATCGTCAAGCATGCCTCTGAAATGAATACCGTGCAGCCCGGTGACGTGCTGGTGGCGGATATGACAGACCCGAACTGGGAACCCGTCATGAAGCGAGCCTCCGCGCTGGTGACCAATCGTGGCGGCCGTACCTGCCATGCGGCGATCATTGCCCGTGAGCTGGGCATTCCCGCGATTGTAGGGAGCGGTAACGCGACTGAAATCCTCACCGAAGGCGATATCGTCACGGTCTCCTGTGCCGAGGGCGAAACCGGCCATGTCTACGAAGGTGCGCTGGAATACAGCGTGACCAAGGAAGCAGAAGCCGCGCTGACCAAGGCCCCAGTCAAAATCATGATGAACGTCGGTAACCCGGATATGGCGTTCAGCTTTGCGCAAATCCCTAACGATGGTGTTGGCCTGGCGCGGCTGGAATTCGTGATTAACAACATGATAGGCATACACCCCAAGGCTATCCTCAATGCGGCACGCCTGCCGGCTGCCATGCAATTGGAAGTGGTCGACCGTGCTCGCGGTTACTCCAGCCCACGCCAGTTCTATATCGACAAGTTGGCTGAGGGGGTGGCGACGATTGGTGCTGCATTCTGGCCCAAGCCGGTGATTGCTCGTATGTCCGACTTCAAATCCAATGAGTATAAAAAGCTCATTGGCGGTGATATCTACGAGCCGGATGAAGAAAACCCCATGCTGGGTTTCCGCGGCGCAGCGCGCTATATCGCCGAGGATTTCCGCGATTGTTTCGAGTTGGAATGCCTAGCCATGCACAAAGTACGCGAAGAAATTGGCCTGACCAATGTTGAGCTCATGATTCCTTTCGTGCGTACTTTGAGTGAAGCGCGTGCAGTCATTGATATTCTCGAGCGCAATGGTTTGAAGCGCGGTGAGAACGGTTTGCGTCTCATCATGATGTGCGAAATTCCATCCAATGCCTTGCTGGCAGAAGAGTTCCTCGAATATTTCGATGGCTTCTCCATCGGCTCCAACGACCTTACCCAGTTGTCACTTGGTATGGACCGTGATTCCGGCCTGATGGCTCATGGCTTTGATGAGCGTGATCCGGCCGTCAAGGTGCTGCTGAAGATGGCTATCAGTACCGCCAATCGCCTCAATAAGTACGTAGGTATCTGCGGCCAAGGGCCATCAGACCATCCGGACTTTGCCGAATGGCTGGTGGAAGAGGGCATACAATCCATATCGCTCAACCCTGACACTGTGGTGAAAACCTGGCAGCGCCTGAGTAAAGCTGCCAAGGCCAAATAGCTGAAAGACTAAAATGCATCATCGTACGGTCTATTTTGTGTCTGACGGCACCGGGATTACTGCGCAGTCGCTAGGGCAATTGCTTGCGCATTTTCCCGAAACCACTTTTCGCCAGATACGGTTACCTTTTACCAATTCAGAGCAAAAGGTAAAAGAAGCCGCCCTCGAAATCGAGAAGGCCAAGCGTGATGATTGTGAGCGGCCGGTGGTGGTAATGTCTTTGGGCAATATCCAGTTGCGTAACCAGTTGAAGAAAACTGATGCCTACTTCATCGACTTGTTCTCGGTATTCATCGACCCGCTCGGGGTCGAGCTTAAACAGGAGCCGCTAACTGGTGCTGGTATTGCCCATAGTACGATGGGTACCAGCTACCATGAACGTATAGAGGCCATCAATTTTACGCTGGGCCATGACGACGGCATGACGGAAGCGGGGCTGGAAGAAGCGCAAGTAATCCTGATAGGCGTATCCCGTTGCGGTAAAACGCCGACCAGTCTCTACATGGCGATGCAGTTTGGCATAAAAGCTGCTAATTATCCCTTGATTCCAGAGGATTTTGAACGCGGTACTTTGCCTGCGGTATTGGAGAATTTCCCGGAAAAATTATTCGGGCTGACCATCAGCGCAGAGAGGCTGCATGCTGTTCGCAGCGAACGTCGCCCGGATAGTTTTTATGCTTCACTGGACAACTGCCGCCAAGAGATTCGCAAGGCAGAAGACCTCATGAAGCACAGTGGTGTGACTTGGATAGACTCAACCAAACGCTCGATTGAGGAGCTTTCCACCACCATATTGCAACAAATTCGTACACCGATGAATCAGAGCTATAGCTGATACATCAGAGCGGAAGTATCAATTCATTTAAGTTTTAGACCTGGGACAACATGTTAACTGCCTACCGTGATCATTGCGCCGAGCGCTCAGCGCTTGGTTTGCCGCCTTTGCCGCTTAATCCTGAACAGACTGCCCAGCTGGTGGATTTGCTGAAGAGCCCACCCGCTGGTGAAGAGACCCTGTTGCTGGATTTGTTGGAAAATCGCGTACCTGCTGGTGTTGACCAGGCGGCCTACGTAAAAGCTGCTTTTCTTGCTGATATTGCAAATGGTGCAGCGGTTTCGCCGCTGCTGACTCGGCACAAGGCTGTTGAATTGCTGGGTACCATGCTCGGTGGTTACAACGTACCAGTGCTGGTGGCTTTGCTTGATGGGGACTTGGCGGATGCAGTAGTAACGACACTGTCACACACCATTCTCATGTTCGATGCTTTCCACGATGTCGAGCTGAAAGCCAAGGCTGGTAATGCCGCCGCTAAAAAACTGGTGCAGTCCTGGGCTGATGCCGAGTGGTTCACTTCACGCCCTGTCATGCCTGAGAAAATCCAGTGTGTGGTATTTAAGGTGCCTGGCGAAACTAATACTGATGACCTTTCCCCTGCGCAGGAAGCCTGGTCGCGTCCTGATATCCCGGTACATGCCAAGGCCATGCTGGTGAGCAAGATGCCGGAAGGCTTGGCCAAAATTGAAGAGCTGAAGAAGAAAGGCCTGCCACTGGCTTATGTCGGTGATATTGTCGGTACCGGTTCTTCGCGTAAATCCGCAATTAATTCCGTGCAGTGGTACATGGGTGAAGACATCCCGCATATCCCCAATAAGCGCACTGCGGGCATCGTGCTCGGCGGCAAGATTGCGCCTATCTTCTTTAACACCGCGGAAGACTCCGGGGCATTGCCCATCCAGTGTGACGTGCAAAAGATGAATATGGGCGATGTGATTACGATTCATCCTTATGCAGGCAAGGTTACCAATGTTGCTGGCGAAACCATCAGCAGTTTTGAGCTGGCACCACTGACTATGCCGGATGAAGTGCGCGCTGGCGGCCGCATTCCCTTGATTATCGGCCGCGGCTTAACCACTAAGGCACGCCAATCGTTGGGCCTGCCGCCTACAGATTTATTCATCCAGCCGGATCCGGTGACTGATTCAGGCCGTGGCTACACGCTGGCACAAAAGATGGTTGGCCGTGCTTGCGGCTTGCCGGAAGGTACAGGTATACGTCCTGGCACCTACTGCGAACCGAAAACTACCACGGTCGGCTCACAGGACACCACTGGCGCGATGACGCGTGACGAGCTCAAAGAGTTGGCTTGCCTTGGATTCTCCGCTGACCTCGTGATGCAAAGCTTCTGCCATACCGCAGCCTACCCAAAGCCGGTGGATATTAAGCTGCAGCATAGCCTGCCAGACTTCATGGCTGGCCGTGGTGGCGTAGTGCTGCGCCCGGGCGACGGTATCATCCACTCCTGGCTTAACCGTATGCTACTGCCAGATACTGTTGGTACCGGCGGTGATTCACATACACGTTTTCCTATCGGCATCTCATTCCCGGCAGGTTCTGGTCTGGTAGCTTTTGCCGCGGCCATGGGCGCCATGCCCCTGGATATGCCGGAATCTGTGCTGGTGCGTTTCAAAGGCAAGATGCAGCCTGGCATTACCTTACGCGATCTGGTTAATGCGATTCCCTACGCTGCCATCCAGGATGGCCAAATGACAGTAGGTAAGCAGGGCAAGAAGAATGTATTCAATGGCCGCATTCTGGAAATTGAAGGCCTGCCTGACCTCAAGGTGGAGCAGGCTTTCGAGTTTGCTGATGCCTCGGCCGAACGTTCAGCTAATGGCTGTACCGTGCGACTGAATAAGGAGCCGGTGATTGAATACTTAAGCTCCAATATCGCGCTGCTGGAAAATCTCATAGAGATAGGCTACGAAGATACGCGTACCTTGCGCCGCCGTATTGAGGCCATGCAGGCGTGGCTGGCCGATCCCAAATTGCTGGAGCCGGATGCCGATGCTGAATATGCCTACATACTGGAGATCGACCTGAATCAGATCAAGGAGCCGCTGGTCGCGTGCCCTAACGACCCTGATGATATCAAGCCACTATCTGCCGTGGTGGGCGATAAGATTGATGAAGTCTTTATTGGTAGTTGCATGACCAATATCGGTCACTATCGTGCCGCTGGCAGGGTGTTGGAAGATGCTGGACTGATCCCAACACGCTTGTGGATAGCACCGCCGACGCGTATGGATGAAGAGCAACTGCGCGAAGAGGGTATCTATTCGATATTCGGCCGTGCCGGTGCACGTACTGAGATCCCGGGTTGTTCGCTGTGTATGGGCAACCAGGCGCGAGTAGCGGATAAGGCCACGGTGTTTTCTACCAGCACACGTAATTTCGATAACCGTATGGGGCGTGATGCACGGGTCTATCTGGGGTCGGCCGAATTGGCTGCGGTGTGTTCAGTGCTGGGTCGCATGCCCTCAGTACAGGAGTACCTCGACATTGTGGGTGGCAAATTAAGCCAGAATGCTGATAGCATTTATCGCTATCTTAACTTCCACCAGATGCCGCAATACACGCCAAAGAAGATCATACCGATCGCTGAAGTCGCTGCGTCTTAACCAGCATTAGATCAAGCTTTTCTGACCTATACGGCCATGCTATGCATGGCCGTATTATTTTCAGCTACTAGGTGTAAACTAAATATTAGTTGCCTACTCATACAGCTTCTAGAAATTGATGGCTACAAATGAAAATACCCAACACTGATGAGCCAGCTCGGATACACGATCTGCGGTCTTATGAGATTCTGGATACCCCTCCAGAAGTAGCGTTTGATCGGCTGGCTAAACTTGCTGCAAATATCTGTAAGACACCGATGGCGACCATCACTTTTGTTGACGAGCGTCGCCAGTGGTTCAAATCCACAGTTGGGCTGCAGATTCGTGAGACCGACCGTAGCATCGCTTTCTGTGCCCAGGCCATCAACCAGAGTGAGTTATTTCTGGTTTACGATGCCAAAGTACATCCTATGTTCCGTACTTACCCGCAGGTTATCGAGGATCATGGCCTGCGCTTTTACGCGGGTATGCCGTTAATTTCGCCTGAAGGTTTTGCCATAGGTACGCTGGCGGTGATGGATCGCGTGCCTAGATCATTGACCAAAGAACAAAGTGAGGCCCTGCAGATTCTGGCAGCTGAAGTGATGGCGCAGCTAGAGCTGAGGCGCCAAAGTTTCCAGCTAGTGAGTATGGCCGCTGAACGGGATCGTATTAATCTGCTTCTGCGTTATCAGGCTGAACATCTCAATCAAGCCCAGCGCATTGCACAGGTTGGTAGCTGGGAGCTGAATATTCAGGAAAATCGTCTGCTTTGGTCTGAGGAGGTTTATCGTATATTCGCCATTGAGCATGAAGAATTTGGAGAGAACTTCGAGGCTTTTCTCGCATTTCTGCATCCGGACGACAGCAAGAAATTCCTGGCGGAGCGTGAGCGAGTTCTGAGTGGTGCAGGTCCAATGCATATTGAACATCGCATCATACTTAAAGACGGCAGCGTAAAACATATTCTGGAATTGGGGGAGTTAAGCAGGGATGACAGCGGTGCACCGCTGGTATTATCCGGGACGGTGCAGGATATTACAGAGCGTCATCGTTTAGAGACATTCAAGCGTGAACAGAATGCAATTCTGGAGAGTATTGCCAGCGGCGCCGGCCTGCAAGAGGTGCTAAAAGCCGCTGTCCAACTGGTGGAGGAACAATATCCTGCGGTGCTGTGCTCCGTACTGATGCTCGATGAGGAGGGCAAGCATCTTGGGAACGGTGTTGCAGAGAAACTGCCCGCAGAGTACATGCAAGCACTAGAGGGGGTAATGATTGGCCCTAACGTAGGCTCCTGTGGAACTGCGGCTTTCACAGGAAAGAATGTGATTGTGAGTGATATCGCCAATGATCCGTTGTGGGTAGATTATCGTGACCTTGCATTAAAGTATGGTTTGGCTTCTTGCTGGTCAATCCCAATTCTTTCCAGCGCCAACAAAGTACTGGGGACTTTTGCTGTTTACTCTCATGTGCCATATACGCCCAGCGCGAGTGAGCTTGAGCTGGTTGGTTCCTGTTCACATGTCGTTGGTATCGCGATTGAGCGGCATAAGTCCCAGCAGAACCTTAAGCTGCTTGAGACTAGTATCTCCCGCTTGAACGATATCGTCCTGATTACGGAAGCCGAACCAATTGATGAGCCCGGCCCACGTATCCTCTTCGTCAATGATGCCTTTGAACGGCGCACCGGTTATACACGTGACGAAGTGATAGGCAAAACCCCCCGTATTCTGCAGGGTGAGAAAACCCAGCGTAGTGAGCTTGACCGTATTCGTGCTGCCCTGGAAAAGTGGGAGCCAGTGCGCGCTGAGTTAATCAACTACACTAAAAGTGGCGAGGAGTTCTGGATCGAGCTGGATATCGTTCCAGTGGCAGATGCCAGTGGCTGGTACACGCATTGGGTGTCGATTGAGCGCGAGATCACCGAACGTAAGATGGCTGAGGAAGAAATCAGGCAGCTGGCTTTTTACGACCATCTGACGCAGTTGCCCAACAGGCGGCTTCTGTTGGACAGGCTGAAACATGCGCTGGCTTTCAATGCGCGTAACCATATGCACGGCGCCCTGTTATTCATTGATCTGGATAATTTCAAAGTACTCAATGACACTCAGGGGCATGACAAAGGCGATCTGTTATTACAGCAAGTGGCCGGGCGCCTCAGCGCTTCAGTGCGGGAACACAATACGGTGGCCAGGCTGGGTGGCGATGAGTTTCTGGTAATGCTGACAGAACTGAGTGAAAACCCACAGGAGGCTGCCAATGAAGCAAAGATTGTCGGCGAGCGTATTCTTACCAGCTTTGTTGAGCCCTACCAGCTAGACACTTATGAGCATCATAGTACCCCCAGCATAGGCATTGCTCTTTTCAGTGATGAGCGCGTACCAGTTGAAGAGCTATTAAAACGCGCAGACCTTGCCATGTATCAATCCAAGGCCCAGGGCCGTAATACCATGCGTTTCTTTGATCCGAAGATGCAAACGGCAGTCAGTGAACGAGTAGCGATGGAGGAAAGCCTGCGTCAGGCTTTGCGCAACCGGGAGTTCTCCCTTTATTACCAACCTCAGATTGAAGGAGAGGATCTGTTTACGGGAGCCGAGGCGCTCATTCGCTGGAAGCATCCGGAACGTGGAATGGTATCGCCAGCAGAGTTCATTCCGTTGGCCGAGGATACGGGCCTCATTTTGCCATTAGGGCAATGGGTACTGGAAACCGCTTGTGTGCAATTGCAAAAGTGGGCAGATAAAGCTGAGACATCCGGCCTGAGCTTAGCCGTGAATGTCAGCGTTCACCAGTACCGCCAGCACGATTTTGTCGAACGAGTCACGCAGGCACTGGATGATAGCGGGGCCAATCCACACAGACTCAAGTTGGAATTGACGGAGAGCCTGCTGGTGGACGATCTTGAAGACATCATCGAGAAAATGACTGCACTCAAGGCCAAAGGAGTTAGTTTCTCGCTGGATGATTTTGGTACAGGCTATTCATCGCTCTCCTATTTGAAGCGCCTGCCACTGGGCCAGTTGAAAATCGACCAGTCTTTTGTCCGTGATGTGCTGACAGATCCAAATGATGCGGCAATCGCCCGTACTATCGTCGCCCTGGGGCAAAGTCTCGGGCTAGCGGTTATTGCCGAGGGTGTGGAGACGGAAGAACAGCGGCAATTTCTTGCCAGCCATGGCTGCCATGCCTATCAGGGCTACTTGTTCAGCAAGCCTTTGCCTATCGAAGAGTTCGAAACATTACTTCACGCCAAAATATCAGTCAAAACATCATAAGCACTTGATATTCCGCTGCTAATCACAATATGTTTGGAAGCCCATTCGGGTATAATCTCGTTTTTTAGGAGGTTCTCTATGCCTATTTATGATTACCAATGCACGAGTTGCGGCTTCAAGAGCGAAGTCATGCGCAAAATAAGTGAGCCTAACCTCACGATTTGCCCGCAATGCGCCAAAGAAACCTTTGCCAAACAAGTCTCGGCCCCGAGCTTCCAGCTCAATGGCAGCGGCTGGTATGCGACCGACTTCAAGGGCGGCGGTGCCAAGCCGGCAGCCGAGAAGAAAGCTGAAGAAGCCCCGGCTGCCTGTGGTACCGGCTGCGCCTGCCATTAATTCAAGGTTATCGTTTAATTCATGAAAAAATATTTCATCACCGGCCTGCTGGTGCTCGTGCCCTTGTTTATCACGGTCTGGGTGCTGACTACCCTGATTAGCATCATGGATCGCAGCCTGTTATTACTGCCTATGGAATGGCGACCTGAGGCCGTTTTTGGACGTGCATTGCCGGGTGTCGGTGCCGTGGTGACTTTGCTGATTATTTTTGTTACCGGACTGATTGCTACCAATTTCTTTGGTAAACAATTAATCCTGATCTGGGAAAACCTGTTGTCGCGTGTCCCAGTGGTGAAATCCATCTATTCCAGTGTGAAGCAGGTCAGTGATACCTTGTTTTCCGATTCGGGGCATGCGTTCCGCAAAGCATTGCTGGTTCAATACCCGCGCCAAGGCAGTTGGACGATAGCCTTTATGACTGGCTTGCCGGGTGGGGATGTAGCAAATCACCTGCAAGGCGATTATGTCAGCGTCTATGTACCCACGACACCTAACCCGACCTCCGGTTTCTTTCTCATGATGCCAAAAGCAGACGTGATCGAGCTGGATATGAGCGTAGACGCGGCACTTAAATATATTATTTCCATGGGGGTGGTTGCGCCCAATGGTAAAGCCCATCTTCATTAATCCGTTTCAATCTTCTTAAATCCTTAAAACTACAAGAAATTAGCATATGCGTACTCATTACTGCGGTCACCTGAACCGTCAACATATTGGCCAAACCGTTACCCTTTGTGGCTGGGCGCATCGTCGTCGTGACCATGGCGGTGTGATTTTCATCGACCTGCGCGACCGCGAAGGCATGGCGCAGATCGTCATTGATCCCGATACCAAGGAGGCCTTTGCCATTGCTGAGTCGGTGCGCAATGAGTTCGTACTCAAAATCGTATGCAAAGTACGTGCACGGCCTGAGGGCACGGTGAATCCCAACATTCCTACGGGTGAGGTAGAGATGCTGGCCAGCGAGATTGAGATTCTCAACCCGTCATTGACGCCACCTTTCATGCTCGATGACGAGAACCTGACTGAGACTGTACGTCTGGAGCACCGCTATATCGATCTGCGTCGCCCGGCCATGCAGAAGAACCTGATGTTGCGCTATCGCGTTGCTAAAACCTTGCGTGATTACCTCGATACCAACGGTTTTATCGAAGTTGAAACACCCATGCTGACGCGTTCTACGCCAGAAGGTGCACGTGATTACCTGGTGCCATCCCGCGTGCATGCCGGGCAATTCTTTGCCTTGCCGCAATCGCCGCAGTTATTCAAGCAGCTGCTCATGGTGTCAGGTTTCGACCGCTACTTTCAGATCACCAAGTGCTTCCGTGATGAAGATTTGCGCGCTGACCGCCAGCCTGAATTCACCCAAGTGGATATCGAGACTTCTTTCCTAGGCGAAGAAGAGATCATGAACATCGTCGAAGAGATGATCCGGCAGATGTTCAAGGCAGTGCAAGGCGTAGAGTTGCCAGCCAAGTTCCCGCGCATGCCTTACAGCGTGGCTATGAAAAAATACGGCTCAGACAAGCCCGATATGCGCGTCACACTTGAGATCACCGAATTGACCGATGTCATGAAGGATGTCGACTTCAAGGTGTTCTCCGGTGCGGCCAATATGATAGGCGGCCGTGTTGCTGCCTTGCGTGTGCCTAATGGTGCGGCTATCAGCCGTTCCGAAATCGATGCCTACACCGAGTTTGTCAAGATCTACGGCGCCAAAGGCTTGGCTTACATCAAGATCAACGATGTCACCAAGCTCAACGAAGAAGGCCTGCAATCGCCTATCGTCAAGAATATCCATGTGGCTGCGTTGCAGGCGGTGATTGACCAGACCGGTGCACAGAATGGCGATATCGTCTTCTTCGGCGCTGATAAGGCCAAGGTGGTCAATGAAGCGCTGGGCGCCCTGCGTACCAAGATTGGCCACGAAAAAGGCCATCTTGATGGCCGCGCCTGGGCGCCGTTGTGGGTGGTGGATTTCCCCATGTTCGAGCACGACGAGGAGAACAACCGCTGGGCTGCGCTGCATCACCCGTTCACCGCGCCCAAGGATGGCCACGAAGATTTATTAGTCAATAATCCTGCGGCTTGCCTCTCCAAGGCTTACGATATGGTGCTGAACGGCTGGGAGGTCGGTGGCGGCTCGGTGCGTATCCATACGCAGGAAGTGCAGTCCAAGGTGTTCGACGCGCTCAATATCAGCAAGGAAGAAGCGCAGGAGAAGTTCGGCTTCCTGCTCGATGCCCTGCAATACGGCGCGCCTCCGCATGGCGGCTTGGCCTTTGGTCTTGATCGCCTAGTGACACTGATGGCCGGTGCCGAGTCTATCCGCGACGTGATCGCATTCCCCAAGACCCAGCGCGCGCAGTGCCTGATGACGAATGCGCCGAATGAGGTTGATGAGAAGCAGCTCAGAGAACTTCATATTCGAGTAAGGCAGCAGAACGCTGCCGGATAATTAGAAATGGCGGAAAACATAACTCAGGAGCATTGGCTGGAGACCTATAAGTCTCTCATTACACTTTCTCTTGAGGCTTTTCGGTTTTCCGCTCTTGCTAACGGCGGCGCAGCCGTTGCTTTGCTGGCTTACTTAGGTAATTTAGCAGGCAGGCCAAATATGGCTATGGTGGATATGAGCTGCCCCATGATGGCTTATTTATCGGGCTTGGTTTTATGCGGAGTGTCTGTTTTATTCGGATATCTGACGCAGCTGAAGCTACTTAATGAAATTGGCAAAACCGAAAAATTCTTTTTTGGTCATAGCTGTTATTTATTGATGGCGCTAGGTATGTACATTGCCAGCTTGACTGCATTTGGTTATGGCTCATATTTGGCTGTACTACGATTTGCTAATTCATGACTATAAAGTCTTTAATTCGCACGATTCCGCACTACCCTAAGCAGGGTGTTCAGTTTCGTGACATCACGACGCTACTGAAAGACCCGTTAGGGCTGAAGGTGACGATAGACGAGCTGTTCAAGCGTTATGAGAATCAGTCTATCGACAAGGTGGTTGGCGTGGAGTCGCGCGGTTTTCTGATAGGCGCACCGCTGGCCTACAAGTTGGGCGTGGGCTTCGTGCCTATTCGCAAGCAAGGCAAGTTGCCCGCGGAAACAGTAGGCCATGATTACGAGCTGGAATATGGTAGCGACCGTATTGAAATACACACTGATGCGATAGATAAAGGCGAACGCATTCTGCTGGTGGATGACCTGATTGCCACCGGTGGTACGGCGCTGGCTTCGATTGCCGTGATCGAGAAGCTTGGTGGCGTGGTGGTGGAATGTGCATTTGTGATTGACCTCATCAGCGTTGGCGGCCGTAAAAGGCTGGAGGAAAAAGGCCACAAGATGTATGCGCTGGTTGAGTTTGAGGGTGATTAGTGGCATATGCTATGAGTGGATATAAAAGGCCGGTTTCGGTATTGGTGCTGATTCATACCACTGATATGCAGGTGCTGATCATGGAACGTGCAGATAAGGCAGGTTTCTGGCAATCGGTGACAGGCAGTCTGGAAGCGCTTGCCAGCGGTGCATTGGAAACGCCAATAGACGCGGCGATCCGTGAGGTGATGGAAGAAACCGGTATTGACGCTACGCAATATGCACTGACGGATTGGCAAGCCAGCAACGTCTATGAGATTTACCCGCATTGGCGCTACCGCTACGCGCCGGGCGTGACTGAGAATATTGAGCACCAGTTTGGTTTGGAATTACCCGTACCATTGGCTGTCCAACTCGCACCTGATGAGCATGTGCGCTATGAATGGGTGGATTGGCGCGAGGCAGCGAAAAAAGTATTTTCCTGGACGAACGTAGATGCCCTCAAGCGATTGGGTGAGCGTAACAACCTAAAACTGTAGGATAAAAGATGCAAGTTTCACCGATTAAATTTGAACGTTACCAGCATTCTGCTGAGGATGATTGCCAGGAGCGCATCATTGCGGCGCGCGAAAAGCTCGGCAAACGGCTGGTGATTCTTGGTCATCATTACCAGCAAGAGAGCGTGTATCGCCATGCTGACTTCACCGGCGATTCACTCAAGCTATCGCGCCACGCGGCCGATGTGGATGCGGAATATATCGTCTTTCTCGGTGTACATTTCATGGCTGAGGTGGCGGATATCCTGTCGCGCCCAGACCAGGTCGTCATGCTGCCTGACCTTGCCGCAGGCTGCTCAATGGCCGATATGGCCAACCTGGCAAAGGTTGAACGCAGTTACCGCGAACTTAACAAGGTGCTGGATTTCGACAAGGAGATCACGCCGCTGACCTATATCAACTCAGCCGCAGACCTGAAAGCTTTTTGCGGTGAGCATGGCGGCATTGTGTGCACCTCGACCAATGCCACCAAAATGCTGGAATGGAGCTTTGCCCAGCGCGAAAAAGTATTATTCTTCCCTGACCAGAACCTCGGTCGCTGGAGCGGCCACAAGATGGGCATCCCACTGGAGCAGATGCCAGTATGGGACCCTGACCAACCCATGGGCGGATTAACCGAAGAGCAAATCAAAAATGCGAAAATCCTGCTGTGGAAAGGTCATTGCGCGGTGCACCAGATGTTCCGTGAGCAGAACATCATCAATTTCCGTCGCGACCATCCCGAAGGTATCGTGATCTCCCATCCAGAGGCACCCTATGAAGTGTGTCTGCAATCTGACTATGTAGGTTCTACTGAATACATCCTGAAGACGGTGGGCGCCGCACCGAGCGGTACCCACTGGCTGGTGGGTACAGAGCTTAATCTGGTGAACCGGCTGGCAGAGAAAATGAAGCCGGAAGGCAAGGTCGTGCAGTTTATGTCGCACGTGGTGTGTGAATGCTCGACCATGGCGCGTATCGATCCGCAGCACTTGGCCTGGACACTGGAAAACCTGGCAGAAGGTAACGTAGTCAACCAGATCAAAGTGCTGCCAGATGAAGCCAAGCTGGCCAAGCTTGCGCTCGACAGGATGCTGGCTGCTTCCTGATTTCCCCCATATATATCAGTGCTGGCGAGCATCGTTCACTATTCAGTAAAATGTACAAGTGAACAAAACAATACGTATAGCCACGTTTAACATCCACAAAGGCGTCACTAGCTTTAACGCCCGTTTTGCGCTGCATGAGCAACGCGAGCTGATCCGCAAGCTGCATGCGGATATAGTCTTCCTGCAGGAAGTGCGCGGTCAGCATATCAGGCACAGCCAGCGTTTCGATAATTGGCCTGAGCAAGGCCAGGCGCAGTTTCTGGCCGAAACCGTGTGGCCGGATCATGCTTACGGCAAGAATTCAGTTTATCCAGCTGGGCATCATGGCAATGCGCTGCTTTCCAAATTCCCAATTGTTAAGGTCACTAACGAGGATATCTCGGCCCATGCCAGTGAGCAGCGCGGCATGTTGTATTGCGAGCTGCAAGTGCCGGGCTGGCAGCAGAATCTGCACTGTATTTGTGTGCATCTGGGGTTATTCAAACGCTGGAGGCGCAGCCAGATTTCTGCCTTGCGCGGCCTGATTGAACGGCATGTGCCGCTGGATGCGCCATTAATCATCGCTGGTGATTTCAACGATTGGGGCATGAGTGCCGGGCGGGAGCTAACCAAAGGCTTACACCTGCATGAGGCATTCGAACACCATGCAGGTAAATCTGCGCGCAGCTTTCCATCCGTGTTTCCTATGTTGCGACTGGATCGTATCTACGTGCGAGGTTTACACGTAGACCATGCGGAGGTGCATGCGGGGACGCAGTTTGCCAAAGTCTCTGACCATGTTGCCTTGTCAGTGACGCTTTCCCGATGACAAACCTGATCGCCGCCAATCAAGTCAGCCTGCTGCGTAATGGCACAGAATATTTCCCTGCTCTGGAGGCGGCCATAGATCAGGCATCGCACGAGATTCATCTACAGACTTATATCTATGAGCTAGATGATATCGGGCTTCGTATCGGTGCGGCGCTGAAGCGTGCAGTAGCACGGGGAGTCAGGGTTTACCTGCTGCTTGATGGTTTTGGCAGCAAGGATTTGCCTAAGGCTTACATACGTGAGCTGGTCGACTCAGGCATTGAAGTGCAATTTTTCCGCCCCAAGATTTCGCCATGGACACTCAAACGTAAGCGCCTACGCCGTATGCACCGTAAGCTGGTGGTGATAGATGACGCCTGTGCTTTTGTGGGTGGAATCAACATCATCGACGACTACAATACGCCGGGGCATGTGTCACCGCGAGTTGATTATGCAGTCTGTGTACAAGGCCCTCTGCTGTCGGTAATAAAACATAGTGCAGCTACATTGTGGCGGCGGGTGTGCTGGGCTTATCTGCAAAAAACGCATTTTATCGAACATCCCCCCAAATTGTTACCGGCAGCTGGCAGCATGTGGGCAGCCTTTGTTGTGCGTGACAACTTGTGGCATCGCTACGATATTGAGCAGGCATACCTGACGGCCATGGAAAATGCCACGACCGAGATTGTTATCGCCTGTGCCTATTTTTTGCCGGGCATTCGCTTTCGCCATGCCTTGCGTAAGGCGGCCAGGCGAGGTATCAGAGTAGTGTTACTGCTGCAGGCTAGGGTCGAGTACAGGTTACTGGATTTTGCTTCTCATGCGATGTACAGCTCTTTGCTTCGTCATGGCATCGAGATTTATGAATATCAAAAGAGTTTTATGCACAGCAAGGTTGCAGTCATAGACCGGCGCTGGGCCACGGTAGGCTCATCTAATATCGATCCGATGAGTTTTTTGCTGGCGCGTGAGGCAAATGTCGTGGTCAATGATATTGGTTTCGCGACTGAACTCAGCGTGGATTTACAGCAAGCTATGGATTCAGGTGCACAGCAGGTCACTTGGGATGCGTGGCAACATGGACATTTACTCAAGCGCTTTTTATCATGGTTGGCATACGGGCTGACGCGTTTGATGATGGGTGTTGCCGGTTATTCTGACAGGCGCTAGGCAGTTTGCCGCAGCAGCGCTAAAGCTTTATAATCCACGCCGTTGCCGGTGTAGCTCAGTTGGTAGAGCAGCGCATTCGTAATGCGAAGGTCACCAGTTCGATTCCGGTCATCGGCACCATTCTCCTGTTTCATGTCGCATCAAACCATCTCAAAATATCGGTGTATAAGCCATTAAAGCTTGATTTATAGGATCATGGCGTACCAATTTGTTTCTTGACATACCGTCATGATTGACGGTATAAGTTACGGTATACCGTCAGAGCGAGAGTGAGATACCGTCAAATGCTTACCGATGCCGCCATACGGAATGCCAAACCAAAAGCCAAACCTTACAAAATGGCAGATGAAAGAGGCATGTATTTATTAGTTCAATCTGCTGGCGGCAAACTTTGGCGCTTTGATTATCGCTTTCAGGGCAAAAGAAAAACACTGGCCTTAGGGGCTTACCCTGACGTAACCCTTACAAAGGCCAGGAGTGATAGAGACGATGCACGTAAATTATTAGCCGCAGAACTAGACCCGAGCGAGAACCGCAAAGCTGTAAAAGCCGCTAAGCATGGCAACACTGCAAATAGCTTTGAAGTTGTTGCACGTGAGTGGGTAAGCTCGCATATGGCTAATAAATCAGATGGCCATAGAGATAAAGTAATCAGGCGTTTCGAGCTTTATCTATTCCCTTGGATAGGTAAAAGGCCAGTAGCAGATATAACCGCGCCTGAAGTATTAACAGCAATCAAACGTATTGAAAAACTAGGTAAGCTTGAAACTGCCCACAGGACATTACAAACGGCTGGGCAGGTTTTTAGGTATGCAGTGCAACATGGCCGCGCTATCCGTGATGTAACCGCTGATCTAAGGGGTGCATTGCCCGCTATCACGACAAAGCACATGGCAGCCTTCACGGAGCCTAAAGACGTAGCAGAGTTGTTACGTGCAATAGACGGCTTTAAGGGCACGTTTACCGTTCAAAGCGCCCTATGCCTAGCCCCGCTGGTTTTTGTACGTCCTAGTGAGCTACGCAAGGCTAAATGGGCAGATATAGACCTAGATGCTGGTGAATGGCGTTATAAAGTAAGCAAAACTAAAACAGATCACCTTGTACCTTTATCAACCCAAGCCATTGAGATATTAAAATCTATTCAGCCGTTATCCGGTCATGGAGAATATGTATTTATGGGTGGACATGACCCTAAAATGCCTATGAGCGAGGCTGCAATCAATGCGGCATTAAAGCGAATGGGCTATGACACAAAGACACAAATTACAGGGCATGGATTTAGAGCAATGGCACGAACTATCCTGCATGAACGCCTGGAAATTGATCCGCACATCATTGAGCACCAGCTAGCGCATAATGTACCCGATGCATTGGGAGCAGCCTATAACCGAACCAAATTTATTGAGCAACGCAAAACTATGATGCAACAATGGGCTGATTACCTTGATGAGCTAAAAGCTGGGGCAAAGATAATAAGATTAAAGCAAACAGCCCCGTAACCAAGGTAACCCTTGAGAAAGATATAATGGTAAAGGATAGACGGGCGAAGGCTAGGCCTCCTTCCCTAGCTGGGGTGGCTTCTTAATTAGGAGCGTAAAGGTGCGCAAATGAAAACCAGAAAACCGAATTGGAGCAAGTGGAACTTAATTGAGGATGCAAAGGTGTGGCAGGTTGTTGCATTGTCGTTTGATATAAATCCTGATGAGGTAACAAGAAGCTCCAGTGATTGGATGGCTGGAGGTTCATTTGTTAATCATGAGGGCCAGGATTTCAAGGATAGGCTAGATGTAATAAGTGCAAATTACTTGAAAATTGATGCCAACCCAAAGACTTTAAGCATGAATGGAATTGCTTATTGCGAAATAAATATTCCGAAGTTTGCAGAATGGGCTATGTCGGTTAATTGGGAAATACCGGAGGAATTGAAGCGCCGTGTAACGAATTTGGATGAAATAAGTGAGGAAAAAGTGGCCCAAATATTCGACAAAGCTAATACCACATATCCACCTGAGCTAGATATAGCAGTGCAAGCATGGCAGGTAGTTTCAAAAACCCAAGGAAAAGGTAAACCTAAAACACGGATTAGGGAATGGCTAGACAGCAATACAAGCTTGTCAAATGAAGCAAAGGAACGAATTTCAATAGTAGCAAATTGGGATAAAATAGGTGGCGCAGCACGAACACAATAAATAAATTTAAAATAACTTACCTACCCTTATAAGTCTTTATTCCGTGGGACTTTTGGATAACATACCCACCTGATTATTAACAAACACACCCAGCCTTACCTAGCTATTCAGGGGTTTTTTTATGCATAAGATGTAAAGCCATAGACAGCATGACGCCGTCTTAAATGGAGATCAATCTTATGCAACAATCCAATATCCCTGAAGCTCTCAAACACTTCGATGTATTACCTGATTCTGCCAATGTGAGGCTGCCCATTGTCCAAGCACTCTATGCCTGTTCACCAGCTAGTGTATGGCGTGGCGTAAAACAGAAACGTATACCTGCGCCACGCAAGCTATCCCCTAGAACCACATGCTGGAATGTAGGTGAACTACGCAAAGCTCTAGCAGCAGCCAATTAAAGCCTTACTCTGGAGAAAAAGGCTTATGGCAAAACGTCATCAAAACCCTCGCTTGGCTAAAGTTCATCGCTGCTACAAAGTGGATGAAACCGCTGATTTATACGGAGTAGGCAAAAATACCGTTAGGAACTGGATAAGGGTAGGGTTGCAGACTTGTGACAACAAACGGCCAATAATGATTTTAGGGAGCGACTTAAACGCATTCCACGCGAAACAACGGGTTAAGAATAAGCAGCCATGCAAACAAAATGAATTGTTTTGTATGCGTTGCAAATCACCAAAAGAACCTGCCGCCGGAATGGTGGAGTATCAACCTATTAATTCAAAAACAGGCAACCTTATTGCGATCTGCCCAGCATGCGAAACGATGATGTATAGGCGCATTAGCATGTCCAAAATAAAGCAATTTTCAGATCAATTTGGCTTTGCACTACCGCTGCCACATTTACACATAGTTGAGAGCCATGAGCCCTCCGTAAACAGTGACTTCAGATAGGAGCAAAAAACCATGTCAAAACACCATCCTAATAATGAGAGAATCAAGCACAAATACTTCGAGTTTCTTAAAGAGGCTATGCGGCAAAGTGAACCGACTATTGATGGGGTAGCCAAGGCATTAGCAAGATTCGAGACATATACTAATAACCGAGACTTTAGGCTATTTCATCACCAGCAAGCCGTGGGGTTTAAAAAGTATTTGACAGAGCAAAAAAGTCAGCAAAAAGATGCAAAGCTAAGTAAGTCCACTTTACACACTAGCTTTACCCATTTAAAACGGTTCTTTGAGTGGCTGGCACGTGAGCCAGGCTATAAGTCTCGCATTCAATATTCTGATGCCGAGTATTTCAATGCTTCCGGTAAAGATATGCAGGTGGCTACTGCCAGGCGTACGCAGAAAGCCCCAACACTAGAACAAATCAGGCACGTCATCAACTTCATGCCAATTAATACCGAAATTGAACAGCGCAATCGCGCCTTAATCGCATTTGCAATACTTACAGGGGCAAGGGATAGCGCCATTGCCTCAGTAAAGCTCAAGCATATAAATCTTGATGACAATAGCTTCTTTCAAGATGCCAGGGAGGTTAGAACCAAATTCAGTAAAACCTTCCCTACTTTTTTCTTCCCAGTAGGTGAAGATATTAGTCAGATTCTGACTGATTGGATTCATTACCTTAGGACAGAAAAGCTTTGGGGAAATGATGACCCGCTTTTCCCGATGACAAATATTGCCATAGGGCCTAGTAAACATTTTGAAGCTAATGGGTTAAAGCGGGAACATTGGCGCACCGCGTCATCTATTCGCGTCATATTTAGGGATGCGTTTACTAGGGCGAACTTGCCTTATTTTAACCCTCATAGTTTCAGGAACACGTTAGTTCAGCTAGGGCAAACAAAATGCAAGACACCCGAAGCATTCAAAGCCTGGAGTCAGAACCTCGGACATGAAAGCGTACTAACCACCTTTAGCAGTTATGGGGAAGTAAGCGGTCAGCGTCAGGCAGAATTATTGAAGAATCAAGCTAATTCTTTTCATGAGGAACAAGCAATAAACACAGCTTTAGCTGATGCTATTGCCCAAAGAATTATAGAGAGAGGGGGAGCGATAGTTTCGATTTAAATGATTTTTGAATGGCAAAACTCAAGAAAAAGAAGCTCTCCCCCCCCTAAATTACAACCGATCTAATGGGCTTGTTACGGACTTGGTTACTTCAATGACATGGGTATAGATCATTGTAGTCTGCAAGCTACGATGCCCTAGTAATAGCTGGATCGTTCTAATATCGGTTCCTGCGCTAAGTAAATGGGTCGCAAACGAATGACGAAGCGTATGGATTGAAGCATGTTTATTTATTTCAGCTTGGCTTAATGCTTTCTTGAAGGCACGTTGAATTGTTGTATCGGCCATATGCCATCGTACTAACTGCGTCCCATGGTGCCATGGCCGTAGTAACTTAGAGGGAAACACAAATTGCCAGGCAAATGATCTAGATGCACTAGGATATTTGCGATACAGCGCATCGGGCATTGCAGCAAAGCCTCCGCCCTTGGCAATATCAGATGTATGTAATTGAGCTACTTTCAGCAAATGTCTTTGCAGTGGTGCAATTAGCTGATCTGGTAGCAAGGTAGTTCTATCTTTGCTACCTTTACTATCCCGTACATTGAGAGTCTTTGAGTTGAAGTCTATGTCTTTAACCCTGAGACCTATGCATTCACTCACACGTAACCCTGCGCCATAAATAAGCTGTGCCATGAGTTGGCAGGTTCCATACATATGGGTTAGGAGCGATCTCACTTCCTCTACTGACAATACAACGGGCACTCTGTGTCGTTGTTGTATCCGTTTGAGGCCCTGCATATTACCTAGGGGCTTCTCAAGTACAGCGTTATAAAGAAATACAATCGCATTTAAGGCAATGCTCTGGGTTGAAGCGGATATATTGCGTTCAGTAGCTAAATGATTAAGGAATAGCTCAACCTCTTTTGTACCCATGGTGTCAGGATGCCGTTTGTTATGAAAGAAGATAAACCTGCGTATCCAGTGGATGTAGGATTCTTCAGTTCTAGGACTGAAATGACGTCTGCGGCAGACTACGCGAACGCGATCTAATAAACGAGGTGAATGAGGGGAAGCTGGGGTTGTGGAACCCCATAATTGTAACTCCTATATTGTGGTTAAAAAGACAGAAGTGTACTAAAAAATAAAGAATGATTGCGTCCGTAATTACTAATTATTATTATACGGACAGAGCAATACCTAACCTCAGGTAATAAAAAGAAAAACTACATGCCAAATCCAATTTCCTCGTTCTTATTATACGGACGCACCGGTCCGTATAATGACTGTTAGACATCACATGCCATCATCAGTCTTTGTCAGCTCAACTTTCGCCGATCTAGCGCGCCATCGCCAACTTGTGCGTGATGCCATCGCAAAGCTTGAGTATGGGTCAAAGGCGATGGAGTTCTTCGGCGCACTTCCCGACACACCGAAAGAAGAGTGCCTTCGCTTGGTGAGGTCAGCAAATCTATATGTTGGCATCTTCGCAATGCGATATGGTTTTATCGACCACGCATCAGAAAAGTCTCTAACCCAGCTAGAGTATGAAGAAGCGCAGGCAATTCGATTGCCGAGCCTCATTTACGTCATGGATGAAGAAGCTCACCCTGTTTTTCCAAAACACGTTGATACAGGCCCGTCGGCTGGAAAACTGCAGGCACTCAAGGGAGTGCTAAAGAAAAACCACGTAGTAAATTTCTTTAGCTCGCCGGAAGACCTGGCAGCAAAAGTTACTCAAGATCTTGTACGGTTGTTCGGGACAATCGCCAAACAACCTACCGCCCAGGTCTTGTCCCAGCTTGCTGCTAACGCAGTCAAACGGCATCCTCTAACTGCGCCACGATTTGACTACCTGAAGGAACGAACTGCCGGTATGTTTAAACACAATATTCCCGACGCCATTTTTAGGGAATCTCTTGAGTTAACTATCGGCGGTGACAACATGGCAGCGGCTTTTGTGCTCAGCCGAGGTACGCCTATGCCGCTAGATGACGCAATCGATGGATTGATGGAAGTTGGGAAATTGATTGCTGAGCTTATTGCACAGAACAACAATCAATCAACGGAGCCAAAAGATGTCTAACACTACAGTCGAGAGGGACAGCCAAAAGCTGCGCTTTTGGTTCCCTACGCTTCGCTTCGGCTGCCCCTCACTTCCACGTTAGAAAGCAATAAATGACACCACATCAAACGCTTGCCACAACAGTTCGTTTGTTTGCTATTTGGTTATTTCTTTACTACATCTCAACAACGCTGGGCACTTACCTGCAATTAAATAAGCACAGCTCTGATGACACATTACTACCTCTATTTATTGGGCTTGGTAGCACCTTAATTATTTGTGGCTTATTGTGGGTTTTTCCTACAGTCATAGCTAAAAAAATTCTTCCCAATACAAGCAGCGTTGAAAAGAATCAAACCAACCTTTTTGACGGTTGGTTCTCTGTTGGCTGTAGCCTTATTGGTGTGTGGGTTCTAGCAAAAGCATTACCTGCATTGGTAAGTTACATCACCAGTGACTACATTGGTCAGAAACTCTACCCTGAAAGTTATGTGCAAAACCCAAACTGGTTGTTAATGTTGTATTTCAATATTTTCCAGTTGCTATTTGGCCTTTGGTTGTTTTTAGGTGGCAAAGGTTTAAAGAAAATATTGTTGTGGGCTAGGCATGCTTAGTTTGCTTTCTAACCCATCATTCAAGCAGGACGCGCTAAAGCGCGCCCCTTAATTCAAACGTTAGGTATTCAATGGAATTACAGGGATTCGCTCAATACTTGGAGATATGGAACATGTGGATAGTGTTTCCTGCTTTAGCTATAGCGGCATTGATTTACCATATCCGCAAACGAAAAACCTCTACTATCCTCATTTTTATTGGGTTGCTTTTTTTCGTATTTGGCGAACTGGGCTCTTTATTCTATAAAAACAATCCCCTGCATCCTATTTATATAGCCTGTGCAATTTTTGTTGTAATTGGTCTTGTTGCTGGAATTACTGGTTGCTTTTTATATTGGCGAAAAGATTATGTTTCACACACTAAAAATACCTAACCCATCCATCAAGCGGGACTTGCTGTCGCAAGCCCCTTATCTCATACGTTAGAGCGCTCAATGACTGCTAGCCCTGAACTTGTAGACTATCTTGCCTTTTTTGAGGCAGAGCCTAAGCTCATCACTCCTGGAACTGAATGGTTCTATGG
>DATBRG010000016.1:0-32998 GCA_036560445.1 Methylophilaceae bacterium
GATGACCGAAGACCTGCGCACGCAGATACGCGGGCTGGCCGAAGGCGCCAACCTGCTGGATCTAGCGGCCAGCGAGATCGTCTCCTCCACCACCCAGCTATCCGCCAGCACCAGTGAATCGGCTGTCGCCGTGAGCGAGACCACGACTACGGTAGAAGAAGTACGCCAAACAGCGCAGTTATCCAGCCAGAAAGCCAAACAGGTCTCCGACATCGCGCAGAAAGCCGCGCATAGTTCGCAGAGCGGACGCAAATCCAACGATGACGTGGTGGCTGGCATGGAACGCATCCGCCAGCAAATGGACGCCATTGCCGCCAGCATGGTACGGCTCTCGGAACAGGGCCAGGCCATCGGCCAGATTATCGCCTCAGTGGAAGACCTCTCCACACAATCCAACCTGTTGGCAGTTAACGCCGCCATCGAAGCAGCTAAGGCCGGTGAACACGGCAAAGGCTTCAGTGTGGTGGCACAGGAGGTCAAGAGCCTATCTGAACAATCGCGGCAGGCCACCAACCAGGTACGCACCATCCTGGGCGATATCCAAAAGGCAACGGCGACAGCAGTGATGGCCACTGAACAAGGCAGCAAGGCAGTAGAAGCCGGCAGTCGGCAAACCGAAATCGCTGGAGAATCCATCCGGGAGTTAGCGGGTAGTGTGTCAGAAGCCGCACAAGCGGCGACCCAGATAGCGGCATCCAGCCAGCAGCAACTGGTGGGAATAGACCAAGTAGCCAGTGCCATGGACAGCATCAAGCAGGCGAGTACGCAGAATGTAGCGAGTGCGCAACAGCTGGAGACCTCGGCACGCAACCTGAGCGACCTTGGCCAACGGCTCAAGCAGATGGTTGCACGGTACAAGGTGTAGGGACTAAGCCCAAGTTGAAAGCGAGCGTGTGATGACCGGCAAAGATGACGATTTCCTTAAAAAGCTGCGGGCGACCTTCAAGGTCGAGGCTGCAGAGCATCTGCAGGCAATCACCAATGGTTTGCTGGAACTGGAAAAAACACCTACGCCAGAGGCGCAGCAAAAGATCGTAGAAATAGTATTTCGTGCCGCGCATAGTTTGAAAGGTGCAGCACGGGCTGTGGATTTCACCGAAATCGAGGCCCTGTGCCAGTCCCTGGAAGAAGTATTTGCTGCCTGGAAGCGCCAGGATAGTGCTCCATCGCCTAGTATGCTTGATACCTTGCACCATGTTCTGGATGCCATTACTTCAATACTTGTCGGTTCCCCAGATTCCACAGTCTCATTTGATACTTGGTCGCTGCGTCAATCTCTGAGCCAGATAGAAACTGCCGTGCCGGCACCACCCGCAGCAATTTTACCGGTAATAGAGCCGGTAGAGGCTGCGCGCCCTCGTGCTGCCTATACAAGCAAGGCAGAAAAGGCTGTTCCCGAAGAAACCGTGCGCGTTGCCATAGCCAAGCTGGATGCACGGCTACTGGTGTCAGAAGAAATGTTGACTGCAAAACTTACAGCAGGGCAGCACGTATCTGATTTGCGTGATCTGGTACAGCGCTTTGAGGTTTGGAGAAATGAATGGGCGGCAGTCGAGCCGTATATCCGAGAGCTACGGCAGTCACGTAGTCGGGCGCCTGGCCAAAAGGAGCGACGTTCCAGTGCTGACTTGACACGGCTACTGGACTTTTTTGATTGGAGCCTGGATTACTTAAAATCATTAGAGAACAGGACAGCCCTACTCGGCCGGACTGCGGGGCAGGATCACCATATTGTTGGCAAGTTGGTGGATGACCTGCTGGAAGACTCCAAAAATCTTCTGCTGTTGCCGTTTACGACAATTTCGGCATCGCTGCCCAAGCTGGTACGCGATCTCTGCCGCGATCAGGGCAAAGAAGCTGACTTTACGATTCACGGTGACAACATCGAAATCGACAAACGTATCTTGGAAGAGATGAAGGATCCGCTGGTGCACCTGCTGCGCAATAGTATTGATCATGGCATCGAATTCCCCGAAGAGCGCATCCGGCTAGGTAAGCCACCACGCGCGACAATTATTCTTGAGGCGTCACGCGTCAATGGTAACAAAGTGCAATTGCAGTTATCTGACGATGGAACTGGTATAGACATCCATAAAGTAAAACAGTCTGCCATCAAACATGGCCTGCTTCTGGCGGAAGAGGCTGAACAGCTTACTGAAGGTGAGGCGCAGGCGCTGATTTTCCAGTCGGCAATATCTACCAGCCCGATTGTCACGGAATTATCTGGCCGCGGCCTGGGGCTGGCCATCGTAAGGGAAAAATCTGAGAAGCTGGGTGGAGAAGTCTCAGTTGAGAGTCATCCGGGTTTGGGAAGCACGTTCCGAATCACTCTACCCGCAACGCGAGCAACATTTCGCGGCATTCTGGTCGAGGTGGCTGAAAGGTTATTCGTCGTACCCACGACGCAGGTTGAGCGCGTAATACGCACGGGACCGGACGACGTTCAAACCGTGGAAGGTCGAGAAACCATCTCATTTGACGGTCGCACTGTGGCTTTGATGCATCTGGCTGATGTGCTGGAATTGGCTAGGGAGCAGCATGCTAAACCAGCTACCGGCGTACCGGTTATCGTGATTGGCAGCGGTGACCTGAGTGTGGCATTTGTCGTGGACGCTATTCTTGATGAGCAGGAAGTATTGGTTAAACCATTACGCAAGCCTTTATCGCGCGTGCGTAATATTGCCGCAGCCACGGTACTAGGTTCTGGCCGGGTGGCGCCTATTCTTAACGTAGCCGACCTACTCAAATCCGCGCGCAAGGCCGTCACCCCAACCCGGTGGATTGCCGAAGTGGCGCCAGTAGAAAATGCGGCTCAATCGATCTTGATTGCAGAGGATTCGATTACATCACGCATGCTGTTGAAAGGCATCTTGGAGTCGGCGGGTTACCAAGTTAAAACAGCGGTGGATGGGATGGAGGCATTCAGCATGTTGCGTGCCGAGAAGTTTGATCTGGTAGTTTCCGACGTGGAAATGCCGCGACTGAATGGATTCGACCTGACAGCAAGAATACGAGCGGATAAGAAACTGGCGGAATTACCCGTGGTGTTGGTGACGGCGCTGGAAACCCCTGAAGACCGCGAGCGCGGCATTGATGCTGGCGCTGACGCTTATCTTGTCAAAAGCAATTTCGATCAGAGCAATCTGCTTGAAGCCCTGCGGCGGCTGATTTAATGGGATAGAGATTTCATGACCGATAACAAGATCAACGTGCTGGTGGCTGAAGATTCAACGGTAATCCGTATGTTCCTTGTGCATCTGCTTGAGTCAGATCCGCAGATTCATGTGATTGGCGCGGTCGCTGATGGCCAGGCTGCGCTTGAATTCGTCGGTAAGAAAAAGCCGGATGTGATCCTGATGGATATTCATATGCCACGCATGGATGGTTTTGAAGCTACGCGCCGCATTATGGAAACGATCCCGGTGCCTATCATCATTTGCAGTGCCACCGCCAGCACCGAGGACATCGTTATCAGCTTCCGGGCGATGGAGGCCGGAGCCATTGCCTGCATAGAGAAGCCTCGAGGTAGCGAGCATGGTAACTTTATGGAGATAGAAGAACACCTGCTGGAAACAATAAAACTGATGTCCGAAGTTAAGGTGGTGCGTAGAACGGCTCACTCGCAGAAAGCACCGTTACCGACAGAGTTGCGTTCCACGCGGGCACAAATCAGCCTAATCGGTATCGGCGCATCTACTGGCGGCCCTCCTGTCTTGCAAACTATCCTGGCTGAACTGCCTAAGGATTTTTCCGTGCCTATCCTGATAGTGCAGCATATTGCCCATGGGTTTCTGGCTGGCATGGCTGAGTGGTTGAACCAGACAACCAGTTTGCAAATTCATATTGCTTCCCATGGCACGACCCCGCTGCCTGGTCATGTGTATCTGGCGCCCGATGATTTTCACATGGGCATCGGTATCAACGGTGCAATTGTTCTTACTAAAGAAGAGCCAGAAAACCACCTAAGGCCTTCAGTGTCATTTTTATTCCGTTCCCTGGCCAAGGTTTGTGGTGCGAATGCACTGGGATTGTTACTGACGGGAATGGGTAAAGATGGTGCCGAGGAATTGAAACTGATGAAAGACCAGGGTGCTATCACTATCGCACAAGACCAGAAAAGCTCGGTAGTCCACGGTATGCCTGGTGCGGCCATTGCCTTGGGCGCCGCCATGCATGTGTTACCAGCGGGCAAGATTGCAGATGCCTTGATTGCGCTGGTTAATCATAGAAAAAGTATTAGCAGGAGCATAGAAAATGCCTAATTCACAAATAAAAATCCTGGTTGCAGAAGACAGCCCTACCCAGGCCCAGCAGTTGCGGCATATTTTGGAGCAGCAAAAGTACCAAGTCAGTATTGCCAGTAACGGGCGCTTGGCGTTGGCGATGGCAGCAGAATTACACCCCGCACTAATCATTAGCGATGTGGTCATGCCAGAAATGGATGGCTATGAGCTTTGCCGCAGGGTCAAAGCGGATACCACTCTACACGACACCCCGGTGATTCTGGTGACCACGATGTCTGACCCGCATGATGTGATCCGTGGATTGGAATGTGGCGCTGATAACTTCGTCCTCAAACCATACGACGATCTTTATCTGCTGAGCCGCGTACGCTATGTGCTGGTGAATCGTGAAATGCGCCGGTCAGAATCGGCAGATATGGGAGTGGAAATCTACTTCAATAACCAGCGGCATTTCATCACCGCTGATCGGCTGCAAATACTCAATCTATTAATGTCCACTTACGAAGCTGCTATCCAGCGCAACAAAGAACTTAATCGTAGTCAAGAGGAACTGCAGATGCTCAATAGCCAACTCGATAACGCTAATAAGGAGTTGGAGTCTTTCTCTTACTCTGTGTCGCACGACTTGCGTGCGCCGCTACGGCACATTGATGGCTATCTCGGGTTACTGGAGAAGCATATCGAAGACACATTGGATATCAAGGGCCGGGAATACCTGAGCGTGATCTCTGAGGCGGCTAAACAGATGGGCCGGTTGATTGATGACCTACTATCTTTTTCACGCATGGGGCGGGTGGAAATGATGCATGGCGAGATGGATGTACAGTTTCTGGTACAAGACGTCATTCGTGATTTGCAGACTGAAATCCAGGAGCGGAATATTGAATGGAATATCGCCGACCTACCGAAAATACAGGCCGATGAAGCCATGATGCGCCAGGTATTCGCCAATCTGCTGGCCAACGCCGTCAAATATACCCGTACTCGCAAGATTGCCAAGATTGAGATTGGGGTGGCGACCAACACAAAAGAAATCATATTTTTTGTGCGCGATAACGGTGTCGGCTTCGATATGCAATACGTGCATAAACTATTCGGCGTGTTCCAGCGCCTGCACCGGGCAGAAGAATTTGAAGGTACCGGTATAGGCCTTGCCAACGTACGCCGTATTGTTGTCCGTCACGGAGGACGTACCTGGGCTGAAGGTAGCCCGGGCAAAGGCGCGACATTTTACTTTTCCCTGCCAAACTATAAAAAGGCCTAATAATGCACAACCTAAAACGCATCTTGCTGGCAGAAGACAATCTCCAGGATATTGCATTAACCCTTTCAGCACTCGAGGAATGTCATCTGGCTAACCAGGTCATGGTCGTCAGGGATGGTGCCGAAGCATTGGATTATCTCTATCGCCGCGGCGCTTATAGAGACCGTGACGATTGTCAGCCGGTGGTCATTTTTCTGGATATAAAAATGCCTAAGGTGGATGGTGTGGAAGTGCTGCGACAAATCAAGGCTGATTCAGTGCTACGTACGATACCAGTGGTCATGGTGACCTCCTCACGTGAACAGCAGGACCTGTTGCGTACTTATCAACTGGGCGTAAATGCCTATGTGGTCAAGCCTATCGATTTTGAGCAATTTGTTAGTTCCATTCAGGAACTGGGGCTGTTCTGGGCTGTGCTCAATGAGCCGCCACCTGGGAGCAAGCCTAAAGACGAGCAGCCCGGCGATTGATTGGGGAAGAACTCGAACAGGAGGTCAGAATGGAAGACTTAATTCGAATACTACACCTGGAAGATGACCCGCTTGATATGGAGTTGATCAAGCACAAGTTGGCTACAGAGTACGCGAATTGCGACATTACATGGGTGAATGGCAAGCAGCCTTTTGAAGCGGCCTTGCGTCAGGGAAGCTTTGATTTGGTGCTGTCAGATTTTAACCTGCCTGATTATGACGGCATGTCGGCGGTGAAATATATCCGTAAGAACTATTCTAATTTACCGGTGATTGTGATTTCTGGTCAGCTTGGTGAGGAAGAGGCGGTAGAGTGCCTTAAGGCTGGCGCTACTGACTATGTACTCAAGCAGAGATTGCAGCGATTGTGTGCTGCTGTGCGCAGGGCATTGACCGAAAAAGCTGAACATATGGCACGACGTGAGGCAGAAGAAGAGCTTGCACGGCAGCATAAGTTTTTACGGCAGGTGATAGATTTAGATCACAATTTTATTTTTGCCAAAAACTATGAGGGCCGTTTTGTTTTAGTCAATCAGGCACTGGCAGAGGCTTATGGCATTTCAGTGGAGCACTTGTTAGATAGAACCGATGCTGACTTTAATAGCAATAAAGATGAAGTTGAACAGTTTCGTCGGCACGATCTTTTCGTGATGGACACACTACAGGAAGTGTTTATTCCGGAAGAGAAAATCACCGATGCCACTGGCAAAGTGCGCTGGTTACAAACAGTCAAACGTCCAATGCTATCCGGTAATGGTAGTGCGAATATGGTACTCGGCGTATCGGTAGATATTACCGAGCGAAAAAAACAGGAACAGCGTCTGGCCAGGCTTAACCGTGTGCACGCTATGCTAAGCGGTATCAATTCTGCGATTACCCGCATCCACGACCGTGATGTGTTGCTGCATGAAGCGTGTCGTATAGCTGTAGAGGAGGGTGGCTTTAAGCTGTCATGGTGCGGTTTTATCGATAGCGAAGCGATGGAATTAACGCCACTGATCTGGGTTGGAGACGATCGAGGCGTACTAGATGGATTTCGTATCAGTCTGGGTAACAAGCCAACTAAAGACGGTTACGTCTTAGACAATACTACAGACCTGAACAAGCCCTTTGCGGTCAACCTTAGAGAGGTCAGTATTTATAGCCATCAAGGCAAAACCCCCAGGCGCGAAGATATCCTGCTAAAAAGTGGCTTTCAATCGTTTGCCTCACTGCCAATGACGATTGATGGGCATATTGTTGGCGCCATGCAAATTTATTCAGAAGATGCGGACACGTTTGACCACGAGGAAATGGCGCTGCTTGAAACCCTGGCTGATGACATTTCATTCGCACTCAATTACCAGGAAAAACAAGCCGCGTTGAACTACGCTACCCTGTTCGATATGTTGACGGGCCTCCCCAACCGGCAACTTTTTCTAGAGCGTGCCGAGTTAGAGATTCAATCGAATATCAGAACCAATACTATGCTGGCGCTGGTTCTAATTGATATTCGCCATTTCGGCATGATTAACGATTCTTTCGGTAAAGAGGCGGGCGATCAGTTACTCAAACTAATTACACAGCAGCTAATTGAGAACGAGCCAGCCGTCCTGGCGCGTATTGGGGGCAACATTTTTGCCATGGTTTTATCTGGATTACAAAACGATGCAGAGATTGCGCATGCATTGCAGAATTACCTTGTGAATCCTCTGGGCCGTCAATTCTCTATTAGTGATCATAAAGTGAATGTCACCACGCGTTGCGGAGTCGCATTATTCCCTAATGATGGTATACAGATTGAAGTGCTTGTTGGTAATGCCGAAGCTGCGCTGAAAAAGGCCAAACTGTCAGGTGAGGAATATCTGTTCTATACCTCGGATATCAATGCCAAGGTAACCGAGCAATTGCTGCTTGAGGACCAGTTGCGCCGGGCCATCATTGAAAAACAATTTGTTCTTTACTACCAGCCTAAAGTTGCTACTGATAATGGCCATCTGGTTGGTTTCGAGGCACTCATCCGCTGGATAAGCCCAGAGCGTGGGTTTGTGCCACCATTTGAATTCATTTCGATTCTGGAAGAGACCGGAATGATTCTGGAGGTGGGTAAATGGGTAACACAACAGGCAGCAACAGATTACCGCGAATGGCGGAAACTCGGGCTTAATCCGCCGCCGATTGCAGTCAACGTTTCAGCCATTCAATTGCGACACCCCGATTTTGTGAAAACCATTCGTGAAGCGTCTGGGTTTAAGGGATCTGGTGATATCGAGACAAAGGGTAAGAAATCTGCCAAACCAGATTCGATAGAAAGCATAGAAGAGGCTGCTGCGATTCATCTGGAAATCACTGAGTCTGTGTTAATGGAAAATATCGATTACATCATCCCATCATTACAGGCACTCAAGGATGAAGGGTTCCAAATTTCTATTGATGATTTTGGTACGGGTTATTCTTCATTCAATTATCTGACCAAAATACCGCTTAATACGATAAAAATTGACCGCTCTTTTATCACAGGCCTAAACACCCATCCTGGCCAGAAAACGATTGTTTCGACCATCATCCTGCTTGCACATGCACTTAAACTTAAAGTCATTGCCGAAGGGGTAGAAACCATCGAGCAGCATGAGGAACTGAGGCTCATGGGGTGCGATGAGTTGCAAGGTTATTTGCATGGGAAGCCTATGCCAAAGAGCGATGTCGAAGTTCTACTGAGACGGAATCGGACTTAAATCACTAGTGAAATTCGGGAGAAACACTCAGTGACAACTAATCAGTATTTATATAAATGGCTACTTGGTGGCTTATCATCAGAATATGCGCAGGAGAGCGTTGCATGGCTGGTGTTTCCTCATGCGCATAGCCCGATACTTGCTACGCGTCGTGCCTCGCTTATTTTATCTCGCGTCCGTATTATTTCAGCCTTATTTGCCATTTTAACTTTTTGTTGGATTCCGGTTGATTTCCTTACTCTTCCGCAGGGAACTGCTATCGAATTAGCTTATGGTCGAATGGCAGTGACACTGGCTTTCGTACTGACGGCCTTTTCTTCTCGCGATTCGAACATTATGGGTAGGGCCTACTCAGGCATGGTCTTGATGTTTGGCGTACCAACTGCGTTTTATGTTTTTTCACTATTCGAGCTAGTTAATATTAGCTCTAATGGGTTCGCTCGATCCATGATCGACATTTATGCCTATTTGCCTGCCATATTAATAGCGGGCATTAGCATTTTTCCATTAACGATTCTAGAAGCACTATTATTTTCCACCCCTGTGTTTATAGGTTATGGCTTAGGGTATTTACCCAATCTGACCTTTATGGGTATTTCATCTCAAATTGCAGAGATATGGCTGCTTTGCATGATGACAGTAGTAGTGACGGTTGCGAGCCTAAGTCAGCTTGGGTTTATGTTTAGCCTGATGCGTCAATCCATGCATGACCAACTTACTCGTTGCTACTCCCGTCGTAGTATTGAAGAACTGCTTGAACTCCAGTACATCATTGCTGACCGCAGCCAGTCAGCGCTCTCTATCGCCTTCATTGATCTGGATAACTTTAAATTGGTGAATGACCACTATGGACACAAGGCTGGAGATGACGTTCTCGCAATTGCGGCTGATAGCTTACTGAGAAATTTGCGGGGAGGTGATATGCTGGGTCGCTGGGGAGGTGAGGAGTTTATTCTGGTGTTTCCCAATACCCCGGCGGATAAAGTTGAATCAGTTCTTAAGCGATTATTGGTTGATGGCTTGGGTCAGAAACCAGATGGAAAAGCTGTCACTGCAAGTATTGGTGTTTCGGAAAAGATAACAGATCAAACCTGGCATTGGAGAGAACTTCTAGATTTGGCCGATCAACGCATGTATCAAGCAAAGATTAGAGGCAAGAATCAAATAGTGACAGCTACTACTAAGTCCTGAATCCTTATCCCGCGTGAAAAGTGAGGCAAATAATATGTTAGAGACTTTTTCAGAATGGCCAGCACCACCTTATTTCAATTTTGCTCCCGGCACGATTAAGACGGGCCCAGAGAGCTGCATAGTCTATTTTCGTAATGGGAACAAAGCGCTTGGCGACTTGGTTAGATTCTCTCCGGGTGAGTCAAGTATAGTTTTCCTACCTTCCCGTAATGAAGTGAATGAAACAATCAATCTGGATAAGATCAAGAGCATTCGTCTTGTACAGCCGCTTACCATGTTGCGACAAGAAACTTCCCTGGAGCAGCGGGCAGAAGAGGTATTTGCCCCATCTGAGCGACAGACCTTCAGTTTGGAATTCACTGATAAAGAGACTATTAGTGGAGAAACGGTTGGCCATACCGACTCTGCCAATGGTTTATATCTATATCTACCAAAAGATAACGACAAGGTTGTGCGTTGTTTCATCCCAAAACAATCAATCGGTAATTTTCAGATCGGCATGAAACTCGGTGAGATGCTGATTGAAGAAAAGCTAGCCAGTAAAGAGGACGTTGATGCGGCGGTAACAAGACAGCGTAGTTTACGTCTTCAGCGTTTGGGCGATTACCTGTCTGAGCATCAAATCGTTACTCGCGAGGAGTTGGATCAGGCAATCCGCCATCAGGAGACCAGACCTATTCTTAAGTTGGGCGAGGCATTGCAGCAGCTTGAACTGATTACCCAGGAACAGCTAGATGCTGCACTGAAGAAACAAAAGGAGAATCGCAATATACCGTTAGGTCAAATATTGATTGAAATGGGCATAGTCGATGAGCGGGCTGTAAAAGGTGCATTGGCAAAAAAACTGGGCATTCCTTATGTGGGCCTTTCCAAATTTAATTTCGACCATAATGCCATCAGGTTAGTTAATCATTCACTTGCTAGAAAACACGGGCTAATCCCCTTGTGCATGCATGAAAACTCCTTGGTGGTTGCATTTGAAGACCCGCTGAATTTAGCAGCAGTAGAAGAATTACGCTTTCTTATCCAGATGAAGATATTGCCAGTCATGGCCTCGCATGATGATGTGCGAACAGCGATCACAAAGCATTACGCCACTCATGGGGATAATAAAGGCCATGTTGAGTTTGGAGTTGACGATCGTATCGGTGACGATTATGCATACCATCAATCGGCCGCCTCGGAAATGAAGATCGACGATCTTGCCTCCAAGTTGTTCGTTGAGGATAGCGGTATAGAGTTAACAATGGAGCCTATTGCCGAATCAGATAATACCTTGGTGCAGCTGGTTAACAAGATGATCCTTGATGCCTTTAGCGATGGGGTTTCCGATATCCACATAGAAACCTACCCTGGCCGAAGCAATACGCGTGTACGTTTCCGTAAAGACGGAACATTGATCGACTATCTTGAGATTCCTCCCAATTTCCGTAATGCCGTTATCTCTAGAATCAAGGTCATGTCGCAACTGGATATTTCTGAGCGTCGCAAGCCACAAGATGGCAAGCTAGATTTCCGACATTTTGGCCCCGCCAAGGTCGAGCTCAGAGTCGCTACCATTCCCACCACAAATAATCTGGAAGATATTGTGATGAGGGTGTTGGCTTCAGCCAAGCCGGTCGCTTTTGATAAGCTCGGGTTATCACCAGAGAACTTGGCTGCATTAAAGAGTATGTTGGCACGGCCTTACGGGCTAATCTTGGTATGCGGTCCTACGGGTTCTGGCAAAACTACGACCTTGCATTCGATGCTTGGCTATATCAATACGCCAGGCCGGAAAATATGGACAGCAGAAGACCCTGTTGAGATTACCCAAGCCGGGCTAAGACAAGTCCAGATTAACAGCAAGATTGGATGGACATTCGCCAGCGCCATTCGTAGCTTCTTGCGGGCTGACCCCGATGTCATCATGGTGGGTGAAATGCGCGATCAGGAGACAGCCAAGACCGGTATCGAGGCCTCACTCACAGGCCATCTGGTATTGTCTACCCTGCATACCAATACTGCCCCGGAAAGTGTAATCCGCTTACTGGATCTTGGCATGGACCCATTTAATTTTGCCGATGCTTTACTTGGTGTTCTGGCACAGCGATTGGCCAAAGCCTTGTGTCCCAAATGCAAACAAGCTTACACCCCAGAAGCAGCTGAAATTGATGGGTTATTGGCTGAATTTCTTGAGGGAACCAGCCTGGATCCTGTTACAACAATGGAGCAATGGCGCAATGCATATGCAAACAAGGGAAAGTTCACTCTCTACCAGGCAGCAGGATGCGACCATTGCAACCGTACCGGGTACCGCGGACGTTTGGGTTTACACGAACTGATGAGTGTTACACAACCCCTTAAACGACTTATCCAAACGAGAGCGCCGCTAAATGAATTACTTTCTGCTGCATTTGACAACGGTATGCGCACACTGAAGCAGGATGGGATTACAAAAATTCTGCAAGGCCATACGGATATCTCTCAGATCAGGTCAGTTTGTATGTAATTGAGCAATAGAACCTATATTGTTGGCTGAGGTTATTTTCAAGCGACGAACATATCGACAAACTCGTTCACTGGCGTTGATTCAAGTCGTTTTTGGTCAGAACACAGGTCAAGAATATCGATTTGCTGAGTCTCATTGAAACGGCGTGCGAGGTTGGTTTTGAATTTCTTTATAAGCTCGGGAATGCCTTCACTACGGCGGCGCCTGTGGCCGATAGGATATTCCACAGCAATATTTTCAGATGCGGTGCCATCCTTGAAAAATACCTGTACGGCATTGGCGATGGAACGTTTTTCCGGGTCCAGATAATCACGCGTATATTCAGCTTTTTCCACGCATATCATCTTGTCGCGCAGTGCATCAATGCGTGGATCGGCCGCTACATTGTCTTCGTAGTCGGCAGCGGTCAGCATGCCCTTGAGCAAGCCGATAGCCGTCATGTACTGGATGCAATGGTCGCGGTCAGCCGGGTTGGCTAGTGGACCTTGCTTGTCGATGATGCGGATGGCGGATTCGTGTGTGGTAATCACGATTTTGTCGATTTGGGCGATTTTGTCCAGAGAGTCGAGCTTGTTCCCGATCTTAGGGTACAGTTGTATCGCGCACTCAACGGCAGTTTGCGCATGGAACTCGGCTGGGAAGGATATCTTAAACAACACCTGCTCCATGACGTATGAGCCATAAGGCCGCTGGAATGTAAAAGGCTTGCCTTTGAATAGTACGTCGTAAAAGCCCCAAGTCTTGGTAGTGAGTGCGGATGGGTAACCCATCTCGCCTTTTATTACCATGAGTGCCAGGCGTACGGCGCGGCTGGTGGCATCACCCGCCGCCCAGGATTTGCGCGAGCCGGTATTGGGGCTGTGGCGGTAGGTGCGTAGCGATTGGCCGTCAATCCAGGCATTAGAAACGGCATCTATGATTTGCGACTTGCTGGCCCCCAGCAGGCCAGCTACCACAGCGGTAGAAGCGACCTTGACCAAGACCACATGATCCAGACCAACACGGTTAAAACTGTTTTCCAGTGCCAGCACACCTTGAATTTCATGTGCTTTGATCATGGCCGTCAGAACATCGCGCATGGTGAGCGCTGCCTGACCATTGGCGACACGCGTGCGTGATAGCCAATCAGCGGTGGCAAGTATGCCGCCAAGGTTGTCTGATGGATGACCCCACTCGGCAGCCAGCCAGGTATCGTTGAAATCCAGCCAGCGAATCATGGCGCCGATATTGAATGCGCCAAGTACCGGGTCAAGCTGGTAGCTGGTACCGGGCACCTTAGTGCCGTTGGGCACAATAGTGCCAGGCACAATAGGCCCTAGGAGTTTTGTACAGGCTGGATATTCCAGTGCCTCGAGGCCGCAGCCTAATGTGTCCATCAAGCAATTGCGGGCGGTGTCATAAGCTTCATCACTATTAATGACATAGTCGTGGACGTAGTTGGCAATATCGACCAGAACTTGGTCTGGGTTGGGGCGGACGTTGGAGATGTGCGATGACATGAGAGCTCTCAAAAATCAATTAAAGACTATTCTGGCAAAAAAATCCCGCCTGCCAAATGGCAACAAAAAGCAGGCGGGTCCCTAAAAACGGTTTAACTGCGTTCAGCTATCGGCACGTAAGCGCGCTCATCCGGTCCGGTATACTCAGCATTCGGACGGATGATCTTGTTGTCGATGCGCTGCTCAATCACATGAGCTACCCAGCCGGTGGTGCGGGAGATCACAAAAATGGGGGTGAACATACTCGTGGGAATACCCATCATGTGATAGCTGGACGCGCTGTACCAATCGAGGTTGGGGAACATCTTCTTCTCTCTCCACATCACGGTTTCGAGACGATCGGAAATATCGAACAAGGTCATATTGCCGGCATCTAAACTGAGCTGGCGAGAGACCTCCTTGATGGCGACATTGCGCGGGTCAGAGATGGTGTAGACCGGGTGGCCAAAGCCGATGATGATCTCTTTGGCGGCGATGCGCTTCAGGATATCGGACTCGGCTTCGTCAGCATTGCGATAGCGCTGGATAATCTCCATCGCAGCTTCGTTGGCCCCCCCATGTTTGGGGCCGCGCAACGCACCAATGGCGCCGGTAATGCAGGAATACATATCAGACAGTGTGCCAGCCACTACCCGTGCGGTGAAAGTGGAGGCGTTGAATTCATGTTCTGCATACAGCACCAGCGAGGTGTTCATGGCGCGGATGTGTAATTCGGAAGGTGCCTTGCCGTGTAGCACGTGCAGGAAGTGCGCGGCGATTGAGTCGTCATCGGTTTCTACTTCAACTCGCTTGCCGTTGTGGCTGAAGTGGTACCAATAAAGCAGGATAGAGCCGAAACAGGCGATGAGGCGGTCGCCAAGGTCTTTCGACCCGGCGATATTACGGTCGGTAGCTTCGGGTTGCAGCGTGCCGAGCATGGAGCAGCCAGTGCGCATCACATCCATTGGGTGTGCCGAGGCAGGTATCTGCTCCAGCACTTTTTTCAGTGCGTCAGGCAAGCCCCGCAGGGTTTTGAGTTTTTTATGGTAACTGGCGAGTTGGCCTTTGGTCGGCAGTTCACCATGAATCAGCAAGTAGGCGACTTCTTCAAAACTCGCGTGTTTTGCCAGATCAAGGATATCGTAGCCGCGATAGTGCAAGTCATTGCCGGTATGGCCAACCGTGCATATCGCCGTGCTGCCAGCGTTGACGCCAGCCAGCGCAACGCCTTTCTTTTTCTTGGGTTCAACAATTGCGTTCATGAGTTCTACTCCTCACTAGGTTTATCATTTTCTATACTAAATAACTGGTCCAATTTTTCCTCATAGGCGTGGTAATCCAGATATTTATAGAGATCGGCCCGTGTTTGCATGAGGTCGACCACATTTTTCTGTGTGCCGTCCTTGCGAACCCCTTGGTAGACCTTGAGTGCGGCCAAGTTCATGGCGCGGAAAGCAGATAGTGGGTACAGCACCATGCTGACATCCACACTGGCAAGCTCTTTTACCGTAAACAAAGGGGTAGAGCCGAACTCGGTGATGTTAGCCAGTACGGGGACTTTGACTGCAGCGGCAAACTGTTTGTACATCTGTAGGCTGGTCATGGCTTCCGGGAAGATCATGTCAGCGCCAGCCTCGACGCAGGCACAGGCACGATCTATGGCCGATTGCAGCCCTTCCACGGCGAGTGCATCGGTACGTGCCATGATGACGAAATCGGCATCGGTCTTGGCGTCTACCGCGGCCTTGATGCGGTCTACCATTTCGACCTGACTGACGATGGCTTTATTCGGCCTGTGGCCACAACGCTTGGCCTGTACCTGGTCTTCAATATGTACAGCGGCGGCACCAGCCTTGGTGATGGCCTTGATGCTGCGCGCGATATTGAAGGCACCACCAAAACCAGTATCGATATCGACTAGTAGCGGGGTATCGACGTTATCGGTGATGCGACGTACGTCGATCAGCACATCTTCTAGTGTCGAGATGCCAAGGTCAGGTAACCCCAGCGAGCCAGCTGCTACGCCTCCACCAGATAGATAAATGGCTTTATAGCCGGTTTGTGTGGCAAGCCGGGCATGGTAGGCGTTAATGGCGCCGATGATTTGCAGCGGTTTTTCGGCGGCCAATGCGGCCCTGAAGCGCGCGCCTGCTGATGTTGATTTGCTCATTAAATTCTCTTAGCTAAAGAATGCTTGCGTGGCGTTTTGCGGAATATCCACTTTAGTCAGCCTGGCTTTTTGCAGTACTTCCCAGAAATAACGGTAAGTCGCACGGTCGTGCAGCTCACCTGCATACTGGATCGGCCCCCACTCTGCCTGCTGCGCGCTCAGCAGGATGTTGGCGGCATCCTGCACTTCGCTGTAGTCCGGCTTCATGGCGTCGACGATAGCCTGAATCTGTGTCGGGTAAATGCTCCACATGCGCATGAAGCCAAACTCGTTGCGAGCGCGGCTAGCATCACTATAGGTGGTTTCTACGTTCTTCAGATCAAGCGTTACGTTGTGCGCAGGCACTACGCCATGAGCCAGGGCCGCAGCGACGACCTCGGTTTTAGCGCGCGCCAGTAATTTATGTTCGAACTGGCCGGGACTACGCATGGCGGATGCCGGGATGGCGCCATGATGACCGCTGACGAAATCCATGAGGCCGAAATCCAGGACCTGTAGCCATGGCAGGGCGGCAATCTCATACACTTCATGCAAAGCGCCATGGGTTTCAATCAGCACATGGATCGGAATCTCACGCTCTATGCCATGCTGTGTTACTACCTTCTGGATGTAGGTAATCATCTCTGCCACCTGGCTTGCCTTGGTCGATTTCGGGATGGTGATGTAGCTCAATACCTTGCCAGCACCGCCCACTAGAATATCGACATCTTGTTTCCAGGCCGGGTGCGTGTAGTCATGGATACGAGCACCTGCCATGTGATGGCGGTTGGCCTCGGAGTTAAGCATACGCACGATCATCTCGGCATGTGCGCGCTCTTGCCCTGCCGCGGCGCCATCTTCGCAATCGCAGGTGATATCAAAGATTGGGCCTAGGGTGTCCTGTAATTGTAGTGCCTTGAGGATAAGTTTTTCACTGCCGGCGAAATGCTCGCAGGAAGGAATCACCGGGAAAGATTTTTCGCCGGAAAATAAAGCGTCATTGGGATGCGTGGACATTTTCTTCCTTATCTGCGAGGCATAACTACGGTGTAATCAAGATCAAGCACTACGTTGGCTTGATAGATGGACTTACCATCCTGCTTAATGTGAGTGCTTGCCAGCTCGCTACTGTTGAGGTTTTTTACGCCGACCAGGCGCAGACGCAAAGCGCCCAAGTCGTCGCGCCCGGGCAGATCCCACTTTTCCAGTATCTCCGTCCAGGCGTAGAAGGTATCGCCACCAAAGCTCGGGTTGCTATGCGTGCCGGCATTGATAGCAACAATGCTGAGTACGTTCTCCAAACCTTCATAGGAAAGTGCCCTGCACACCGAGATCACGTGGCCGCCGTACATAAGGCGACGGCCAAAAGGTGAATCTTTCATGGCCAGCCCGTCAAAGTGTAGGCGCGCGTTGTTCTGGTAGAGCTTGGTGGCTAGTGTATGGTCACTATCGTCCACGGTCATGCCGGTCGGGTGATCGATACGTTCACCAACCTGATAATCGTCCCATAAGCGTGAACTGCCAGTCACCGCAGTCTCAAAATGATGCGCATCGAGAAACTCGGGGATGGCCAGCTCTTTTGCCGCTACCACTTTTTGCAGGGCTGGCACCACTGTGGCTGGCGTTGGTGCTTTGCTATCGTATTTGTGTACCATCACCCAGCGCACCCAGGAAAGCACTTCCTGTTGATTCTGGTTGGCACTTACCGAGCGCACATAAACGATGCCACTCTTGCCACCGGAATTTTCCTTGAGGCCGATAATGGTCGAGGTCGTGTTCAAGGTATCGCCGCTATATACGGGGTTCAGAAAGCGCACATCGGCATAGCCCAGGTTCGCAACAGCATTAACGGATATATCCGGTACGGTCTTGCCAAAGGCAATGTGAAAGGCTAGCAGGTCATCTACCGTACGGTCGCGATAACCCAGTGCCTGGGCTACTGGCTTGGCGCAATGCAGGATATGGCGGGCGCCGGTGAGAGCGATGTAGAGTGCGCACTCACCATCGGTGATAGTGCGTGGCGTGGCGTGCTGCAGCACTTGACCAAGCTTGAAATCCTCAAAGAAATTGCCGTGCCGGCTGCTATTCTTAATCATAGCTTTCTTCCAGTTTGGCAATCATTTCACTGAGGTTGAGCAAGCGTTCCGCTGCGGCGATATGGTGGTGTTCAACCAGCTTGCCATCGACTACCACGGTGCCGCGTCCGGCAGCATTGGCTTGCCGAAGTGCTTCAATCACGGTCTTGGCTTGTTGCAGCTCTACCGGCCTTGGAGTGTATGCATCATTGCTGTACGGCAGTTGCGATGGATGTACTAGTGATTTGCCATCAAAGCCCAAGTCGCGACCCAATCGGCATGAGTACTCAAACGTCTGCATGTCGTTGAGGTCGTTGGTGATGCCGTCAACGACTGATCGATGATAAGCACGCGCCGCCAGAATCACAAGCGATAGGCTGGTGATGAGTGCAACACGTTCATGCGTCTTGCGTGCCTGCAGTTGCGACATCAAGTCCGAAGTGGCAACGACGATGCAGGCAATACGGTCTGATGCGCTGGCGATTTCCTTGGCATTGAGTACCGCCAGCGGACTTTCTATCATGACCATAATGGGCGTGTCCTTACCGCCAGCATCGTCAAGCGCGGTGAGGGCATTCAGCACATCCTCACGACTCTCGATATTGGGGAAAAGAATCGCATCTGCGCCAATGTTGGCGACTGCCTTGATATCGTCGCGACCCCAGGGGGATGCAAAGTCGTTGACACGAATTACCACCTCGCGCGAACCATAGCCGCCGGCCTTGACTGCGTCGACGACATTCTGGCGCGACAACTCCTTGGCTTCTACCAGGATGGGGTCGCCTAGATCGAGAATCACAGAATCCACCGGTAACACGCGAGCCTTGTTCAGGTAGCGTTGGTTGCAACCTGGAACGTACAGCATGGAGCGCCGTGGTCGAAAATATTTATTCATGCTTTTAAAGCCTTGGTCTCGTTGGCATTGTTGTCATTGTATGCTGGGAAGGTCTTTTATCTCCGGCTTTGCTTAATTGCGCATACTATCGAGTAACGTTGGTAGGATTCTATCGACGCGCGCTGATAAGTGTCAACTATTATCTTATGTCTTATATAAGATATAAAACCATAGACTAAATAATTCGCGCATGATATAAATCAAATCGGAAGCTATAGCTTGTTGATAGCATTGAACACCACCCAACAATCAATAAAGCTTGAAATAGCTAAGGAGACGATATGGAAAATGTAGTGATCGTGGCGGCAGCAAGGACTGCCGTAGGAAAGTTCGGAGGGGCATTTAACAATGTGCCTGCCTCTGAACTTGGTGCGGCAGTGATTAAAGCCCTGCTGGAACGTAGTGGAGTAGCTGGCGAGAATGTGGACGAAGTGATTCTGGGTCAAGTGCTGACAGCGGGTGTTGGACAGAATCCTGCAAGACAGGCAGCTATCAAGGCCGGGTTGCCAAACGCTGTGCCTGCCATGACTATCAACAAGGTCTGCGGCTCCAGTCTCAAGGCAGTGATGCTGGGTGCTCAAGCCATTAAATGTGGTGATGCTCAAATCGTCATCGCCGGTGGGCAGGAAAACATGAGCATGTCACCGCATGTGCTCAATGGTTCGCGCAACGGCCTGCGCATGGGTGATGGCAAGCTGGTGGATAGCATGATCGTTGATGGTCTGTGGGATGTTTACAATGATTACCACATGGGCATTACGGCAGAAAATGTAGCGAAGAAATATGGCGTAGGTCGTGCGGTGCAGGATGCATTTGCCTGTGCATCGCAAAACAAGGCTGAGGCTGCGCAGAAAGCCGGCAGGTTCAAGGATGAGATCGTGCCTTACACTATTAAAGGCAAAAAGGGCGATACGGTCATAGATATAGATGAATACCCCCGCCATGGCACTACCGAGGAATCGCTTGCTGGCCTGCGCCCGGCGTTTGATAAAGAGGGTACGGTCACCGCAGGTAATGCTTCAGGCTTGAATGATGGCGCCGCTATGGTAATGCTGATGTCGGCATCCAAGGCTAAAGAGCTTGGGCTCAAGCCAATGGCAACCATTAAGGCTTATGCCTCCTCTGGGGTAGACCCCAGCATCATGGGCATCGGCCCTGTACCTGCTTCCATGCAGTGCCTGGCAAAAGCGGGTTGGGGTGTGGGCGACCTTGATCTGCTGGAAATCAATGAGGCGTTTGCTGCGCAAGCTATCGCAGTAAACAAAGAAGCGGGCTGGGATATCAACAAGGTCAATGTTAACGGTGGCGCTATTGCGATAGGTCACCCGATCGGTGCCAGCGGCGCGCGCGTGCTGGTTTCACTATTGTACGAGATGGCGAAACGCGATGCGAAGAAAGGCCTTGCGGCACTTTGTATTGGCGGCGGCATGGGCGTGGCATTAGCGGTAGAACGTTAAATCGAATCAAGTTAGGGAGAGTATTGTGAGCAAACGTGTAGCGTTGGTGACTGGCGGTATTGGTGGTATAGGTAGCTGTATTTGCAGGCAGCTAAGCAGTGATGGGTATACCGTAGTGGCAAATTATATTGCCCCGGAGGAGGAAAAGGCTAATGCCTGGCTCGCTGAGCAACGTGCGGCAGGGCATGACGTACATATTGCCGTAGGCGACGTATCAAATTTTGATGACTGCGTGGCTATGGTCGCCAGAATCAAGGAAAGTGTCGGCCCGGTAAGTGTGCTGGTAAATAACGCCGGTATTACCAAGGACGGTATGTTCAAGAAGATGCCAGTAGAGAACTGGATGGCTGTACTTAACATCAACCTGAACAGTGTATTCAATGTGACGCGCCAAGTCGTAGATGACATGCTGAATGCAGGCTGGGGACGTGTCGTCAATATCTCCTCCATCAATGGCCAAAAGGGCCAGTTCGGCCAGACCAATTATTCTGCGGCCAAGGCCGGCATGCATGGTTTCACAAAAGCGTTGGCACAGGAAACTGCCGCCAAGGGCATCACGGTGAATACTATTTCACCGGGCTATATCGGTACCGAGATGGTGATGGCAGTGAAAGAGGAAATCCGCAACCAGATCATCGCTGGGATTCCCGTCGGTCGCCTGGGTAAACCTGAAGAAATTGCCAAGCTGGTTTCTTACCTGGCTTCAGACGATGCAGCATTTATCACTGGCGCTAATATCGCCATCAACGGCGGCCAGCACATGTGCTAGGCGTATGTCGATTTAACGGCTCAGTGCTAGTTCTGGCGCAATGTAGTCGTAACCAAGGGCATCGGCCACCGCTTTATTGGTGACCATGCCCTTGTGTACATTTAGGCCTTGCAGCAGGTGCTTGTCGTCCTTGAGCGCCTCTAAGCCTTTGTCTGCCAGCGCTAGAATGAATGGCAGCGTGGCATTGTTGAGCGCATAGGTTGAAGTATGCGGTACTGCGCCAGGCATGTTGGCTACACAATAGTGGATGACGCCATCGACACTATAGACCGGATCATCATGAGTGGTCGGCCGCGAAGTCTCGCAGCAACCACCTTGGTCAATGGCGATATCGACGATCACCGATCCTTTCTTCATTTTCCTTACTATTTCGCGGCTGATGAGCTTGGGTGCCGTGGCGCCTGGGATCAGCACACTGCCTATCAGCAGGTCTGCACTAATGGCGTGCTCCAAAATAGATTCCATGCTGGATATAGCCGTATTAAGTAGCGGCCCGAATCGTTGTGACAGGCGTTTCAACACCTCAGAGTTGCGATCTATCACCCATACTTCGGCACCTAGGCCCAGCGCCATCTGTGCTGCATTGCTACCGGCGATGCCACCGCCGAGAACAACTACTCTAGCAGGGGCTACGTCGGTAACTCCACCCAGCAGAATGCCTAAGCCACCTTGTGTTTTTTCCAGGAAATGTGCCCCAGCCTGTATTGAAAGCCTGCCGGCAACTTCCGACATTGGGGCCAGTAAAGGCAAGCCGCCATTCTCGGAAGTGACAGTTTCGTAGGCTATACAAGTGGCGCCGGAAGCAATGAGATCTCGTGCCTGCTCTATATCTGGCGCCAGATGCAAATAGGTGAACAGTATCTGGCCAGGACGCAGTTGCTTGCGCTCTGCCGATTGGGGTTCTTTTACCTTAACGATGACCCCGGCTCTTGCAAACACTTCCTGTGCGGTTTTCACAATACTGGCGCCTGCGGCTAGGTATTGTTCTTCAGTAACGCCGATACCAGCCCCTGCGCTGGCCTCGATAATCACATGATGGCCGCATTCTGTCAGTTTTCGGACACTAGTAGGTACCAAACCGACGCGGTATTCACGTGTTTTTATTTCTTTTGGAACGCCAATCAACATGAATGAACCCTGTGGATATTATGGCCATTTTAGGAACCACTATTGCTAAAAGCTAGTCTTATAAATAGACAGTTTTATTTGCCAACAAAATCCTACAGGGTTTGCATCAAACTGGGCTAAATCAACGTTGGTAAAGCAGCTCAGGCCGATTCTGTAGAGTCCGTTACCATCGGACACATAGATGAAAGGCAGACTATCATGGAAACGCTTAAAATCAATAAGGTACTTGTAGGCGAGGCACTGGTCGGTGAAGGCAATGAAGTTGCACACGTTGACCTTATCATGGGGCCACGTGGCAGTGGTGCTGAAACCGCTTTCTGTTTGACCCTGACGAATCAGAAACGTGGTGACAACGCGCTACTGGCGGTACTGGCACCTAACCTCATGGCTAAGCCGGCCACTGTGATGTTCAATAAGGTAGATATCAAGAATGCCAAGCAGGCGGTGCAGATGTTCGGCCCGGCTCAATGTGGTGTGGCAGCAGCAGTGGCGGATAGTGTCAAGGAAGGTGTAATCCCTCTGGCCGAAGCCAACGATATCTTCATCTGCATCGGTGTATTCATTCACTGGGATGCGGAGGATAACACTAAGATTCAGGACTGGAATTATGAGGCTACCAAGCTCGCCATCATGCGCGCTGTCGAAGGCTTACCTATGCCTGAAGAAGTTGTAGCGCAGGAAGGTGTGGTACATCATCCACTGGCTGCGCACGACTATAAAAAAGTGTTGGCAGTTGTCACAGAAAAAGCGGCTTAGGCTGTAGTGCCGTGTATGGAGCCCAGCACTGCTGGCAGGTCTGCTATGGAGTCTATAGTCATATCAGGCTTGATATCAGAACCTGTAGCATAGGCCGCACGGTATTTCCCCGTGCGTACCAGCATGGCGCGCAGTCCGGCCTGCTGCGCACCGCCCACGTCTGAATCAATATCGTCGCCTACCATGATGGCTTCACCAGCCTGCAACCCCATATCGTCGAGCGCAATCTGAAAGAAATCAATCGAAGGCTTACCAATAATCATGGCCTTGCTGCCGCTGGCGTATTCCAGTGCGTGGATAAAGCCGCCAATATCCATTTGTAAGCCTTGTTCTGTTTGCCAGAAACGGTTCTTGTGGATGGCGATCAGCTTGGCGCCATTCATCAGGCAATTAAATACCTCGTTCAGCAAGCCATAAGACCAGGCATTACCTATGTCACCAACAACGATGTAATTGGCTTGGGTATCCGATTGCTGGAGCGCAGCGAAATCCTTCTTAACATCATCAGCCAGCAACAATCTGCATATTGCATCGGGTTGGCGTTGCAGGTAGCGTAACGCGGCCTGTGGCGCACTGATAATTTCTTCCGGCCTCAGGGGAAATCCCAGAGCATTGATTTTTTGCTGCAAGGAGTCCAGTGACATGGTGCTGGTATTGGTCACAAAACGACACGGAATACCGCTGGCGCGAATGACATCGACAGCTTCAATCGCACCCTCGATGGGCTGAGAACCTATGTAAAGAACGCCATCCAGATCAAACAGAATACCTTTGACGTCAGTAAGAGGTTTCATATTAACGGCCTCTGAGTACGCTGAAATCCGTTAGAAAAGTTGCCTGTGAAAATGTGTGTGGTGACACTTGGGGCAAGGCGGGATGTGCCCCGGCTTGTGAAAATGTATGGGAGTTGCGCATTGATCACATAGCAAGGTGCCGATTCCAGCCAGCTCACCAGTTGAGTAACCGATATTTAATGCTTGCTGCTGTATCTGCAAAAGTTCCAGCGCAGTTTTGTCTGCTGCTGCAGAAAATTTGTTCCACAACCCGGTTTCGATCAATGTAAGGTCAAAGCCCAGCCAGTCTTTCAGCTCCTTACCAGTGCTGTCGATATAATTTGCAGCATCGGTCAGGTCGCGTTTTACATACTCCCTGAGCAAAGCTGCCTCATCCTGACTGAAGGTATTTAAGGCCGATATATCGTCACGAACTTCATCAATGATGTGATGCAGCACTGCACCGCTTTGTTGGGCTTTTTGCAATGCATTTGCCAGTAGCGCTTCGTAAGCCTCACTGAGTTTTTTGCTGAGTTCGTGCTTGGGCGGGGTTGTGTTCATAATTGATTCCTTTGTTCATCACCCATTTGGGAATCGCCATAGATGTTGCGCGTAGGTTTGATTTTATACCTTTGGGGCAATCTTGAGGTGCTTGAGTATCTGACCCCATATTCCTAGAGCAGCTTTTTGATGGTTTGCTCGTATTCCGGGAAATAATTGGCGATGACTGGCAGATCAAAGCGACGCAGTATGCTGGTATTGGATTCGCGTTCGAGCAGGAACCCGAAAGATAGCTCTATAAGCTTATCGACTGGGGTACGACCTTGAGTAAGCTTCTCAGCATAGCTGGTGGGCACTGTTACGAGGTGGGTGGTTGAGTTGCTACTCTGCACTGTCACTTCGAAAGTCAGTTCGTCCAGCTTTTTTACACTGATAGTTGGCATCTGTACCCCGAGAAGTATTGGGTAATTCAGTGCGGATTATAGCTGTATTAAAACGGAAGCCAGTACTTTTGATGTAAAGCTGAGAAAACGAGAGAAACTTGTCTAAAAAGGATTAAAGCGAGATATGCCCTCAAGGCTTAACTAAGGGATTCTGAGCTGATGGCTGCTTAGTAGCTACGCCTTCTGGGCGTGAAAGCTGCTTTGGATTCAATATGTCGGAAAGTGATGCGGCCGTTATTGACATCGTAAGGTGAAAGTTCCAGGGTTACCTTGTCGCCAGCCAGAATGCGAATATGATTCTTGCGCATCTTGCCGCCAGTGTAGGCTACTAGCTGGTGGCCATTATCCAGGGTCACGCGAAAGCGCGAATCCGGCAATACCTCCATCACTACGCCATTCATTTCGATTAGTTCTTCTTTTGCCAAAACGTTGCTCCAATGTTGAGACCCTGTGAAGCGACCATAAAGCCTGAAGCACTGGTGAATCTTGGGAATAGTGAGGGAAGATATTTACAACGGACGGACTTACGAAGGCACTACCGATCGTGGCGGCAGTATAGACCTGCAGTGGTGATTAAGCAATCAATCATTTCCCTAATTATGGTTAAAATTAATAGTATTGCTTGACACTAACGTGGTTTACCCGTACAAGGCTACACAGGCGTTTGATTTTTTTAAATTTTTGAGTCCGTAAGGCTGGTTAGATTTTTAAAACCCAAACTTTTAGGGTGCCCCCTTATTTATGTATGAAGGTTAAGATATGGCAACAGGTATAGTGAAATGGTTTAATGATTCCAAGGGTTTTGGCTTCATTACTCCGGATGCAGGCGGCGATGATTTATTCGCACACTTCTCCGCAATCGTGGACAGTGGTTACAAGAGCCTGAAAGAGAATGAACGCGTGTCTTTTGACGTGACAGATGGACCTAAAGGTAAACAAGCTTCTAATATTCAGAAAGCCTAATATTTCAGGAAGCAAGTAACTCAAAATTCCATAAAGAAATGGCCCTTAATCGGGCCATTTTTTTGCGGCTAAGATTTATTTAGCCTAATTTATCTTTAACTTTTTCTAACACTTGCTGTACCTCGGCACGCCGCCCTTGGTCTGCATCTTCTCTGCCAATGCGTGGCGGAGCAGCTAAAGCTTTCTCCAGGTATTCTTTGGCCTTGGCATAATCACCCTGGCTATATAAAAAATCACCATAAAAATAATTGGGGTCTATACCATCAGGATTAACCTTGATGGCCTTCTCCAGATAATTCTGCGCTTTATGCTTGTCACCAAACCCAATTGGCCAACCCGGTACCTTGTAATAGAGGCTGCCAAGTGAGGCATAGATGGAGCCGTTAAGCACGGTCGGGTCTATCTTCTCCGCACTTTCCAGTAAATTGCGTGCGGCTTTTGCCTTGTCCAGAGCACCCAGGCCTCCCACGAATTTGGCGTAACTACTCAGGATGATTCCCTCCCATACCATAGGTTCTGCACGGCCGGGATTGGCCGTGGTGATTTGATGCGCCTTAGCGGCCAAGTCTTTGAATGCAGTATCTTTCTGTTTTTCAGGCACCTGGTAATAGGCCTGTGCCCAGCCATGTTGCAGGCTGGCAATGTTTTCATCCAGAGTGTCAGCCATTGCTTCTTTATATATAAATACTTGTAATGCGCTCAGTACAAAAGCCGCTAATACCAAAGTCATTAAATCTTTAATTACTCTTGATTTATTCACGATAAAACTCCTTATCTAGAAACGGCTAATCAGCCTAAAACTGCAAAATCACGCATTTGGGTGTTTTGTTTACGCAGTGCGATATCCACTAAGCGGGGCAGCGCGCCATTGATGCGCACGAAGACACTCTCTGGCCAGCCGATGTAATAGTCTTTGCTACCTTTCTCGATCGCACGCACAACATGCTTTGCCACTACTGATGGCTCGTCACTATTCATACCTACGACTTTTGCCATCTGGCTGACCAAGCCATCATTGAGCGGAGTTCTGGTGTAGCGCGGGGCAACATAAGTTACCTTTACCCCGGTATCTTGGAGTTCACGACGCAGCGCTTCCGAAAAGCCGCGCATAGCAAATTTACTGGCTGAATAATCTGTAAAATATGCAAAGCCGATACTGCCGAAGACTGAGCCAACATTAACGATAAGGCCATGACCTCGCTGTGTCATTTGCGGCAATAGTGCACGAGTAAGCTGCATCGGAGCCATTACATTGATACGCCATAGGGTTTCGGCATTCTGCACAGGCTGGTCAGCAAATAAACCGAAACTGGCAATGCCCGCGCAGTTTAAGAGGATGTCTACACCACCCATGCAGGCAGCAGCTTGCTCCGCAAGTAAGTCCGGGCTGCCCGTTGCGGCCAGGTCGCAAACAATACTATGCGCTTTACCATTGCGCGTCCGTATTCCTTGCGTCAGTGATTCGAGTTTTTCGGTATTGCGATCTACCAGCGTCAGTTCTGCGCCTTTATCTGCTAGTGCCAAGGCTAGTTCACTGCCAATGCCTCCTGCTGCACCGGTGATTAAAATTCGTTGATTCAGGATATTCATTGCACTGACTCCAGACTCTTAAAAATATCACCATACAATCGGTATATCACCTTGGCACAATGCACCAGACTGGATTTGTCATCAGCAGATTGCAGCTGGTTGACGAGATTACGGAAAAAACTCACATGTTCTAAATCCAGCGAGCCATGGCTATTAAGATATGTAAAGGCTTGCTTCGGTAGATTAAGTGATGCCATCAAAGTCTCGGCAGCATGGGTTGCGAGTTGAACACTTGTGCCTTCAAGTACATGTATCATGCCCAAGAAGCCAACTGGATTACCGCGCGTGATAGTGTCGTAAGCATAGGCCACCATCAACTCTGTGGATAAGCCGGGTTTACCATGACGCACAGACTCAGCATTTCCACCGCAAGCGACAATATCATTCAGAATCCACTCCTGATGCCCTAACTCTTCTTCGATATAGTGAGCCATTGCTTCGCGCAACCACTCTTTATCGCTTGGCAGATTGGCGCCACAAGCCATGAGTAGCGGTACGGTATGTTTTACATGATGGTAGGCTTCGGTAAGAAAGCCGATGTACTGATTGCGTGTTACATCTCCTGTGAGCGCCTTACGGATAATCGGTATGGACTGAAGCTTCAGCTGTTCTGCCTGCGTGGCTTCTTGTAGATATTCAAAAAACGCCATCTGCTTGTTCCTCGTAAAATTGGTCAATGGCTTCGCTGTAAGCAGACTTGATGGCATCTCGCTTCAATCGGCCATTACTCGTTAGCTGGCCGTTATCGGCTGTGAATGGTTTTGTAGCAGCAACCCATTGTGAGATGCGGGCATAGTCGGGAAGGTAGCGATTAGTTTCTTCGATTGCTGCCTCGACCGCTTTATCTGAGAAACCCGGACGCAACACGATAACCGCTGCATTAAATGGTCTTGCTTCACCGAATACGGCCACTTGTGCAATCGCAGGATGAAGATTAAGTTCAGTCTCTACCCATTCCGGCGCAACATTGCGACCAAACGAGGTAATGAACATATTTTTCTTGCGTCCACGAAGGTATAAGAAACCTTCAACATCCAAATAGCCGATATCCCCTGTTGGCCATGGTTGTGATGGTGGATCCTGCCCCAGATAGCCAAGGAATCCTGGATTTCCTAGCAAAATTTCGCCATCCTCGGCAAAGCTCAAGATGTTATGTGGCAGAGGTTTCCCAACGCTGCCGCGGCGATTTGCTTCTGCCGTATTCAGTGCTACCACCGAGGCGCATTCAGACAGGCCATAGCCTTCATAGACAGGGAGGCCTAGTTGTGCGGCCTGTTCAAGCAGGCTTTTTGATACCGGTGCGCCACCAACTGCCACAAAGCGCAGATGAGGCGGCATGGCTTTGCCAAACTTGGCAGCCAAAATCATGGTATGCAGCATTTGTGGTGCCAGAATTACACTGGTTGCATCGAATGTATGCATTGCATTGATCATTTGCCCAGCATCCAGTTCTGCAGCGCCAAAAATCCCGACATTCCTCAAAGGCGGCAAACAAATATGTGCCCCTGCCAAAAGAGGAACATATATACCACCTATGTTCTCAAGAAGTGTGGACAAAGGTGTCAGGCACAGATGACGGTCTTCTGCAAAAGCTTGGCACGCACCCCGAAGTGAAACGGCAACCGCCTCAATTTGATCAGCAGCCAGACAAACCCCTTTGGGTTCGGCAGTGGTGCCTGAGGTATAAGTAATTTTTAGCGTATCGGCGGGCAAAGGCTTGGCCGCTACATTTTGCAGGTAGATCAAATCCAAACCAGCTAGTTTCGTCCCGGATTCGCAATCAATCCCCGCTTCTTTCAATAAGTTTAATAATTGCTGGGGTCTATCAGTAAGTACAGCATCCAGGCCCGCATCAAAAATGACGTGTGTGAGCTGTGATGACGAGAAAAAAAGCGGCAAAGGTACTAAAGGGATATTGGCATTTAGTGCTGAAAGATCGCTCAATGCCCATGCAATGCTGTTATCCGCATATAGGCCTAAAGCTCGCGGTTTTAGGTCATGCAATTGCCGAGTAGTTTCATCAATGGCAACAACAAGATCGCCATATGACAGGGTTTTACTGTCGTTCTGGAACGCAACTCGTTGGGGATGCTGAAGCGCTGTGGCACGCAAGCAATTCATGATCAAACTCATGCCTGCAAGTCTCCTTCTACACTGCTTATTCCGCCCCTCAATAGATTGGTAAGATCACGCTGCATCAGTAACGAGTGATAACCGTGTTCGATGTCGCCAGCCATGACCATCGGACTATGGTCATAGTAGTTACCCCACATGGCGCGTTCATGTGCTGGCAGATGATGAATTGTTGCTTTGCCCAACTCGACTGGGCGTAAACCTAATCGATGGAAGCCATTACGTAGCGTAGGCGTCCCAGTAAACACTACCCACTTGTAACCTTCAGTTTTCAGCAGAGCTGTAACTGCGACAATTAGCCAACGTGCGGCGCCTGGGTAGAGTGTAGATAAATTGCCGACTTCGATTATCTCCTCTCGGCCTATAGCTACCCCCAATCGTTCTTGTAGGAGGCTTTCAATCGGCCTATTCAGATAGGTTTCGAGAAATAGGCGACCATCGATGGCTGCTCTGAGACCAATTGCCGCAATCATTTCATCATGTATGGTGCGTAGGCTTAATAACCGTGGCATGAATATGTTGATGCATGCACCGTGGGTTGCAGAAAAACGTTCGCGGATAAAATCTTCTACTTTATTTCTGTCTTGTGAGTTGTGCTCATTTAGATTAAAGAGTTGTGCCAAGCGCTGGTTGACGGAGTTGTGATTGTCTAGAGCGGAGTCCCCATAGAGTAAAGCGTCGGGACTATTAGGTTTTGATGCTGTCATGAGGTTACCTTTTGCATGATTATTTGAACTCATAAGCGCAAGGGTCGTGCCAGCAATATGTGGGTTTGCTTAATTAACAACGTAAGCAATTGATTTTAGTTAGCTATATTCCAGAGTTTCGGTAAAAATTTCGATACTGTTGATTAAAAATAAACCTGCACGGATTGGTAATTGCGCAACCTTCACTCACAATTTTTGCAGGGTCATCGCGAGCAAGAGACTGAATTCGTATCCTCACTGATGCGGCCATTAGAGGTAATGACTAAGGCAATAGCAACGCGATTATTTACGCTGCAAAAAGGCACGTAACCGATGGCACCTGGCGTTTCGATCACAAATCTTATGACGGCCTCTTCCGATGAGGCTACATAAGGTGGTGATATGCCATGGAAATACATGTCATTCCAGTATTTTTCCAGGTCTTCAGGAGATGCTGCCAATACTGTCTGGGAGAAACTGTTACGGTAGGGATTGGAAGTAGGCAGGTTCACTGGTTGAACCTTGCTGCCATCACTCCAGAATAGCTTTTTGCGTTTGAAGATCAGCGATAAATCCTCTTTCTTCAGTAGCTTAGTGTGGCTTGGCGACACGATAACGGCAATGGGTTCATCTGCTGCAAGTGCAGTGAAGGTGAGCATCAGCACACCGAGAGCAAGCCAGCGCAGAGGGGTGATGAGATGCATCAGAATAGGATAGAGAACGAGGCGTATACCCCATTCGGTGCTTGCACATGGTTATTGGTCGCCCGGCTATATTCGGCCTTAAGAACTAAAGCCGGCGATAAGCGTAGAGCGACTCCCGCTAACCAGATGTTGGTCGCTGCTACAGGGCCCGCCTGATCGTAGAACTCATAGCGCCCTATGGCATACCAACGCTCAGATATTGGAGCTACGCCCTGGATGTATAAACCTTTTTCATCGGACTGGCTGCCGTTATCAGAAAATCGATACACGGCTTCCATGCTGACTTCATAGCGATTATGGGACCATAGGTAATCCAAGCCGAGTAAGTTCTTACGTTCGTTAATTGAGCTTTTCTGCTCAAAATTCGCATAAGACAAGCCAAGTTCACCATTGTTCGTTACTGGCAGGTTTACATGTAGCCCGTAGGCCTCTTCAAATGGATCAAGCTTCGGATCAGGCCGCCATTCTTCCCCTAGAGCGCTATAAACCGAGTAGTCAACTGCTTTACCCAGAACCGGAACCGTTCCATACAACATTCCACCAGTGACGTTGGTAGGGAAAGTGCGTTCAGTGATGAGAGGGCGATTAACTGTCCAGGTGAGAGGTGCCGCATGGATCACATTCCAGCGGCCAATAGGGGTCAGGAATTTGCCAGCACGGAAATTGAGGTTCTCAGAATAAAGATAATCGCCATATAGCCGTTCTAAAGCGAGATATCCATGTTTCGCAGTTAATCCTCTGCCTTCTTGAAAAACGGCAGGGTTTTCGAGAGCAATCTCAGAAAAGAGGCGTAGTTTGCCCTCACTTTCCCAATGTATGAACAAACTCAAATTATTAATGCCGTAAGTTCTCTGAGCGATATCTTCATCTTCAGAGCCTATACTGGCGTAGCCGCCTAGCTTGAAACCGGTGCCTGGCACCTGCCAGCCTTTGCCCGGGCGATATTCTGAGTCTGTGCCAGGCTCATCCGCCCAAACAGCGCTATGAGCCCATAACAATAGCAAGGCTGTCAAAAACAGTGGTTTCGTCAGGGAGAACATGGTGTATACCCATATCGAAAAAAATGGATTGTGCCATATACTTGTGCGTCCAATTACAAAATGATTTCGCCTTGACCATACGCAAAACATTGTTGGTCGCTTTTTTGCTCGTCAGTTTGCTACCCTCAATTCTGCTGACATATCTTGCTTTTCGAGTCGCAGGAGATGCTATGCGGGCCGAGATTGAACAGAGCCTGCAACAGGAAGCCAAGGCTGTTTCCCAGAACATCGACAAGATGCTATTCGAGCGTTTGCAGAATGCTCAAACCTGGCGGCGACTTGAAGTGACCCAGGATATTAAGGTCAATGATATCGACAAGCGCTTATCAAAGTTTCTGGCCGAATTGAAATCAGGCTATCAGGATGTCTATGTTGAATTGCTCTGTACCAACCTTGATGGCCATGTAGTAGCGAGCAGTAACTCTGGCCATATTGACAGTATTCGTAAGCCTGCAGAAAGCATATTGCTGGGGCAGGATGAGGGCACCAATATTCGTTTGGAGACTTTACAGTTTTCCAAAACGGAAGACTCCGCAGTTTTGCCTATCCAGGCTCGTGTGCCCTCCCTATTCAACGACGGGGAGATCGGTACGCTATACCTGCTTTTCAACTGGGGTCAGATCTATCATATTCTGGATGAGGCAGCTCAGGGCGATCATGATCTAGCCTTGATTGATAAGGATGGTCGGATTATCGCCGCATCTGCAAAGCTAAGAAACCGTGGCGGACTCATGAAAAGTATTCCTGCCAGTTGGCTATCCGGGCATAAAAGTGGCATTCGTACGATTAATGGAACGCCGTTTTATGGTAAAGACGTCATTATTGGTTTTGACCGGTCTTCAGGTTTTCAACGCTTTCCAGGCTTTGACTGGACTACACTGGTCATCAAAAACAGTCATCGAGCCAATATTCCGGTACGCCAGATGGCGCTGGTTTTCTTGCTCTTGTTAGCCCTCACTAGTGCTATCGCAATCAGTTTTTCATATATGGTGGCGGGGCGTATTTCAAGGCCAATTGCGGCTCTGACCAATTTCACCCGCCGTTTTACACGTGATAAACAGTTACCAGAATTGCCTCAAGCTGT
>DATBRG010000017.1:0-19211 GCA_036560445.1 Methylophilaceae bacterium
CACGAGGAAATCCATATCGGAACGCACAGCATCCTCGGCAGAAAATTCGACATCGTCGGTATACTCCAGCGCCCATGTAACAGCCTGCACTGCACGCTCGACCACCTGGTCCTCAGTCATGCGCAACTTATTTTCCATGTGGATCTTGCTGGTCGCGATAAAAGTATGGATGCGACCATTCTTTTCTGCGTGCTGCATAGCAGGCCGGATGGCCTCGCCGGCACGTCGCACATCGTTTTCACTGGCGCGTGCCAATGAGCAAACAGTGGAGCGTTTGATAACATCGGCAATTGCCTGGATCGCTTCAAAGTCACCCTGACTCGCTGCGGCAAAACCTGCCTCAATCACGTTGACCCCAAGTTTTTCCAGTTGCCGCGCAATGCGGATTTTCTCTTCCTTGGTCATTGCCGCACCGGGGCTCTGCTCCCCATCGCGTAATGTGGTATCAAATATGATTAACTGATTTTTCTTATATTCTTGTTGCATGATTCATGTCCTATCTTGATTTTAGCGAGGCTTGGCCTCTGCCTGCTGGAATAGACCAGCGCTTCGCAATGCATTTTGTCATTGCGGCCTTGTGTAGCTCAAATTATGTGGGGGATATTTAGCGCGCTGGGCGCAGCAGCAGGCCAGCCAGCAGGTGGCTAGAATGTGACAGGAGTTGCGAATTAATGCGGTTGAAAAACATAGTGCGGCAAATATAATGTTTTTTCTAGCTTATGGCAACATTTACGCGCTTTGTATTTTTCTATCAATCCGATAGGGTATCGTCTGCCATTTTGTTATCTCCCGACTTGGTCATCCTTGTTTTAAGCCAGAGTAGATAGCCGGATAAGCCATATAACAAGGATACAAAGAACAGCACTTCTGGTGGGCTGTAGGAAATCAATACGAAAGCCAGCACGATCAGCAATATCACCACAAATGGCACGCTGTTGCGTAGGTTGATATCCTTGCCACTGTAATAGCGCAAATCACTCACCATCGAAAAACCAGCAATCAAAGTAATAGCCCAGGCTAGCCATGTCATTTTGATCACACCAAAAAACACTTCTGTGCCGCTAACACCGTTATCAAATGAAACCCACACCAATCCCGCTAGCAAGGCAGCAGCGGCTGGGCTAGGCAGGCCCTGAAAATAGCGTTTGTCGCTTTCATCCAGCTTGGTATTGAAGCGTGCAAGCCGTAATGCCGCTGAAGCGCAATAAATGAAAGCTGCTATCCAGCCCAGCTTGCCCATGGGCTGCAATGCCCACACGTAAAGCACCAGCGCTGGCGCAACACCAAACGACACCATGTCGGACAGGCTGTCATATTCCGCACCAAACGCACTTTGAGTATTAGTAAGGCGGGCTACGCGGCCATCCAGTCCATCCATCACCATAGCAATGAATATTGCGACAGCAGAATGCTCAAAGCGCCCATTCATGGCCTGCACAATGGCATAAAAGCCTGCGAATAGTGATGCCGTGGTAAACAGATTGGGAAGGAGGTAGATACTACGCTCACGCAAACTCGGTTCTATCAGCGGTTTCCTGCGGCGCGGGCGGGTAGATGGTTCGGCCATGCGGACGATTCCTTATTAAGTTTTGCCTAGTATAGCAAAGCAGCTGAGCTAGTCTCTATACATTGGGGCTATGTTAGTATCGCGGCTTCGATTAATTACTCTCACTATGCAATTTTCCCTGATTAAACAAGATGGCGATGCTCGCCGCGGCACAGTAAGCCTTGTGCATGGCGATGTGCAAACCCCAGCCTTCATGCCGGTTGGCACTTATGGCGCAGTCAAAACCCTTGCTCCAACGGAAATCCGCGACATCGGCGCACACATCGTACTCGGCAATACCTTTCATCTTTGGCTCAGGCCAGGGCTGGAGGTTATCGCCGCGCACGGCGGCCTGCATGGTTTTATGGGGTGGGATGGCCCGATCCTCACTGATTCCGGTGGATTCCAGGTATGGAGCCTAGGTGATTTACGCAAGATCACCGAGGAAGGCGTTAAATTCCGCTCCCCCATCAATGGCGATAGCTGCTTCCTCACACCCGAGGAATCCATGCGCATCCAGAAGGTGCTCAATTCCGATATTGTCATGGTATTCGATGAATGCACACCCTACCCTGCCACCTATGATGAGGCACGTGACTCAATGCAGTTAAGCTTGCGATGGGCGAGGCGTAGCAAGGATGCACATCAGGGCAACCCGAATGCGTTGTTTGGCATCATCCAAGGCGGGATGTATGAGCCGTTGCGCGATGAATCGCTGAAAGGTCTCACCGAGATTGGCTTCGATGGCTACGCTATTGGCGGCTTGTCGGTGGGTGAGCCCAAGGAGGACATGCTGCGCATCCTGGCGCATACCGCACCGCAACTACCAAAGGACAAACCGCGCTACCTCATGGGGGTAGGCACCCCGGAAGACCTGGTAGCTGCTGTGTCGCGCGGCGTAGATATGTTCGATTGCGTGATGCCGACGCGTAACGCACGTAACGGCTGGCTATTCACCCGCAATGGCGATATCAAGCTGAAAAACACCCGTTACAAGACAGATACCGGGCCATTGGATCCCGACTGCCAGTGCTACACCTGCCGCAATTTCAGCCGTGCCTACCTGCATCACCTGCACCGCGTAGGCGAGATACTGGGCGCACGCCTGAATACTATCCACAACCTACATTATTACCAGGAGCTGATGGGCGGCATGCGTAGCGCTATCGAACAAGGCAAGTTTGCTGACTTTGTCAGTGAGTTTGCGCAAAAGCGCGCGGCTAAGTGACGGTCTATGCTAAAATTTTGCGCTTTACTGATGTTGCTTTTGTTGAGAAAGGTTTCACATGTTAATTAGTTCTGCTTATGCTGCTACTTCTGCCGCCGGCCCTGACTGGATGAGCTTTGTACCCTTGGTCGTGATCTTTGTATTGTTCTGGTTCATGCTGATTCGCCCGCAAATGAAACAGGCCAAGGAACAGCGCAACATGATAGAAGCACTGCAAAAAGGTGATGAAGTGACCACGTCAAGCGGTATTGTTGGTCGCGTTACCAAGGTTGGCGATGGTTTTGTTGGCCTGGAAATCGCGCCAGAAGTAACCATCAACGTGCAAAAAAGCGCCGTTCAAACCTTGCTGCCCAAGGGCACCATTAAATCCCTCTAGGCCAATTCTTTCTAGCCAAGTCTTTTTAACCGCAAATATTCCCTGCGAGCTGCAACATGAACCGCTATCCAACGTGGAAATACCTATTAGTGCTGACTGCACTGCTGCTAGGCGTGCTTTATTCACTGCCCAACCTGTTTGGGGAATCGCCAGCTGTACAGATCACCCGTGCTAAAAATACTGCCAAGCTCGACCCGGCCTTATTGAGCCAGGTAGAAACTACGCTGAAGCAAGCCAACCTTAAGTACGACGCCATATTTCTCGATGTGAGCGGGGTTAAGGTGCGTTTTGCCGATCCTGATGCCCAGATCAAAGCCAAAGATGTGCTGCAAAGCAGCTTGGGCAATGATTACGTGATTGCGCTTAATCTATTGTCGCGCTCACCACTATGGCTGCGTGACATCGGCGCACTACCTATGTATCTGGGTCTAGATTTGCGTGGCGGTGTGCACTTCCTGTTGCAGGTAGACATGAAAGCGGCACTGGATAAGGCTGCCGAGCGTTATGTCGGTGATTTCCGCAGCTCCATGCGCAAGGAAAAAATTACCTATCTGGGCGTATCGCGTGAAGGTCAAACTGTGCAAGTACGCTTCAACCAGGCTAGTGAGTTGGCCAAGGCTGAAGCCATCCTGTCCAAGGATTTCCCCGACCTGACGCTAAAAGAGTCTGACAATGGCACTGACGAGCTACTGATTGCCAGCCTCAGCCCGCCAGCGCAGAAGCGTATTCAGGACTTTGCACTCAAGCAGAATATCCAGACCCTGCATAACCGTATCAACGAGCTCGGTGTTGCCGAACCTATCATCCAACAGCAAGGCCTTGATCGCGTCGTAGTACAACTGCCAGGCGTGCAGGACACCGCTAAGGCCAAGGAAATCCTGGGGCGTACAGCAACCCTGGAAATCCGCATGGTAGATGAGGAAAAGAGCGACTTTGCTACGCTGGATAAAGCCAGTAAGGGCCAAGTGCCGTTTGGCGATGAGTTCTACCTTGATCGCAGCGGCCAGCCGATTCTGGTAAAGAAAAGCGTTGTGCTGACTGGTGACTATATTACCGATGCCGGCCCGGGGCTGGATCAACAAACCGGCCGTTCAGTGGTGCATGTCACACTGGATGGGCGCGGCGCAGGCATCTTCAAGCAAGTTACCCGTGAAAACGTGAAAAAGCGCATGGCTATCCTGCTGATTGAAAAAGGCAAGGCTGAAGTCATTACCGCGCCAGTGATCAATGAAGAAATCGGCGGCGGGCGTGTACAGATCAGCGGTATGGAAAGCGTACAGGAAGCCACTGACATCTCCTTGCTGCTGCGTGCTGGTGCGCTTGCTGCACCGATGGATATCGTCGAGGAGCGTACCGTCGGCCCAAGCATGGGTGAAGAGAACATCAAACGCGGCATCCATTCCACGATGTGGGGTTTCGTCGCAATCAGCGTGTTCATGGTTATCTACTACATGGTGTTCGGCTCCATTTCAGTACTGGCACTGGGCATCAACCTCTTATTGCTGATGGCCATACTATCCATGCTGCAAGCCACACTGACACTGCCTGGCCTGGCGGCTATCGCGCTCACACTCGGTATGGCGATTGATGCTAACGTGCTGATCAACGAGCGTATTCGCGAGGAAGTGCGCAATGGCAATACGCCGCAAGCGGCTATTCATGCCGGTTACGACCGCGCTTTCGATACCATCCTGGACTCCAACGTGACCACCTTCATCGTTGGCGTCATGTTGTTCAGTTTCGGCTCTGGCCCTATTCGCGGCTTTGCCGTGGTACACATGCTGGGGATACTGACTTCGATGTTCAGTGCCATCGTCGTATCGCGCGCTGTCGTCAATCTGGTTTATGGCTATCGCCGCAAGGTCAACAAGCTGGCTATCGGCTAAAAGGACAAGAGTAAAAGACCATGGAAATTTTTAGAATCAAACACGACATTCCTTTCATGAGCTATGGCCGTCTGACCACGGCTATCTCACTGATCACGTTCTTGCTGGCCATATTTTTCCTGGCACATCGCGGCCTCAACCTTGGTGTAGATTTCACCGGCGGCACGCTCATGGAAGTGAGCTACCCACAAGCAGCTGACCTCACCAAGGTGCGTGCCGCTGTCGATAGCGTCGGCCTAAAAGAAGCGACAGTACAGAATTTCGGCACCAGTCATGATGTGCTGATTCGCCTGCCTCTCAAATCGGGCCTCTCCATTGCGCAACTGTCGGAGCAAGTATTGGCAGCACTACATAATGCAGACCCTAATGTTGAGATGCGCCGTGTTGAGTCGGTTGGCTCGCAAGTCGGGCAGGAGCTTTATGAGAATGGGGCCTTAGCCTTGCTGCTGGTTTCGCTCGGCATCATGGGTTATCTGGCATTCCGCTTCGAATGGCGCTTTGCGGTGGCTGCCATCATCGCCAATATGCATGATGTGGTCATTATTCTGGGCTTCTTCGCCTTCTTCCAGTGGGAATTCAACCTAACGGTATTGGCCGCTGTGCTAGCCGTTCTGGGTTATTCAGTGAATGAGTCCGTGGTCGTGTTTGACCGGGTACGTGAAAACTTCCGCAAGATGCGTAAGGCCGGTGTGGCTGAAGTCATCAATAACGCCATCACCCGTACCATGTCGCGTACTATCATCACCCACGCCATGACGCAAACCATGGTCTGCTCCATGCTGTTCTTCGGTGGTGAAGTGTTGCACAACTTTGCACTGGCGTTGACCATCGGCATTCTATTCGGCATCTATTCTTCGGTGTTGGTGGCAAGCCCTATCGTAATGTGGCTAGGTGTCTCACGCGAAAACCTGGTGACCGGTGCAGAAAAAAGAGCCGTAGCCGACGCAACGCCTTGACAAGTGAGACGCTTCACACGGAAACTAGAAGCGTCTCATAATTAGTCACACTCCTTGGACGACATTCCCTTATCGCTAAAACTTAGCGTTCTTGCCCTGTTGCTGCTGATGGCAGCCTTCTTCTCTATCGCTGAAACCAGCCTGATGTCGGTCAACCGCTACCGTATGCGGCATCTGGCAAAATCCGGCAACCGCGGGGCGCGGCTGGCAAGCATGCTGCTGGCGCAGACAGACAAGATGCTGGGCGTTATCCTGCTTGGCAACACGCTATCCATCGCTGCCTCTACCACGTTGACGACTATCATCTGCGTCGACCTGTTTGGCGATGGCCAGTGGGTACTTGCCGTCAGTACCTTGACGATCAGCTTCATGATTCTGGTATTCGGCGAGATATCACCCAAAGTCATCGCCGCTGCCAACCCTGAAAAATGGGCATTCAGTACCAGTTACCTGCTTTATCCACTGCTCAGGCTGGCCTATCCTGCAGTTTGGATAGTCAATATCCTCGTTCGTGCATTTTTGCGCCTGCTCGGCATCCGACCAAACTTCAGCGAAGTCTCGCATGCCATGAGCATGGAAGAGCTACGTACAATCGTCATGGAAGCCGGTAGCTACATCCCGAAAAAGCACCAGACCATACTGCTGAATCTGTTCGACCTGGAGAAAGCCACAGTTGATGACGTGATGACAGCACACACCCAGATTGAAAGTATTGATTTCGATGCATCGCTCGAAACCATACTGCAACACATCTCAACCAGCCATCACACGCGACTGCCTGTTCGACAGGGCCCGGCCGAAGAAATCATCGGCATCATCCATATCCGTAAGGTGATGAATCAGTTGCGTGATGGCAAACTTGATCTGGAAGGCCTACGCGAAGTAATCAGCGAACCCTATTTCATCCCCTCTGGAACACCACTATATACGCAGATGCAGCAGTTCCAGGAGAAGCAGCAGCGTATTGCGCTGGTGGTGGATGAGTACGGCGAACTAAAAGGCCTGGTAACCCTCGAAGATATATTGGAAGAAATTATTGGGGACTTCACCACCCAGTCGCCGCTACGGACCAGTAACTACAGGCAGGAAGAAGATGGTGGCTGGCTGGTAGATGGGGGTAGTAGCCTGCGCGACCTCAACAAAAAGCTAGGATTGAGTCTGCCGCTGGATGGCCCACGTACTTTGAACGGCCTGATACTGGAACATTTCGAGGATATTCCAGAACCCAGCACCAGCTTCAAGATTGGCTCGCACACGCTGGAGATCATGCAGACGCAGGACAGGATTGTTAAAAGCGTACGGATTTACCCCTAAGTCACAATTAAACCGATTACCCACACTTAATTGAGGCTTGAAATATTCTCGATTAGGCTCAAAATAGATTCTAAATATGGCGAGTACCAAGAATCAGGAAAATGCCGTTCTTGAAATCAAGACGGCAAAACCCAAACCACCCTCCATGTATAAGGTCATTCTGTTGAATGACGACTACACCCCGATGGAGTTTGTGGTCGATGTGATACAACGTTTTTTTAGCAAGACGCGTGAACAGGCGACGCAAATCATGCTCAAAGTTCATACCGAGGGCGCTGGCGTGTGTGGGGTTTATCCGCATGATATTGCAGAAACCAAATTGAATCAGGTAATAGGCTATGCTCGTGAGCATCAGCATCCGTTGCAGTGTACGATTGAAGAAGTTTGAAGAAAGCTGAGGCAGCTTAGATGATTGCGCAAGAACTGGAAGTATCCCTACATATGGCCTTTATGGACGCCAGACAGAAGCGCCATGAGCTGATCACGGTTGAGCACCTGTTGCTGGCCATGATCGATAACCCGACCGCGGCCGAGGTACTGCGCTCGTGCGGCGCCAACCTGGACAACCTGCGCAGCGAACTCAACAACTATATTGAAGAGCACACGCCTACAGTCGATGGTAGCGATGAAGTTGATACCCAACCCACGCTTGGCTTCCAGCGCGTGATTCAGCGTGCCATCCTGCACGTGCAATCGTCCGGTAAGAAGGAAGTGACCGGCGCTAACGTACTGGTCGCTATTTATGGCGAGAAGGACTCACATGCCGTGTTTTTCCTGCACCAGCAGGGTGTGACACGTCTGGATGTGGTCAACTTCATCTCGCATGGCGTTGCCAAGGTGACCGATGGCTCTACCAAGCGTGCAGAAACTGAACAGGAAGCAGAGTCCGAAGCCGCGCCAGCAGGTGCGCTGGAGAACTTCACACAGAACCTTAACTTGCAAGTGATGGCAGGCAAGATCGACCCTCTTATTGGGCGTGACCTTGAGCTGGAGCGTGTGATCCAAACGCTATGCCGTCGCCGCAAGAATAACCCGTTGCTAGTCGGTGAAGCTGGTGTTGGCAAGACTGCCATCGCCGAAGGCCTCGCTCGTCGCATTGTTGAAGGCAATGTCCCCGAAGTTTTGGCAACTGCGGTCATCTATTCCCTGGATATGGGCGCTCTGCTCGCTGGTACCAAGTATCGTGGTGATTTTGAGCAACGCCTCAAAGCCGTCATGAAGAAGCTCTCGGAGCAACCGAATGCCGTGCTTTTCATCGACGAAATCCATACCCTGATTGGCGCCGGCGCAGCCAGTGGCGGCACGTTGGATGCTTCCAACTTGCTCAAACCTGCGCTTTCAAATGGCAGTCTGAAGTGCATAGGCGCAACCACCTACCAGGAATACCGCGGTATTTTTGAGAAGGATCATGCGCTATCACGTCGCTTCCAGAAGGTAGACGTGGAAGAGCCGAGCATCGCTGAAACGGTTGAAATCCTTAAGGGTTTGAAGTCACGCTTTGAGAAACACCATAGCGTGAAGTACACGGTTTCGGCCCTGAATACCGCTGCCGAGCTGTCAGCGCGTTACATCAACGACCGTCATCTGCCGGACAAGGCAATCGACGTCATCGATGAAGCTGGTGCTGCGCAACGCATATTGCCGAAGTCCAAGCAGAAGAAAGTGATCGGCAATAAGGAGATCGAAGACATCATTGCCAAGATCGCGCGTATCCCGCCCAAGAATATCTCGACGGATGACCGCAATGCGCTGAAGACCCTGGATCGCGACCTCAAGGCCGTGGTATTCGGCCAGGATAAAGCCATTGACGCCCTCTCCGCCGCCATCAAGATGGCGCGCAGCGGCTTGGGCAGCGCGCAGAAACCTATCGGCGCCTTCCTGTTCTCTGGCCCCACCGGTGTCGGCAAGACCGAGGTTGCGCGGCAACTGGCTTATACACTGGGGATCGAACTGATTCGCTTCGATATGTCGGAATACATGGAGCGTCATGCCGTATCGCGCCTGATTGGCGCACCTCCGGGCTATGTTGGCTTTGAGCAGGGTGGCCTCATGACAGAAGCCATCACCAAGCATCCTTATTGCGTGCTGCTGCTGGACGAGATCGAGAAGGCCCACCCGGACATTTTCAATATCCTGCTGCAAGTAATGGATCACGGTACGCTGACTGATAACAATGGCCGCAAGGCGGATTTCCGCAACGTGACCATCATCATGACGACCAACGCCGGGGCTGAAGCTATCTCCAAGACGGGTATCGGCTTCAACCTGAGCAGCAGCGTCGGCGATGAGCTGGCCGAGATCAAGCGCCTGTTCAGCCCGGAGTTCCGCAACCGCTTGGATGCGACCGTTTCCTTTGCGCCGCTGTCGCAAGAAGTCATCATGCGCGTGGTGGATAAATTCCTGATGCAGCTTGAAGACCAGTTGCATGAAAAGAAGGTGGAAGCCAGCTTCAGTGACGCACTCAAGGCTTACCTGGCGAAGAAGGGTTTCGATCCGCTCATGGGTGCACGCCCAATGGCGCGCCTGATTCAGGACACCATTCGCCGCGCATTGGCCGATGAGCTACTGTTCGGCCGCTTGGCTAACGGTGGTCATGTCATGGTGGATATCGACGACAAGGACGAAGTGCAGTTGAAGTTCGAAGCCACGGAAGATACCGCCAAGGCCGCTGTAGTCGGGTAACAGGCACTTAACAAAAAGCCCCGCTGAAAACTGCGGGGCTTTTTTACGCCTTTAATTCAGCAGGTTCTTGCCACGGCTCTACTTTTTGCATGATCGCCGTGAATAATTCAGACTCGGCAAGAGCCTTTAACCAAGCTCGCAAGGCAGGGTATGGCGCCTGTGCGAACCATTCGGCATCCACCATGGAGAACTGGCGAATAAACGGGAAGATCGCGATATCCGCCAATGTGCATTCAGCAACACAAAGATAGGCTTGCGCGGCTAACAGACATTCCAGTTTTTGCAGAAACACTTCGCCCTCGGCACGGTAAACCCCGGCAGCTTGTTCCGGGAAACGGATTGCGTATTTATATTTATCTAGTGCTTGCTTGAAGCTGCCATCATTTTCGGTAATCAGTATGGAAGTGAGCTCTGTGTCACCAGCCAGCCATTGCTGCGGGTCATGCTGTGCCAGTGCCCAGTGCATGATATCTAGGCTCTCCTCAAGCACCCGGCCATTTGGCAATTGCAACACGGGCACGGTACCCTTGGGCGAGATAGCCAGCATGTGCTTGGGCTTGTCTCGTAAAATGATTTCGCGCATCTCTGCTGCTATGCCGCAATAATGCATGGCCATTCTGGCGCGCATGGCATAAGGGCAGCGGCGGTACGAATAAAGGATTGGTAATTCAGATTTCGTCATCATGCTGCGTTGCTTATCCAAAAAATCTCCTCATATATCACTCATATACTTCGTCAATTTTTTGGATTCGCGCCTTGTCTGATCTAGAACTCTGAAAACTAATTCTTATGTGGGGCTATCTGTTGTTGACACCATAAGTTGCAATTAAGACAGCATAAGCTGCAAATTTGTACATCTTAAATTGCAACTAAGAAAGTCCGCCAATGCAGGCTTTTCGCTATGATTCGAAGTAGTAAATTATTTTGTAGAAACACAATAGGCAGTCGTTGAAAATCAACCAAACAACCCATCTCGAACCATAACTCTTGTAAGCCATCAGGTCCTACATCAATTGTAATGTCTTTAGTATTCCCTCTAATTTTTCTCTGGCCTTGCCTCCAAGTGAATGAATAGGCAGTGGTAAACAAGGGTGTTCTACAAGCCCTAATAATTCAGCAGAAGTTGCTACAACGCGAATACTTCCATACTGTTTGAACATAGCCCATAAAGGCTCAAGGTGCTCGGAAAGTCTTCTGGCCTCATCGGTGTTCTGGGCTTTGAATGCATCGATTATTTTTTGTGTAGCCACGGGGAATAAGCCTGCAATAACGGAATACCATGCATCACATCCTGCCTGTAATCCCTGGAGCGCGAAAGCATCCCCACTTATGCCTAATGAGACATGGGCAGGAATACGTTGACGCAACTGCTCTATCTTCAATCGGGCTGCTTGAGGGTCCGCTGGCAGTGGTGGCAACTTAATCGATCCTATCTTAGGAAGTTGAGCAATCCTGACATGTAGTTCATCACTGAAAATAAAGTGCGTAGTTGCTGGATTGTCATAAACACAAAGCGGAATCGATAGAAACCGAGTCACGGTTTCATACAAGATAAAAACTTCATCATCCGAGAGCTTTTGGTATGAGACTGGCGCCAACAGTAACGCATCCGCACCAGCTTTCTGAGCATCCTCTGCCAGAGTTAGTACATCACGTGTACGCATTGCGCCAATACCTACAATAACGGGCACCTCTTGTGCTTGTTCAATGGCAATCTTTGCTATCCGCATGCGCTCTTGGATACTTAAGTAAGCATAACTTCCTGTTGAGCCGAGCACACCGATAGAGTCAACTTTATGGGCTACAAGATTACTGATAAGTCGCAAGAAAGCAGATTCGTCTATTGACGATTCATTCATTGGTGTAAGAGGAAATGCGCTTAAGCCAGAAAACATGAATGACGGTACCTTGTAGAAGAAAGGACAGAAAATATACGCTATTTATTCAGGTATAAGAAATGTGCCGAAACTAACGGTTGGAAGATTGATCTGGCGGATAACGCTGCGCTCATCCGGCCTACACTAGCTAAGTTTCAAGTGCAGCTTATGTGTAAACGCGTGATACCAATCGCAAGTTATGGGCGTTGCGACTTGCATCCCATACCGTTCTATTTGCTTGCAACTCTTTGAATCATCTTTTTCACGAATTGCGTCTTATGCTGGTAATCACACTATCCCAGAGTTTTACAAACATCCGGCACCAGCTTAGGCCCGCGATAAATCAAGCCGCTATAAACCTGCACCAGGCTGGCACCAGCCCCCATCTTGGCCTGGGCATCATCACCATTCAGGATGCCGCCTACGCCAATAATCGGGATACGGCCTTGCAAGCGCTCTGCCAGTTGGCGAATCACGGTAGTGGATTTATCCCGTACTGGCGCACCAGATAAGCCGCCTGCCTCATCGGCATTCGGCAAGCCCAGTACTAAATCGCGGGCCAATGTGGTATTGGTAGCAATTACGCCATCGAAGCTATGCTCAAGCAGTAAATCGGCAATTTCATTGATCTGTTCCAACTCAAGGTCAGGCGCGATTTTCAGGGCTATCGGCACATAGCGGCCATGCATTTCGGCAAGTTTAGCTTGCTCTGCCTTAAGGGTAGACAGTAATGCGGAAAGTGCCTCTTTCTCCTGCAAGGCACGCAGGTTCTTGGTGTTGGGCGAGGAGATATTCACCGTGACATAGCTGGCATGCGCATAAACCTTACGCAGGCAGATCAGGTAATCGTCGACTGCACGCTCGTTTGGGGTGTCGAAGTTCTTGCCGATATTGATGCCCAGCACCCCTTTGAATCTGGCCTTTTTGACGTTCTCGACGAGGTTATCCACACCGAGGTTGTTAAAGCCAAAACGGTTGATGATGCCTTCGGCCTCTTTCACGCGAAACAGCCGAGGCCTGGGGTTACCCGGTTGCGGGCGCGGAGTGACAGTGCCAACCTCAATAAATCCAAACCCCAAGGCCGCCAAGCTATCGATATAAGCACCGTTCTTGTCCAGCCCAGCAGCCAGGCCGACCGGATTGGGGAACGTCAGGCCCATGACCTGGCGCGGCTGGCAGGCAGATGGGCTGGGAAGCAATAGCAGAGCGCCTAGCCGGTTAGCATATTTGAGACTTTTTAACGTGAGATCGTGCGCGCACTCAGCATCGAGTTGAAACAGGAGAGGTTTGAGAACTGAGTAAATATCCATAACCGGATTTTACTCGAAAGCTCGACAATCTAGGCTACGGAAACCTGCCGCAGATAGGAATCGAACTGGTTAAACACCTTATCCCACGAATGCCCATTTACCGTCGCACTAGCCGCCATACCCAATTGCCTGATTCTTTTGCCGTTGGCAGCCAGGCTAGCTGAGGCTTCGATAAATTTCGCCTGGTCCCCAAATGGAATCAACAAACCGTTTTCTTCATTGCGGATAAACATCTCGGCCGCTGCATAATCGTAAGCCACTACCGCGAGGCCGCTAGCCATGGCTTCAGTAACCACATTACCGAAAGTCTCCGTCATGCTTGGGAACAGGAATAAGTCGGCGGAAGCATAGTGGCGAGCCAGCGACTCGCCGAGATGTGGGCCGCAGAAAATATGCTCAGGGTGTTGCTTTTGCAGCTTCTTCAGCTCCGGCCCGCTGCCAACCCATATCATCCGTGCGCTCGGCTTGCAGCGCTGAATCACCTCAAATCCCTTGATCACCAGATGCAGATTCTTCTCAGCCGCTATCCTGCCAACATAGATCACTGCCAGATCGTTATTATCCAAGCCCCACTCTGCCCGTAACTCATTGCAACGCTGATCTGGCGAGAACAAACCGCTATCCACGCCTCGCCCCAATACCACCACATTGCGGTAATCATCTTCCAGCAAGGCATGGCTGAGAGTGGCATTCGGCACCATGGTCAACGCCGATTCGTTATGGAAATCACGAAGGTGTTTGGATACCAGGCCACGTAGCCATCCGATCCTATAGTGTTTGCAGTAACGGTGGAAATTCGTATGGAAGCTGCTCGTCACCGGAATGCCTAGGCTACGCGCAACCTTCAGCGCGGCCCAACCAAGCGGCCCCTCCGTAGCAATATGCACCACATGCGGCCGCTGCTTTTTCCATGCGGCTCTCAGCTTTTGCAGCATGGGCATGCCGAAGCGCAACCCGGCATAACCCGGTATCGGCAGGCCCGGTACGAGTATATGTTCTATGCCCGAGTTTATCGCCAAAACTTCATTTTTTTGCCGCGGACGCACAACCTGTACTTGCCAGCCCCGTACCAACAAACCGTGAATCAATCGCTGTAATGTCATGGCAACACCGTTGATTTCGGGCGGCCAAGTCTCAGTCACCAATACCAGGTTGCGAATATTGACTGAGGGGGATGGGATGAGAGGCGCATCAGCGATATCCATGCACCCATTGTTGAGGCTCTGTGTGAAGCATTTATGAAGCCAGAGTTACCGAAAATTGAAATAAAACACCTAAATTCCCATCTTCGCCGGAATGACGACTAACAGATGGTTTGGCCTTTGACCTTAATCCCCTCTGCCGCGCCAAGCAGCGGAGGCATCACGGGAGGGTTCGGTAATCACCTGTTTGAGCTCCGCAATAGCTCACGGTTTGTGTGAGCTATCAAGGCGAGTTTGATTGCCGCCCGTGATGACGAGCAGCGCAGGGGTTGTTAAGCGGCAGCGGGGCAGCCTTTTCTTTCCCCGATTTCTTTTGGCTGAGCAAAAGAAATCGGGTCGCCAGTACCCATTACGGGCATGCTTGCCGAATACCCGCCGCGTTGCGACGACCTCGGCAGCATCGGACGAGACCGACGTGTAGCATTGCATCTCCGACTGCTATTGATTAAGATGCAATCAACAACAACTTAACCAGATGAATTAAAATAAGTTTTTATGTTATCTCTTCCAACTACGATATTAATATAGAGACGCATGCATCTCTATATTAACTGTTAGAAGTCTCCGATCAGAATGGCAATCCTCCGCTCGTTTCAGGACTTCCCAGATGAAGCAGCTCTAATTGGGCGAATGCTCGCCGGTTACGCTGACCTTGAAATCGATCTAATGCATTGCGCGAAGGCAGTACGTGGCGATCTCGATCTGGCTCTAAAGGCAATGTTCAGAGGTCGCGGCAATGCCCAAAGAATCGATATTGCTGATGCCTTGGCACGACAGCCGTATCACGCGCTTGGCATTGGACAGGACTTCGAGAGAGCCATTGGAGCAGTTAGGTATTGCTTGAAGATTCGCAACCTGTACGCGCACTGCACGTGGTGGAACGACAACAGTGGTCAACTTGCATTCGCGAATTTGGAAGACCTAGCGAAGTTGCACATTCCGGTCCAAGACTTACATGGCCTGAACGTGCACCACGTGACTGTTCCACATCTTCAGTTGCAGTTTGCCTACTTTGAGCATGCGGACGATTTACTCATCGGTGTAATCCAAGAAGGAAACCGTCGTGCGGGAAGACCCGCATATCCAGACACTACTATTCCGGCAGCCGTTGCGCCACCAGATATTCTCCTCTGAGAGCATAGCGCACAAGACTTCTAACCCTGCGTTCGAGGCGACCTGCGCGAAAAGCCCTGCAGGCCGTCCAATTCAAACGTTACCCCAACTCTACCTCCACCAAATTATCCGAAAACGTCGTCGAGTGCCCCATATCCCCAAACTCGGCTGAACTGATGCAATTCACCGTGCCGTTATTCAGCTGCCGCCAGTAGCCTAGCGTGGCAACGATGATGCCGGGATTCACATCCTTGGTGATACGCGCATCCCCTTCAAACGCACCGCGATCATTGAACACACGTACTTTCGCACCCTCCTTGATGCCACGCATCTCAGCATCTGCCGGGTGGACCATCACGAATTGCTCGCCCTGCCCTTTGATCTTTTCCGTGATGTTGGCATAGCAGGAATTGAGGAAGCCATGACTCTTGGGCGAGATGACGCTAAGTGGATACTTGGCCGCCAATGCCGGGTTGCTATCCACTGATTCACGATTGGCTACATAGCCCGGTAGCGGGTCGAGGTCTTCGAGCGGCTGGAAGCCTTCGTACATCTGGCGGAATGGGCCAGCGACGAAGTTCTTGGCGCCCTCCACCATGAACATGCATTTGCCGGTTGGCGTGGGGAATTTACCTTCCTTATGTGGCGCGCGGTCGTCCTTGGTGCCCACTTTGAGCCGTGCGAAGCCGTGCTCGCGCATGTATTCCAGATCAATCCCCTCGCAGGCCGGGGAATCCCAGGCCACATAGTTTTCCAGGCATTCGCTATCACTCCATTTGAAGTTATCTTCTTGGAAACCCAGACGCTTGGCCAGGCGGCGGAAGATCTCGTTGTTCGGCAGTGCCTCACCGGGCGGCTCGATGCATTTGGTGTTGTAGGTAAGGTAGAGATGGCCCCATGACAATATCATGTCTTCCATCTCGGCACCCATGGCGGCTGGCAGCACAAGGTCGGCATAGGCCGCCGTGTCCGTGATGAAGTGGTCAGCGACGATGGTAAACAGGTCTTCGCGTTCGAGTCCCTTAATGATTTTGTCAGTCTCCGGCGATTGGGTGACCGGGTTGGTATTCCACACCATCAGCGATTTGATCGGCGTTTCCAGTGGAATCTCGCCAGTCAGCGCACGGCCGAGTTGCAGGATATTCACCACCGGCGTGCCTTCGGGGATGAGGTCTGGGCGGGAAATCACATCGAAGCGGTAGGGGTGTTCCCATACCGGAAATTGCAGCGCGCCACCGCCGACATGGCGCCAGGCGCCAATCAGAGCCGGCAGGCAAGTCACGGCACGGATGGCCTGGCTGCCACCGTAGTTGCGCTCCAGCGCAACTCCGAGGCGGATGGCCGCAGGCGGCGTGGTGGCGTACTCACGGGCGAACTTGCGGATATCCGCAGCCGGGATACCGGTGATCTTCTCGGCCCATTCCGGCGTGCAGGTCTTGGCGCGTGCGGCCAGCTCCTTGTAGCCCACGGTGTAGTTATCCACGTAATCCTGGTCGACAAGGCCTTCCGTGATGATGACGTTCATCATGGCCATGGCCAGCGCACCATCGGTGCCAGGCTTGGGGGCGATATGCCAGTCGGCTTCCTTGGCGGTTTTGGAGGCGTATGAATCAATGACGACGACCTTGGCACCCTTCTTCTGCGCTTCCTTGACGATATGCCAATGGTGCAGGTTGGTGGAGACAGAGTTGCAGGCCCAGATGACGATGTACTTTGAATGGATGAAGCTTTCAGGATCGACACCGGCGGTGGGGCCGACAGTTAGCAGCCATGCGGTGCAGGAACCTTCACCGCAGAAAGTACGCTCGCAGACCGTGGCACCGAGGCGGTTGAAGAACGCGTCGCCACCGTTGAGCCCATGCACCAGCCCTTGGTTACCCAGATAACTGGCCGGCATGATGGCACGCGGACCATGTTCGGCAATCAGCGCTTGCCAGCGATCGACGATGGTATCCAGTGCTTCATCCCAGCTGATGCGCTTGAACTGCTTGCTGCCCTTGGGACCGGTGCGCTTCATGGGATAGAGCAGGCGATCAGGATGGTAATGGCGCTTTTCGTAATCCTTGAGTTTGACGCACAAGCCGCCACGAGTCATGGGGTGATCGGGATTTCCCGTTACCGAAATCAGCTTGTCATCCTTGACCGTGAACACCATGCTGCAGGTATCGGGACAATCATGCGGGCAACCGCCATGAAAGGTTTTCACTGACATATCCACCGGCTTGTTCATCGCACTTCCTCCTAAAACATTTTTGAATAGGTTTATTTATTATGCACAAACTATACAGGGTAGTATATGCCTATCGTTTTAAGATGAAAACCAAAAAATAAAGGCTCCGATTGGAGCCTTTATTTATCAGTAGATTATGGTTTAAGCACGCCGCCAAGTAGTCCCTCCCATGGGACTGTCTTCTAGGATGACGCCTTGATCGAACAATACCTTACGAATTCTATCCGCCTCCGCGTAATTTTTATCACGGCGTGCGGCTAAGCGATCCGCGATCAATATTCTTATATCTTCATCAGAATATCCATCTGCTGCAGTACCTGCTTGCAGAAAGCTTTCCGGGTCACGCTGCAGAATGCCCATCAACCCAGCCAATTGCTTGAGTAAGCCAGCAGTTTGCAATGAGCGCGTCTTGTTGACTTCGTTAGCAAGGTCAAACAGCACGGCAAAGGCTTCTGGCGTATTGAAGTCGTCATCCATCGCCACCTTGAAACGGGCAGGTAGCGGCTGCTTCCAATCGATTTCAATATCTGCGATATTCAGCCCACGCAGGGCAGTATAAAGCCGGGATAAAGCCTGCCTGGCGTCATCCAGATGCTGGTCGGAATAATTGAGCGGGCTGCGGTACTGGGCACGCAGGATAAAAAAGCGCACCACTTCGGCATCGTACTTTTTCAGCACCTCACGAATGGTGAAGAAATTGCCCAGCGACTTGGACATCTTCTCGTCGTCCACTCGCACAAAGCCGTTATGCATCCAGTAATTGACGAACTTGCAGTCGTGCGCGCCTTCGGATTGGGCAATCTCGTTTTCGTGGTGAGGAAACTGCAAATCCTGGCCACCTCCGTGGATATCAAAATGATTGCCTAGATGATGCTCACCCATGACAGAGCATTCGATATGCCAGCCCGGGCGGCCCTTGCCCCAGGGTGAATCCCAGCTTGGCTCATTGGGCTTGGCAGATTTCCACAGCACAAAATCCATCGGGTCACGCTTGTGGCTATCCACCTCGACACGCTCCCCGGCACGCAGGTCATCGACAGATTTACCTGATAGCTTGCCATAATCGGCAAAGCTGCTGACGGCATAAAACACATCGCCATTGGCTGCGGAGTAGGCATGACCCTTCTCAATGAGCGTGCTAATCATCTGCACCATACCGGTAATGTAATCAGTGGCGCGCGGTTCGATATCCGGGCGCAGTACGCCAAGCTTGGCGGAATCCTCATCCATGGCGGTGATGAAGCGTGCAGTCAGTTCACCTATGGTCTCTTTGTTTTCATTGGCCCGCTGGATGATCTTGTCGTCAATGTCGGTGATGTTACGCACATAGGTCACATCGAAGCCCGAGGCACGCAGCCAGCGGTTGACCATGTCGAAGATCACCATGACGCGGGCATGGCCCAAATGACAGTAATCGTAGACCGTCATCCCGCACACATACATACTGACTTTGCCAGCAACGATAGGGATGAATTCTTGCTTTTCGCGGGC
>DATBRG010000018.1:0-4515 GCA_036560445.1 Methylophilaceae bacterium
AGGGCTATTGAATCTATGGGTTATTTTATTATGCAATTTCATATTGCCCAGCAGGCTCGCCATCCCAATTGCCTGGATTATTCTTATCTTTGGAGCATTCACGCTAAATTCGATATACGACACATGGAAACAAAACAAATCCTTTTCCATACGCAAGAACAAGTTGTTCTATGCAGTTTTAATCGTGCTCGTACTGCAATTCTGCATCACACTAAAACCGCGCCCAGACCATTACAATGACGAGCAGGAGGCAGTAGCCTGGATCAAGCAAAATGCGCCTACTGATAGTAAAGTCTTCTATGATAATGCCAGGTTTCGTTACTACGCAGGGCTACCTTTTGTTGACCGTGGCATATCAGACTGGGACAGGGTAAGCAAAGCGATTCAGGATGGCAGTATCAATAACTATGATTATCTGGTGATACATATGGACAACAGGAAACCGGAGAAGGAAAAATACCTGTATCAGGTACTCCCTCATCATTTGGTAGCAACAATCCATAGCAGCAAAAACCGGCGCATTCTTGTATTTGCCTTGAAAGATCAAGACCCCGCTTAATCAGTCAGGCAGACTACTTAAGTGCCCTCAATTCCCATAGAAAGTGGGTCTTTTTGCCTTGCGTGACTGTGCGATGCCAGCCCCTGACCGTTTTACGCCATGACCAATCAGCCGTATTGGCATTCTTGCCATCTATCCATTCAGCGCGCATTACTGCAAACTTGCCCTTGAAACCGTAGTTTCTTGCGTACGGATCATCCCCGCAGAAATACTCATGCGTACTGTCAGTAATAATATTGACGTGGGTCGGGTCCTGAAAGGCTTCAACGCCAGGATAGGCAGGAGTCAGAGCATAGAAAGTACCATCCGGCTTGAGCACTCGCCATATCTCATTCATAAGCTCGATGAATGGGAAACGCGTGGTCGTTATTCCTGATGGCAATATTCTCGGGATATGCTCAATAAAATCGAAAGCTGAAACTGCGTCAAAATGGCCAGCCGGATAAGGAATGGGTTCCATAGTGAGGTTCGACAGCCGGAAATCTACGTTATTAGCCAGCTCGGTATGTCGTACTATATCGATACCAAATAACTGGTCATAGCCATAGGGGTTGCGCGGTTTCTTACCGCAACCCAGATCAAGGTGTCTTCCAGCTTTCATCTTATGTTCCATTTTTAGTCGCCCGTACAACTTATGGTTTCGCCCGAACTATTGCTTCTAACACATCTTTCTCAGCTTGGTTACGGTCTATTGCGGTGACCGGCCGCTTACCAAGCAACATGCCGCGAAGCCTGAGGAGGCAAAGATTCAGCCGACATTTCCAATACTGACGGCGTAATACAGGCATCAAGTCTGCCTTCACATAATGCTTAAGACAAAACTGGTAATAGCCACGTTTCTTTCTCACTCTGGTGTCATAGGTACGGGAACCCGATTCACTGGCACCCGCCCAGTGATCAACCTTGTATTTCGGCTCCCAGACTATGCTATAGCCCGCCTGTCGCAACCGGAGACAAATGTCGGTGTCTTCCCCATAAAGGAAGAAGTCGTTATCAAAACCCTTGACCTGCTCATACACATGCTTGGGGAAAAGCATGCATGCACCTAGTATCCAGGCTATATTGCCTGGCAAATTCATCAGAGATTTTTGCCTTTTCAGCTTTTTCTGCAAGGGGTAACGATAGCGTGGCATCACCCTCTTCTCGCGCCTGGATTCAATAATATCTGGGCCAATCACACCAATCGACGAATCGGCCTCTAGCGAGGCGGCCAAGCCCGCAACAACATCGGTACTGAGTAAGCGAATATCAGGATTAATCACCAAGATATACTCACCCCTTGCCTCTGCCGCAGCCAGGTTATTGGCCTTGGCGAAACCATCATTATTGGCATTCTCAATCAACTTGATATCGGGATAGGCTTTGCGAATCTGCGCTATGCCGCCATCTCCACTCGCATTGTCGACCACCAGAATCTCTATATCCGCACCCGTTTGCTGTAGCAAGGTCTCGATACAGCTCAGGGTGTGCGATGCAGATCGATAGTTGACGATAATCGCACTGACATCAGGCAGATGGGCTCCAGGCAAGGCGCTTGAGACCATTGAGTTTTTCGTTTCCCTGCTATTAGAGTTTATAGAACTCACGATACCAACGGGCAAACTTCGCAACACCACTTGATAGCGCCGTATTGGGCGTAAAGCCAATCCAATCCTCTAGCGCAGAGGTATCTGCATATGTAGCTTTGACATCGCCAGGCTGCATAGGCAGGTAGTTTTTTTCTGCCTTCCTGCCAAATGCATTTTCCAAAGTACCGATAAAATCCATCAACTTTTCCGGTTGGCTATTACCGATGTTAAATATCCGGTATGGGGCGTTACTGCTTGATGGGTCCGGTTTGGCTGGATCATATTTAGGGTTAGGCCTAGCGGGCTTATCCAGCACCTTCACCACACCTTCAACGATATCGTCGATATAGGTAAAGTCGCGCAGCATGTCGCCATGATTAAAAACACTGATGGGTTTGCCATGCAAAATAGCATCCGCAAACAGGAATGGCGACATATCAGGACGCCCCCATGGGCCATATACCGTAAAGAACCTGAGCCCAGTCGTCGGCAACTCATAAAGATGGCTATAGGTATGTGCCATCAACTCATTGGCTTTCTTGGTGGCCGCATAGAGGCTGACTGGATGGTCGACACTATCACGTTCACTAAAAGGCATTTTGCTATTGCCGCCATACACACTAGATGAACTTGCATAGACCAAGTGCTCTAGTTTGTGATGCCGACAATTTTCCAGTACGTGGGTAAATGCAACCAGATTGCTGCTGGCATAAGCATGCGGGTTGATAAGCGAATACCGTACCCCGGCCTGCGCGGCCAGATGAACTACGCGCTGTGGCTCATGATCCGAAAATAGGCTATCTGTTGCTTCACGATCAGCCAGATCGAGCTTGATGAAACTAAAGTTTCTGGCTTTAGGGTGGGCTGCTATGGTTACCAGGCGAGCTTCTTTCAGCGTCACATCGTAATAATCATTGAGATTATCCACTCCTAACACTTCATCGCCACGTTCCAGTAGCTTTAGGGCAACGTGCATACCGATAAAACCGGCTACACCTGTGACAAGAACTTTCATGCTGATACCACTCTAGCGACCTATTGCACGATAAGTCAGGCCTGCCGCTTTTACCATCTTCGGATCATAAATATTGCGCCCGTCAAAGATAACCGGAGATTTCAGTTTCTGTCTGATGCTGGCGAAATCTGGGCTGCGGAATTCTTTCCACTCTGTGACAACGGCAAGGGCATCGGCATTTTCCAGCGCCTCCATTGGAGTGCCTGCCAGAGTCAGGCGTTGTTCTCCCTTAAAAATACGTTGCGTTTCATGCATCGCAACCGGGTCATAAGCTGTGACAGTAGCGCCTGCGGTTAACAGATCATGTATCAGTTCACGGCTAGGCGCTTCGCGCATATCATCCGTATTGGGCTTGAATGCCAACCCCCATAGCGCGAAGTGCTTGCCACTAAGGTCATTGCCAAAGTGCTGCTTGATCTTGGCTGAAACCACATGCTTCTGCACGTCATTGGCTGCCTCGACAGCATTCAGCACCTTGAGGTCATGGCCATTATTCTTGCCTATCTTGATCAGGGCTTTCACATCCTTGGGGAAGCAGGAGCCACCATAACCACAACCAGGATACAGGAAGTGATACCCGATACGCGGGTCAGAGCCTATGCCCTGGCGTACCGATTCGATATCGGCTCCCAGCGATTCCGCCAGATTTGCCAGCTCATTCATGAAACTGATACGCGTCGCCAGCATGGCGTTAGCGGCATATTTGGTCAGCTCTGCAGAGCGTACATCCATGAAGATGATGCGCTCATGGTTGCGCTGGAATGGCGCATACAGGCTACGCATGAGGTTGATGGCCTGTTCGTCCTCAGCGCCCACTACTACGCGGTCTGGCCGCATGAAGTCTTCCACAGCGGCGCCTTCCTTGAGGAATTCCGGGTTGGATACCACGCTAAAACTGGTTTGCACATTGCGTTTCTTGAGCTCTTCGGCAATCGCCTCCTTGACTTTATCCGCAGTACCAACAGGCACAGTGGATTTATCAACAATGACCTTGTAATCCGTCATGTGCTTACCAATGTTTCGAGCAGCAGCAACTACATACTGCAAGTCAGCAGAGCCATCTTCATCTGGCGGAGTCCCTACAGCAATAAATTGGATAGTGCCATGAGCAACAGCTTGCTCAATATCAGTCGTAAAGTGCAATCGGCCCGCAGCCACATTGCGTTTAACCATATCCAGTAAACCGGGCTCAAAAATCGGGATTCCACCCTCTTTTAATATCTTGATCTTCTCTGCATCAAGGTCAAGGCAGAGTACATCGTTACCGACTTCTGCCATGCAGGTACCGCTGACCAACCCGACATAGCCGGACCCAATAACTGTTATTTTCATGATTTGATCGCTCTAAAAGCGTAGTGAATTTTTGTAGCTAG
>DATBRG010000019.1:0-94249 GCA_036560445.1 Methylophilaceae bacterium
AAATGGTGATGCCGGGTGATAACGTATCCATCACCGTGCAACTGATTGCCCCAATCGCGATGGAAGAAGGCTTGCGCTTTGCTATCCGTGAAGGTGGTCGTACTGTTGGTGCTGGTGTCGTCGCAAAGATTATTGAATAAGTAGTAAAACTCAAGGGCCGTAAGTTTACTTACGGCCTTTTCGTTCTTTAGAACATCGCTCTTTAGGAAATATTATGCAAAGTCAAAAAATTCGTATCCGTCTGAAAGCGTTTGATTATCGTCTGATTGATCAATCTGCCCAGGAAATCGTAGAAACCGCCAAGCGTACTGGCGCTGTAGTTAAGGGTCCAGTACCTTTGCCTACTCGTATTGAGCGTTTTGATCTTTTACGTTCACCACACGTTAACAAGACTTCGCGTGACCAGTTCGAGATTCGTACCCATCAGCGTTTGATGGATATCGTTGACCCGACTGACAAAACAGTTGATGCGTTGATGAAGCTGGATCTGCCAGCTGGCGTTGACGTAGAGATCAAGCTGTAAGTTTTAAGTTGTAAAGAAGTGGGCGGTCGGATATAATCCGGCCTCTCGTAAAACGGGCTGGTCAATTGTAATCAGCCTTTTAATTATTATAAGGAATCGATCATGAGCTTAGGGCTTATTGGTCGCAAGGTGGGCATGACCCGCGTGTTTACTGAAGATGGCGAAAGCATCCCGGTAACCGTGCTGGAGGTCGTTCCTAACCGTGTGACACAGATCAAGACGTTGCAAAGCGATGGCTACAATGGCCTGCAAGTCGCTTTTGGTGAGCGTCGTCCTAGTCGCGTTAGTAAGGCGCTGACTGGACACTTTGCCAAGGCTGGCGTTACTGCCGGCTCTGGTACCAAAGAATTTCCGGTTGCTGCAGATGCGCTGGCCAACTTTGCGGTTGGCGGCAATGTTACTGTTGAAATTTTCCAGCCGGGCCAGTTGGTTGATGTAACTGGTACTTCACTGGGTAAAGGTTTCTCCGGCGCCATCAAGCGTCACCACTTCAGCTCCAATCGTGCATCGCACGGTAACTCAAAATCCCATAACGTACCTGGTTCTATCGGTATGGCGCAGGATCCAGGTCGAGTATTCCCTGGTAAGCGCATGCCTGGTCACCTTGGTGCGGTTAAGGTAACCACCCAGAACCTGCAAGTGGTTCGCGTGGACGCTGAGCGTAACCTGTTGCTGATTAAGGGCGCTATTCCTGGCTCCAAGGGCGGCGATGTTGTTGTGCGCCCCGCTGTTAAAGCGAAAGCGAGCAAATAATGGAACTCAAATTAATCGATAAAAACGGCAAGCCTGCCAAAAAAGGTGTCACGGTTTCTGAAGTCACCTTCGGCCGTGAATTTAATGAAGCTTTGGTGCATCAGGTGGTGGTGGCTTATATGGCCAACGCTCGTACCGCCACCCGCGCAGCTAAGGGTCGTGATAACGTAAACCATACTACACACAAGCCATGGAACCAAAAAGGTACTGGCCGTGCGCGTTCTGGTATGAGTTCCAGCCCGATCTGGCGTGGAGGCGGTCGCGCTTTCCCTAATAGCCCTGACGAAAACTTCAGCCACAAGGTAAACCGTAAGGCTTATCGCGCTGGTATGCAGTCAATTTTGTCTGAGCTGGTTCGTCAAGATCGTCTAAGCGTGGTTGAGGAGTTCAGTGTTGATACTCCGAAGACCAAGGCTTTGGCTGAGAAGATTAAGGGTCTTGGTTATACAGAGGGTGTGTTGGTGTTGACCGACAGCTTTAATGAGAAGCTGTATCTTTCAGCTCGTAACCTGACTAATGTGCTAGTGGTTGAAGCGCAATATGCTGACCCAGTCAGCCTAGTTCGTTTCCCTAATGTAGTGGCTACCGCTGGTGCCGTGAAGAAGCTAGAGGAGATGCTGGCATGAGCGCGCTAATCAATAGTCAAGATCGTTTGCTGCAAGTCATTCTTGCCCCGCAAATCACCGAAAAGGCGACGCGTATTGCTGATAAGAATCAGCAAATCGCATTCAAGGTGCGTACCGATGCAACCAAGCCTGAAATCAAGGCTGCGGTTGAGATGGTATTCAAGGTCGAAGTGCAGGCTGTAACCGTGGTGAATGTTGGCGGTAAAGCTAAGCGCGCAGGCCGCACCATGGGTAAGCGCAAGGACTGGAAGAAGGCTTATGTAAGCTTGAAGCCGGGTCAAGAAATTAACTTTGCAGCGGGCGAATAAGGAGAAATCATGGCATTAGTTAAAGTAAAGCCAACTTCCCCAGGTCGGCGTGCCGTAGTCAAGGTGGTAACACCTGATCTCTACAAGGGCAAGCCCCATGCACCGCTGCTGGAGAAGCAAAGCAAAAACGCTGGTCGTAACAATAACGGCCATATCACGATACGTCACCAAGGTGGTGGTCATAAACAGCACTACCGTATCGTCGATTTCCGTCGCAACAAGGATGGTATCGTCGCTAAGGTGGAGCATATTGAATACGATCCAAACCGCAGCGCGCATATTGCATTGCTGTGCTATGCAGATGGTGAGCGTCGTTACATCATTGCACCGCGCGATGTTACCGCTGGCATGCAATTGGTGAGTGGTTCCGATGCGCCTATCAAGGTGGGTAACGCTCTGCCGCTGCGCAATATTCCGGTTGGTAGCACCATCCACTGCATCGAGTTGCAGCCAGGCAGGGGTGCGCAGATTGCGCGCTCTGCTGGTACCTCGGTACAGTTGCTGGCTCGCGAAGGTAGCTATGCTCAACTGCGTTTACGTTCAGGCGAAGTTCGCCGCGTACATGTGGATTGCAAGGCAACCTTGGGTGAAGTTGGTAATGGTGAGCATTCTCTGCGGTCTATCGGTAAGGCTGGCGCTATGCGCTGGCGCGGTGTTCGCCCAACCGTTCGCGGTGTGGTGATGAACCCAGTGGATCACCCGCACGGTGGTGGCGAAGGTAAGACTGCTGCCGGTATGAATCCAGTAAGCCCATGGGGTACGCCGACCAAGGGTTACCGTACCCGCGCGAACAAGCGCACCGACAATATGCGCGTCAGCCGTCGTCCGGCTAATAAGAGGTAATCAAAATGGCACGTTCAATTAAGAAGGGGCCATTCGTTGATGGCCATCTGGCAAAGAAGGTAGAAGTGGCTGCAGCAGCTCGCGACCGCAAACCAATTAAGACTTGGTCACGTCGTTCTACCATCCTGCCTGATTTTATCGGTCTGACGATCGCTATACACAATGGCAAGCAGCATGTGCCGGTGTTGATCTCGGAAAATATGGTAGGCCATAAGCTCGGCGAATTCGCGCTGACCCGTACGTTCAAGGGTCACGCTGCCGACAAGAAAGCCAAGAAGTAGGAGATGACGATGCAAGTATCCGCAGTATTAAAAGGTGTTCATCTGTCCCCGCAGAAGGCTCGCTTGGTTGCCGATCTGGTACGTGGCAAAAAAGTAGACTACGCACTTAATATTTTGAATTTCTGCCCAAAGCGTGGCGCAGACATTATCAAAAAAGTGGTCGAGTCCGCGATTGCCAATGCCGAACATAACGAGGGTGCAGATATCGATGAATTGAAGGTCACTTCGATTTATGTTGATAAGGGTATTGTGCTCAAGCGTATTCGCGCGCGCGCCAAAGGCCGTGCTGGACGGATTATCAAACCAACTTGTCACATTACTGTGACGGTCGGTAACTAAAGGAATCGTTATGGGTCAGAAAATTCATCCAATTGGTTTCCGTCTGAGCGTTCAGAAAAACTGGACTTCACGTTGGTACGCCAATAGTAAAAATTTCCCGGCAATGCTGAACAGCGACATTAAGGTACGTGAGTTCCTTAACAAGAAGCTGGCTCATGCAGCTGTAAGCAAGATCGTGATTGAGCGTCCTGCCAAGAATGCCAAGATCACGATTTACAGTGCACGTCCTGGTATCGTTATCGGCAAAAAGGGTGAGGATATTGAATCCTTGCGCTCAAGCCTGCAAGGCTTGATGGGTGTGCCTGTGCATCTTAACATCGAAGAAGTGCGTAAGCCGGAAATCGATGCTGCCCTGATTGCACAAAGCATTGCACAACAGCTTGAAAAGCGCGTGATGTTCCGTCGTGCCATGAAGCGTGCCATGCAAAACGCGATGCGCCTCGGTGCCCAAGGCATCAAGATTATGAGTGCTGGTCGTTTGAATGGTATCGAAATCGCTCGTACCGAATGGTACCGCGAAGGCCGTGTGCCATTGCATACCCTGCGTGCTGATATCGATTATGGCGTTGCAGAAGCCAAAACTACCTATGGCATCATCGGTATCAAGGTGTGGGTATTCAAGGGTGAGGTATTTGCTGGTAAGGGTGAACAGCCTGTTGCCGCACCTGCAGCCGAGCCAGAGAAAAGAAGCAGAAACACAACTGCTGAACCAGAGAAAAAAGTAAGAAAGTCAGGGGCGAAAAATGCTACAGCCAGCTAGACAAAAATTCCGCAAGATGCAGAAAGGCCGTAACAAAGGCATCGCGACCACTGGTAACAAGGTGAGTTTCGGTGAATACGGCCTGAAAGCGATTGGTCGTGGTCGTTTGACCGCGCGTCAGATCGAGGCTGCTCGTCGCGTAATGACTCGCCACATCAAACGTGGTGGTCGCGTATGGATCCGTATTTTCCCAGATCAGCCTATCTCCAAGAAACCGGCTGAAGTGCGTATGGGTAACGGCAAGGGTAGTACTGAGTACTATGTTGCTCAGATCCAGCCTGGAAAAATGTTATATGAAATGGACGGCGTCAGCGAAGAGCTGGCACGTGAAGCGTTCCGTCTGGCTGCTGCTAAGCTGCCTATCGAGACTACTTTCATTACCCGTCACATTGGGAGCTAAACATGAAAGCCACTGAATTAAGAAGCAAGACCGTTGATGAGCTAAATGCTGAGCTGATTGAGCTGCGCCGCGCGCAATTCTCCATGCGTATGCAATTGGCTACACAACAATTGAACAAAGTTGACCAGGTAGGCAAGGTGCGCCGCGATATCGCTCGTGTACGTACTGTGCTGGCTGAGAAAGCGAAACAGGCATAAACATGACTGAAACTCAAACTGCAAAAGTTGTCCGCACTTTAAGCGGCCGCGTAGTTAGCGACAAAATGGACAAGACCGTGACCGTACTGGTCGAGCGCAAGGTTAAGCATCCACTGATCGGTAAGGTTGTTCGTCGGTCTAACAAATTCCATGCACACGATGAAAACAACGAGTGCAAAGAAGGCGACCTGGTTGTGATTGAGGAAAGCCGTCCGCTTTCCAAGACTAAAACCTGGGTTGTCAGCAAGATCGTTAAGTAATAAGCAATATATTTTAAGCAAGCCGCATTTGATATTGCATCCTGACGGGGTGCGATATATAATGCTGGACTTTTCGGCGGGCATATAGCTCCCGCCCCAATACTGACCGTGGTCTACCGGCCGAGTAACACAGCGGCTGGTGTTGGTTTAACGGATTAAGTTGGAGATTATTCTCATGATTCAAATGCAATCTCGGCTCGAAGTTGCCGATAACACTGGTGCACGCTCTGTGATGTGTATCAAGGTGTTGGGCGGCTCCAAACGTCGTTACGCCGGTATCGGTGACGTCATCAAGGTCAGCATCAAGGATGCTGCTCCGCGTGGTCGTGTCAAGAAGGGCGAAGTCTATAGTGCTGTTGTGGTCCGCACTACCAAAGGCGTACGCCGTCCTGATGGCTCCCTGGTCAAATTTGATGGCAATGCAGCCGTACTGCTAAATAACAAGCTGGAACCGATTGGCACACGTATTTTTGGGCCAGTGACACGTGAGCTGCGTAGCGAGCGTTTCATGAAGATCGTCTCTCTGGCACCAGAAGTACTGTAAGGAGCGGCTAGATGAGTAAGATTCGCAAGGGCGATGAAGTCGTCCTGAATACAGGCAAAGATAAGGGTAAGCGCGGTACTGTGCTGCGCGTGCTTGAAACTGGCCATGTAGTAGTTGAGGGTGTCAACATGGTGAAGAAGCATGCCAAGCCTAACCCGATGAAGGGTGTGACTGGCGGCATCATCAATAAAGAGATGCCTATCGACATCTCCAATGTTGCTTTGTTTAATCGTGCAACCCAGAAGGGTGATCGCGTTGGCTTCAAATCGCTTGATGATGGACGCAAGGTTCGCGTTTTTAAGTCAAACGGCGAAGTCGTTGACGCTTAAGGATAGATCATGGCGAGATTAAAAGATTTTTATAAAGATACCGTCGTTGCCAAGTTGACCGAGCAGTTCGGCTATAAGTCACCGATGGAAGTGCCGCGTATCGAAAAGATTGTGCTGAATATGGGCGTTGGCGAAGCGGTGGCTGACAAGAAGATCATGGAAAACGCTGTTGGCGACATGCAGAAGATTGCAGGTCAAAAGCCTATTGTGACCAAGGCTAAGAAGTCTGTCGCTGCGTTCAAGATTCGTGACGACTATCCTGTTGGTTGCAAAGTGACTTTGCGCCGTGAACGTATGTATGAGTTCCTGGATCGTCTGGTAACGGTTGCTATTCCTCGCGTACGTGACTTCCGTGGTATTTCCGCCAAGTCGTTTGATGGTCGTGGTAATTACAACATGGGTGTGAAAGAGCAGATCATTTTCCCGGAAATCGAGTACGACAAGATTGATGCGATTCGCGGAATGAACATCACGATCACCACTACCGCTAAAACTGACGAGGAAGCGCGTGCATTACTTGCCGCATTTAGCTTCCCGTTTAGAAACTGAGGATCTCATGGCTAAAACCTGCATGATTGAGCGCGAACAAAAGCGTCGCGACACAGTTAAAAAATTCGCAGCAAAGCGTGCTGAATTGACCGCTGTTATTAACGACTCTAATGCCTCGGCTGAAGATCGTCGTGATGCGCGTCTGAAGCTGCAAAGTCTGCCACGTAATTCCAGCCCGGTGCGTCAACGTAATCGTTGTGCCTTGACTGGTCGTCCACGTGGTGTGTTCAGTAAGTTTGGTATTGCGCGTAGCAAGCTGCGCGAATTGATGATGCGTGGCGAAGTGCCAGGCGTCACTAAAGCCAGCTGGTAACGGAGGAATTTGAACCATGAGTATGAGTGATCCGATTGCCGATATGCTAACGCGCATCCGTAATGCGCAAAGCACCAATAAGCCGGTGGTTTCCATGCCCGCATCCAAGCTCAAGAGCGCTATTGCTAGTGTCTTGAAAGATGAAGGCTACATCGACGATTTTGCAGTGCAAGCAAATGACGGTAAGCCGCAATTGAATATCAGCCTTAAGTATTACGCTGGTCGCCCAGTGATTGAGAAGATTCAGCGCATCAGTAAGCCTGGTCTTCGTGTTTATCGCGGCAGCAATGATATTCCTAAGGTAATGAATGGTCTTGGTGTGACTATCGTGTCTACATCCAAGGGTGTGATGACTGATCGTAAAGCACAAGCTGCCGGTATTGGCGGTGAAGTGTTGTGCGTAGTGGCTTAAGGAGCAAATATGTCTCGTGTAGCTAAGAACCCGGTCGCTATCCCAGCCAAGGTTGAAGTGGTATTAAGTGCTGATAATATTGCTGTAAGCGGCCCAATGGGTAAGCTTAATCAGGCGTTGACCAGTGTCGTTAATTTGAAACGCGAAGGTGATGCGATTACTTTCGAGGCTATTAATGATAGCCAGCACTCACGTGCCATGTCCGGTACCGTGCGTGCGCTAGTCGCCAATATGGTACAAGGTGTATCTCAAGGCTTTAGCCGTAAGCTGACTCTGGTTGGCGTGGGTTATAAAGCACAGGCGCAAGGTGCAAACCTCAACCTTGAATTAGGTTACTCACATCCGATCAACCACAAGATGCCTGCTGGCATCACTGTGCAAACACCCAGTCCGACTGAAATCGTGCTGACTGGTGTTGATAAACAGGTGATTGGTCAAGTTGCCGCGCAGATTCGCGCTTATCGTGCTCCAGAGCCTTATAAAGGCAAGGGTGTACGTTATGCCGATGAAGTGGTGATTATTAAAGAAACCAAGAAGAAGTAAGGTTTAGCCATGAATAATGTGAATAATGTAAATGCACGTTTGCGCAGAGCGCGTAAGACCCGTGCAAAAATTGCCGAACTTAAGGTGACGCGTCTTAGCGTGCATCGTAGTAATGGCCATATCTATGCACAAATTATTGCGGAAACTGGTGATAAGGTGCTTGCTAGCGCTTCTACCTTAGAAGTGGATGTTCGCAAGAAAGTCAAAAACGGCGGCAATATTGAAGCTGCGGCAGTTATTGGCAAGCGCATAGCAGAGAAGGCCAAGGCTGCAGGCATTACTACAGTTGCCTTTGATCGTTCTGGCTACAAATACCATGGCCGTATCAAGGCGTTGGCTGAAGCTGCGCGTGAAAACGGCTTGTCCTTTTAATTGTCGCTTGGCTAATAGACAGGGTTAATGATGGCAAGAGAAAAAGAAGTTGATCAGCAGCAGACCGATGGTCTGCGCGAGAAAATGATAGGCGTCAATCGCGTCACTAAGGTGGTTAAGGGTGGCCGTATCATGAGTTTTGCTGCACTGACCGTGGTTGGTGACGGTGATGGTGGCGTTGGTATGGGCAAGGGTAAGGCGCGTGAAGTGCCAGTTGCCGTGCAAAAGGCCATGGATGAAGCCCGTCGCGCGATGGTGAAGATCAGTTTGAATAACGGTACTTTGCACCACGCCGTTACTGGTGTTCATGGCGCTGCTAAAGTGTTCATTCAGCCAGCTTCGGAAGGTACCGGCATTATCGCTGGTGGCGCCATGCGTGCGATCTTTGAAGTAATGGGCGTGACTAACGTATTGGCTAAGTGTATTGGCTCTACCAATCCTTACAACGTAGTACGCGCTACCCTGAATGGCTTGCAGGCGATGAACACGCCAGCCGAAGTTGCTGCCAAACGTGGCAAGACTATTGAAGAGATTCGAGGCTAATCATGGCAACTGCAAAGAAAGAAACTGCAACTGTGAAAGTGACCTTGGTCAAGAGTGTGATTGGTCGTATTGAATCACACCGTGCAACGGTTAAGGGTTTGGGCCTGCGTCGCATACACCACACGGTTGAATTACAAGATACCCCAGCAGTGCGCGGCATGATCAATGCCGTCAGCTATCTATTAAAGGTAGAAGCATAATGAAATTGAATGCAATTGCCCCAGCAGAGGGCTCTAAAAAAGAGAGACGTCGCGTTGGCCGTGGTATCGGCTCCGGTCTTGGTAAGACTGCTGGTCGCGGTCATAAGGGTCAGAAGTCTCGCACTGGTGGTTTTCACAAGGTTGGCTTTGAAGGTGGTCAAATGCCTTTGCAACGTCGTTTGCCTAAGCGTGGTTTTGTGTCTTTGACTAAAGCAGATACCGCTCACGTTCGTACGAGTGAGCTGGCTAAAGTAAAAGCTGACGTGATTGATTTGTTGTCACTTAAGGCTGCCAAGGTAATTTCAGGCAATGCACGTGCTGCCAAAATTTATCTGTCTGGCGATATTTCCCGTGCGGTGACCGTGCAAGGCGTATTGCTGACCAAAGGTGCGCGTGCTGCAGTAGAAGCGGCTGGCGGTAAGATTGTTGAAGTAACTGCTGAGTAACGTCTTTGGCTAACGATAGTTTTCTAGGTGCTGTTGGTAAGATGAGTGAGCTGAAAAGCCGCTTGTTGTTTGTTCTCGGTGCCTTGGTGGTGTATAGATTGGGTGCGCATATTCCGGTGCCAGGTATTGACCCGGAAGTGCTATCCAAGTTGTTTGATTCACAGAGTGGCGGCATCTTGGGCATGTTCAACATGTTTTCCGGTGGAGCACTCAAACGCTTTACTGTGTTTGCATTGGGTATCATGCCGTACATTTCGGCTTCGATCATTATGCAATTGCTGACGGTGGTATCACCTCAGATGGAGCAGTTAAAGAAAGAAGGCGAGGCCGGACGTCGTCAGATCACCAAATACACGCGCTACGGCACAGTGTTTTTGGCAACATTTCAGGCGCTAGGTATTGCGATTGCGCTGGAAAACCAGGCTGGTCTGGTATTGGATCCTGGCCTGATGTTTAGATTTACTGCCGTCATTACTCTGGTAAGCGGCACGATGTTTTTGATGTGGTTGGGTGAGCAAATTACCGAGCGCGGTATTGGTAACGGTATATCCATTATCATTTTTGCCGGTATCGTAGCAGGGCTGCCCCATGCAATTGGCGGTACCTTAGAGCTGGCCAGAACTGGCGCCTTTTCTATACCTTTGGTGCTGTTCTTGTTTGCAGCAACCATACTGGTTACGGCTTTTGTAGTATTTGTAGAACGCGGCCAACGCAAGATTACGGTGAATTACGCCAAGCGTCAGGTTGGTAATAAGGTATTTGGTGGTCAAACCAGCCATCTGCCTTTAAAGCTGAATATGGCTGGTGTGATACCGCCAATATTTGCATCAAGTATTATTTTGTTCCCAGCCACGATGGCCGGTTGGTTTGGCAGTAATGAACGTTTTACGTGGCTGAAAGACTTGGGCTCGACTTTGTCGCCCGGGCAGCCGCTGTACATTATGTTTTTTGCTACGGCGATTATATTTTTCTGTTTCTTCTATACGGCGTTGGTATTCAACCCTAAAGAAACGGCAGACAACCTGAAGAAGAGTGGCGCGTTTGTGCCAGGCATACGTCCTGGTGAGCAAACCGCAAAATATATTGACCGTATTATGGCAAGGCTGACATTGGCGGGTGCGCTTTACATCACTGCAGTGTGCTTGTTGCCTGAGTTTTTGATTTTGAAATTTAATGTGCCGTTTTATTTCGGTGGTACATCGTTGTTGATTATTGTTGTAGTGACTATGGACTTCATGACGCAAGTACAGTCGCATTTGATGTCGCACCAGTATGAAGGCTTGCTGAAGAAGGCTAATTTTAAAGGCGGTGCGGTGTTACCGCGTTGATTAGATAGTCAGCATGGCGAAAGAAGACAGAATAGAGATGCAGGGCGAGGTTTTGGAAAACCTGCCAAATGCAACATTCAGAGTCAAGTTGGAAAACGGTCATGTAGTGTTGGGTTATATCTCGGGCAAGATGCGTATGCACTACATACGTATATTACCTGGAGACAAGGTTACGGTAGAGATGACCCCCTACGATTTGTCGCGTGCACGGATTATTTTCCGTGTTAAATGATATTGAAGTGAGAGGCAGAAAATGAGAGTTCGTGCATCGGTAAAGGCTTTATGCCGTAATTGTAAGGTAGTACGCCGTCGTGGCGTGGTGCGTATTATTTGCACTGATCCTCGCCATAAACAGCGTCAGGGTTAATTGCTAATTGATAAAAGTTGGTATAGCTGTTAGAATTTTCGGCTTTTTTGGCGATTTGAATAATAGTTTTGCCATAATTTTGGAGTAGGTACATGGCTCGGATAGCAGGGGTAAACATCCCCAATCATAAGCACACTGAAATCGCGTTAACCTCGATTTACGGTATAGGTCGTAACACGGCAAAGCAGATTTGCCAGGCTGCTGGCGTCTTGGCTACCGCCAAGATCAAGGATCTGAATGACGCGGAAGTTGAAAAGCTGCGTGATGAAGTAGCCAAGATCAAAGTTGAAGGCGATTTGCGTCGTGAAGTCACCATGAACATCAAGCGTTTGATGGATCTGGGTTGCTATCGCGGTGTGCGTCATCGTCGTGGTTTGCCAGTTCGCGGTCAGCGCACCAAGACCAATGCGCGTACTCGCAAGGGTCCGGTTAAGCCGATCAAGGCATCTAAGTAAGTATTATTAGCAAGGAATAATGCAACATGGCTAAAGCTAACGTACGTGTACGCAAGAAAGTAAAAAAGAATATTGCCGAGGGTATTGCCCACGTGCACGCTTCTTTTAACAACACGATTATCACCATCACCGATCGTCAGGGTAATGCTCTGTCATGGGCAACCTCAGGCGGCGCTGGCTTTAAGGGCTCACGTAAGAGTACCCCGTTCGCGGCCCAGGTGGCTGCTGAAGCTGCTGGCAAGGCTGCGCAAGAGTGTGGTGTAAAGAATCTTGAAGTGCGCATCAAGGGCCCAGGCCCAGGCCGTGAGTCAGCTGTTCGTGCCTTGAATGCAGTCGGATTCAAAATCACCAGTATTTCAGATGTGACGCCAGTGCCGCACAATGGCTGCCGTCCACCGAAAAAACGTCGCATCTAAGCGCGTCGAAAAGAAAATAGGAGAATACTTTGGCTAGAAATCTTGATCCTAAGTGCCGTCAGTGTCGTCGAGAAGGCGAGAAACTTTTCCTCAAGGGCGAAAAGTGCTTCACTGATAAGTGCGCGATCGAAAAGCGTAACTTCCCACCCGGTCAACACGGTCAACGTCGTAATCAACGCCTGTCTGACTATGGTGTGCAACTGCGTGAAAAGCAAAAGTTGCGTCGTATTTACGGCATTCTGGAAGGCCAGTTCCGTGGTTACTATGCTGAAGCTGATCGACAAAAAGGCATTACCGGCGAAAACCTGCTGCAGTTGCTGGAATGTCGTCTGGATAACGTGGCATACCGTATGGGTCTTGGCGCTTCGCGTACCGAGGCTCGTCAGATTGTTCGCCACAACAGCATTCTGGTTAATGGCAAACGCGTCAATATCCCGTCATTCCAAGTTAAACCCGGTGATGTAGTGCAAGTGGCGGATGCTTCCAAGTCACAATTGCGTATTACTGGCGCACTTGCTGCTGCTGAACAGCGCGGTTTCCCGGAATGGCTGGAAGTGGATGTAAAAGCTTTGAAAGGCACTTTCAAGGCTAAGCCACAACGTGATGAATTGCCATCCACGATTAATGAATCACTCGTGGTTGAACTGTATTCTAAGTAATTAAACCCTGTAATTTGGGACCCGCAAGGAAAGTTTATGCAAAACAGTCCGACTGAATATTTAAAGCCACGTGTTGTTGATGTAGAGGTTATTTCTCCTCTGCGCGCACGCGTTACGCTTGAGCCTATGGAACGTGGTTTTGGCTACACGCTGGGTAACGCTTTGCGTCGTGTATTGCTATCGTCTATTCCCGGCTTCGCTATTACTGAAGTTAAGATTGACGGTGTAGTGCATGAGTACTCTACGCTTGATGGCGTGCAGGAAGACGTAGTAGACATCCTGCTTAATCTCAAGGGTGTTGCACTTAAGCTTAACAGCAAGAGCGAAACTATCTTGACCTTGAATAAGTCTGCCGAAGGCGTAGTTACCGCTGGCGATTTCGAAACCGGTCATGATGCTGAGATTGTCAATCCAAATCACGTGATTGCTCACCTGACTAAGGGTGGCAAGATTAACCTGGAAGTTAAGGTTGAAATGGGTCGTGGCTATCAGCCAGTGCCTGTGCGCCAAAAGACCGAAGATGAAGATCGTGTATTGGGTTTTATCCAGGTTGATGCTTCATTTAGCCCAATCAACAAGGTAAGCTACCACGTTGAAAGTGCGCGTGTTGAGCAACGTACTGATCTCGACAAGCTGGTGATGGATGTTGAGACCAATGGCGTGATTGAGCCGGAACAGGCAATTCGTGATGCAGCCCGTATCCTGATGGGTCAACTGGCTGTATTTGCTGATTTGGAAGGCGCTCCTACCGAGATCGAAGTCAAGCATGCACCGCAAATCGATCCGATCTTGCTACGCCCTGTAGATGATCTGGAATTGACAGTGCGTTCCGCCAATTGCTTGAAGGCGGAAAACATTTATTACATTGGTGATTTGATCCAGCGCGGTGAAAACGAGCTGTTGAAGGCGCCAAACCTAGGCCGTAAATCTCTGAACGAGATTAAGGATGTGTTGGCTTCCAAGGGCCTCACATTAGGCATGAAACTGGAAAACTGGCCGCCAGTTGGCCTCGAAAAAGTATAAAGTAAGGTTTAAGGGGTATCACTATGCGTCATCGCAACAGCAATCGTAAATTAAACCGCACCAGTAGCCATAGGCAGGCAATGTTGCGTAACATGGCAACGTCCTTACTGCGCCATGAGGTAATCAAGACCACCTTGCCTAAAGCCAAGGAGCTGCGTCGTGTAGCAGAGCCTTTGATTACGCTTGGTAAGAACGCGACTTTGGCTAATCGCCGTCTGGCATTCAGTCGCCTGCGTGATCGTGACATCGTAGGTAAGCTGTTCAGCGAATTGGGTCCACGCTACCTTGAGCGTAACGGCGGCTATCTGCGTATCCTGAAATGCGGATTCCGCGATGGTGATAATGCTCCCATGGCGTTGGTTGAACTGGTTGATCGTCCAGACCTGACTACCGAAGCTGTAGCAGCCGAGTAAGCAGTTTGAGAGATTAAAAAAGCCGGTTTTTTAGCCGGCTTTTTTATTTTGTAGGATTGATTGTGTTAAATAGTTGAACCGCTACCGGTCACAAAGGCAATAACCTTAGGCTTATCAAAAGGCCAACATAACTCGGCCCCTGTAGCAGACTGCAGAACCGGTATCTTGACGCCATATCGCTGCATCAGTTGTTCATCCTCAACAATATCGATCTCTACCCAGCTTAACGATAATTCGGTGGCTAGGCTTTCAAGTATCTCCAATGCCTGTTCGCACAGATGACACGCAGAAGTGCCATATAAATTCAGTATCATAATATTGCACAGATTCTATAGCCCAAGGCTACGATTAAAGTTTTCGTTACCGTTAAAAACCACCATAATAGCGAAGTAGCTGCCTGCATGGACTAGCCTCAGGCAATTTTCTTAAAATAGCATTTTACGCACTGCGCGCGAGCTTACCTATGGCCGATATACAAGAAAATAAAGAAAGCTTGCAAGAGAGCCTGCAACAGGTAATTACCTTACTTAACAAACATAAGCTAGTAGAGAATCTGGTGCATAAGCAGGATATGCCCAGACACGAGCTCGTTGAGTTACTGGTACATAAGCAGAATCTTGCAGAGTTACAAAAAAAGCTGGATGTGCTACACCCGGCAGACGTTGCTTATATCTTGGAAGCGTTGCCTCTGGAGCAGCGTCTGGACGTCTGGGAGCTGGTCAAGGCCGAGCGTGATGGTGAAATCCTGCTCGAAGTGTCTGATGCGGTGCGGCAGACGCTTATCGCAGACATGGATAACCAGGAGCTGTTGGCAGCTGCCGAACAGCTTGATACCGACGAGCTGGCAGACCTTGCCCCAGACCTGCCTAAGGATGTGCTTGAGGAGCTGCTGGATAGCCTCGATAGTCGCAATCGAGAGCGCTTGCAATCGGCATTGGCATATCCTAATGATGCCGTAGGTGCGTTAATGGATTTCGATATTGTCACCATCCGCGAAGATATTTCGCTCGAAGTGGCGTTACGCTATTTGCGGCGTATTGGAACCCTTCCTGACCATACCGATAAACTCTTTGTCGTTGACAGAGATGATGTGCTGCGTGGCGTATTGCCGTTAAAACGTTTGGTGGTTAGCGACCCCGACTCGGGCGTGAGTGAGATGCTGGCTGATGATGCTGTGATCTTTCATCCGGAAGACAAAGCCGATGAAGCTGCCAAGGCATTTGAACGTTATGACTTGGTTACAGCGCCGGTAGTCGATAAGAACAACCGGCTGGTAGGCCGGTTGACAGTCAATACGGTGATGGACTTTATTCGAGAAGAAGCCGAGAGCGATATGCTTTCCATGGCAGGCCTGCGTGAGGAAGAGGACTTATTCTCATCAGTATGGAAGTCGGTACAGAACCGCTGGACATGGCTGGCAGTCAACCTAGTTACCGCATTGGTGGCTTCGCGGGTGATCGGACTATTTGAAGGGTCTATCCAGAAAGTAGTGGCATTGGCTGCGCTCATGCCTATTGTGGCCGGGATAGGTGGTAACTCGGGCAACCAGACCATTACCATGATAGTGCGTGGCTTGGCACTTGGCCAGATTGCGTCTCACAACATGAAGTCATTACTCATAAAAGAGCTAGGTGTAAGTTTGCTCAATGGGCTTGTATGGGGAGGCGTACTGGGTTTGATTGCATACGGGCTCTACCATAATGCAGCGCTGAGCCTTGTGATGACTAGTGCAATGACTTTGAATCTGTTGCTAGCAGCGGTGATGGGGGTGATGATTCCGCAGATCATGACTAAATTCGGCCGTGACCCAGCAGTGGGTTCTAGCGTACTAATTACTGCTATGACTGATAGCGGGGGCTTCTTTATTTTTCTGGGGTTGGCAACAATATTCCTGCTATGAATGATGAAATGAATATAGTCTGGCAAGAGCTATATGCCGATATGTCTACCACTATGGTGGTATGGCAGCTGGGTGTGATAGTCGTTAGCCTGCTATTGGCATGGTCTATCAATGGCATATTGCGTGCCTATGTCATGCAGCGTGCCCCTGAAAACTGGAAGGTGGGCATAAGTAGCATCAATAGGGTGTTATTCCCTTTATCTAGCCTGTTATTCGTCTTTATAGGCAAACTAGTTCTGGGTCATTGGCAACACACCAGCCTGCTCAAGCTGGCAATTACTTTGCTGATTGCGATGGCAGTCATCAGGCTGGTCGTTTACGCCTTACGGTATATCTTTGCACCCACTGGCTGGGTACGCACCATGGAAAGTGCTATTTCTACGACGGTGTGGCTGTTGTTGGCTTTGTATCTAAGTGGGCTGTTACCACAGCTTCTGCAAGCACTGGATGATATAAGCTTTAGTGTGGGCAAGCACCCGATAACCTTGCTGCTGATCATTCAGGCCTTGCTGACCATATTAATTACCTTATTCATTGCCTTGTGGGCGAGCCGCATCATCGAGAACAAACTGATGCGCGCTGAGCATATCAATATGAATATGCGCGTGGTCCTGGGCAAGCTGATACGTATTTTTCTGAGTTTTGTTGCGATACTGATTGCACTCTCAGCAGTCGGGCTGGATATTACCTTGCTCTCAGTATTCGGAGGTGCCTTGGGCGTAGGCTTGGGCTTCGGTTTGCAGAAAATCGCCAGCAACTATGTCAGCGGTTTCATCATTCTTCTGGATGAATCCGTACATATGGGTGACGTTATTACCGTGGATAACCATTATGGTGTGGTAAGCGATCTGCGCTCGCGCTATATGGTATTGCGTAAACTGGATGGGACTGAAGTCCTTATTCCGAATGAAGGCTTGATTACGAATGCCGTTATCAACCATTCTTTCAGTGATCGTAATGCCCGTGTACAAATGCCGGTGCAGGTCAGTTATGACGGTGATCTAGAACTTGCCATGAAATTGATGCTTGATATTGCTGTGCATCACCCACGTGTTCTTTCAGACCCGGCGCCGGCAGTTCTGATTAAGGGCTTTGGCGAGAACGGGATCGACCTTAACCTGATCATCTGGATACCCGATCCGGAAGAGGGTTCTTCAGCTTTACAGTCGTCCATTTTTCTGGAAATCTGGCGTGAATTTCAGAAGCACTCTATCTCGATTCCATATCCGCAGAGGGAAGTTCGTATGCTGGGGAATATTGATAAAGAGGCGAAACCTGCTGTATCGGATTAGCTAGTACCGCAGATTGATTCGGCGTAAAGTAGCAGTTATAAGAAATTAATTTACTTAGTACGGTTTTTATTACGGGGATTTGTATTAGATGGGCCTAGGATTAATCGATCTACCATGGTGGGGCTATGTGTTTGTTGCATTGGCCTTTACTCATATAACAATTGCAGCTGTGACTATATATTTACATCGTTGTCAGGCACATCGTGCCCTCGATTTGCATCCTATTGTCAGTCACTTCTTTCGTTTCTGGCTTTGGCTGACTACAGGTATCGTGACGAAGGAATGGGCGGCAATTCATCGTAAGCATCATGCTCGTTGTGAAACCATTGATGACCCACATAGCCCGCAGGTGCTGGGTATTCTTAAGGTTCTCCGTGAAGGGGCAGAACTCTATCGTCGAGAAGCAAGTAATCAGGAAACGCTGGATAAGTTTGGCAGTGGTACCCCGGATGACTGGATAGAGCGCCACCTTTATTCAAAGCATACCTATATCGGTATCTATTTGATGCTGGCAATCAATATTGCCCTGTTTGGACCAATAGGCATTACTATCTTTGCTGTACAAATGGCTTGGATCCCGGTGACTGCGGCGGGCATTATCAACGGCATAGGTCATTATTGGGGCTACCGTAACTTTGCTGCCGCTGATGCCAGCACCAATATCATTCCTTGGGGCATCATCATTGGCGGTGAGGAGTTGCACAATAACCATCATGCTTATGCCAGTTCTGCCAGATTATCCAGCAGGTGGTATGAGTTCGATATTGGCTGGATGTATATTCGTATTCTCGAAGTTATCAGCTTGGCTAGAGTGAAAAAAATCGCCCCCAAAGTGAAGTTTGATTGGGCCAAGACCAAGTGCGACCTTGATACATTGCAGGCCGTTATTACGCATCGGTTTGATGTGATGGGTAAGTACGGCACTATGCTGAAGAAAGCTTACAAGGAAGAAATCTCAAAAATACACTTGGCTTATCAGCAGCATGGTCATGATTCTTCCACCTTAAGCCGCATACGCCACTGGTTGCATCTGGACGCAGATAGCCTGCAAGACCAGGAGAAACAGGCCCTGGATAGCGCCCTGCAACATAGCGTGCGTTTGCAGACTATTTACAGGCTCAAACAGGATTTGACTGCAATTTGGGCGCGCTCAGCAGCCACACAGGAGCAGCTGTTGAAAGATCTGGAAGATTGGTGCCATCGTGCAGAAGCCAGTGGTATCCAAGCGCTAGAGGTATTTTCTCACCGTCTACGTTGCTACAAAATGGCTTGAAGTGTAGTAATGACTAATAAAAAAGCCCGCAATCGCGGGCTTTTTTATTAGTAGCGCAAGCTTGTTACTTAAGCTTGGTTTCCTTGTACATTACATGCTTGCGAACAACTGGATCAAATTTCTTGATTTCCATTTTCTCGGGCATAGTGCGCTTGTTCTTGGTCGTGGTGTAGAAGTGACCAGTGCCAGCGCTAGATTCCAGTTTGATTTTTTCACGCATGATAATTCCTTAAATCTTCTCGCCACGAGCACGCAGATCAGCCAGAACGGAATCTATACCGTTCTTGTCAATCGTACGCAACGCAGCATTAGTAATACGCATACTGACCCAGCGATTTTCACTTTCAACCCAGAATTTGCGGTTTTGCAAATTAGGTAGAAAACGACGCTTGGTTTTGTTATTAGCGTGGGATACGTTGTTCCCAACCATCGGCTTTTTGCCGGTTACCTGACATACGCGGGCCATGCTAAATCTCCTAGTGCAGCTACCGAAATTCGAAAGACCGCATTTATACCATAAAATCAGTGGGTCGCTCAAGGAAAATCTGGTATTTATGCCAGATTTTAGTGTTTTCCTGTACTGCCAAACCCGCCCTCGCCACGCTCGCTGGCAGCGAAATCTTCCACCACAGTAAAGCTAGCTTGCACCACCGGGACGATTACCAACTGGGCGATACGCTCCAGTGGATTCAGAATGAATGGTTCCTTGCCACGGTTCCAACATGAGACCAATAGCTGACCCTGATAATCTGAATCGATCAGACCAACAAGATTACCCAGTACGATACCGTGTTTATGGCCTAGCCCTGAGCGTGGCAGTATCATCGCGGCGTAACCCGGGTCGGATAAGTGAATCGCCATGCCGGTAGGAATCAGTGTAGTCTCACCTGGTTGCAGGGTCTGTAAGTGTTCAATACAGGCCCGTAAGTCCAAGCCAGCCGAACCAGGGGTGGCATAGGCGGGCATCATGTTGTGCAGCCGCGTATCAAGGATTTTCAAGTCAACTTTTAAGCTCATGCTTTTCTCTTTTTGGAAGATTTGTTCATCATAGTTGCAACATGTTGTAAGAGAGTACGCGCCGAATCTATTTTCGCCATCGCGGGTAGCGCGTGGGCCCCTTGCTCATCAATTAATGTCAGTGTGCTGTGATCTTTACCCATTGCCTCGGCGGCAAGATTGGCAACTATCAAAGGCAGTTTCTTTGCTTTACGTTTTTGCTCGGCATATTGCAGCAGGTTCTCACTTTCAGCGGCAAAGCCGACACAGAAGGGTGTCTGTGGCAAGCTGGCGATTTTAGCCAGAATGTCAGTATTGGGTATTAGCTCAAGTTTGAGTTTATCCCCACTCTTTTTGAGTTTCTTTGCACTGGGTTGGGCAGGGCGATAATCGGCTACAGCGGCGACACTGATGAAAATGTCTTGGCCAGCAATATTTTCCATTACCGCCTTGAGCATGCTTTCAGCACTGACTACGTTAATGACTTTTGCTCCCGCAGGTGGATTCAGTGCTGTTGGGCCGCTTATCAAAGTGACTTCGGCACCCATTTCCCAAGCGGCCTGGGCGATACTGTAACCCATCTTACCGGAACTTAAATTGGTGATCGCACGTACCGGGTCTATCGCTTCCAGCGTAGGCCCGGCTGTAACCAATACATACTTACCTGCTAACAATTTAGGTTGTCGGCTGGCTCCTATCATCCCTAGTAACTGCTCCGGCTCCAGCATACGCCCCATGCCAGTCTCCCCGCAGGCCTGGTCGCCACTACCGGGGCCGAGTATTAGTACACCATCTTGCTTGAGCTGGCTGATATTACGTTGTGTCGCGGGGTTTTCCCACATTTGACGGTTCATTGCTGGTGCTACTATGAGTTGGCACTCACGTGCCAGGCATAGTGTAGATAGCAAGTCATCCGCACCGCCATGTACCAGCTTGGCCATGAAGTCTGCACTGGCCGGCGCGATAAGGATGGCATCCGCCTGGCGCGATAACTCAATGTGTGGCATGCCGTTGGGGATGCTTTCATCCCACATGTCAGTGAATACTCGCTTACCAGACAAAGCCTGCATGGTGACTGGAGTGATGAAATGGCATGCTGCCTTCGTCATTACGACCTGCACATCAATACCTTGCTTAACCAGCAGGCGTAGCAGTTCAGCGGCTTTATAAGCGGCGATACCACCAGTAATGCCCAGAAGCAGTTTTTTAATTGGGGAGTGCGTCATAATCTAGTAAATTTCTAATTGTTTGAATTTTATATGAAAGGGGTCGGCATGGCGATTACCGATTGGCCCGAGGGCGAACGGCCGCGCGAAAAGTTATTGCAGCAGGGTGTTGCGGTGTTATCAGATGCCGAACTATTGGCAATCTTCCTGCGCGTTGGTGTCACTGGCAAGAGTGCGGTGGATCTAGCGCGCGAATTGCTCAGCCGCTTTGGTAGCCTCAATGGTATTTTTGCCGCAGACCTTGAATCCTTGAGCCAGGTGTCAGGCATAGGGGGCAGTAAATACGCTCAATTGCAAGCGATTTTCGAGATGAGTCGCCGTGCTCTGGCCGAGCAGATGCAATCGCGAGATGTACTTTCATCACCTCAGCAAGTAAGGGATTACTTATGCCTGAAGCTAGGCAACCTCAAGCGTGAGGTATTTGTAGTGTTGTTTCTCGATGCGCAGAACCGCGTGCAGGCACAGGAAGAGATGTTTACTGGGACGCTCACCCAAACTAGCGTTTACCCGCGTGAGGTGGTTAAGCGCTCCATGTATCACAACGCTGCTTCTGTGATCTTCGCCCATAATCACCCATCAGGAGTTGCAGAACAAAGCCGTGCGGATGAGTTGCTCACCACTGCACTCAAGCAAGCCTTGGCGCTGGTGGATGTGCGAGTGCTGGATCATTTTATTGTGGCGGGGAATACTACACTGTCGTTTGCCGAGCGAGGTTTATTGTAATTAGCAACGACGAAGGCACATCGATGCCTGTTTTTGCTATCGAGGACTGACAGTCATATGCGGGTATGGAATCTCAATGTTTTTGTCGTAAAAACGATGTTTGATACGCCGGAAAAATTCTCGCTTAACATCCCATTGTGCTAACGCGTGTACCTTGAATCTGGATTTGATAATGACTGCTGAGTCAGCTAATGCATCTACCCCGGCGATTTCTATGTCATCGAGAATCTTACTGGAAAAAGTCGGATCCTGACGAATCTCCGTACCGATCTCACGCATCATTTGCATGATGTCGTCCAAATTTTCTTTATAGGCTACGCGAATATCAATGACCGCATAAGCAAATTCCTGGCTCATATTAGTAACAGCGGTAATCGTGCCATTTGGGATAAAGTGTACATAGCCTTCGTAATCCCGCAGCTTGACATAGCGTAACGTCATCTCCTCTACTAGACCGCCTTTGCCGGCAATCTCGACTACATCGCCTTGGCGAATCTGGTTTTCTAACAGCAGGAAAAAACCGCTCAAATAATCCTTGACCAGGCTTTGCGCGCCAAAACCCGCAGCTACGCCTATTACCCCGGCAGCGGCCAGGATGGGGGCGATGGAAATACCTAACTCGCTTAGCACCAATGTGCCGGTAATAATAGTAATGACGACAGACGTAATGTAGTGAAATGCCCGGCTAAGTGTTTCTATTCTTTTCAGTTCTTCTAGATTGTTGTCGACACGGTCGAGCAGGAACGTATGGAATATACCGATAAGTTTGGAAGCAGCCCTGACCGCGATAAAAGCAATGAGCAGAATAAGAATAATGTGCAGTGTCGATTGGGAAATCGTCAGCATTTCCTTCAGGTCGGACGAATTTATATCGGAAAATATATTGGTCATACTCTTTGCCCCATTCAATGGGCGGCTGCCCCAAGGTTTAACGCCAAAGGACGGAATTGCAGGTGGTAGAACATATTCAGGTAGCGTGCGGTTTCTTCCCTTTCCAGTCCGCTGACAAATTTCCAGAACCCGTAAATACGCGACAAGGTCATGACGCGCTCCGCATAACGCTCCCAAGTGTAATTGGCTGCTACTCTGGCCAGTGCGCCGTCGGAAATACGTTTCCATTCCTCAGAGTTTGCGCTGCAACGCGCGAGAAAGTCGGCAATCAGATCAGTGGCGGCATCGCCGTCATTGGGGTTGATATGGAATCCTGAGCGCTTGTGCTGGATGATTTCGCGCGGGCCGCCGTATACCGTGGCAAATGTGGGCAGGCCCGATGCCATGGCCTCAATAATCGTCAGGCCGAAAGCCTCAAACAGGGCGGGCTGAACGAAGACCCCGCGCTTGTCAGCAATGTAGCGATACAACTCGCCTGCCAGGTTTTTATCGAGACGCATACCCAGCCAGCGCATTTGGCCATTCAATTTGTATTGATCCATGAGGGCGTGCATTTGCTGGATTTGCTGTCGTTCTTCGTTGTCGCCAGATTGATTGATGTCTATGTATCCGCCTACCACCAATAAATTGGCTTGTTTGCGTAACTTCTCCGAGCGACCATACCATTCAACCAACCCAGCCAGATTCTTGATGTGATCTAAGCGCGCCATGGTAAAAATCAACGGCTTTTCTTTGTCCTTGAGTATGCCGCGCGCGGAGGAGACTGGCTTCTTGCCGAAAATCATGGATTCGATCTCCGGCCATAGGCTGCTGAGCCGTCTTTTCTGCTCGCTATAAGGGAAATAGACTGCTGCACTTGCACCAGGTGAAACGATGTTGAATTTAGGGTCAAACATATCAATGCCGTTAAGCACACGGTAAAGGCCCGGCATGCTGAAGGTCTTATAACTTTCATACTGGCCTTCGATATGTTGGGTACCGGTGATTTCCTGATAAGTACTGGTGATAATGAAATCGGCGCTATTCATGGCAATGAGGTCCGCTGTGTACTGGCAGGAGAAATGGTATTTATCATCGCTTTCCTGCCAGTAAAGATCGGAATGCAGGTATTTGGTTTTTTCCAGGGCATGAGCAATGTTGCATTGGGTGATATTCAGTCGCTGGCAGAGTAGTGAGGCCACCAGGTTGCCGTCGGAATAGTTACCGATAATCAGGTCCGGATGGCCGCTGAGTTCGGCTAGCGCCTCGCGTTCCAGATCATGTGAAAAGCCTTCCAGGTAAGGCCAGATTTCGAAGCGTGATATCCATTGGGGAATAATTTCGCCATTCTTCTTGTGGAAAGGCACCCGCAATATCCAGGTATTATCGCAGCCACTGACTTTTTCCAGACGCTGGTTGCAGGTGGTGCCAGCTGATTCAGGGATAAGCCGCGTGCCTATCAATATTTTGGGAGTGACATCTACCCCCTGCAAACTTAAACGCTCGCGCATTTCTTTTTCCAGCGCTCGTACCTGGTCCAGTATATAAACCACTTGACCGCCAGTATCGGGTAGCCCCAGCACATTATCCTGACCGAAGTAACCATGTGGGGAGACAATCAACAGGCGCGAGATCATGGGGATGCGCGCTAGGAAATTCTCCAGTGCGGCTGGTGATGGTGCTTCCAGGATATCCATCAGCAGATTCATGGTTTCAGCAACCCTGGCCGCGTTATTGCCCCAGCCCGAGGCCAGGCCTAGTTGGCTGAATTTCTCAGAAAAGTCAGCCCATGGCGCGTCATCTTCTAGCGTTTCAAGTTCGCTTAGCGCCGATCGTAAGGCACTGAATGCGCTTGCCGTATCCTTGGGCTGGCTATGAAACATCAGTGGCTGGCCTTCAATCGCATGTACGCCGAGAAAGTGCAGCAATTTTTCTGCCCCAATCTGGGGACGGTTGAACATATCGCTGGAGAGCTGGCGATTGAGAAAAATCAGCCCTTGTCCAATTGACCTTGCTTCCTTGAGTTTAGGAAATTCCCGCCCGAATGGGCCAAAGTCGATTTCGAGCATGGGTTCATTCTGGTCATGGGTAACTTGTTGTTCCTTGAATTGCAAGAATTCGGCAGGTGTGACTTTCTCCGGAGCTAGATGATCTTGGTGGATGCGTAGGTAATGGACTCGGGCAATGTCTGGCCGTATCGTAAAATAAGCCCAGGGCGCTTGAAAAACCCCTTCATGCAATTGATTGACGAACTCTGCCAGAGGCGCAAGGCTGGCTTCATCGAACTTGGCTTCACTCTGCATGGTGGCTAGCTCTCTACGCAGATCCGATTGCAATAGCAAGCCATGGTTCAGCATGAAATAGCGCCGCATCAGGGTGTAAAGGGCATCCCGGTTCTGTTGGGAAAATTTGCTTAACTTTTCAATCATGATCCTGCCTCCTCTGTAATTGGCGGCATACTGATGAACTGGTAGTGTTGCAGTCCTTCAATAATCCCAGCTGCGCATATTGCCGTGGCAAAATAGATTTGATCCAGTCCGCGAACCGATTCCAGCTCAGGACTGTGATTGCCGACAACGACACCCAGCGTGTCGCCCACCAGCATGGCTTCATCATTGCCTGAATCGCCGGCTACCAGGAACTGGGTCAGCGGCAGGCCCCACTTATAGGCCAGGTAACGGATCGCCTGGCCTTTTGAAGCGCGCTCTGGTAACACATCAAGAAAACTGCCGTGTGAGTAAATGAGTTTTGCCTTGAGTTTTTGCTGCCGTAAGCGCTGGTAGATTTGCCTGATAGACGGCATCTGTTCCGGCGTGACGATGTAGCTAAGCTTGAATTCGCGTTGATTCTCTTCGGCTTGCAACTCAAGCCCGGGGATGTCTCGCAACAATTCGGTCAGTGCATCTCGCCGCCATTGGTAGCTGATGTGATGGCTCCAGCCTTTGTCCAGCCTTTGCGAGGGCCAGTAGTGAATTTCACTACCTACCGAAGTAATCAGTACATCAGGGATCGGTATCTGCCATTTTTTGAGTATTTTTACTGCGCTTTCTATACTCCGACCAGTAGCCACACCAAAGGCTAGGGGTTCTGTGCTGCCCCTGAGCACATGAATTAATTGCCGTAAGCCTTGTTCATCGCCGATCAGCGTGTTATCGATATCCGAAATTAATGCTTTCTGTGCGAGCGGGATAGGTGTTCGTTTTGTACGCAGGCTTAGTGCCATCTCACGTCGCATGCGCTTGCGGTCGTGATGCAGCAGCGCACGCACTGTCTTCAGGTATTTGGTGACATGCCCATCCCAGGTGTAGTGGCGTTTAACCCCGGCGATGCCGTTTTTAGACCACTTTCGCCACTGTTTTTTATCAATCAGCACAGTAGTGATAGCTTCTGCAATTTCTCGCGGGTTCAACGGATTAACTAACAGCCCGCTATGGCAATTGTTGACGATATCTCTGGGCCCCCCGTCTTCTGTGCTGACAAACGGCAAACCGCTGGCTGCGGCTTCTATCAAAGTCAGGCCGAAAGGTTCGGTGAGCGCCGGGTTGACGAATACGCCATGCCAACGTGCCACTACCCTGTATAGTTCGGGGATATATTCCACACTGCAATTTTTGGGGATAGCCACCTTGCCCCATAAATCAAATTTGTCTATATCCAGCAGTAAGTCACCCATTACCATTTGCTGCGCTTCTTCCATCTCGCGGATATCGGTACGTGTGCCAGCCACAATGATCAGGTTAGCAATCTGCTGTAACTGCGGGTTCTCGCCATAAGCGTGCAGCAATCCAGGGATGTTCTTGCGTGTATCTGGACGGCTGATTGCCAGTATTGCTGGCTTGTCCGGCTCCGCCAGAAAGGGATTAAGCATGGTAATGACGTCTGGATTCAGGGCGCGGCGGCCAGGTGGAAAAAATAGCGATGTATCGGTACCAGGCGGAATCACCAGGTATTTTTGATCAGGCGTTTGATACATGCCATATTGGTCGGTGACTTCTTGGCGTGTGCTGGCGACAATTAGCGAGGCATGTGACAGTACTTCTTCTTCAGCCCGGATGCGTCGATTGAAATTGAATTGCCGCTCGATCGCTTGCTCTTTACGACCGCTATCCAGCAAGCGCTGGCGCTTCGGCCTGCCCAGTGAGTGGCCGGTGTGTATCTGCGGAATGCCCAACAGATTGGAAAGCTGTTGTCCAACATATCCGGCATCGGCATAGTGCGAGTGGATCACGTCAGGCAGGCGCCCCTGTTGGCGCAGCAGGTGCAGGCAGCGGTCTACCATCTGGTCCAGATGCGGCCACAGCAGCTCTTTTCGTATATAGCGTTTGGGCCCGCATGGCAGGCGCAATATGCGTACATTGTCTGCCAGCTGCTCTTCGGGCCGGGCATAATCGCCAGATACTTGCGGGTCTTCGATCTGCCTGGTCAGTAGGTCGATCTGGACTACATTGGGGTTTCTGCCCAGCGCCTTTGCCAGTTCCACCACATAGGTAATCTGCCCACCGGTATCGGCATCGCGCCCTAGCTCCATATCCTTGCCACGCAACAAGCCGTGTACGCTGATCATTAATATGTAGAGTTTTTGTTCGGCCATCACAAGATGCCTTGATTACAGGCCCCATTCACGCAAAAAGGGGCGATAGAAATCTTTTGTTTGAGGTGTGGCGCCGCGAATCCCGCAGATGGCTGCTGAGAAGTCATTCGCGCGTGACATCGTAAGATATGTCGGCCAACCAAGGAGCATGCCCGCCATGAATACCGCGGCAAAAGCATCGCCAGCTCCAACGGTATCGATAACCTTTGAATCAGAAACGCTGCCCCGGTCTTCCGCCTGCATACCATCTTTATCAAGCAGCCAGGCGCCATCTTTACCGCAAGTCACCAGCACGCGTTCCAGCTCAAATCGCTTAATTAGTGCTGCGGCTTGCGCCCTGGTGTCGTTACCTGGCAAGCGCAGCATCTTGGCAAGCGTAGCAAGTTCGTCATCACTCATTTTTACGATATTCGCATGCTCCAGTGATCGATTGAGGATGCGCGTGTTGTACCAGGGAGCGCGTAGGTTCAGATCCAGTAGTCGCGCGGTGCTGGTGCTACGCAATAGTGCAGACAGGGCGCTACGTGAAATTTTGTGCCGCTGGGCCAGAGTGCCGAAATACAAAAGTTTAGGATGGACGCCGAGTTCAACCATGCGGGTGATTCCGGGGTGAATAAAGTCATAGGCCTGATGGTCAAGAATCTCAAACTGATGGCCATCGTCATTAATGTGGACAGCGACTTGGCCCGTGGGATGGAGCGGGTCGGACTGTATGCCGATAATGTCCATGCCCCAATCCAGCATGGCGTCGATAATAGGCTCGCGCAGCTCGTCATTACCAGTACGGGAAATCAGTACAGGATGCAGGCCAAAGCCGCGTAAATGTCGGGCAACGTTAAATGGCGCGCCACCCAGGAGCATACGGTCGGGGAAGACATCTATTAATACTTCGCCGAATAGAACTACGGTAGTTTTATCGTAGCCTGATGCTACTGGCGGGGATAAATTGTATTGTTGGTCTGTCAGCATTGATTAAGCAAGCCGGTGTTATCCATTTCAATATTCAGGATCCCCTTGCTAAATCCGGCATGTGTAGCCGTTGCTGCTAATTATTGTAAATTTTGTACTATCTGAAAGTAATGGACAGCTATTCCGATGGTGGAGTTCCTCATTTTTGATGTATGGGGCGCTATCGGAACGGGGTTCTATCGGCCTTTACCGCTGCCTGAGCCGCGGTTGAAGTCTTTATCCCCAATAGGGATGCAGCGTCCGAGGCCAAACATACCGCCCTGAGAGCCTGCCGGGCAGCCCTGGTTTTCCGGATATTGTTTGGCGACTTCTGCAGCTTGTGCGGCTTTTTTCGCATCAATAAATTCCCAGCGGCCATTTGCATGCAACACAACCTGATCACCCTCAGCCGTGAGTGCTTTAAGGTCACCACCGTCATCTGCTGCATAAACCGGGCTAGCCAACAAGCAGCTTAGTAGCATGCCGTATACAATATTTCTCATCATCTCTCCGGGTTGAGTAAGCACTAACTAATTAGGATGTTTGCTGTGCAATTGCAGCATGCGCTTCAGTTCTGGCACACAAGAGCCGCATTCAGTGCCGCATTTTAGTTTGTTCTGCAAAGTCGGCAGATCGGCACCCATTTGTATGGTTTCGATAATCTCATTTTCGGCAACATCCAGACAGTTACAGACAATTTTACCTCGACTATGTTGTCCTGTGGGCGGGGCACTGAGTGGCGCCAGTGCCCAGCGCCGCAGATCGTCGGAGAAATGGCCGTGGGTCATGACTTCCTTGAGCCAATCGGCGGCAAGGGTCTCACCGATCAGGCGCACGCCTGTTACATGGTAATCCTCCACTAGCACGCGCTTGGATATGCCGCGCTTGGCATCGTTGTAGTTGAGCATGGACATTTCGTCGTCCATGCCTAGGATAGAGTCAAGCTCGGCGATCAGAGCTGGCTCGATGGCCGCAATATGGCTGGCACGCAGGATGACCATGCCGGGCTCGCGCCCAAACAGGCCGCAACTGGCATAGTCGAAGTGTTTGAGTAGTCCGCGCAATCGTTGCAGCATACTCAGGTCGTGGCATACCCGCATGGCGATTAGGCGCCATGGCAGCACCATTTTTTCGACCTTGACCGCCGTGTGCTTGAGCTCCGGCTGCTTCGAGACTTTGTCGAATGCACTGGGCATTAAGGCGTTGACGCCCATGCCGTTCATATATTGACTACCCCAGTGCATCGGGATGAACAGCTGGGCCGGCATCACTTCATCTGACGATTGCGCCCGTAGCACCATGCTTCCGCGCTTATTACTCACCTTGACTACGTCGCCGGACTTAATGGAGCGACGCTGCATGTCATCTTCGTTCATGGAGATGATGGGTTCCTCGGCGTGGTTGAATAATTGTGCCACGGTACCGGTGCGGCTCATGCCATGCCACTGGTCGCGCAAGCGTCCGGTAGTCAGGTGCAGCGGATGGCGTGCATCAGTCTTGTCAGCGGTAGCTTTGTATACGGTGTTGATGAAGTGAGCTTTGCCATCAGGTTTTTCAAATTTCCCATCAGTATATAAGCGTGCATTGCCAGCGCTTACTCCCTCTGGAAACGGCCACTGTTGAGGGCCTTGTTTATCCAAAAGCTTATAACTCAGGCCTGTGATATCAAGGTCGCGACCACGTGTGCTTTCTCGGTGCTCGTTGAAAACGTGCTCGGCTTGTGTATAAGGAAACAGCTTGGCAGCGTTAGGGCCACCTTCAAGCAGACGTCCGAGGCGGTGCGCAAATTCGGTCACTATCTGCCAATCGTGTCGTGTTTCACCTGGTGCATCTACTGCTGGCATCACATGGGTGATGCGTCGCTCGGAATTGGTGACACTACCTTCTTTCTCGCCCCATGTAGTGGCGGGTAGCAGCACATCGGCAAACTTTGTAGTGTCGGTATCGTGGTAGGCATCCTGCACGACTACCAGCTCAGCCTTGTCTAGCGCGTCGTGTACGCTATTGAGGTTGGGCATGGATTGAGCAGGGTTGGTGCAGGCGATCCAGATGGCCTTGATGCTGCCATTGTGTAGCGCATCGAACATTTCTACTGCAGTCTTTCCTGGATTTTCAGGTACGCTTTTCAGGCCCCATAGCTTGGCTACTTCTGCGCGGTGTTCAGGGTTGGCCAAGTCACGATGCGCAGAAAGTAGGTTAGCCATGCCGCCAACTTCGCGTCCACCCATGGCATTCGGTTGCCCGGTGAGTGATAGCGGCCCTGCACCAGGCTTGCCGATCTGGCCGGTGGCCAAGTGCAAGTTAATCAATGCGGCATTTTTATCCGTACCGCTGGTGGATTGATTGAGACCCTGACAGTACATGGAAAGCGTAGGGCCAGCACCAAACCACTTGGCAGCAGTGATGATGTCAGCCTCCTTGATGCCGCAGATATCGGCCACCATCTTTGGTGTGTACTCGCGTACCGTGCTCTTCAATGCCTCGAAGCCTACTGTGTTGGCATTGATGTAGGTCATATCCAGCATACCTTCCCACAACATCACGTGCAGCATGCCGTTGAACAGCGCAACATCAGTCCCCGGCAGGATAGCCAGATGCAGATCCGCCGCTTGAGCGGTATCGGTACGGCGTGGGTCGACCACGATCATTTTAAGGTTGGGGTTTTTCGCCTTGGCGTCTTCGATGCGACGATACAGGATGGGGTGCGCGTAAGCGGTGTTAGACCCGGCGATGAACAGGCAGGCAGTATGGTCGATATCCTCATAGCAGGCCGGCGGTGCATCGGCTCCCAAGGTGACTTTGTAGCCAGCAACGGCAGATGACATGCATAGGCGCGAATTGGTGTCGACGTTGTTGGTGCCAATCAGGCCTTTAGCCAGCTTATTGAAGACATAGTAATCCTCAGTCAGTAGCTGGCCGGAGATATAAAATGCAACTGCATCAGGGCCATGCTTGCGGATAATGGAAGCAAAACGCTCGGCGATGTAGTCCAGGGACTCATCCCAGCTGGCCTTGCGACGCGGTTCATTACGCGATATGCGCAACTCGGGAAATAACGCGCGTGCGTCTGGTTTGGCCGTCAGGTGCAGGGTTGAACCCTTGGTACACAAACGGCCAAAGTTGGCAGGATGGTCAGGGTCGCCACGCACACCAGTGATCTTGCCGGCCTCTGTTTTGATCAGAACGCCGCATCCCACGCCGCAATAGCAGCAGGTGGACTTGGTCTCGACGGGTTTTATCTCACTGCTCAATTACAGCTCCAGATAAACCGTACCGTCTTCTACCTTGACCGCATAACACGCGGTATGGCCCTCATCCGGTTCTTCGGCATTGCCGTCAGCCAGGCCGATTTTCCAGCCATGCAGCGGGCAGGCTACCTTGTCTCCGTAGACGATGCCCTGGGATAGCGGGCCGCCCTTGTGAGGACATTCGTTATGTAACGCGAATACACGGTCATCCTCAGTACGGAACACTGCGATATCACCTTTGCTGCTGCGCACTACTCTTGAGCCCAGTTTGGGGATTTCGTTCAGGGCAACTATTTTTTTCCACTCACTCATACTTTTATCACTTTCACGAAACGACCAACAAATAGATCAACAAAAAATTCAAAATCAGCGAAAACAAGGCTATCCATTGCCACTTTACCAGCTTGGCACGAGCAATAAGAGGCGTACGCTGCGGCGCCAGGATGGGCCTGAGTTCACCATGTTCAAGCGCCAGTAACATTTCTTCTGCGGTTTCAAAACGAGCGGCGGGTTCGCGTGCCACCGCTTTGAGTACGATATTCTCCAGCCAGCCGGGGATATCCGGCCGGTAACGTGTGGGCGGCACTGGGTCGCCAAAGCGCGGGCGCTGGAAGGGTTCGATTTCGCCGTAAGGATAACGTCGCGTTAGCAGGTGATAAAGCGTTACCCCGGCTGCATAGATGTCGCTGCTCATGCTTGCGGGCTGGCCGTCAAACAACTCTGGTGCCATGAAGCTAGGGGTGCCCGGGTTCTGCATGGCAGAAATGCTGCCGGTACCCATACTGAGCGCTACACCGAGGTCAAGTATGCGCAGGCGTTCGTCTTTCCCCTGGTGGATGTTGGCTGGCTTGATATCCCTGTGTACGATATTCAGGCGATGCAATGCGCCGAGGCCGCGCATGAGTTCAGTGCCTATGCGGCCAGTCTCTGTGGCGGTGAAATGGTGCCCGCTATCCAGCATCTTTTGTAGCGTCGCACCATCATGCCAACTCATCACGTAGTAGAGCTGGCTGCGTTTGTCCATGGTCAGCGGCAGCACCTGCGGCACATATTGCGAGACAACGCGCTTGGCCAGCCACTCTTCATTAAGCAGGGCCTGACAGCTATCAGCATCTTCGGCCAGCAGCGGTTGCAATGTTTTAAGCACGAAATGCTGGCCGCTGCCGCTGTTGCGTACCTTATATAACAGGCTGGCGCGCGACTCATGTAGCAATTCCACCACTTCGAAACCATCCAGAGACTCGCCGGGCTTGAGTTTGGGTGGCACATGCAGGTGTTTCCCGCCCGCCAGTAGCTCTGAAAGAGTATCCTCGCCCGGCTGGTCTATACGTATGACCAATGCTGTCGCATTGTCCTGCCCATTTTGCGCCAACGCATCGTTGACCAGCCGGTCTGCGATCATTTGCGGGTTGTCATAGAGCCGGAGGGCCTCATGAATGGATTTTTGTCCGAGCACTTCCCATACACCATCGCTCATGAGTGCGAACACATCGCCCGCCTGTAATTCGCCCTCGGCATAATCTGCCATCAAGTGCTGGTCAAGGCCGACTGCACGCTTGAGCACGTGGCGCATGTCGGGCCTATCCCACACATGGTCGGCAGTGAGCTGCATCAACTCACCCTGGCGCAAACGGTAAATGCGGGTATCGCCGACATGGGCAAGGTAATAGCGCTGACCGCGTAGTACCAGTAGCGAGAGCGTAGTAGCCATGCCGGCGAGGTCACGATTAGAGGCAGCCTGCGCCAATAGCCAGCGGTTAGCAGCGCCGAGAACCTTATCCAACGATACGTGTACTTCCCAGGTATCGGGGGTGGCATAGTAGTCAGACAGTACGCTACGTACGGTCATTTCAGCCGCTTCCAACCCGCCAGCATTCCCGCTAACACCATCGGCCACGGCTACTAGCGCGCCTTTGATAGACATTTGCTCGCTGGTGGGCGTGACGATGCCGCAGTAATCCTCGTTACGTTCGCGCGGGCCGGCCTGGCTGCTTTGGCCGACGCGGAATTGCAAGGTCATGAGAGCTTCCTAGTACAACATCCTTGCATCATACCTTAGCGGCAGTAACCGCAGCTGAGCCCCAAGTTGTACGCCAGCGTGTCTTGACGCCCGTGAGGCCAACGATGGCCAACAGCGACAGCCCGGCGAATATCAGCAAACCTAGCTGATAGTTTCCGGTTGCTTGTTTGCACCAACCCAGGCTGGCGGCCAGATAAAAACCACCGATACCGCCGGCCATGCCGACCAGGCCGGTCATTACGCCGATCTCCTTGCGGAAGCGTTGCGGTACTAATTGGAATACCGAGCCGTTACCCATACCCAGCGCAGCCATGAGCGGCACCACCACCAATAGCGCGGTGGTCATGGTGGGTTGACCGAAGCTCATGATAAACAATAGCGCTCCGGCAATGCCGTACATGATAAGCAGGGTGCGGATACCGCCGACGCGGTCGGCGATATAGCCACCTACTGGCCGTACCAGTGAGCCGGCGAATACGCAGGCTGCGGTGGCATAACCCGCAACTACAGGGCCTACCGCAAACAGATCGTTGAAATAGATAGTCAGTGATGATGCCAAGCCAACGAAACCACCAAAAGTGACGCTGTAAAAGAACATGAACCACCAGGCATCCGCATCTTTAAGGATGGCGACATACTGGCCAAGTGACTTGGCAGGTGGGGTATCCGCGCTATCCTTGGCGTTAATGGCGTAAATCACCAGCACCAGCACCAGCGGGATCAATGCCAGGCCGAATACGTTATTCCAGCCGTAGGCCAATGCCAGGCTGGGAGCGAACAAGGCGGCGAATACGGTGCCCGAGTTACCGGCACCAGCGATGCCGAGTGCTGTTCCCTGATGCTCGGGCGGGTACCAGCGCGAAGCCAGCGGTAAAGCCACGGCGAAGGAGGCTCCGGCAAAGCCGAGGAATATCCCTAGAGTCAATGCTTGCTGGAAGTTTTCTATGCCATGCAGCCAGGCTGTAGTGAGCGCCAGGATGACAATCACTTGGCCAATCAGGCCCGCCTTTTTAGGTTTGATCTGATCGACCAGCACGCCCATGACGATGCGTAGCAAGGCACCAGCCAGAACTGGCGTAGCGACCATGAGGCCTTTCTGTGCAGGTGTCAGGTGCAGGGTTGTTGCAATCTGCACGGCCAAAGGGCCAAGCAGTACCCAAACCATGAAGCTCAGGTCGAAATACAGGAACGCAGAAAACAGGGTTGGCTTGTGGCCTGCCTGCCAGAAATTGCTTTTCATCATAATCTCCTCTGGTGATGCTTATAGTGTGATGGTTTCGAACTCGGTGTGCTCTGCACGTTTCTCAACGCGCTCGGCCCATGGGTTGACTGCACCCTGCAAGGCGTATAGCAGGCGTTCGTAAGCGGCTTTGCGGCCTTCTGTATCTTCCAGTACACGTTTCTTCACGTAATCGAGACCCACGCGCTCTATCCAGTGCACGGTACGGTCCAGGTAGCGTGCTTCTTCACGGTAGATCTGGATGAAAGCCCCGGAATATTCGAGCACTTCGGCTGAAGTCTTCACTTTGCACAGGAATTGCGCGACTTCGGTTTTGATCCCGCCATTGCCGCCGACATAGATCTCCCAACCGGAATCAACACCGATGATGCCGACATCCTTGATGCCGGATTCAGCGCAGTTGCGCGGGCAGCCAGAAACGGCGAATTTAACCTTGTGCGGTGCCCACATGTGGTCGAAGGCTTTCTCAATGTCGATACCCATCTGTGTCGAATCCTGGGTGCCGAAGCGGCAGAATTCGGAGCCGACACAGGTTTTGACAGTGCGGATGCCCTTGGCATAGGCATAGCCGGAAGGCATGTCGAGGTCTTTCCACATGTCGACTAGGTCTTCCTTCTTGACCCCAAGCAGGTCGATACGCTGGCCGCCAGTGACTTTTACCATAGGCACCGCATACTTATCGGCGACATCGGCGATCTTGCGCAACTGGTCAGGCGTGGTCACGCCACCATACATACGCGGAATGACGGAATAGGTACCATCCTTCTGGATGTTGGCATGCACGCGTTCGTTGATGAAGCGTGATTGTGGGTCGTCCACAGCCTCATGTGGCCAGGTGGAAAGCAGGTAATAGTTGAGGGCTGGACGGCAAGTGGCGCAACCATTTGGTGTGCGCCATTCCATGGTCTTGATGGCATCCGGGATATTGAGCAGTTTCTTGTCGCGGATAATCTGCCGCACTTCTTCGTGGTTCTTGTCTGTGCAGCCGCATACTGCCTTGCTGGTGGAAGGTGGTGCATAGCCGCCGCCTAGCGCTGAAGCCAGAATCTGCTCGACCAGGCCGGTGCAACTGCCGCAGCTGGAAGCAGCTTTGGTTTGTTTCTTCACGTCATCAATCGTGAACAAGCCTTTTTCCTTGATGGCTTTGACAATAGTGCCTTTGCACACGCCGTTGCAGCCGCAGACTTCCATCTCGTCCGTCATGGCGGCAGCTTTGTCCTGGCCTTGGTGGCCGGTGTTGCCCAGGCTATCCTGGCCGAACATCAAGTGGTCGCGGATTTCGTGGACAGGCTTTTTGTCCCGCAGCAACTGGAAATACCAGGAGCCATCGGTTGTATCGCCATAGAGCACGCTGCCGATGATTTTGTCATCTTTAATGATCAGCTTCTTGTAAACACCTCCCACCGCGTCGTGCAAAACTATTTCTTCGGTATCTTCACCGCCACTGAAGTCACCGGCTGAGAACAGGTCTATGCCTGTTACCTTGAGCTTGGTTGATGTGACAGAGCCGACATAGCGGCCGATACCAAAGTTGGCTAAGTGCGTTGCGCATACCTTGGCCATTTCAAATAAGGGTGCGACCAGACCGTAAGAGATACCACGGTGGGCCACGCATTCGCCCACGGCATAGACACGTGGGTCGTAGGTTTGCATGGTGTCATTGACCACAATGCCGCGATCGCAGTGAATGCCTGCAGATTCTGCCAATGCGTAATTCGGGCGAATACCGACTGCCATTACGACGAGATCGGCATCAATCTCCTGGCCATCCTTGAAGCGAACCTTGGAAACGCGGCCATCCTTGCCGATGAGTTCTTCAGTGTCTTTTTGCAGTAAGAACACGAGGCCTTTGGCTTCCAGTGACTTTTGCAGCATTTTGCCTGCGGCTCTATCCAGTTGGCGTTCCAGCAGCCACTCGTTTTTATGAACCACGGTGACTTCCATGCCCTGAATTTTGAGGCCGTTAGCGGCTTCCAAGCCAAGCAGGCCGCCACCGATCACAACTGCATGCTTGTGCTTCTTGGCGGTTTCTATCATGGTGTCGACATCCTTGATATCGCGGAAACCGATCACACCTTCCAAGTCTTTGCCGGGAATAGGCAGCATGAAAGGGGTTGAGCCGGTTGCCATCAGGATGCGGTCATACTCTGCCTGGGTGCCATCTTCGGTATAGACGATGCGCCGGGTACGGTCTATCTTGTTGACGCGTTTGCCGGTATGCAGAGTGATGTTGTTCTCGGTGTACCATTCGCGGCTGTTGAGAACGATGTCATTAATAGTCTGCTCGCCGGCCAATACCGGCGACAGCATGATACGGTTATAGTTGGGATGAGGCTCATCACCAAATACTGTGATGTCGTAAAATTCTGGTGCCATCTTGAGCAGTTCTTCGACTGTTCTCATGCCGGCCATACCATTGCCAATCACTACTAGCTTCATTTTTTGCATAACATTTCTCCTCTTACTTCTTCAAATTCTATTGTTCAGAACACATGTGCCCTGAACTAGGCAGCGACTGCCAGTGCATCCGCCAGATTGGCGCTATGCGCCAGGCGGACTACTTCACCAATTACGACGATGGTTGGGCTGCTCAGGCCTTCTTGTTGTATTGCCATCGGTAACATGTTTAATGGGCTGATGACTTGCCTCTGCTCGGGCAAAGTGCCTTGCTGTATGGCGGCTGCAGGCATGTCGCCTGGTACACCGGCAGCCAGCAGCTCGTTGACGATTGATGCGATATGTCGCATACCCATGTAGATCACCAAGGTAGTGCCGCCATCAACCAGCGCTTTCCAGTTAGGACTGTCGCCATCTTGCGTATGGCCGGTGATAAAGCTTACGCCATGCGTGAATTCACGGTGTGTGACAGGGATGCCAATGATGGCTGGCGCAGCGATGCCGCTGGTGACTCCGGGGATGACTTCAACCGTGACACCAGCTGCTTTCAAGGCCAGCATCTCTTCACCACCACGGCCAAATATGAAGGGGTCGCCACCCTTGAGTCTGGCGATAGTCTGGCCTTGCTCGGCCAGCGATAACATAAGCCGGTTGATGAAATGCTGAGGCGTGGATTTACAGCCGCCACGCTTGCCGACTTCAACTACACGTGCCTGTGGAGCATGCAGCAGAATATCGCGGTTGACCAGGTCGTCAATCAATACCACGTCTGCTGCCTGCAAAGCGCGAACTGCTTTAAGCGTGAGTAACTCGGGATCACCTGGTCCTGCGCCTATCAAAAAAACCTTAGCTGTCATTTTGGTGCTATTCCTATTCAATCCGCCATTGCATTGCAATTGCCGTGCCAGTAAAAATTACCTGCATATACAGTTAGTTAAAACTCTCTCCAAGTTAGCCTACTAAAATGTCGCCACTATAAAGTGCATATGCACCATGCCGCGCATCGACATGGTGCGTATCAACTCATCCCTTATTCATGACTGAATCAGAATGTGTACATTGCTGTCAGCCATAGTTTTTCGGTATCACGGAAGTTCCCTGACTTAGCCGTTGGAGTTGCTTTGTAAGGGTCGTCTTCCGTGAATTTGCCGTACTCGATCTTGGTGGTGATATTTTTGTTTACAGCATACGCGCCAGATACGTTCCACTCCTTGCCGTATGAGTCACTTTTGCCGCCGCCAACCTTGTTGAAGTCTTCATCTGACTTCAGGATGTGGTAATCAGCAAAGAAACTGAAATCGCCGATTTTGTAGGTGGCCGTTACGAAACTGTCTTCAATACCTTGTTTGGGGGTAACCAGGAATTTGTCTACCCAGCCCTGAAACAGGTGGTTAGTCCCAAATGGTGTCTGGAAGCCATAAGTTCCGTTGTTACTGGAAAGCAGTTCCTGATCTACGCGTAGGCCAAAGTTACCGTAAGAGGCACCGCCACCGACCTTGTAGTAATGCGCATCGATACGGCTATCACCATCGCGATAATTATCCTGCTTGGCATATTCGGCGGTGTACATGGCTTTCCAATCGTCGGTCAGCTTGTGCACACCATCCAGGCGCAGGCCCAGAATCTGGTTGGATTGGTCAGCTTTGGCATTGGCTGGTACGGTGTTGCCAAACCAGGCCAGGCCGAAACCTAGATCACTGATGCTTGAAAAGTAGCCATAACCGGTAATGGACTCGGTAGGTGAGAGGCGGTATTTAAGGTTGGCGATTTCCAGGCTGCCGTCATAACGCATACGGGTATTGATTTGTTTGACGCTTTCGATATGCCCCAGGAAAACTTCGGTATCCGGGATGGATTTGTTGAGTACGGTAACACCATCAAACACCTGCATTACTTGCCTGAAGCCAATGTCGCCAATGAAGCGCACGTTATCAAGATTAATCTGCTGACGGCCTACGCGTAATCTGGTGTTCTTGATGCCGGTCCAATCAACAAAAAGCTGATTGATGTCGGTATCATCAGGGTCAACGATCTTGGCGTATTGGGTATGCCCAGGTTGATTAGACAAGGCGTTGATAGTTTTTGCGTTGGTACTATCGTTATAGTCGTCGTCTAGCTTGGTGACATTAATCAACTGCGCAGCAAAGCTAAGGTTGTGGAACGGTGCAGTTTGCCAGCCAACCAGGCTGCGCAAGGTCCACGCCTTGCCATCCTCTAATGGTTTGGTAGCAGAAGGCGTACCTGCAGGGCCATTGCCGTCTTGTTGCACATCTTCGTAGCGAAGTCTAAAGCTGGTCATGTTTTTCCCGGCCTTGATGGCGTCCAATAACGTGTAGTCGGGCGCTGTTGTTTCTTCGGCTTGTGCAAGGCTTGCTGCACTGGTAATTGCCAGCGCAACAAGCACTTGACGCAGTTTGAATCCGGTATTACTTTGCATAGTGTTGCTCCTTATTAAATCGAGTAAGAGTGACGAGTGCTTTGAGCACGGGGGCCTGTCCTGACCGACAGGCCTTTTTCTTTGTTGCTAAGCTGCTTTTTTCGCATGACGTTCATACAAAAACTTGAGGACTTCACTGCGTAAATGGTTGTATCTACCATCCTCAGCCAACTCCAGGCGTTTACGCGGACGTGGCAGGTCTACTTCGAGAATTTCACCAACCGCAGCTGCCGGGCCATTGGTCATCATGACGATGCGGTCGGACAGCAGCACCGCTTCATCTACATCGTGTGTCACCATCACTGTCGTGCAGCCGGATTTCGCCATGATGCGCATGAGTTCGTCCTGCAGGTTGGCGCGGGTAAGCGCATCTAGTGCACCGAATGGCTCATCCAGTAACAGCACCTTGGGCTCCATGGCCAGCGCACGGGCGATACCCACACGCTGTTTCATGCCACCAGAGATTTCATTGGGGCGCTTATCCGTGGCATGGGTGAGGCCAACTAGCTCAAGCGCTGCACTGGTTCTTTTGCTCATTTGCTGTTTGCTCTCGGTATCGGCAAATACACGCTCAACTGCGAGGTAAACATTCTCGAAACAGCTGAGCCATGGCAGTAGGCAGTGGTTCTGGAATACCACGGCCCGTTCCGGGCCAGGCCCACCAATTTCACGGCCGGCACAGAACAGCAGGCCGTCTGTGGGTTTGAGCAAGCCGGCGATCAGGCTAAGTACAGTTGATTTGCCGCAACCTGAATGGCCAATGATGGATACGAACTCACCTTCCTTGATGCCGAGGTTGATGCCACGTAAAGCTTCGAAGCTGCCTTTATTGGTGGTGAAACGCATGTTCACGTTTTCCAGTTGTACGTACTTTTCCATGTCGGCTTCCTTATTCGTAGTTGAAACGTTTAGCAATCAACAACAGCGCCTGTTCCAGCAGCAAACCGACGATGCCGACGACGACGATAGCAATGATGATGTGCTCTACATTCAGGTTGTTCCACTCATCCCATACCCAGAAGCCCAGGCCTACCCCGCCTGTCAGCATCTCGGCAGCGACGATCACGAGCCAGGCAACACCGATGGAAAGGCGCACGCCAGTCATCATGTAAGGCAGTACCGAAGGGAATAGGATCTTGGTGAAAATCTTCCATTCCGACAGGTTCAGCACGCGTGCCACATTCATATAGTCCTGCGGTACTTTGGCGACTCCGGCAGCAGTATTGATGATCATGGGCCAGATGGCCGAGATGAAAATGACCCAGATCGCTGCCGGATTAGCTGCTTTGAAAACCAGCAGGCCGATCGGTAACCATGCCAGGGGTGAAACCGGCCGTAACAGGCTGATGATGGGCGCAGCCATGCGTGACAGGAACTCGAAGCGGCCAATCATGAAGCCCATGGGGATGCCAATCAGAGCTGCCAGGCCAAAGCCCAGACCAACACGCTTGAGCGAGTTGAGTATGTTCCAGCCTATGCCTTGGTCATTCGGGCCATTGCTGTAGAACGGGTCGCTAAATACCACTACCGCAGACTTAAAAGTCGATATCGGCCCTGGCAGGCCTTTGGCTTGGTAGGAGAGCAAAGTCCAGACAGCGAGCAGTAGGAGCAGGCCGAACAATGGCGGTAGTAGCCATTCAAAGAAGCTGCGCACTTGCAGGGCAAGGCTTCCAGTCTTGGCTGCTGGAGCTGTAGCGTCTTTCGCTACCAGAACCGGCGCTGGGGCAGGCGTTAATACCGATTCATTGGCGGCGACGGCGCTGATATTTTGCTTGCTGCTAACAGATCCAAGATTTTCTTTACTCATGGTGATTGCACTCATAATGGCCATCCTTAAGCACGGATCTTGAAGCTGGCGGCATAGGCTTTAGGGTCTTTGCCATCCCAAGCCACTCCATCTATGAGTTTGCTTGGGCGCATAGGGTCTTTCGGTACGCTGATACCCATTGCAGTGGCGGCTTCTGTATAGAGGTCAATGCGGTTGACCTTTTTGGCGACCGCGAGATAGTCCGGGTCAGTCTTGAGCAGACCCCAGCGCTTATGTTGCGTAAGGAACCACATGCCATCTGACAGGTAAGGGAAGTTGACCTTGCCGTCTTCGAAGAACTTCATGTAGTTAGGGTCTTCCCATTTCTTGCCGACACCATTGTCGTAATGGCCGAGGAAGCGGCCTTCGATCACTTCTTCCGGGGCATTCACATAGGCTTTGCCCGAGATTAGCTTGGCCACCTTGGGGCGGTTGGCGGTGTTATCGATATAACGGCAGGCTTCGAGAACAGCCATGATCATGGCGCGTGCGGTGTTCGGATTCTTGGCGACAAACTCCGCCGTGGTGCCCAAAACCTTTTCTGGATGGTCAACCCAGATGTCCTGGCTGGTGGCGACGGTAAAGCCGATCTTGTCGTAAATGGCACGTGCACCCCAAGGCTCGCCTACGCAGAAGCCATCCATATTGCCGATACGCATATTGGCTACCATCTGCGGTGGTGGGACGACAATGGTCTTGACGTCGCTCATAGGGTTGATGCCATTTGCAGCCAGCCAGTAGTAAAGCCACATGGCGTGGGTTCCGGTAGGGAATGTCTGGGCAAAGGTATAGTCACGATTTTCGTTATCAAGCAGGCGTTTCAAAGTGTGCCCGTCAGAGACACCTTTTTCTTTGAGCTGGCTGGATAAAGTGATGGCTTGGCCGTTATGGTTGAGGCTCATCAGTGCAGCCATATCTTTCTGCTGGCCGCCTATGCCCATTTGTACGCCATAAACCAGACCATAGAGCACATGCGCAGCGTGCAATTCACCGTTCACTACCTTATCGCGTACCCCTGCCCATGAAGCTTCTTTTGACGGGGTGATCTTGATGCCATATTTCTGGTCGAAACCCATTTCTGCGGCGACTACGATAGGCGCGCAATCAGTTAACGGGATGAAGCCTATTTTTACTTCCTTGATTTCGGGCGCATCAGAGCCAGCAGCCCAAGCGCTGCTGCGAATTTTTTCTGGAACGATTCCTAGCATGGCGGCTGCACCCATGGCCCCGGCACCCATCATGCTGGCGCGGAAAAAGTTACGACGGCTACTGTTTACAGGGCTAACACCGGCCTCGCTGATGGCGATTGGGTTTTCGCGGTTTTTCTTGCTCACTATGCTCATCTAAATCTCCTGGCAAACTGCACAAATAAAAAAGGCGTCCTGCGGGTGAATTAATCCTGAGATTAACCACTAGCAAGGACGCCTTTGTCCGGTGAGCCGTCGATGGCTCAATATCACTTATTGCTACACTGCATCCCATCGTTGGGTCGCAGTTTTATTCAAACCTACTAGAGCAACAGTTTTGCTGCTTGTACTACTTGTTCGGCCAGTGTGGCCAAACGTATATTCTGTTTCATCGCCATGTTCCTGAGCATCGCATAAGCAGTATCTTCATCGACACCACGCTGCTTCATTAGCAGGCCCTTGGCTTTCTCTATCACCTTGCGCTCGCTGAGTTTGGTATTAGCCTCATTAAGCTCGTTGCGCAAAGCCTTAAATTCTTCGAAGCGCGCAATCGCCGCTTCCATGATGGGTTTCAGCCGTTCATTCGGCAACCCACCTACTACATAAGCACTGACTCCGGCTCGTGTCGCAGACCTGATCTTTTCGCTATCGCCATCATGCGTAAACATCACGATAGGCCTGGGGGCGTTTTGTCCCATCACAATCAGGTGTTCCAGCGTATCCCGGCTGGGTGACTCAGTATCGATAATCACCACATCTGGCATCAGCCTGCTGACCGCTTCATCTAAGTTGGCTGTATCCGTGAGGTGAGCAATCACCTCGTAGCCAGCTTCAGTAAGCGACTGCGTCAGCGGAGCTGTGCGCTCCAAGTGATTATCAACTAACATGACTCGGAGCATTGCCGACCTAAATTTTTGTTACTCGGAACAGCTATAAGCAATGGCCGTGCCAACTCCTATATTTATATGCTATTTTTATGGTCAGACAAGGAGTTAGGGAAATTGCTCAGGAGGCAAGGGTGAATGGTGAAGCAACTTTGTGGTGCACAATCACTGTGCGTATGCACCACAAAATCTAATATTTACTGCGCTAATGTTTTTTTCGGGAAAGTACTGATTTAGATTGGGTCTGTTTGTTCTATATCTTCTAGCGAGTTTTCCTGTAAGCCAAATTGTAAGCTAGCCAGTCGAGCATACAGCCCATCGTTGCTGCGTAACTCGGAGGCAGTCCCGATTTCTACAATCTGGCCATTTTCCATGACAACGATACGGTCAGCCTTTTGTACCGTAGCCAAACGGTGCGCAATGATCAATGTGGTACGGCCTTCCATCGCCGCATTGAGGCCCTGCTGTACCAATATTTCGGATTCCGCATCGAGCGCGCTGGTGGCTTCGTCCAGCAGCAGTAATGGGGCATCTTTGAGGATGGCGCGGGCGATGGCAATGCGCTGGCGCTGCCCACCAGAAAGCCGCGTGCCTCGTTCACCAAGGAATGTTTGATAACTCTCGGGCAGGCGGTTGATGAATTCGTCCACTTGGGCGGCCTTGGCAGCCACCATGACTTCAGCATCGGTGGCATAAGGGCGGCCATAGCGGATGTTCTCCATGGCGTTGGCGGAGAAGATCACCGGATCCTGTGGCACCACCGCAATCATGCTGCGGAGGTTTTCCAGGCTGAGTTCACGGATATCCTGACCATTGAGGGTAATACTGCCACTGCTTACATCATAAAAACGTAGTAGTAGCTGAAACATGGTGGTTTTGCCGGCACCAGAAGGGCCGACCAGGGCAATGGTCTCGCCTGCCACGATATTCAGTTCGATATGATTAAGTGCGGCTACCTGTGGACGCGAAGGATAACGGAAGCTGACTTGTCTGAACTCAATTGCCGCCTGGGCGTTGTCGCGCAAAGGTTCTGCCCGTGTGGGTTCGGCGATAGCAGGCTCTGCGTGCAACAATTCCAGTAAACGCTCGGTCGCGCCTGCAGCACGCATCACATCCCCCCAGACTTCTGCCATGGTCCCTACACTGCCAGCCACCATGGCGGCATACAGGATAAATGACGCCAGCTCGCCGCCAGTCATGGTGCCAGCGCTTACCTGGCGTGCGCCCACCCATAGCACAAAAATAATCGTTCCCATGACGGCAGTAATCATGATGGCGGTAAGTGCCGCACGTACACGTACGCGGCGGATAGCAGTAGTAAAGCTAATTTCGGTGGTATTGCGGAATCTGCCTATCTCGCGCAGCTCTTGGGTATAGGATTGCACCGTAGGCATGGCGTTGAGGATTTCGCCGGCCATGGCCGAGCTATCTGCGATACGGTCCTGGGACTCGCGCGATAGTTTTTTCACGGTACGCCCGATCAACATGATTGGCAGTATCAACAACAACATCAGGCCAAAATTGAGTGAGAACAGATAAAAACTGGTGACAGCTAGCATGATCATGCCGCCGATGAACTGGAACAGGCTGCGCAAACCCATGGAGACAGAGCTCCCAACAACGGTTTGTATGAGTGTGGTGTCGCCGGTCAGGCGAGATAGCACCTCGCCAGTCTGCAGGGTTTCAAAGAATTGTGGTGATTGCGTCAGTACGCGTGCATACACCGCACTACGCAAATCTGCCGTGACACGTTCACCCACCCAAGAAACCGTGTAATAGCGTGATGCCACCATCAATGCCCAAAAGCAGGCTAAGCCGAAAAGCACAAAAAAGTGGCCGTTGAGGCCCATGCTTACAGATAGGCCAGTGGTTGGTTTTGTGGTTTGCCCGAAACCGAAATCAATCAGGTCGCGAAACGCCAGGGGTACCAGCAAAAGCGTGGCAGAGGCAAAACATAGCAGGATAAAAGCCAGGAAGACTTGCAGACGGTATGGCCGCAAGAACGGCCATAGATCTCGTAGAGACGACAAACGTTTAGTGGGGGCGGGAGCTTGCATGTATGGCAGACCTTACAACTGGGAAATTGATGTTAGCACTAGTCATGACAGTTGATGAGCTTTAATCGTTCATGATGGGGATAGCTAATTACAGCGGATTGTATGGGGATAAGCGGCTTAAATGCATTGAGTCCGGCCAAATAAAAAGGGAGCAGTTGCCCCCTTTTTATCGATAACGCAATCTTAGTGATTGCGCTGTATACAATGCAATCTTAACGATTGCATACGTACATGGTTACTTCAAAACCGAAACGCATTTCAGTAGCAGCTGGTTTGGTCCACATGATATAGCTCCTTAATTAAAGTTTAAATGCTAAATAAATCTGGAACGTTGCACTTGGAGATGAGCGTTCTGTTGGTATGAGTGCATCTTACGCGAGTCGTTCTGTCACACTACTGCCTAAAGCCATGATTAGAGCCTAGTGATTTTCATGAACTTGAATGAAATATTTGCTGGATTGAATCTCGGTAGAGGTTCAAACTGGTTATGCATAAGTACGCTGCTATGGGCTCGATAACAAGCACCCAACAGGCTTTATCTTAAGATATATTAATCAAAACTAGAATTTAGCTGAGGCGTTTGATATGGAAATCATGGGGAACGTAAGCACTTTAGAATTAGCAATGAGATTGGCTACAGCTATTGCTGTAGGCGCTTTGCTCGGGATCAATCGTGACCTTAATCGCAAGCCTGCTGGCCTGCGCACGCATGCAATGGTGACACTGGGTGCCGCATTGGCTACCTTGGTGGTGGTGTATGTGCCAACAGGGGTGGTAGTCGACTTCAATGCCGTCAGTCGTGTAGTACAGGGCATATTGACGGGTATTGGTTTTCTCGGCGCTGGTGTGATTATTCGCGATGCCGCAGGCCATGTTTCTGGTCTTACCACGGCGGCTACTATCTGGGTTTCCTCTGCACTTGGTGTGTTATGCGGGCTAGGTCACTGGCAGCTGGTTGGTCTTGCCACAGCTTCTATCATGATAGTGCTGACTGTTGGGGGTATGCTGGAGCGCAAGGCCGAACAGATATTCCACCATCGTCGCCATGACGATCTGCCACCGCCGGCCTGAGTCTTTTATCTAGATAGAGTTGCCAGCATGGCGCAAACTGCAAGCGCCATCATCATAGTGGCTAACCAGCCTAGCAGTTTTAGTCGATTACTTATGACAAACTGACTCATGATTTCGGGCTTCACCGCCATCAGCATCATCACTACCATAATGGGAACGGAGATGACGCCATTGATGACAGCGCTCCAGTAAAGCGCCTTGATTGGGTCTATGCTTGTGAAGCCAAGCATAATGCCAATCAAGGTCGAGATAATAATGATGGCGTAGAATTGCTTGGCCTTCATCAGCTTGCTTTCTAGACTACTTTTCCACTCAAACGCGCCCGCCATGGCATAGGCAGAAGAGCCAGCCAGCACGGGAATTGCCAGCAACCCTGTGCCGATGATGCCAGCGCTAAACAGGATAAAGGCAAACTCGCCTGCAATTGGGCGTAATGCAGTTGCCGCCTGTGCTGATGTCTGAATGTCGGTTATTCCATTTAAGTTCAGCGTTACTGCTGTCGTTAGAATAATGAAGAATGCCACCAGATTGGAAAACCCCATGCCGATGTAGGTATCAATCTTGATGCGCCTGAGGTTGGCTTTTGCTTGCTCGGGAGCATCTATCAAAGGTTGCGCTTTGGGGTCTGCCAACTGGTCTTCGACTTCCTGCGAAGCTTGCCAGAAGAAGAGATAAGGGCTGATAGTGGTGCCGAATACAGCAACCACAGTGGTAATGTATTCTGGCTGCCAAGATAACTTTGGTGCCAGTGCTTTTAGCAGTACCTGCGACCAAGGAATATGCACGACAAAAGCGGTTGCCACATATGCCAGCAAGGCCAGCGTAAGCCATTTAAGGATGCGGACATAACGCCGGTAGGGAATGAAAATCTGGAGTAGCAGGGATGTGATGCCAAATGCCACGGCATAGATTTGTGCCGGGCCGCCGACGATTAATTTCAACGCTTCGCCCATGGCTGATACATCGGCGGCAATATTGATGGTGTTGGCAACCAGCAATAGCCCAACCACGAAATATAGCAGCCATCGCGGGTAGTGCCGACGGATATTGGTGGCAAGCCCATGGCCGCTTACTCTGCCTATCCTGGCGCTGACAACCTGAATGCCAACCATTAAGGGGTATGTGAATAAAACCGTCCACAGCATGTTGAAACCAAACTGGGCTCCAGCCTGGGAGTATGTGGCAATCCCACTTGGGTCGTCGTCAGCGGCGCCTGTGATCAGGCCGGGCCCGAGTTTCTTGAGCCATGATTGTTCGCGGTTTTGAGCGGTAGGTTTCACGTGGGCTCGATATCGGTGCGTTGCTTGTTCATATACATCCGTTCATCAGCAGATTTGAGCAACTCGCCGGTGGATTTTCCGTCTTGCGGGTAGAGTGCAAGGCCAATAGAGACATCCACATGCAGGTCATAGCCATCCATCTCTATCGGTTTGCGGACGATACTGCGCAACCTTTCCTCGAGTTGATGGATATAGGTTGAGTTTTTCCGCTCCACGATAACAATCACAAACTCGTCACCACCGAGCCGTGCCACTGTATCGCTGGCACGAATTTCTTCACGTACACGCTGGGCGATGGTCATGAGTACGATATCCCCGGTTTTGTGGCCAAAGCGGTCATTAATCTTCTTGAAGTGGTCGAGATCAAAGAAAAATACTGCGCAAGTGGCATTTTCATCACGTTGTAGCCTGTAGATAGTTTGATCCAGCCTGTCCATCAGCAGCCGACGGTTGGCAAGCCCGGTCAGGCTGTCGTACATGGCTTGCTGGGCAAGATTGGCGCGGTCTCGCAGCAGGATATAGGCGGCGAGTGCCAGCAATGCACTGATCGCATAAGTCAGTATACGGATCACCCAAAGGAAGAGTAGCTCGGGGTTTAGTTTTACTGGTACTACAGCAAATTGCCATTTCCCCCCTGGAACATCGCTGTCAATCAAGACTGCTCGTGGATCTTTAAAAAGACCTGCGTTACCGTAAAAGGTCTGATTGGAGTCTTTCGTCCGCACGGCGAAGACGTATTCGTTGCTCGACATTTCACCGAAAGCACCCGCAAGGAATGAGGGCATATCTATTACAGTGGAAAGTAGTCCCCAGTATTGACCATCAATAAAGATAGGGTAACGGTAAATAAGGCCACTGCCGCCCTGAACCAGTGCCACAGGGCCGACCAGAACACCTTGCTTGCTGTCTACTGCTCTTTTTACGTCGGGCCACTGGTCGGGCACTAGGGTGTAATCCAATCCCAGTGCTTTCTCGTTAGCTTTGCGTGGAGCGATATAGGTGATTTTATAACCCACCGCCACCGCAAAATTACGGATATGTTTACTGCGAGCATAGAGGTTATCGAGGACTGCATTTATTTTTACTCGGTCAAGTTCACCATGATAGACGCTCAGATAACCGGTTAGTCCATTGGAGAGATATAGCAGAGCGTTAAGTTCGCGCTCAGTTCGTGCGCGCAATATACTGCCGTAGGATAACGTGTCGAACTGATCATCAGTAGCTATCTTGCGTGCATCTGCCTGTAATAAAGACTCAAAGATCAGGACGAAAAGCAAGAAGATGAAAATGCTGACACGGCTGGCACTTCCTGGTTTGCCTATGATTTCCAGCAATCTCACGTGCTGTCCTTATGCGTATTTGTTGAAATCAGTATACAGACTTGAATTAGGAAACATCCCGATACCATTTAGCTAAATTACTTTATATTTGTAGTGATAACAATCCGTCGTGCACACTCTTGGCGATTATCCAGCTAGCCTGAAAGGTGGTTTATGAAACTGAATCTTGGTTGTGGATTCAACAAAAAAGCAGGGTGTATCAATATAGACAAGTTTGATGCCTGTCAGCCGGATATGGTGCTGGATATTGAGCTTACTCCATGGCCATTCAAAACGGGTGAAGTCGAAGAGGTTATTTTTAACCACTCTCTGGAACATGTTGGCGCGAATGCAGAAGTTTTTTTCGGCATTATGCGAGAGCTTTACCGGGTGTGCAGTGCTGGTGCAAAAATCCAGATTAATGTACCGCATCCAAGGCACGATCATTTCCTTAATGACCCAACGCATGTCAGGGTCATAACCCCCCAATTATTGTCGCTCTTTAGTAAGAGGCTAAACCGGGAATGGAAGAAAAATGGAGTTTCGAACTCGCCACTTGCTATTTATCTTGATGTGGATTTCGAGGTTAAGACTGTGGCGCAAGTGCTTGAAAAAAAATACATGGACCTATTAAACAATGGGAAGATTAGCGAACAGGAGCTGGCAACTATCATCAATGAGAGAAATAATATCGTCAGTGAATATCAGATTGCGCTTGAGGTAATCAAGTAATTTTTGCTAAATTATTCCAGACCTTAGAACTTTGCCGTTTGCAAAAATCAACCGAGCTCTAAACGGCTCGCACCTCAATACTTAACTAAAGGCATCATATCTAAACTAGGGTGTGCTCAAAGTAGCTCGCTCCCGATAACAGATTTGGATCAGAAACAATGACAGAATCAACCGAAATGATGGACGACAGTACCGTCTATAAGACGTTGCTCGAATCCACCAAAGCGATCCCGTGGAAAATAGACTGGGGTACGATGAAGTTCGCCTATATAGGGCCGCAAATAGAAGAGTTGCTTGGCTGGTCGCCTTCCAGTTGGATAAGCGCGGATGATTGGGCAACTAGGATGCACCCTGAAGACAGGGAATGGGTGGTTAATTTTTGTGTCTCGCAATCTCAGGCCGGGACTGACCACGAGGCAGATTACCGAGCACTGACCAAAGATGGAAATTATGTATGGATCCGCGATGTGGTTCATGTGGTTCGTAATGAAGATGGCACGGTTGATTCACTCATCGGCTTCATGTTCGATATCAGCGATCGGAAAAGGGGTGAGGAAAAGCTGATTAGCCTGCAGAAAGAGTTAGAAACCCTTTCCTTTATGGATGGCTTAACTGGCGTTGCCAATCGGCGGATGTTTGATTCCATCATGGAAAAAGAATGGGCAAATGCAAAGCGCAATAACCAGCCGCTTTCATTAATCATGATTGATATCGATTATTTCAAACAATACAACGACCATTATGGACATATCCAGGGGGACGATTGCCTTAAGCGTGTGGCAAAAGTGCTGAGTTCTGCGGCCTCCAGGCCGCGGGATTTTCTTGCCCGTTTTGGTGGGGAAGAGTTTGTGATGGTCTTGCCTGAAACGGACGAGAAATCTGCTGAAATGATTGCTGAAAGATGTCGTCACCTGATTATCGAAGACCATATTCCACATGCTGAATCTTCAGTTGCCGAAGAGCTGACTGTGAGTCTTGGCGTTGGCACTACTGTTCCGTCTCAGGATGCTGAGCCGATAGGCTTTATTGATGAGGTAGACAAGAGGTTGTACCAAGCCAAGCTAAAGGGCAGGAACTGCGTGGTTAAGGACAATTAGATGCCCTCCCGCCTTTCAATAGCATTGTCTGATGCTCCAGATATCAACCATCGTTATGACTGGTTGATTTAAGCGAAATCACGCCATACTGGGGCCTATGTACGAATCAATATTTTTTCTGAGTGTGATGGGCTTCTTCGCTGGTTTGGTTGATTCAGCAGTTGGCGGCGGCGGCTTGATACAGATCCCTGCCCTGTTTAATGCCTTGCCAGAGGTGGCACCCGCTACACTGTTTGGCACAAATAAGTTCGCTTCCATTTTCGGTACAGCGAGTGCTGCGCGAACTTTTATTCGTCGAGTTAAGGTACCTTGGGTGTTGGTATTGCCAGCCACAGTCCTTGCATTTGTGATGTCGTTTGCTGGTGCGGCAGTAGTGAGTTATGTCCCAAAGACGGTCATTAAGCCGGTTGTGCTGACGCTGTTAATCGTGATGGCCATTTACACATTCTGGAAAAAGGATTTCGGCAAGCTACACAAACCGAGCACTATCGGGGTGCGCGAACGCCGAATGGCAGCGGGCATTGGTGGATTGATTGGTTTTTATGATGGCTTGTTTGGACCCGGTGCTGGCAGCTTCCTGATTTTCCTGTTTATTCGTTGTTTCGCATTTGATTTCTTATATGCATCGGCAGCAGCAAAATTCGTCAACCTGGCTACGAATCTGGCTGCGCTTTGTTTCTTTGTGCCATCCGGCAATATTCTGCTTCATTACGCAGTGCCGATGGCGGTGAGCAATATATTTGGCAGCCTGGTTGGAACGCATCTGGCCATGAAAGGCGGTGCAGGGTTTGTCAGAATGCTGTTTTTGCTGATGCTTAGCCTGATGATAGGCAAGTTTGCTTACGACCTTATCTAGTTTGCAAAACCAGAGTTCGTCATATTAACCAGAAGACGGTTGCTGGTTTTAATTCAGCTAATCGGCAGAATCGCCTAAGTGTCTTATTGCCTGCGCTTTTACTAGGCAATAGACGCTATCGCCGCATTTAATTTCCAGGTCATGCACGGCTTTGGCCGTCACTTCAGCAATCAGTACGCAGCCAATGTCTACCGAAACGAGAACGCGATGGTCTATTTTCCGGATGGCGGTAACGGTTCCATGTAATTGATTTTGGATAGTAAGCGCGCTTAATCTCAGTTTGGATAAAGCGATGTTACTAGCGGGTATTGAAATAGCAGTAAAGCTGCCAATGGGTTTGTTGAGCAGGGGTAAAAGGATTTTGTTCTCGCCATATCCGGTCAGGGTGTACTCGAATTCCTGATTGTGCTCGAGTACTTCTGCATGGATTACATTATCCAGGCCCAATGAATGGGCCAGGGACAATACTCGCTCATCCTTTATTACTTCATGGAAACCGCCATTGGCAATGATGCTGCCAGCCTGAATAATAGCCAGTGTTTGGGTGAGATGCAGGATTTCGTTGATGGAATGGCTTACATAGATCATCGGGATTTGCAGTTGTTCTTTTATCCGGCGCAAGAATGGCAATATTTGATTCTTGAGGCGGCTATCCAGCGAGGCCAGTGGCTCATCAAGCAGTAAAAGACGTGGAGATGCAAGCAGGGCACGGCCCAGAGCTACACGTTGTTTTCCCCCACCCGAAAGCTGGTGTGGGCGTCGTTCAAGCAGGTGGCCGATTTCAAGCAGCGCTACAATTTGGTCGAAGCTGAATCGCTGATTCCTTGGTGCGAGTAGATTCAATCCGTAATCAAGGTTGTTGCGCGCGGATAAGTGCGGAAACAAACGACTATCCTGAAACACAAGACCGATCCGGCGATGATGGATGGCAACATCAACCTTTTTTTCGCTATCGAACAGGCACTCGCCATCAATCACAAACCGGCCTTCATCTGGCTTGATAAGGCCAGCCAGTATGGCCAATATAGTACTTTTCCCGGAACCAGAAGGGCCGAACAATCCGATGACCGGCTCATTGGTAAACAGCTTTGCATCAAGTACAAAACTGCCTCGATTCAAACGGATATCAAGGTCAATCATCGTGTGGGTTCAAACCAAGCCTTTTGTTGGCTCGGCGTTCCAGTAAATCACTTACCAGCAGTGCGCAAAATGCCAGCAGCATGCTCAGAATAACCAGTCGCATTGCCGCCGTATCTCCACCTGGAATCTGCGTATAGGTGAAAATGGCCAGAGGCAGGGTTCTGGTCTCACCTTCGATATTGCCGACAAAGGTAATGGTGGCGCCAAATTCCCCCAGGCTGCGGCTGAAAGCCAGAATTAATCCTGTCAGTACCCCCGGCATCGCCAACGGCAAAGTGACAGTAAAAAAGACCCTGAAGGGATGCGCGCCCAGAGATTGGGCCGCGGCTTCAAGGTTGGTATCCACCTGACGGATAGCCAATCGTGCTGCGCGCACCATCAGTGGAAATGCCATGACGGCTGAAGCGATGGCGGCGCCTACCCAGGTGAATACCAGCGTTATTCCCCAGCTTTCATGCAACCACTTTCCTATCAAACCTTGATTCCCAAGCAAGATCAGCAGCAAGAACCCTGGGACTACTGGTGGCAAGACAAGTGGCAAATGTACCAAGCTATCCAGCAGTGATTTACCGATAAAAGATTTTCTGGCGAGCAGCCATGCGACAAATATTCCGGGCACACAGCTAGCGAGCGTGGACCACAGCGCGACCTTGATAGACAGGAAAAGTGCCGAGATTTCTGATGGAGTAAAGTTCAGCAAATCATGCAGCATGATTTATTTGTTAATCGGGGTGAAGCCAAATTTTACGAAAATGGATTTCGCTTTATCCGAGCCCAAATAATCGATAAAGCTTCTAGCATTAGGCTGTGCGCCCTCAACTAAGGCTAGTGGGTAGACGATAGGCTCATGGCTGTCATCAGGGAATACAGCCACAATCTCGACTTTGTCCGAGAGTTTTGCATCTGTTTCATAGACAATGCCAGCTGCGCATTCCCCGCGTTCTACAAAATTTAGCGCTGCACGTACATCTTGTGCGCCTACGACGCGTGATTTAATCGCATCCCACCAACCTAGTGTTATCAGGGATTGTTTCGCATAGATACCTACCGGGACAGATTCTACTTCGCCAGTACACAGTTTGCCGGTAAACGCACTGGCAAGGCTGGAAGATTTATCTATTTGCGCTTTAAAGCCTTGACCTTTAGGTGCGATCAATACGAGTCGATTGCTTAGTAGATTAGTGCGTGATTGTACGTTGATCCGCTTTTTGTCCTGCAAGTAGTCCATCCACTTGCTATCAGCAGAAATGAAGATATCTGCTGGAGCGCCATTTTCTATCTGCTTGGCTAATGCTGAGGATGCTGAGAAAGAGTTCTGAATTTTAGGAGACTTCTCGTTTTCGTATTCTGCGCTGATTTCATTCAATGCATTAGTCAGGCTGGCTGCCGCGAAGACGGTGATTTTTTGATCAGCCAATGAGGCTGTGGGTAGCCCTAGAACGCTAATAATGGTGATTAAGCGAAGTATTGAATAACGCAGCATTTGAATGTCCCTGATTAAAATGGATACGCTATTCCCATATGGGTATAGCGTATCCATTAGAAATCGAAAGTATGGGGATGTCAAATTCGACTTGGAAAGGCTAGCTAATCGGCCTGCCGCAAACTGTTAAGTATTGCTTGCATGTCAGCTTCGGCGCTTGCATGTGTTTTTGCGATGATATCGCGGTAGCACTTCAGTATGTGCATACCGAGCTCAGTCACGCTAGCGCCACCACCATGGCTCCCTCCTGACGCAGTGATCACTAGGGGCTCCTGAAAACACCGATTCATGGTATCCACTAACTCCCATGCCCGTCGGTAGGACATATGCATCTGTTTTGCAGCTGCAGATATCGAGCCAAACTTGATAATCGCCTCCAGTAAGTCTGCCTTGCCTGGGCCGATGGCAGTTATTTTCCCATGGGAGATTCGAATTTTGAGGGGGTCAGAACTCATGATGTTAGGTAAATTAGTAGTGTACGCATCTCAATGTTACCTGTTATGTATTCGGCGCAATAGGCTCATTTGGCCTTAATGAACGCATCTAACTGAGAATATCTAAAAAACTCCCAATCCGAATTTTTATAAATGAAAGCAGTCCTAACATACAAAACGTTATATACATGAAAATATAACAGACGTAATATTTAACAAAATATATCGGCAGCACTTTTTTATACAGGAGTTGCGTTGTTTTCAGAATACTACTTACGAATCGAAAAGCTTATAGAAGCGCATAAACCTATTCCCGGTGGCTTGCTGCCATTGCTGCATGCTATTCAGGATGAAATTGGCTATATCCCGGAAGAAAGCTATGAGGGGATTTCTAAGACACTTAATCTTTCGGTGGCAGAAATACATGGGGTTGTGAGCTTTTATCATCATTTCAGAACCAAAGCTCCGGGCAAACATATTCTGCATATATGCAGGGCTGAGTCATGTCAGGCGATGGGGTCGGCAGAGTTGGAGGGTTATGCGAAATCAACATTGCATGTTGATTATCACCAAACGACTGCAGATGGGGCCATTACATTGGAGCCTATCTACTGCCTTGGTAACTGTGCATTGTCACCGGCTGTCATGTTGGATGAGAAGCTTTATGGCCGAGTCAACAAGGCCAAGTTAGATTATTTGATTACCGCATCAAGAGCTGATAAATGACCATTAAAGTATATGTCCCAAGGGATTCTTCAGCTTTGTCGATGGGCGCAGACCATGTTGCTATGAATATCCTGGTCGAAGCTGCGCAAAGAGGGGCTTCGATTGAGATCATCCGAAACGGTTCCAGAGGTATGTATTGGTTAGAGCCGATGGTGGAAGTGCTAACCGATAAAGGAAGGGTTGCTTACGGACCAGTATCTCCTGCCAGTATTAATGGATTATTTGAATGTAATTTCCTCTATGGAGGAGAACATCATCTACGAATCGGGCTGACTGACGAAATACCTTGGTTAAAAAAGCAGGAACGTCTCACTTTTGCTCGAGTAGGAATCACAGATCCAGTTTCACTTGAAGATTACATTTGCCACGATGGTTATCGTGGTTTGCGCAGCGCCTTGGAACTTTCACCCGCAAATATCGTGCAGGAAGTCACGGATTCCGGTCTGCGCGGGAGAGGCGGCGCCGCGTTCCCTACAGGGATCAAATGGAAAACAGTACTGGGTTGTGAGGCAGACCAGAAGTACATCGTCTGCAATGCAGATGAAGGAGACTCAGGTACCTATTCTGATCGCATGATCATGGAAGGTGACCCCTATGTTCTTATCGAAGGAATGACTATTGCAGCCTTGGCGGTAGGCGCAACGCAGGGCTATATCTATCTTCGTTCGGAATATCCCGATGCTTTGAAGATACTTAATGAAGCCATTGCCAATGCTTATGCAGCAGGTTACCTAGGTAATAACATTCTCAATAGTGGCCATCACTTTGATCTGGAAGTCCGCCGCGCCGCGGGCGCCTATATCTGTGGCGAAGAAACTTCACTATTGGAAAGTCTGGAAGGAAAGCGTGGGGTGGTGCGTTTCAAGCCTCCACTACCTGCTGTTGAAGGGCTGTTCGGTAAACCAACGGTCGTCAATAATGTGATTTCTTTTGCAAGTGTGCCTATCGTTCTGGATAAAGGCGCCAGTTTCTATAAAGACTATGGCATGGGCCGCTCACGTGGCACCTTGCCTATACAGTTGGCTGGCAATATCAAGCATGGCGGGCTAGTAGAGAAGGCTTTCGGCATTACTTTGCGAGAGCTTTTATATGATTTTGGCGGAGGTTCTGCCACTGGTCGCCCGATTCGAGCAGTACAGGTTGGCGGCCCATTGGGGGCGTATTTGCCGGAATCACAATTCGACACACCGCTGGATTATGAGGAGTTCTCGAAAATCTGGGCGGTGCTTGGTCATGGCGGCATCGTTGCTTTTGACGATACTGTAGACATGGCCAAGATGGCACGTTATGCGTTTGAGTTTTGCGCCATCGAATCCTGCGGCAAATGTACCCCTTGCAGGATTGGCTCTACACGCGGTGTAGAGGTCATGGACAAAATTATTGCTGGCACTCAAGTCAGCAAGAACATTACTTTGGTTCGGGAGTTAAGCGACACCTTGCTTAATGGTTCCCTTTGCGCACTGGGTGGCATGACGCCCTATCCGGTTATCAGCGCAATGAATCATTTCCCCGAAGACTTTGGCCTGCTAAACGGCGAACGCGCTGCATAAACAGGTTTTAAGGAGGCATCATGGATACGCAAAAAGATTACGGAACACCAACCAAGATTAGTGAAAAACTCGTTACGGTAGAGATTGATGGTCAGCAAGTGTCGGTGCCTGCTGGTACCTCTATCATGCGGGCTGCGATAGAAACCGGAATTAATATTCCCAAACTGTGTGCCACTGATAGCCTGGAACCTTTTGGTTCATGCCGCCTATGCTTGGTTGAGATTGAAGGCCGTAAAGGTTACCCGGCTTCATGTACCACACCAGTTGATGAAGGCCTGAAGATACACACACAGAGCCCGAAACTGGCAGATATAAGGCGTGGCGTCATGGAGCTTTATATCTCGGATCATCCGTTGGATTGCCTCACCTGTGCAGCAAACGGTGACTGCGAGTTGCAGGATATGGCAGGTGCAGTCGGTTTGCGTGAGGTGCGCTATGGCTATGATGGTGAGAACCATCTGAAAGCAGAGAAAGATACCTCTAATCCATATTTCACATTCGATCCGTCCAAGTGCATCGTGTGTTCCCGATGTGTTCGTGCTTGTGAAGAAACGCAGGGTACTTTTGCCCTGACTATCCATGGTCGGGGGTTTGATTCAAAAGTGGCTTCCGGCACCGAGAATTTTCTTGAATCCGAATGCGTTTCATGCGGAGCCTGTGTGCAAGCCTGCCCAACTGCAACTCTCATGGAAAAGTCGGTAATCAATCATGGCTTGCCAGAGCACAGTGTCACCACTACTTGTGCTTATTGTGGTGTGGGTTGCTCATTCAATGCCGAGATGAAGGGCGAAGAAGTAATCCGCATGGTGCCAAATAAAAATGGCGGTGCCAATCACGGGCATTCTTGCGTTAAAGGGCGTTTTGCTTGGGGTTATGCCACCCATAAGGATCGCATCACTACCCCCATGATACGCAAGAGCATCAAGGATGCATGGCAAGAGGTCTCGTGGGAAGAAGCAATCAATTATGCTGCCAGTGAACTCATGCGTATTCAAGCCAAATACGGTAAGGATTCGATAGGCGCGATTACCTCTTCACGCTGCACCAATGAAGAAGTGTATGTAATACAGAAACTGGTACGTGCGGTATTTGGCAGTAATAACGTAGACACCTGTGCCCGGGTCTGCCATTCCCCAACCGGCTATGGCCTGAAACAGACATTGGGTGAATCCGCCGGTACCCAGACTTTTGATTCGGTCATGAAATCCGATGTGATCATGATTATTGGCGCCAACCCTACGGATGGTCACCCGGTATTTGCCTCACAAATGAAACGCAGGTTGCGTGAAGGCGCCAAGCTGATCATCGCTGATCCGCGTGCCATTGACTTGGTTTCATCTCCACACGTCAAGGCAGACTACCACCTGAAATTACGCCCGGGAACTAATGTTGCCCTGATCTCTGCCATGGCACATGTGGTGGTGACAGAAGGTCTTGCCGACGAGGAGTTCGTTAAAGCTCGTTGTGAGTGGGATTCCTACACGATATGGCGCGACTTCGTTACCAAGCAAGAAAACTCGCCTGAGGCATTGGAAGCTGAATTGGGCATAGCGGCCGACGTTGTTCGTGCTGCTGCGAGGCTTTATGCCACTGGTGGCAATGCGGCGATCTATTATGGTCTGGGGGTCACTGAGCATAGCCAGGGCTCTACCATGGTGATGGGTATCGCTAATCTTGCCATGGCTACCGGCAATCTTGGCCGTGAAGGTGTGGGCGTGAACCCATTGCGTGGGCAGAATAATGTTCAGGGCTCGTGCGATATGGGGTCCATGCCGCACGAATTCACTGGCTATCGCCACGTTTCGGATGATGCCACCCGTGCATTATTTGAAGCTGCTTGGGGCAGGCCGCTTAGCAGCGATCCGGGTTTGCGTATCCCGAATATGCTGGATATGGCTGGTGAAGGTACTTTCAAAGGCTTATATTGCAATGGCGAAGATATCGCACAATCCGACCCCAATACCCAGCATGTGACCCATGCGCTTGAGTCTATGGAGTGCGTGATTGTGCAGGACTTGTTCCTTAACGAAACCGCGATGTACGCGCATGTATTCTTCCCTGGCGCATCCTTTCTGGAAAAGAGCGGTACCTTTACCAATGCCGAGCGGCGTATCTCTCCTGTGCGCCGTGTGATGACGCCCAAGAATGGCTACGAAGATTGGGAAATCACGGCGATGCTTTCTACCGCTATGGGGTATCCGATGTTTTATAAACATGCGTCTGATATCCTGGATGAGATCGCCAGTCTGACGCCAACCTTCCAAGGCGTTAGCTTTAAAAAGCTGGATGAACTAGGCAGCGTGCAATGGCCCTGCGATGAAGAGCATCCGCAAGGCACTCCGACCATGCATATTGATGAATTTGTACGTGGCAAGGGTAAATTCTTTATTACGCAATATATGCCGACAAGTGAGCGGGTAACAAGAAAGTACCCGCTTATACTCACTACAGGCCGTATCCTTTCCCAGTACAACGTTGGTGCACAGACGCGGCGTACCGATAATGTTACCTGGCATACTGAAGACCGTGTGGAAATCCATCCACATGATGCTGAAGAGCGTGGCATCAAAGATGGTGACTGGGTAGGTATTGCCAGTCGTGCAGGTGATACGGTACTTAGAGCCACGATCACTGAACGAGTGCAGCCGGGGGTTGTGTATACCACATTCCATCATCCGGAATCTGGTGCGAATGTTATCACCACGGATAATTCTGACTGGGCTACCAACTGCCCTGAATACAAGGTGACGGCAGTGCAGGTAACGCGTGTTAACCAGCTATCTGAATGGCAGAAGCAGTATCATGAATTTAGTGACGAGCAGATTGCACTCGCCAATACACAGCCGGATGAAGCCAGAATTGAATAGCTCATTGTGAAACTCCCTGCTGACACTATCGCGACTGAAGTAAGCTCCAGCCATTATCCGGTTCTGAAATGGGATCAAGGGCACATTCTTAAACTGGATGACTGTGTTGCGGAGGAAGTGCCGATCGCCATGGTTTATAACGGTGTTTCTCATGCCGTCATGCTGGCTTCCCCGCAAGACCTAGAAGACTTCGCCATTGGGTTTTCCTTATCTGAGGGCATTATCTCAAGCCTAAGTGAAATATACGGAATTGAGGTCATTCATCAGCCCAAGGGTATAGAACTGCATATCGATCTGGCCGCCGAGCGTTTCCAATTACTTAAAGAACGCCGCCGTAGTATGAGTGGCAGGACAGGTTGCGGATTATGCGGCGCAGAGAGTCTAGAGCAAGCGATGCGTATTCCAACTAATGTTATCAATATTGTCGATCGTATTTCGAGTAAGGCTATATACAAGGCACACCTGCATATTAGAAGCCAACAAAAACTGCAGGTACAGACAGGGGCCACGCATGCTTGTGCGTGGGTTAAGACGAATGGAACTATCGAGAATTTGAGGGAAGACGTGGGCAGACACAATGCACTCGATAAGCTTATCGGTGCAATGGCCAGAAAGCATTCAACTACTCCAGGATTTGTGTTGACGACAAGCCGTGCGAGCTACGAAATGGTACAAAAGGTTGCAACTGCTGGCATCCCTATACTCGTTGCGGTTTCTGCGCCTACTGGACTAGCCATCAGGATTGCACAGAATTGTGGGGTTACCTTGGTTGGATTCGCGCGCAACCATCAACACGTGATCTACAGCAGGCCAGAAAGAATCCTGCATAAGGAAGAAGCATGAATACAGAACGTCTAATTATCATGGCCAATCAAATTGGTGATTTTTTTTGCTCTCATCCTGATGCCGGTCAAGCAAAGACAGACATCGCCAACCACCTGAAGCGCTTTTGGGCACTGAGTATGCGCAAGCAGATTGTCGCTCATGTCCATGAGAAGCATGGTGTAGGTCTAGACCCCATCGTCGGCGATGCCATCAAGGAAAATCAATCTATTCTGATATGACTCAGAGCCTAACGTGACTGGAACCGCTATGTCTGCCACGTTCCGGTACCATGCCTTTGCCTTTTATCCCGGTTTATCGTCGTTTCTGACTAATCTGAATGCAAGTTCAGGATCATATCTAAGGAGTGGTTATTTGCTGATGACCACCAAAAAAGAACCGAGTGAAATGGCCAGAGCCAACGATGACAGGAAAATTGCCCATTTTGCTAGCTTGCGATCTTGAATGGGCTGCTGGCCAAGCGTTGAAGCAGTTTGTTCTTCGCTTCTGCTTGGGTCAGTGGCTAGATGTAGCAATCCCATGACTTTATGCACCATGTCACCATCGAACGCGTAAGGGTCGAATTTTTTATAGCCATTGCTTGAAAGCAGGTGTTTCATTTGATTGTCTACGCCAACATATTTCATGGACCAATCGGGAAACGAAAGCTCGCTAATCATCTTTCTGGAAAGCAGCTTCAGATCCTTGTGGCGGCTATCTTCAAGTAATGTTTTATAAAGCGTATCAACGGTGCTTTCCTCACCTTCAAGGCATTGAAAGAAACAGCCGTCGCCGAAATAAAGTACCCCGACCAAACCTTTGATACGGTTATTACTTCTGGATTTGGCCAATATGCGGGCTACATTTGGTTCTATGGTTCCTGCGCTATCGGTAGCGGCAAAAGTTGAACGGCTGATGTAGATGATCTGGATTAAATTTTTCATGGGCATATTCCGGCAAATGAGTGACAGGCTAAATCGGTTTGGCAGGTTTTTTACGTAGCGATTCCGGCATGATCAGGCTGGCAGAATCCCAACCTTCAATTTCCAGTACCTTGCTCAAACATTCCTCCATGACCGCGTGCGCTTGCGCAGTTGCGGTGGCAATGGTCTCATGCACCAGACGGTCATTCGCGGAGTTGTTGGCGCAATTTATTTGATATTCAAAAAGCTCGCGTAATTCAAAAATGGTTCGACAAACCTGGGCTGGGCAAGCGCATTGATAAACCAGCGATTGATCAATGACCTTGCTGATCTGCGTGGCATTATATTTTTCTTGCATGAATTACACTCCGATTTTCTGTAATGAAGTATCTGGTTTAAAGGCAACACAATCGACACCGGCATCAAAGCCGCGAATGGCTACGGTACCAATATCTCTTGCTGTTGGGGTGTGAAGACGCGAGGTTAAGTTTATTTTGTTGGTGGCGATCACTTCTCCGGCATTGGCCATGCTGCAGAGACGGGCTGCGAGGTGAACAGTAGCGCCGATCACATCGTATTGTTGCCTTTGTCCTGCCTGATTGGAGTCACCGATGAATCCCGCGAGCACCAGACCCTCTGCCACGCCGACACCGAAGGGCATACTATCCTGGCTGGTGCTGCGTGCGAGTTCGAGACCACAACGCAAAGCCAAATATGATCTGCCCATACCTCTGAATATTGCCATGACACCATCGCCGGTGTATTTGACGACAGCCCCCTCGAATTGGTTGATATGCCGTGCTTGCAGGCTTAGAGATTGATTCAGTAATTTGAAAAATTTACGTGGTGGCAGGTGTGTGATCGCTTCTGATGAGCGGCGAATATCGGTAAAAAGTATAGCCGCCTCAAACATCTCAGCTTCATCGGTGTGATCGCCATCAATCGCCGAAATTGCACCTTCCGGCAACAGGTTAGCCAAACGCTCAGCCCTTGTCTCAAGAACGCGCGCTGCATATCTTGCTTTGACCAAGTCGCCTAATGACATAAAAAAACGCTCATCTGAAAGCGGTTTTTCTATGACGACGTCTACACAGCCGGTTTGTTTGGCCCAGGCCCGCACCGACTTCATGGCAGGGCCCGCTGAAACAATCGCCATGACCGCCGTCTGAGGTGCAATGAGCTTGACCGCACTACAATTGATCAAGCTGTCCGGCTGGTGAAAGTGATAATTAAAGATCACCACATCTGGCTTTGATTCGGTGATTGCCTGATGTAAGTCTAGGCTTGCAGATATTCTGGTTATATTGTCAAAACCGCGTTGTTTCAAGTCTTCAATTAGGATTGAAGAAGTGTACTCATCGCTATCGATCAAAAGTAGTTTTGCGTTTTTCATAAATCATTCAAGTTAAGGTTGGCGCTGAAAGAAGTTAGCCACCGCCATCGGACAAGCTGAACGCATGAAAAATTCAAATTCGTGCACTAAATATTATGACTATAATGATAATGCGGCTCTAGCGACACCATATCTTTGCCTTTTTATCCGGGATTGTGTTCGTTGCTGACCAATCGGAATGCTAGTTCACTCAACTAGCCTTTGATCCATACATCTACATGCATGATTAGGAATCTCGCGTTCAGGTCCCCGGCTTGCATTGTCGATTAACTTCGGACTGAAGTTGGCTAAATCCTGCGGTGGCTCCTGTCGCCTCGGCAAAGGGGTTGGACTCGACATACAAGATATTTTCCATCGTTCGCTCCCCGTAATGCTTGGATAGCTCTGTAGCCCTACAGCCACAAGCTTCTTGCGCCTTTTCCTGGCCCGGAAGGCTTTCCACACAGGTCTCGATCATTTTTGCTGTGAATGTTGGACTCCAAGGAGTGTTGTTGCTTGCATCAGTACCTGTTACCGCGCGAGCTTGAGAGAGCAAGGCATACATCATTTCAACGCTCGCATGCAGTTTGCCCAAGGCGTTGACTTGGAGCATGTCTTGGTGAGCAATCCCGAGCGTCTGTGGGTTTACCTTGAAGCTTGCCGATAGTCGCGGCTGGTCTGGCAAGCTGTAGCCTTGAGAGAAAAGCAAAATCTGCTTGGCCGGGTCTTTATCCAGAATTTCATGTGCCTCATTGAGGTCGTCCATTGGTAGACTCATGTTCATGATTGCCTCATAACCACCCGTATCTGAGGGTTCCTTCGCGATAACCTCGAGCTTGATACGTTGATCGTTGTAGGCATGTTTAAACGCTGGTGGTATACGTTCCAGCATATAGGTGGCTTCTGTTTTTTCCAACTGGGCAAGCCCCTCTGTACTTAAACATGGCGCAGCCACAGCCTGAGTCGATGTAAGAGCGAGTAGAAAAATGAAAGCGGCAGTAAAGCGAATCATCATGAACTTCCTTACTTCAGCGTCGGTATAAGCTGATTCATGATTTCGGGATCATCTGGCTCGGTAGGGGTGGGAAAACTTTGCACCTTCGTTCCATGCTCCGTAATCAGGAACTTGTGAAAATTCCATAACGGCTCCTGGCCAGTCGCTGATTTGAGCTGCTTGTAAAAGGGATTTGCGTTTTTCCCGACAACGGAACTGCTTTCGACCATAGGAAACTTCACACCATAAGTCAGCTTGCAGAAGCTGCCGATTTCCTTGTTGCTCGCGTATTCCTGACGGAAGTCGTTGGAGGGAAAGCCGACTATCAACAGCCCTTTTTCCTTATACTGGCTGTATAACTTCTCCAACTTATCGAACTGAGGAGTAAAGCCGCACTTACTGGCGGTGTTGACCACCAGAATAGTGTTATCCCGATACTGACACAGGTCCAGTTTGCCGCCTTGTAGTGTACTGAACTGATGATTGAGCAGCGCCGGACATTCACCTGCATTCGCAAACCAAGGCAACATCAAGCTGAACAAAGCCAAAATGGTGTATTTCATCTGGATTTCTCGTATGAATTTTAATGATGAGGTTGAGCATGTTTGGTAGGTGCAAGTTCCAACGCATCGTGAACATGATGCTCTCCCAGCTGATCTACGTCCCATTGCGCCTTGGTAGGTAGCTACCCAATTATGGGTTAGTCTGTTTATACTTAGGGACAACTTTGATTCTATACCTGCCAACAACATGAAAAAATATCTTAAACCACTGATATGGCTAATTTTGGCTGTGCTTGGTGCAGCTGCACTTGGCGGCATAGCCCTGCACCGTGGTGAAAGCATTAATGCACTGTGGTTCATCACCGCGGCAGCCTGCGTTTATGCACTTGCCTATCGTTTCTACGCGGCATGGATAGCCGCCAAGGTACTAGTGATTGATGAGACCCGCGCTACCCCGGCTGAACGGTTGGATAATGGTCGCGACTTTATCCCCACCAACAAGTGGATTGTCTTTGGACATCACTTTGCTGCGATTGCCGGCCCTGGCCCCCTGGTTGGTCCGACGCTAGCGGCTCAATTTGGCTATTTGCCAGGCACCCTGTGGATATTGATAGGTGCCGTACTGGGCGGTGCCGTGCAGGATATGGTGACGTTGTTCCTCTCAACCCGCCGTGATGCCAAAAGCCTGGGCCAGATGGCACGTGACGAGCTTGGGCCCATCGGTGGTGCGGCAGCGTTGATAGGTACCTTTGCCATCATGATTATTCTTATTGCTGTGCTCGGGCTGGTGGTTGTTAACGCCATGAAGCACAGCCCGTGGGCCACTTCTACCGTGGCAGCGACCATCCCGATTGCGATGATAGTTGGTCTTTACATGCGTAACTTTCGCCCTGGACAGGTACTGGAAGCGTCGGCACTCGGTGTTGCCTTATTATTACTGGCTGTCGTAGGTGGTGGCTGGGTAGATCATCACGCAAGCCTGCGCGGCTTGTTCGACCACGAGGGGTTGACGTTGGCTTGGTGGATCATCGGTTATGGTTTTGCTGCTGCGATTCTGCCGGTCTGGTTGTTACTGGCGCCGCGCGATTACCTCTCCACCTTCATGAAACTCGGTACGGTAATCCTACTCGCCATTGCCATCGTGATGTTGCAGCCGCATGTGAAGATGCCAGCGCTCACGCAGTTTACTGACGGCACCGGCCCTATCTTCGGCGGCAAACTGTTTCCGTTTGTATTTATTACCATCGCCTGCGGCGCTATCTCTGGCTTCCATGCGCTGATTGCCTCTGGCACCACACCCAAGCTATTAGCTAATGAGCGCGATATTCGCATGATAGGTTACGGCGGTATGTTGCTGGAATCGTTCGTTGCCATCATGGCGATGATTGCCGCTACCGTACTTGACCCCGGTGTATTCTTTGCCATCAATAGTCCGGCGGGTATTGTTGGCAAAGAGGCAGTGGATGCAGTTGCCAAGATTTCTTCATGGGGCTTCCCCGTGACAGTAGAGCAGATGCAGATTCTGGCCAAGCAAATGGGTGAGGCTACGTTGTTTGCCCGTACGGGTGGAGCCCCATCATTGGCGGTGGGTATGGCTAGCATCTTTGGTAGTGCCTTCGGCCAAAGCCTTCTGGCACTGTGGTACCACTTTGCCATCATGTTTGAAGCCATATTTATCCTTACCACACTGGATGCCGGTACGCGCGTCGGTCGTTTTATGTTGCAGGATATGTTAGGTAACATCTGGCCTAAACTGGCGCAGACCTCCTGGATGCCATCGGTGTTATTGACCAGTGGCCTAGTGGTGGCTGGCTGGGGTTATTTTCTTTACATCGGGGTCATTGATCCGAATGGTGGGGTGAATATCCTGTGGCCACTGTTCGGCATCGCCAACCAAATGCTGGCGGCCATCGCTTTGTGTGTGGCGACGGGCATCCTGATCAAGTCTGGCAAACTCCAGCATGTTTGGATTACCGGATTGCCATTGGCATGGCTCGTCACTATCACCACTACGGCAGCCTGGGAAAAGATCGCCAGTAGCGATACGCGCGTCGGCTTCTTTGCTGCTGCTAATGACATGGCAAGCAAACTCGCTGCTGGTAGCCTGCCGCCAGAAAAGGCGGCAGTAGCACCTCAGCTTATTTTCAACCAGCATTTAGATGCCTGGCTTACACTGTTCTTTGTAATTGTATTGTGGACGGTGATTTTCGATATGTTACGTGTTTGCAGCCGTCATCTGGCCAGTAAGCCGGTGCCGCCATTGACCGAATCGCCGCATATTCCAAGCCGTCTGGTGGAAGATTGGGTGAGGGATTAAATGTTAACCAAACTAAAATCAATCTGGCGTGGCATACGCCGTCTTTCAGGCGATGATGCCTATGAGCGCTATCTTGTGCAATACGCCGAGCATGGGCACGAAGGGCCGCCACTTAGCAAAGAAGAGTTTTTCAAGGAGTGGCAGGACGGCAAGTGGAAAGGCGTCAAGCGCTGCTGTTAGCGCTGGCCCTGGTTCAGGCCTCTATCAAACTATACAGTAATGGGGCGAGTGCGGTCGGTGGATTGATGATCTTCAACGCGGCCTGGCGGCCTTGTGGAGACATCTTATTCAACGTTTTGCGCAGGATATCGATAAACTTTGCCTCGTCATAGCCCTGATGCGACGAGACAAATTCCTCGAGATAGCTTTCGAGAAATACCAATACCACAACGTCTTCCAGCATCTGCACTTCGGGGTCGGTTTTCAGCCCCTCCTTACGAATTAATGAACAAACCCGGACGATAGCGGCATTGTCATAGCCCGCCTCTTGCAGCACCGCTTCAGCGGTTTCTGCGTGAAAGTTCCTCAAGGCTACGCGCCATTGATGGTAGCCGGGCTTGGTCATGGGATAGCTCGTACGTGCGATCTTCCAGCGCTGGATGTGCTGGCACCTGACAGCCAGTTGCAGGGCTTCGGAGGCTTCTGCTGTGTAGCGCTTCAGCATCTCGCTCATGCGGTCTGCATAGAGTAATTCCTTGGCGTACGTTTTCCCGGCCACAACTTCATGGTTGGGGTCTTCTGCATTCAATTCATCAAAACGTGCAATGGCCTGGTTGAAGCGGTTCTGGTTTGCAATCATTGCGATAGACCTGATCAGGATTGTTTCTTGGCCATGGCCAGCATAGTTATGCCGACTAGTACCATGGGCAGGCTCAACCATTGCCCCATGCTCATGCCGAGCGCCAGGGTGCCCAGAAAACTGTCCGGCTCACGCGTGAATTCCACCAGGAACCTAAAGCTGCCGTAACCGATCAGGAACAATGCCGATACAGCCCCGACAGGGCGTGGTTTGCTGGAGTACCACCACAGCAGGCCGAATAGCACTATACCTTCGAGGCCAAACTCATAAAGCTGGGAAGGGTGACGCGCCACATTATCTACTTTTGGGAATACCATGCCCCAGGGCACGTCAGTTGCGCGGCCCCACAGTTCTCCGTTGATGAAGTTTCCCATGCGTCCGGCACCCAAGCCTATAGGCACCATGGGAGCAACGAAATCCATGATGCTGAGCCAGCGTTTGCCAGTCTTGCGAGAAAACCACGCCATGGCAATCAGTACGCCGAGAAAGCCGCCATGGAATGACATCCCGCCTTGCCATAGTGCAAAGGTTTCCAGCGGATGATGGATGAAATAGCCAGGCTGGTAGAACAGCACGTAGCCCAAGCGGCCGCCTAGAATAACGCCTAGCGCTCCGTAAAACAGGATGTCGTCTACATCGCTCTCTTGCCAGCCGGTCTGCGGGCCATGTTTGGCGCGCCATTTGCCTAGCCACAAAAAAGCCAGGAAACCAGTCAGGTACATCAGGCCATACCAGTGGATGCCCAATGGGCCAAGGTGTATTGCAACGGGATCGAATTGTGGGTGTACGAGCATGTTGGAGACAGTTTTGAATAATGGAGTAAAATACTCAGATTATACGTACATTTTCTGTTTGGCTTTGTTTCTGATTAGAGGTCGTTATGCCTGAATACCGTTCCCGAACTACCACCCATGGCCGCAATATGGCCGGCGCAAGAGCCTTATGGCGCGCCACTGGCATGAAGGATGAGGATTTTACCAAACCAATTATTGCTATCTCCAATTCCTTTACCCAGTTCGTACCTGGCCATGTACACCTGAAAGACTTGGGCCAGTTGGTGGCGCGTGAGATCGAGCGTGCTGGCGGTGTCGCCAAGGAGTTCAACACGATTGCCGTGGATGATGGTATCGCCATGGGACATGGCGGCATGCTGTATTCACTGCCAAGTCGTGACTTGATTGCCGATAGCGTTGAATACATGGTCAACGCTCACTGTGCAGATGCGTTGGTATGTATCTCCAACTGTGACAAGATCACCCCTGGTATGTTAATGGCAGCGTTGCGTCTGAATATCCCGACCGTGTTTGTTTCCGGCGGCCCGATGGAGGCTGGTAAGGTTAATTGGCAAGGCAACACGCACAAGCTGGACCTGGTCGATGCCATGGTAGCTGGCGCCGATAGCAAGGTTTCAGATGCTGAGTCTGATGCCATCGAGCGCTCTGCCTGCCCTACCTGTGGTTCCTGTTCTGGCATGTTTACCGCAAATTCCATGAATTGCCTGACTGAGGCTTTGGGTTTGAGCTTGCCAGGTAACGGCAGCACGCTGGCTACGCATGGCGCGCGTAAGGAGTTGTTCCTCAAGGCCGGTCGTTTAATCGTGGACCTGGCCAAACGCCATTATGAACAGGATGATTACTCAGTATTGCCCCGTTCCATAGCTACTATGCAAGCATTCGAAAATGCCATGAGTCTGGATGTGGCCATGGGCGGCTCAACCAATACCGTGTTGCATTTACTGGCGGCTGCACACGAGGCTGGTGTGGACTTCACTATGAAGGATATTGATCGCATTTCACGTCATGTCCCGTGCGTGTGCAAGGTTGCCCCGGCTACCGCCAAGTATCACATGGAAGACGTGCACCGTGCTGGCGGTGTCATGGGCATATTGGGTGAGCTCGATCGTGCCGGCCTGATTCACCATGATGCGCATACCGTGCATAGCCCAACCATGGGCGATGCGCTAGCCAAATATGATATCAAGGTCACCACGGACGAAGATGTGAAGAAGTTCTACCGCGCTGCACCAGGTGGTATCTCTACTACCATTGCGTTCAGCCAATCGATGCTGTGGCCAGACCTAGATGATGACCGTGCCGAGGGCTGCATCCGCGACAAGGCTCACGCTTATTCGCAGGATGGCGGCCTTGCCGTGCTGTACGGCAATATTGCAATGGATGGCTGCATCGTCAAAACGGCCGGTGTCGATGACAGTATTTTGAAGTTCACTGGCCGTGCACGTATCTTTGAGTCGCAGGATGCTGCCGTTGAAGGCATCCTCGCTGATAAGGTAGTTGCTGGGGATGTTGTCGTTATCCGTTATGAAGGCCCGCGCGGCGGTCCTGGTATGCAGGAGATGCTCTATCCTACCAGCTATCTGAAATCCAAGGATTTGGGTAAAGTGTGCGCGTTGCTGACTGATGGACGCTTCTCTGGCGGTACATCTGGTTTGAGTATAGGTCATGCCTCACCGGAAGCTGCGGAGGGTGGCGCGATAGGCCTGGTGGAAGAGGGCGATAGTATAGAGATCGATATTCCTAATCGTACTATCCATCTGGCAGTTTCGGATGAAGTATTGGCGCATCGACGTGCTGCCATGGAGGCCAAGGGTGATAAAGCCTGGAAACCAGTGGCACGTGAACGTGCAGTATCACCGGCCTTGCGCGCCTACGCCGCGATGAGTACCTCTGCAGCACGCGGGGCAGTACGTGATGTCTCGCAAATAGAGAAATAAACCAAATCACAAATTAGCGCCATCAACATTATCAAGGTGAACTATGGGCACTCAAACCCTGCAAGCAAAACTATATGAAACTGCTGAAGATGCAGACCAATTAGTGCATCCTCACATCAAACTGACTGAGGACGCCAACGGCCTGCGCTTTATCGAGATCGACAATCCGCTGGCGACAGCCAAGATTGCACTGCAAGGGGCACATGTCATTCATTGGCAGCCCAAGACGGAAAAACACCCAGTGTTATGGCTATCTGATCATGCGCGTTATGTGCCGGGCCGCTCCATCCGTGGCGGGGTGCCTATCTGTTGGCCATGGTTCGGTGCACATCCGACGGATAGCACGCTTTGCCCACATGGTTTTGCACGTGTCATTCCGTGGCAATTGCTTGATTCAGACACCACAGATAGCGGCGCTACGCGCCTGGTACTGCAAATGATGGAAACGCCGGAAGCCAAGCGCCAGTTGTCTTACCCTTATGTGCTGACTATTACTATCACTATAGGCAAGCGCTTGAAGATCGATCTTGCTACCACTAACAAGGCTGCTCACCCATTTATCATTGGTGAGGCGTATCACACTTATTTGAATATCAGCGATATCGCCAATATTCAAATTGCTGGGCTGCAGGATTGTGTCTACGCGGATAAGTTACTGGATTACTCCCGTAATGTGGAGCATGACACGCTGACATTTAATTCGGAGTTTGATCGCGTCTACCTTGATCATAGTGACGACTGTATTTTGTACGATAGCGGCTATAATCGTAAGATCCGGGTTGCAAAATCAGGTAGTGACACTACTGTAGTATGGACCCCATGGGCAGACAAAGCTCATAAGACTGGTGATATGGGCAATGGGGATGAATGGCGCCACATGATTTGCATAGAATCGACCAATGCCATGGAAAACTCGGTGGTCATCAATCCTAACCGTACTCATGTTTTGAGTGCTGAATACAGCGTCGAGTCACTCTAGTCGGTATTACCCACAACCAGTCTTTCAGCGGGGGTTGATCTCATGTCGAATCGTCTTGCCAATGAGACCAGCCCTTATCTGCTGCAACATGCCGATAACCCGGTAGACTGGTACCCTTGGGGTGAAGAAGCCCTGAAACTTGCTCGTGAGCAGGATAAACCCATCCTTCTGTCAGTTGGGTATTCGGCCTGTCACTGGTGCCATGTGATGGCACACGAGTCATTCGAGGACCCTGAAGTAGCGGCCTTGATGAATGAGCATTTCATCAATATCAAGGTCGATCGCGAAGAGCGTCCAGACATCGACCAGATATACCAGACTGCACATGGCATGTTATCCCAGGCTACCGGCGGCTGGCCGCTGACCATGTTTCTTACGCCGCAGCAGGAGCCATTCTTCAGCGGTACTTATTTTCCCAAAACACCACGTTATCAACTGCCTGGTTTCGGCAATCTCATTTTACGTATTGCCGAGTTCTACCATGATCGCAAGGATGATTTAGCCGAGCAGAATCGCCAGCTGATGCAGGCTCTTGCTCGTACTGTTCCCGCCCCCAGCCAGCAATTGACAGCCAATACTGACACCATCCAACTTGGTTTTGAGCAACTGCGGGGCAGTTTTGATTTCGAACACGGCGGCTTTGGCCGTGCACCGAAATTTCCTAATCCTGCTGATGTAGATTTCCTGCTGCGCCGGGTCGGCAATCAAGAGGCAAAGGCCATGGCTTTGCAGATGCTGCGCAGTATGGCGGCGGGAGGCATCTATGACCAGATCGGTGGTGGTTTCTGCCGCTACAGCGTCGATGAGCGCTGGAATATCCCCCACTTTGAGAAGATGCTGTATGACAATGGCCAGTTGCTTTGTCTCTACGCAGATGGCTGGCTGATAAGCAAAGACGGCATGTTTGAACGTGTCATGGAGGAGACGGTTAGCTGGCTCATGCGAGAAATGCGTTCGCCAGGAGGCGCTTTTTATTCCTCACTGGATGCAGATTCTCTGGATGAACATGGCCATAGTGAAGAGGGTAAGTTTTATGTCTGGCAGCCAGACGAAGTAAAGGCATTACTTAGCCCGGAGGAGTTTGTGGTAGCCGCAAGATGTTACGGCTTCGACCGCGCCGCTAATTTTGAGGGCCAAGCCTGGCATGCTTACCTGGCAGAAACCCCGGCTACAGAAGATGAGGCTTTGCTACAGAGTGCACGTAAGAAATTATTTGCAGCACGTGAAAAGCGCATACATCCGGGATTGGATGACAAGATACTCACTAGCTGGAACGCGCTTGTTATCAAAGGGCTAGCAAAAGCCGGGCGTGTGCTTGATAAACCGGAGTGGATTGTAGCTGCGCAACAGGCAGTGGATTTCATTCATGCCAAGCTCTGGGTTGATGGCCGCCTGCTCGCTACTTGCAAGGATGAAACTGCGCACCTGAATGCCTATCTTGATGACTATGCATTTTTGCTCGATGCATTGCTTGAGCTCATGCAGGCTGAATATCGACCACAGGATATGGTCTTTGCCGAAGACCTGGCAGAAGCCTTGCTGGAAGAGTTTGAGTCGGATGCTGGCGGCTTCTATTTTACTGGCCATCGGCATGAGACCTTGATCCATAGGCCTAAGCAGGGCTATGACAACGCCACGCCGAACGGCAACGGTATATCTGCTGTTGCACTGCAACGTCTCGGGCATGTGCTGGGCGAGCCACGATATCTGCAGGCGGTGGAGCGGGCACTCAAGGCGTTTGATCAGGTGATGCAGCGTAGTCCCGCAGGTTGTCCTAGTCTGTTGGTCGCACTGGAAGAGTATATGCAAGCGCCCACTTTCGTTGTGCTGCGTGGGCCATCGGCCGAAGCTAAGTGCTGGCAGCAGGGCATACGACAGCATTATCAACCTGGCGTGATGTGCTTCTATTTGGCAGATAGCTTAAAAGATTTGCCCGCAACGTTGAATCATCCATCCTCGGCAAGTGTCAACGCTTATATATGCCAGGGCGTTAAATGTTTACCTCCGATAGCTGATCGCTCTCGTTTTCAAGAGGCGATGGCTTCTATGCAGAAAAACATAATTTAGCTATGATTGCATGGTAAGAGGAATATGGATGTAATAAGGAAAAATGGTGAAATTCTCGCAATCAGTACTTGTTACGTTACTCTTTTTTATCTCAGTAAGCTTTGCTCACGCAGAATCCGCCGCATATGAACTGGCGCAAAGATACGGGTGTATGGCATGCCACTCGGCTAAGGAGGAGTTGATAGGACCATCCTTCAAAGCCATAGCGGATAAGTACAGGTCTGATGCAGACGCTAAAAATAAGCTTATCGCCAAGCTAAAAGCTGGTGGCAGTGGAGTCTGGGGCGTAAAAGTCCAACCAGCTTACCGAGATGAAATAAAAAATCAGCAGCACTATGGTGTATTGATAGATTGGGTGCTGTCGCAACATTAACTATAAGTTTTAGGAGATATGATGAGATACATTTTTGGAGTGCTTCTGATGTCGGGATTATCGGTTTTTGCTAGCCAAGCAATGGCAGATGCAAAAGCAGGTGAAGCAGTGGTTAAGAAAAGCGACTGTATGCTTTGCCATGCAGTTGATAAAGCAGTTGTTGGCCCGGCTTTCAAGGATGTTGCAGCCAAATACAAGGGTGCTGACAAAGCGACCATCGCTAAGCTGGCAGCTAAGGTCAAGGCTGGTGGTAGCGGTGTATGGGGTCAAGCTGCGATGATTCCACATCCACAACTTAGCGATGCAGAACTACAGGATGCAGTGACCTGGGTTCTGGCACAACACTAATCCAGTCGATTAGTTTGTAGCCATAAAAAAGCCAGCATTTATGCTGGCTTTTTTATGTTCCGGCTATCTCAAAACTAAACGGATTTCAGTTTGCTGTTATGCATGGAGTAGGCAAAGTAAACCACCACACCCACACACAGCCAGATAAGGAAGCGGTGCCAGGTTTCTGCGGGTAGAAAAGTGGTCAAAGCACCACAAGACAATATGCCCAGCACCGGTATCAGCGGGTTCCAAGGGTTCTTGAATGGTCGCTTGAGGTTGGGCTGGCGGATACGCAGTACGATGACGCCTACACAAACCATGATAAAACTCATTAGCGTCCCAATATTGACGGTCTCAGCTAGTTCACCTAAGGGGAAGAATCCAGCAACTAGGGAGATGACGAATCCACACAATAAGATGATGCGTACAGGTGTTTGCCGACTAGGGTCGATTTTCGAGAATATCGGCGATATCAGCCCATCACGGCTCATGGCATAAAGAATACGTGTCAGCCCGTACAGTAGCACCAGTAGTACGGTAATGAGCCCCGCCAGTACACCGGTAGCAACCAGTGTGGATGACCAGGTATAGCCGATCTTGGTTAGTGCATAGGCAACAGGCTGTGCCACATTCAGTTCGGTATAAGGCACGATGCCGGTTAATAGTCCAGATACCAGAATATAAACCAGGGTACAGAACGAAAGCGAGGCAATCAGGCCAATCGGCAGATCCCGCTGTGGGTTCTTGGCCTCATCTGCCGCGGTGGATACCGCATCAAAACCAAAATAGGCAAAGAATACTAGCGATGCGCCAGCGAATACGCCTATGGTTTTGCCGTTCTCTAGCGTGTCAAACCAACCATACGGCATAAACGGGTGCCAGTTCTCAGGGTGCACATTAAACGAAGCAATGGCGATGAAAATGACGATGGTGCTGAGCTTGATGGCGACAATGACATTGTTGAATTGAGAGCTTTGCTTAACACCGCTGATTAATAGCAGCGTCAATATCCAGATAATTGCAAAGGCTGGTAGATTGATAATACCGCCAAGCATAGGTGCCTTGGTAAGAGTTACGGGCAGGCTGATATTAAAATTGGCTAGTGTGCCGATGAAATAGCCTGACCAACCATTAGCAACAGCTGCCGCTCCTACACCATATTCCAGTAGCAGAATCCAGCCCATCATCCAGGCAATGAATTCACCAAATGCTGCGTAGCTGTAGCCGTAGGCGCTACCAGAGCCGCCCACCGATGCCGCCAGTTCTGCATAGGAGAATGCGGCAAATCCTGAAGCGATACCCGCGAAAACAAACGACAACATCACTGCTGGCCCCGATTGGGTCGCAGCGGCGATACCGGTTAATACGAATATGCCGGTGCCTATTGCACAGCCTATCCCCAGCAATGCGAGGTCAAATGCAGTCAGGCATTTTTTCAGGCCACTGTTGGTATTGAGCTCTACAGGTTTGGTGCGGAAAAGTTGTGCAAGCATGGTTTCTCCCTATTTTTATTTAAGTATGCACGAATCACGCCAAAATATTCAGGTTTTTGCCAGCCAATCACGATCAACCAGGAAATCGCTGTAAAGTTTTGCTTCCGGGCTACCTTCCGTAGGCTTCCAGTCATAGCGCCATTTAACGATGGGTGGCATGGACATTAATATGGACTCGGTGCGGCCATTTGATTGCAGGCCAAATAGCGTGCCACGGTCATATACCAGGTTGAATTCAACATAACGCCCACGCCGGTAGGCCTGAAAATCCCGCTCCCGTTCACCATAAGAGGTATCCTTGCGGCGTTGCAGTATAGGCAGATAGGCATTGAGGAAACTATCGCCCACTGCCTTTTGCAGGGCAAAGCTGCGCTCAAACCCCAGCTCGTTAAAGTCATCAAAAAAGATACCGCCTATACCACGTGGCTCTTTGCGATGCTTGAGGTAGAAGTATTCATCGCATTGTTTCTTGAATTGTGGATAGTACTTTGTATCAAATGCATCCAGCGCACTCTTGTTGGTGCGGTGAAAGTGGATGCAGTCATCGTCAAAGCCGTAATAAGGTGTCAGGTCCATGCCGCCACCGAACCACCAGATTGGTTCCTCACCAGTTTTCTCTGCAACAAAAAACCGGATATTCATATGCACCGTCGGCACATAGGGATTGCGCGGATGTAATACCAGAGATACGCCCATCGCCTGCCAACTGCGGCCAGATGCCTCTGGGTGGGCAACAGTAGCTGCTGGCGGCAATTTGTTGCCGAGCACATGGGAAAAGCCGACGCCCGCGCGTTCAAATACGTTACCTTCTTCTAACAGACATGAGGTCCCGCCACCACCTTCGGCGCGCTGCCAGCTATCGTGCAGGAAATTCTTGCCATCTACCAGTTCAAGCGCCTCGACGATACGTGTTTGCAGGCCTTGCAGGTAATTCAGAACGACATCGGGATTCATTGATACTCTCTAATTAGGCGCGCAGGATGCGCCCGGTTGCCAGGTCCTGGATGGTGGAAGGTTTGCGCCGTTTGCCAATGCGGCCAGCGATGATTCTAACGCTGTCACCGAATAAACGGTAACAGTCGCGAGTACTCTTGGCTGGCCGTAACCCGCTACGATTGGCGCTGGTGGAAACCAGTGCCATGCCCGCTTGAACGCATAGCTTTGCAGCAGGTTTGAATGCAGTGACACGAATAGCGATCGTTGGGTGACGGCCAGTCAAGGTTTTTGGGCAATGCCTGCCAGCGGGAACCAGCCAGGTATGTGGGCCTGGCCAGGTGCTATTGAGTTTGGCCTGTTGCTCATGATTGATAGGTGCAATATAAGGCAGAAACTGCGTCAGTTCGCTACCAATCAGGATCAGGCCTTTGTGTTGCGGCCGGCCTTTAATTCTGAGCAATCGCTGCAAGCCGAGACGGTTTCTGGGATCGCAGCCCAAGCCAAAGCAGGATTCGGTGGGGTAGGCAATAATGCCGCCGTTACGCAAGTAATGCTGCAATCCGCGATTGCTGCTGCCAGCCATTGTCGGTGTTTCCTAGGATTTAACGGCTCTAAAACCAATATCCTTGCGGTATTGGGCGCCGGTGAACTTGATTTCTTCGGCAATCTGGTAGGCTCGGCTCTGCGCGTATTTAACAGTTTCACCAAGTGCAGTCACACACAGCACACGGCCACCGCTGGTAATTGCCTGGCCGTCCTTGAGTGTGGTTCCGGCATGGAATACATGTGCATCCTGCAGGTCTTTCGGCAGGCCAGAGATCACATCGCCGGTGCGTGGCGCTTCTGGATAGTTCGCTGCGGCCATCACCACGCCCAGTGCGGTACGCCTGTCCCAGTCCGCTTCGATTTTATCCAGCGTGCCTTCCACAGCATGTTCGGCCAGTGTCACCAAGTCACTCTTGAGGCGCAGCATGATAGGCTGGGTCTCAGGGTCGCCCATGCGGCAGTTGAATTCCAGCGTTTTAACATCACCGTTGGGTGAAATCATGAGGCCTGCGTAGAGGAATCCAGTGTATGGGATTCCATCCTTAGACATCCCAGCCACAGTAGGCCTGATGATTTCACGCATGACCTTGGCATGGATGGTTGGCGTTACCACGGGAGCGGGCGAGTAGGCACCCATCCCACCAGTATTCGGCCCCTGGTCGCCATCCAGTAATCGTTTATGGTCCTGACTAGTTGCCAAAGGCAGGATGTTCTTGCCATCGACCATGACGATAAAACTGGCTTCTTCGCCCTGCAGGAATTCTTCTATCACAACACGTGCGCCAGCTTGCCCCAGCTTATTGTCGGCCAGCATAGCGTCAATGGCTTCATGCGCTTCGGCTTCATTCATGGCGACGACCACACCTTTGCCCGCTGCCAGACCATCGGCTTTAACGACTATCGGGGCACCTTGGGTGTGTACATATTCATGCGCAGCGGCCGCGTCTGTAAATGTGGCATAAGCCGCAGTAGGGATGCCATGGCGCAGCATGAATGCCTTGGCGAAATCCTTGGAGCTTTCCAGCTGGGCGGCAGCCTTGGTAGGGCCGAAAATCTTCAGGCCTTTGCCATTGAAGGCATTCACCACACCTTGCGATAAGGGTGCTTCCGGGCCAACAATAGTCAGGCCGATCTGTTCTTTGCGGGCAAACTCCACCAAATCGGCGACTTCGGTGATCGGCACATTTTTCATGTCAGGATTGAGTGCCGTGCCAGCATTGCCTGGCGCCACGTATACCATGCTGATTCTCGGGCTTTGCGCCAGCTTCCAGGCTAGAGCATGTTCGCGACCACCACCACCGATTACGAGTATCTTCATATGAATCCCAATCTAGTGGCGGAAATGGCGAATACCGGTAAGTACCATAGCCAAACCATGCTCGTCCGCGGCGGCAATCACTTCTTCATCGCGCATGCTGCCGCCGGGATGGATGACGCAGGCTGCACCGGCTTCTGCCAGCACATCAATACCATCGCGGAATGGGAAGAAAGCATCTGAAGCGACTACGGAGCCCTTTAGCGTCAAACCGGCATTTTGCGCCTTGATAGCGGCAATGCGAGTGCTGTCGACACGGCTCATTTGCCCTGCACCTACACCTAGAGTCATACCGTCACCACAGAACACGATGGCGTTGGATTTGACGTATTTTGCTACGCGCCAGGCAAACAGCAGGTCTTGCAGCTGCTTTTCGCTAGGTTGTTTCTTGGTGACGATTTTCAGGTCGGCTACACCGATTTCGTGATTGTCTGCCGTCTGGATCAGGATGCCAGAACCTACGCGCTTAATGTTGTGCGAATTGCGGCCTTTTTCCCAAGCAGTCTCGCCGCCAGTAGGTAAGTCAATCTTCAGTACACGTACATTAGCCTTGGCTTTGAAGATGGCCAGTGCTTCTGGGGTGTAAGCGGGTGCGATCAATACTTCCACGAACTGCTTGGATACGGCTTCGGCCGCAGCGGCATCTACAGGCTGGTTAAATGCAATGATGCCGCCAAAAGCTGAGCTAGGGTCGGTTTTGAAAGCCTTGTTGTAGGCTTCCAGAGGGGTCGTGCCCAAGGCTACGCCGCAAGGGTTGGCATGCTTTACGATGACGCATGCAGAGGTGTCGAAAGATTTAACGCACTCCCAAGCGGCGTCGGCATCAGCGATATTGTTGTAGGACAGCTCCTTGCCTTGTAATTGCTGTGCTGCTACCAGCGAACCGGGTGCTGGGTGCAAATCGCGGTAAAAGGCGGCTTGCTGGTGAGGGTTTTCACCGTAACGTAGATCCTGCAGTTTGACGAAACGGCCATTGGTCTGGCCAGGGAACGCATTACGCGTGCCGTCTATGTTGAACGAGGACAGGTAATCGCTAATGGCCGCATCGTAGTTGCTGATGCGGTTGAAGGCCGCTACGGATAATCCAAAACGGGTTGCCTGGCTGGTGGCACCGCCAGTGCTCTTCATCTCTGCCAGTACGGCTGTATATTGCGAAGCATCTGTCAGTACGGTCACATCTTTCCAGTTCTTGGCGGCAGAGCGCACCATGGCTGGGCCGCCGATGTCGATATTCTCGATGGCTTCTTCCAGCGTGCAATCGACCTTGGCGACAGTAGCCTCAAATGGGTAGAGATTGACTACCAGTAAGTCGATATTGGGAATCCCGGCTGTTTGCATGGCAGCTACGTGCTCAGGCAAATCGCGTCGGCCGAGCAGGCCACCGTGGACCTTCGGGTGCAAGGTCTTCACGCGGCCATCCAGCATTTCAGGGAAGCCAGTGTAATCACTGACTTCGATCACAGCGATATCGTTGTCGCGGAACAGTTTTGCCGTTCCACCGGTGGAGAGTATCTCAACACCAAAGCCGCTTAACGCCTTGGCAAATTCCACAATACCTTGTTTATCGGAAACACTGATGAGAGCACGTTTGATGACAGCCATGATGAAAACTTAAAGAAAGGAGATTATTGAATGTGGTACTGCTGCAACTTCTTACGCAGTGTATTGCGGTTTAGGCCGAGTATCTCGGCAGCCTTGCTCTGGTTGCCTCCGGCGCGATTAAGCACATATTCCAGCAAGGGTTTTTCCACGCACTGCAGTAGCATGTCGTATACGGCATGTGGTCGCTGGCCATCAAGATCCTTGAAATACTCATCGAGGGCGGCACGCACGCAGGCGTCTATGTCTTTATTACTCATCAGGCCGCCAGCGCTTCTTCAGGTTCTTCGTATTGCAAACGTTCGCCTTGCTGTTGCAGCTGCGCGAAGAAGGTGTTGATAGCATCCAATTGCAGCTCTATGGTCTGTAGCTGGTTCATGTTGTGGCGGAAATTAGCAGAGCCCACGAGTCCCTTGGTGTACCAGGAGATATGCTTGCGCGCTACGCGCATACCGGTAAGGTCGCCATAAAATGCATAGAGGTCTTGCAGATGTTCCAGCATGACTTGGTGAATCTCAGTAACAGTTGGCGGTGGCAGGTGTGTGCCAGTTGCCAGGTAGTGTTCAATTTCACGGAATATCCAAGGACGGCCCTGCGCGGCGCGGCCTATCATGACGGCGTCTGCCTTGGTGTAATCCAGCACGTATTTGGCTTTTTCCGGGGTGGCGATGTCGCCATTGGCAATCAGTGGGATATTAATTGCCTGCTTAACGGCGGCGATAGTGTCGTATTCGGCCTCACCCATATAGGCGCAGGCGCGTGTGCGGCCATGCATAGCCAGTGCCTGCACGCCGATGTCCTCAGCCATTCTGGCCACGGCAATGGCATTACGGTTCTGCTTATCCCAACCGGTGCGGATTTTCAGGGTGACGGGAACATCCACTGCGGCAACTACGGCCTTGAGTATCTGTGATACCAGTGGTTCATCCTTGAGCAGAGCAGAGCCTGCCATCACATTACAAATTTTCTTGGCTGGGCAGCCCATATTGATATCAATGATCTGCGCGCCATTGTCGACGTTGTATTTGGCCGCTTCAGCCATCATCCTAGGGTCGGCGCCGGCAATCTGTACCGAGATGGGGTCAACTTCACCCTCATGGTTGGCACGCCGCAGGGTTTTTTCGCTGCCGTACAGTAGGGAATTGGAAGTCACCATCTCGGACACAGCTAAACCTGCGCCGAGCTTTTTGCATAGGATGCGGAAAGGCCTGTCGGTTACGCCAGCCATGGGCGCAACGACAAGATTGTTCTTCAGTTTGTAAGGGCCGATTTGCATTGCTGCTTAATTCAGTCTTTTCTTTTGATATCTATAGCAACTTGGTTGGATGCTGATGTACTCATTTCCACTTCGTTCTCTTTTCCCCTGATACCAGAGAACTGCAATGTCGCGGAAAAGTTGCCTATTTTATATGCAATCCGCATGTCTGTGAAAAACAATTAAGCTAAATTTTATATGGGATTAACAAAGCAATATTTTAGCCAGAGTGCACAAGTGGTTTGGCCTCATGGGTTTGCGAGGCGGGCACAGTCTCGCGTATATTCTGGCCATGAATATTTTTATTGCAGGCTAAGCCATGCCACGAACTCAGCGGCCGTCGATACACCACATCGCTTTCGCCAGCTTTGTTGGCACGGCAATCGAATTCTATGATTTTTATATCTACGCCATGGCGGCTGCACTGGTCATTGGTCAGGTATTCTTCCCCGCCAGCGACCCGGCTACACAATCCCTTAATGCTTTCCTGACTTTTGGCATTGCCTTTATCGCACGGCCCTTGGGGGCTCTGCTATTCGGCCATTTTGGCGATCGCTTTGGACGTAAGACGACTCTGGCGGCCTCTTTGCTGGTGATGGGTGTTTCCACCTTACTCATAGGCTGTTTGCCTGGCTACGATGTACTTGGTACATGGGCCCCAGTGTTTTTGTGTGTATTGCGTTTTGGGCAAGGCATGGGCATAGGGGGTGAATGGGGTGGGGCGGCGCTGCTAGCGAGCGAGTATGCGCCACATGATAAGCGTGGCTGGTATGGCATGTTCCCGCAACTTGGGCCTTCGGTAGGTTTTTTGCTCGCTACCTTGAGTTTTCTCGGCTTGGCAGTGTTTCTGAGCGATGCCGAATTCAAGGCCTGGGGCTGGCGGTTGCCATTTCTTGCCAGTGCATTGCTGGTGGTAGTGGGGTTATATGTGCGTTTCAAGCTCGCCGAGACCCCGGTTTTTACCCACGCATTACGGCAGAAATCCACACTGAAGCTACCGTTCAAGACATTGCTTACGCTACATTTGCGACCAGTGCTGCTCGGAGCGTTGGCGATGGTGGTCTGCTACAACCTGTTTTATACAGCGACAGTATTCTGCCTGAGCTATGGCACAGCTAAGCTGGGTATTTCACGGCCGGATTTTCTGGGTATGTTGTGCGTCGCCATCCTGTTTATGACTCTGGCAACACCTATAGCTGCCTGGCTGAGTGATCGCTTTGGTCGTCGGCCAGTATTGCTGGCAAGTAGTGCGCTGGCAGTGCTAGCAGGATTTGCCTTAAGCCCATTGATGATGAGCGGTTCAGCGTTTCAAATTACATTATTCCTGTCACTGGCTTTATTCCTGATGGGAGCGACTTTTGCGCCTATGGGGGCAATGCTGCCAGAGCTGTTTCCGGTGGTGGTGCGCTATAGTGGCGCCGGTGTAAGTTACCAGCTAGGCGGCATACTAGGCGCTTCGTTTGCGCCTTATATCTCGCAACTGCTGGTTAATCGGGGTGGTTTGGCTTGGGTGGGTTTCTATGTTTCAGCCACTGCCGCCGTAAGTTTCTTTGCAGTGCTGGTGATGCACGAAACGCGCGATCGACAGCTATAAGAGTAGTTACAGATTGGACCATGCAAAACCGGCTGCGCTGACTTCAGCCTTGATCTCGGCCATGGCTTTCTCGACGGCCTCTGCTGGGCCCTTGACGCCAAGTTCTATGGTTTTCTGTGGGCCTAACTTGGGCAGGCTGAACAGCTTAGTTTGTGGGTGTTTCAGCACGATGGTATTCATCAAGTCTATGAGCTGGCTTTCCCCTGCATCCATCACCAAAATCGACCATTCCACGATGAGCCGCTGGTGAAAAAGATGGCTGTAGTGCGTATCCAACACCCACTCCATCATGGGCCAGGCCATTTGCGGAAAGCCCGGCAGGAAGTAGTGACTGCCGACCGAAAACCCCGCTACGCGGTTGACCGGATTGGGGATAAGTTGAGCGCCCTTGGGGAAATCCGCCATTAGCACGCGCTTAGGATAGGCCGCCTCGCCGAACTGCGCTTCAATCTCTGCAACCGCACCGGCATGGCGCGCTATGGGTAGGCCTGCCGCTGCGGCAGCACTCTGGCGCGTGTAGTCATCCGGCGTGGCACCTATGCCACCAAAGCTGAACACAATATCGTCTGTAGCCATGCTGCGCTTGAGTGCAACGGTGATATGTGCCGGGTCGTCACCCAGGTATTCAGCCCAAGCCAAGCTTAAGCCACGTGCTTTAAGGATATTGATAGCTTGCGATAAATGCGCATCCTGGCGTTTACCGGAGAGTATTTCGTCGCCGATAATGATGGCGCCGAAGTTGAGCGGTGCGCTCAATGCGCGCTATCCCAGTTATTGCCGACACCAACTTCGACCAACAATGGCACATCCAGTTTTGCTACCCCTCCCATGAGCTGCGGTAGGTTTGTCTTGATGGTTTCCAACTCGGCTTGCGGCACTTCCAGCACCAGTTCGTCGTGTACTTGCATGATGATGCGCGTAACCAGTTTTTGCTCATTCAGCCAGCCATGCACGGCAATCATTGCCAGCTTGATTAGGTCTGCCGCCGTGCCTTGCATAGGTGCATTGATAGCGGCGCGCTCTGCACCCTGGCGGCGCTGGCCGTTCGGGCTATTGATCTCGGGTATCCACAGGCGGCGGCCGAATAGCGTCTCGACGTAGCCCTGACGTTTGGCCGTTTCGCGCGTGTTTTGCATGTAGTCGCGTACGCCGGGGTAGCGCGCGAAGTAGCGATCAATATAGGTTTGTGCAGCAGTGCGGTCTATATTGAGGTTCTGCGCCAGGCCGAAGGCGCTCATGCCATAGATGAGGCCGAAGTTGATGACCTTGGCATAGCGCCGCTGTTCGCTGCTGACGGCATCGCGCTCCACACCGAATACTTCCGCTGCTGTGGCGCGGTGAATATCCTCGCCGGCGGCAAAGGCCTTGAGCAGCCCTTCATCCTGCGAAAAATGCGCCATGATGCGCAGCTCAATCTGCGAGTAATCAGCGGACACAATCACGCTGCCAGGCGGTGCGATGAATGCTTCGCGGATGCGTCGGCCTTCTGCAGTGCGCACCGGGATGTTTTGCAGATTGGGGTCGTTACTTGATAGCCGCCCGGTATTCGCAATCGCCTGTCCGTAATTGGTGTGTACACGGCCAGTAGCAGGGTTGACTGCGCGTGGTAGTTTATCGGTATAGGTAGACTTGAGCTTGGCTAGGCCGCGGTATTCCAGTAGCACTTTGGGCAGCGGGTAATCCAGCGCCAGTTCCTGCAGCACGTCTTCGTCGGTGGAGGGCGTACCGCTCGGAGTTTTTTTCAGTGGTTTGATGCCGAGCTTGCCGAACAGAATTTCCTGCAACTGCTTGGGTGAAGCCAGATTAAATGGCTGGCCCGCCAGTTCGTAGGCCTGGTGTTCCAGCGCGACCAACTTCTGCGCTATTTCATGGCTCTGCGCTTGCAGCATCGGGCCATCAATCAGCACGCCGGTGCGTTCGATATCGAACAGGATTTCCATCACCGGCATTTCTATCTGTGCATATACATATTGCAACTTGGCATCGGGTGCGATTTGCGGGTACAGGGATTGGTGCAGTTGCAGCGTGATATCGGCGTCCTCGGCCGCGTATTCACTGGCGGTTTCCACCGATACCTGATTGAAACCTACCTGTTTTGCGCCTTTGCCGGCAACTTCTTCAAACGTAATGGTAGTAACGCCCAGATGGCGCATGGCCAGGTCATCCATGCCATGCTGGCGGTGACTTTCCAGCACATAGGATTGCAGCAGGGTGTCGTGGGCGATGCCGTTGAGTGCAATGCCGTGGTTGGCCAGCACATGCTTGTCATATTTGAGGTTTTGCCCGACCTTTTTGATAGCCGGGTTTTCCAGCAGCGGTTTAATTGTGGCCAGCGTGGCGTCGAACGGCAATTGGTCCGGTGCCCCGGCATAATCATGGGTGAGCGGCAGGTAAGCCGCATGGCCTGCCTCAATGGCGAACGACATACCGACCAGCTTAGCGGTCATGGGGTCGAGCGAGGTGGTTTCGGTATCGAAGCAGAGCAGTGAAGCCTGCGCTATTTTATCCAGCCAGGCTTGCAGTGCTGTTTCTGTCAGTATGGTTTCATAGCTGCGGGTTGTGACGGCACCTTTGGTTAAAGGTACTGGCGTAGCCTCACCGAAGAGTTGCCCCTGGCCGCTTTGGGGCGAACTAGGCGCGGCCTGGGCGCTAACATTCGCCGTGTTGCTGGGGTTATCCAGCTCTCGCCGCCATGTCTTGAAATCGAAACGCTCAAACAGTTCCAATAGCTTGGCTTTATCCTGCGGCTGTGGCGCCAGGTCGGCAAGGCTTTCTTGTATGCCGACATCACAGCGTATGGTGATCAGCTCGCGTGCGGTGGGCAGCCAGGGCAGGGCCTTTCGTAAGTTCTCGCCGACCACGCCGCTGATCTCATCGGCATGCGCAACGATGTTGTCCAGCGAGCCGTATTGTTTGAGCCATTTGACGGCAGTCTTGGGGCCGACCTTCTCCACGCCGGGTACGTTATCCGAAGTGTCGCCGATCAACACCAGATAATCGATCATCAAGCTAGGCGGGATACCGAATTTATTTTCCACGCCAACGATATCCAATACTTCATCGGTTTTTCTGAAGGCATCGCGCATGGTGTTGACCACGGTCACATGCTCATTCACCAACTGCGAGATATCCTTGTCACCGGTGGAGATGATGACGCGCATGCCTTCGCGCTCTGCTTGTTTGGCCAGTGCGCCGATGACATCGTCGGCTTCCACGCCATCTTCCATGATGAGTGGCCAGCCCATGGCCTTGATGGCGGCATGCAGTGGTTCTATCTGCAGGCGCAGGTCGTCCGGCATGGAGGCGCGGTTGGCTTTGTATTCCGGGTAGATGTCATCGCGGAATGTCTTGCCCTTGGCATCAAATACACAGGCGCTATATTCCGCTGGATAATCCTTGTGCAAGCGGCGTAACATATTGAGTACGCCTTGGATCGCACCGGTCGGCTCATTATGCCTGTTGCGCAAATCAGGCATGGCGTGGAAGGCGCGGTAAAGGTAGGACGAGCCATCGACTAACAATAATGTTTTCATCTTTAATCAGGTACCCAAACAATGTCTCAAGCCAAAAAACTGCCAAAAATTACTGATCCCGAGCTATTGGAGCGTGAGCACTCGGCTCGCGAGTCCTGGCATGCTTTTGAGATTATGGCAGAATTCGTGAGCGCTACCGAGCGACTAAAAGAGATCACGCCCGCAGTCTCTATTTTTGGCAGCGCTCGTACCAAGCCGGATAGCCCATACTACAAGCTGACGGAAGATATCGCCCGGCATCTTTCTGATGCGGGTTTTAGTGTTATCTCAGGTGGTGGGCCCGGCATTATGGAGGCTGCCAACAGGGGAGCTTATTACGGTAAATCGCCCAGTATCGGCTTGAATATTGAGTTGCCGCATGAACAGACGAATAATCAGTATCAGGATATCAGCCAGAATTTCCAGCATTTTTATATGCGTAAAGTGATGTTCGTTAAATATGCCTCAGCCTATGTCGTGATGCCGGGTGGTTTTGGTACCCTGGATGAGCTGATGGAAGCATTGACATTGATACAGACAGGCAAGACGCGCAATATCCCCATTATCCTGGTGCATGAGCCGTTCTGGCGCGGCATGCTGGACTGGTTCCGTAACGCATTGGTGGCTGAGGGTATGGTATCGCCTGAGGATATGAGCCTGATCAAGGTGATTGACGAGCCAGTCAAAGTGGTTGAGGCCATCTTCAAGCATTATGAGACGCGCGGTTTCGAGCCTTCTGCATCAGAGCGCCAGGTTCAGTTGTATTTATAATGACTTTTGTATTGCGGTTTACCAGCAGTGCATGGTTTTTGTTAGAATGCTTTTCATCTCAATGCAGTACAAACCCAAGCACGAGGTTACCATGCGTCGTATTCATATCTTGTTAGTTCTGGCTCTATTATCGCCACTGGTGGCCTTGGCTGCGGGTAATCCGCCAAATCTGGAGCCCTTGCCAGAGCCACCACCACCACCGGCAGGCCTGGAAGGCCCGGATGCTGAGCCGCAGATCACCATCACCAAAAAAGGTACGGATAAGGTTGAAGAATACCGTATCAATGGCGAGCTTTACATGATGAAGATCACGCCATCACATGGGGTTCCTTATTACATGGTGAAAGAGGATCAAAATGGGGGATGGTCGCGCTTCGAGGATTCCAACTCGCCCATCAGTATTCCAAAATGGGTGCTGTTTAACTTCTAATTTTTAGTTAAGAGGGCTGCAAGGCTCTCTTAAATCTTATGTCGGTATTTACCACTGTTACCATCGAGCAGCTACGCCAGTGGTTGTCGCCTTATTCTCTTGGAGATGTGCTGGATTTCCAGGGCATCGCCGCCGGTATTACCAATACTAATTACTTTGTGACGACGACCAGTGGGCGCTATGTGCTGACGCTGTTCGAGAAAAATTCGCAAGACGAGTTACCTTATTTCCTCGACTTGATGACCCATTTTGCCGAGCGCGATATCCCGTGCCCACATCCAGTCAGAAAGCAGGATGGCAGCGGTCTTTGTGTTCTTAATGGCAAGCCAGCGGCACTGGTTAGTTGTTTGCGTGGCAAGGATATAGAGACACCCTCATCTGCCCAATGCGCAGAAGTAGGGAGGTTGCTGGCAGAGATGCATATCGCAGGCTTGTCATTCTCGGGCTATATGAAAAACCCGCGTGGGACAGAATGGCGCCTGGATACGGCTAACAAAGTGATGGATTTTCTTAGCCAAGATGACCGTGCCATGCTGCAACAAGAGCTGGAATTCCAGGCCAGGCTGTCTATCAGTGACCTGCCCTTTGGTGTGATTCATGCTGATCTGTTCCGTGATAATGTGCTGTTTGATGGTGAGCAGTTAGGTGGCGTGATTGATTTCTACTACGCGTGCAACGATGTCTTGCTCTACGACGTTGCAATTGCGGTTAATGATTGGTGCGTTAATGAGGATGGCAGCTTTGATGAGGGCAGATTAAAAGCCCTGCTGGCGACCTATCACAAAATCCGGGCCATAACGCTTGCTGAACAGCAGGCCTGGACAGGGTTATTGCGCTTGGCGGCATTGCGATTCTGGCTGTCACGCCTTTATGATTTACACTTCCCGCAAGCGGGGGAGCTTACGCATGCCAAGGATCCGCAGCATTTCCAGAAGGTCCTGAAATTGCGTGTCTTGCAGCCATCGAATTTGGCGAAAGTATTAAGTTAAGCACGATAGTCGTGTGTTGTTAAATAGATTCAGGCGCCGGGGAGGCACATGATGAATACATCGGTATTGGATATACGCAAGGTTGATGCAGCAAATGGATGGAACTGGATAGCCGAGGGCTTTGCATTATTCAAGAAAAGCCCGGTGATCTGGATTGCCTTGTTTTTTATCTATCTCTTGATTGGCATGGGTCTATCCATCGTCAAGATAGTCGGCCCCATTGTGCTGAATCTGCTGGCACCAATATTTGTCGCTGGTTTTATGATGGGCTGCCGCGCTCTGGATAACGATGAAGAACTGGAAATCAATCATCTGTTTGCCGGCTTTAAGCAACACGCGGCTCAATTGATCACGCTAGGCGGCCTTTATCTTGCTGGCGTGATCATCATTGTCGGCATCATGTTCGCTGGCACTGATAATACTGTCTTGCATGCCATGTTTTCCGGTGAAAAACTGAGTGAGCAGCAAGCTACAGCCGCGCTCGGCGAAGGCTTTTTATTCACTGCTTTGCTAGGGATGTTCTTGTTGGTACCACTCATCATGGCTTACTGGTTTGCCCCCATCCTGATAGCTTTCCATGAGCTTACGCCGCTGGCGGCCATGAAGCAGAGCTTCAATGCCTGCTTGCGCAATTTGATGCCGTTTTTCGTTTACAGCCTGATTTCCATGGTCCTGCTGTTGGTGGCAGCCATACCATTTGGCCTAGGCTTGCTGGTCATGATTCCAACCATGACTGCCTCGCTTTATGTCAGCTACAAGGATATTTTTGCAGGTAGTCTGGTGCCGGCCGGTGCGCTGGTTGAAGAACAAGATAACGATTAGACTGCTTCCAGCTTGGCGTATTCCAACGCCAGCCATTTCAGGCCTTCACGGCCGAAATTGACTTGCACGCGCAGGTCGTCGGCATTGCCCTCATAGCTCACCACAACACCTTGCCCAAATTTACCGTGGGCGACGGATTGGCCTATCTTCCATGGCATGGCACTTTTCTGGCTACTACTGGGGCTATTGCTCGGGGTAACGTTGTAGCCTGCCATCTGCTGGGCTACCTTGCTGGCGCTGGGTTTGGCATTCAGTCTGAGTAGTAGCTCTTCCGGGACTTCATCAAGAAAGCGCGAAGGGATGCCATAACGCACTTGTCCATGCAGCATGCGGCTCTGGGCGTAACTCAGGTAAAGCCGTTGGCGGGCTCGCGTGACAGCCACATACATCAGGCGCCGTTCTTCTTCCAGCCCGTTGGCTTCATACATGCTTTGCTCGTGCGGGCAGAGGCCTTCTTCCAGCCCACTGATAAATACCACCTTGAATTCCAGCCCCTTGGCTGAATGTACTGTCATGAGTTGCAGTGCATCACGGCCAACATCAGCCTGATGTTCGCCCGCTTCGAGGCTAGCGTGGCCAAGGAACTGGGCGAGCAGGGATTGAGCTACTTCGCCATTTTCATCTACCTGTACACCGATATCCTGGTTCATGAAAGCGACAGCAGCGTTGATTAATTCATCAAGGTTGGCAATACGGTCTTCGCCTTCCTTTTCGCCCTGATAATAGGTGCGCAGGCCTGACAAACTGCTGGCTAGTTCGGTTAGTTCAGCTAGCGACAGGCCGATGGATTCTTCCTGCATCTGCTTGATGAGCGCAACGAAACCTTCGATGCCCTTGCCCGGCCTGCCACTGCCGACCTTGTTGATGGCAGCCTGCCAAAGGCTGCAGCTCTGTTCCCGGGCCATGTCCTGCAATTGTTCCAGGCTTCGCGTACCGATACCGCGAGTTGGGAAGTTGATGACTCGCAGCAGGGCAGTATCGTCTTCAGGGTTTGCTATTAGGCGCAGGTAAGCCAACGCATGCTTGATTTCTGCACGTTCGAAGAAACGTAAACCGCCATATACCCGGTACGGCAGGTTGGCAGAAAACAAGGCGTGCTCCAGTACGCGCGACTGGGCGTTGGAGCGATAGAGCATGGCGATCTGGCTTAAATCCGTGCCCTCGGCATGCAGCATCTTGATTTCGTCGACAATGAAATTTGCTTCGTCAATATCGTTATAGGCCTGGTAGACCCTGACTGGCTCGCCTTTGCCTGCGGCAGTCCAGAGATTTTTGCCAAGCCGGTTGCGATTGTGGGTGATGATGGCGTTGGCAGCATCAAGGATATTGCTGTGTGAGCGATAGTTCTGCTCGAGCTTGACGATGGTTTGTACCGCGAAGTCTTTCTCAAAATCCAGCATATTGCCGACACGTGCGCCGCGGAAAGCGTAGATAGACTGGTCATCATCTCCCACGGCAAAAATGCAGTTATCTTGGCCTGCCAGTAATTTCAGCCAGAGGTATTGCAGCCGATTTGTATCCTGGAATTCATCGACGAGAATATATTTGAAGCGGCTCTGGTAATGCTGGCGGATATTCGCATCGCGGCTTAGCAACTCATAGCAACGCAACAGCAGCTCGGCAAAATCCACTACACCTTCGCGCTGGCACTGCTTGTCGTATTCCTCGAAGATTTCACGCATGCGTTGCGAGTGTGCATCATAGGCATCTACTGCATGGGCGCGCAGGCCTTCTTCCTTGCAGCTATTGATATAGCCCATGACTTGCTTGGGAGGAAATTTCTCATCATCCACATTCATGAGTTTCATCAGGCGCTTGATGCTGGATAGCTGGTCTGCGGTATCGAGAATCTGGAACGTGGCGGGCAGCAAAGCTTCACGGTGATGAGCGCGCAACAACCGATTGCAAAGTCCATGGAATGTGCCAACCCACATGCCACGTGTATTGATCGGCAGCATGGCGGAGAGGCGTGTCAGCATCTCCTTAGCCGCTTTATTGGTAAATGTCACCGCTAGCAAACCCTGGGGCGAGACTTGCCCGGTTTGGATCAGCCAGGCAATACGGGTGGTAAGCACGCGGGTTTTACCGCTACCCGCTCCTGCAAGAATCAATGCAGGCTGATGCGGTAGCGTTACTGCTTCGAGCTGTTTGTCGTTAAGGCCGGAAAGAATGGAATCTGGGAGCGTATTCATGCTCGATATTATCGCATGCTAAACGCAGGAATTTGGTTTGCCATGCATGACAATATAGGCGGGACAATAATTGTGGAACTAATTCAAAACAAGGCCTGTCTTAATTACAGACGATTTAGTTCGTCTCCCGCTTCACCTCCCTGAGCGGGTAAGCCTTATCAAATGAGGCTGCTTCTACCCCGATTTTATTCCCCTTTAATCGGGGTTTTTTTTGCCTGTCGCGCCATTCTCAGCATCGAGCAGTTTCGAGTTCATGGCTCAAGTATAAGCGCAAAAATTCCCACAAGTAAATATCCAGTTACAATTTAGTTTGCGCGATAAAAAAGCCCCGTACTAGACGGGGCTTTTTGTTTTTAGTACTAGCTTCGGCGCTGGCAAAAATTAATGCTGTTTTGAAAAATATCAAACACAGCCATTTTGCATGCACTTGCATCATCCCGCGCCATAGGCTCGCTATGGGCGGCAAGATGATGCAAATTCAAAAACTACATCATGCCGCCCATGCCGCCCATGCCGCCCATATCACCGCCACCCATTGCTGGAGCGTCTTCCTTAGGCAGTTCGGCTACCATGCAATCGGTAGTCAGCATCAGGCCAGCCACAGAGGCTGCGTTTTGCAGAGCAGAACGGGTTACCTTGGTTGGGTCCAGAACACCCATTTCCACCATATCGCCATAGGTTTCGTTGGCTGCATTGAAACCATAGTTGCCCTTCCCAGCAGCAACATTGTTCACAACAACTGAAGGCTCAACGCCAGCATTGGAAACGATTTGGCGCAGTGGTTCTTCAACCGCACGCAGTACGATTTTTACGCCTGCATCTTGGTCCAGGTTCTCACCCTTGACCTTGGCAATCGCATCACGGGCACGCAGCAGTGCTACGCCACCACCAGCAACGATACCTTCTTCAACAGCAGCGCGGGTTGCATGCAATGCATCTTCAACACGGGCTTTCTTTTCCTTCATTTCGATTTCGGTGGTAGCACCAACCTTGATCACAGCAACACCGCCTGCAAGCTTGGCAACGCGCTCTTGCAGTTTTTCACGGTCATAGTCGCTGGTCGCTTCTTCGACTTGAGTTTTGATCTGGCTGATACGGCTCTTGATGTTGCTTTCGTTACCGGCGCCGTCGATGATGATAGTGTTTTCTTTACCAACTTCAATGCGCTTGGCTTGGCCCAGGTCTTCAAGCTTGATGTTTTCCAGCTTGAGGCCGAGTTCTTCAGCAATCACGGTACCACCGGTGAGGATGGCGATGTCTTCGAGCATGGCTTTACGACGGTCACCAAAGCCAGGGGCCTTGACAGCGCAGGTCTTGAGGATACCGCGGATATTATTGACTACCAGGGTTGCCAATGCTTCGCCTTCGATATCTTCAGCGATGATCAGCAGTGGGCGGCCGGCTTTGGCCACTTGTTCCAGTGCTGGCAACAGGTCACGGATGTTGGAGATCTTCTTGTCGTACAGCAGTACAAATGGATTGTCGAGTAGCGCGATTTGGCGCTCTGGGTTGTTGATGAAGTACGGGGACAGGTAGCCGCGGTCGAATTGCATACCTTCAACTACGTCCAGCTCGTTTTGTAAACCGGAACCATCTTCAACGGTAATCACGCCTTCTTTACCCACTTTGTCCATCGCATCAGCAATGATCTGGCCGATTGAGGAGTCGGAGTTAGCAGAAATGGAGCCAACTTGAGCGATTTCCTTGCTAGTGGTACATGGCTTGGACATGCTCTTGAGTTCTTTAACAGCAGCTTCAACGGCCTTGTCGATACCGCGCTTGAGGTCCATTGGGTTCATGCCGGCAGCAACAGATTTCATGCCTTCACGGATAATAGCTTGTGCCAGTACGGTGGCAGTGGTGGTGCCGTCACCGGCGATGTCAGAAGTCTTGGAAGCAACTTCCTTCACCATTTGTGCGCCCATGTTCTCAAACTTATCTTTCAGTTCGATTTCCTTGGCAACAGAAACACCGTCCTTAGTGATGGTTGGGGCGCCATAGGAACGCTCCAGCACAACGTTACGGCCCTTAGGGCCCAAGGTCACTTTTACAGCGTTGGCGAGAATGTTCACGCCATTGGTCATTTTTTGGCGAACTTCGTCGCCGAATCTTACGTCTTTAGCAGCCATCTTTAATTCTCCTGAATACTTGTATGGTAATGATTAAGCTTCAACAACGCCCATGATGTCTTCTTCGCGCATCACGAGCAGCTCTTCACCAGAAACCTTGACGGTCTGGCCGGAATATTTGCCGAATAGCACCTTGTCACCCACTTTCACATCCAGCTTACGTACGGAGCCATCTTCCAGTACCTTGCCATTGCCAATAGCGATGATTTCGCCTTGATCTGGCTTTTCAGTAGCGGAGTCGGGGATAACAATGCCAGAAGCGGTTTTGCGTTCTTCTTCCATGCGTCTGACGATAACGCGGTCGTGCAAAGGACGAATTTTCATGAGTAATCTCCTTGTAGATAATTCATTGGTACGTTTTGTAAGTATTCTGCAATTAGGCAAGCGTTATTAGCACTCATGCCTATTGAGTGCTAATTATGAGGGCGTAGACCTTATTTTTCAAGTAGGATGATTTTTCTTACTTTACTTTTTGAGCGTTTAGGCGCAAAAAGACAATTACGAATACTGCAACAGTTGATGGAGCAATTGTAGTGACTAATAAATTGGCAGATGCTGCCATAGAGCAGCTTAATCTGAGTTATGACTCCCTGCAGGACAGGC
>DATBRG010000020.1:0-64823 GCA_036560445.1 Methylophilaceae bacterium
GCCAGCGTGAAGGTTGGAAAGTCTGCTTGTTGGTGGCTTTGGAGGTAAGCTCAGTCAGGTCGTAGGGGTCTGCAGGTCCAGCGTAGTAATTCTCGCCATTAATAAAATAATGAGTAGCCGCTATGCCGATCCCTAGTTCCACACCATCGCTTTTGCGCGAGCGGTTAAATACACGTTTAGGGGTAGTACCCCAATGCTTGATAAGGTAAGTCAGAATATCTGGGTAGCGCGGATCAGTGGCATTCTCCGGCAATTCGCTAGTATTAATCGGATCGCCGGCTTGCAGGCCCTGCAGGTGCTTGTGCACTAGTCGTGCCAGTTCCATTGTAATAAATAGGATGTTGCTGTTGGCGTCTACCTCTTCTTTATTCTTTACGTAAGGGATGGGTGGGTTTTCGCTATCCAGGTTGATCAGAAAAATACCTGCTGGATTGGCAGGCAAACCTAAACCTTGTAACTGTGTGAGATGTGCATTACGCCTGATGTAATCTGCGACCAGGCGAATGTCATTGGGCGCGAGGTGCTGTGGGTCAGCCAGTGACATCAACAACGCCTGTTTATATATCAGGCTAACAGAGGTACTTTGTTTATGGATGGCATCTGTGCTGACTTCGATATCCTGCAAAGACTGTTGCACGGCCAAAAGATAAAGCTGGTGCATATCTCCCCATAGGCTGCCTGGCAACGTGGAGTAAGTATGATAGTAAACCATGGCTAGCTGGCTCATGGCCTCCATGGCCCTAGTCACGACCAGGGCGTTAGATTTGCTGCTGCTCAGGCTGAATAATTTGCTTTGCTGATCAGTGAGTGCTAGTTTGTAACCATATCCTAGCTCCAGCCATAATGATTCAGCGGCCGCTGCATATTTTTTTGCCGGTGGCTGCAACGGTAAAGTCGCATTCCAGAATTGTGCGGTGAGGTTTTCTGCAATGTTACTAAGCGCCGGCCTGTATATCTCTAGCGCCTTAACTCTGGAGTCGGGCGCAACTTTCTGCCGATTCAGTATCTGCATTTCCTCCAGCAAGCGTGATGCTGCCTCGAGAGGATTGGCCGCTGGCAGGGCATTGACGAATTGGGTGACTTTTTGCGAACGGGTTTCTGCGAAAATCAGCGGATTGTCTTCTAAGGCTGGAATCTTAAGGCTGAGAGGCATCTAGCATTACTCCATTGATAATATTGGGAATAGTAATGACTATCGTCAAATTTGTCACGGAGTAGCGTAGTTACCGACAATGCCAATGATAGAATCTGTATATCTGGTAGCTATGGAACTCAAAAAATGAAATGGTTGGAGATGTTCTTCGAGGGCTTTCTCTGGAATAGCCGTTTTGTCATCATGCTGGCGGTCTTATCCAGCCTGGCAGCGGGTTTTGCGGTGTTTTACATTGCTACCGTAGATGTCTATTTCTTGTTGACTCATGTATTACACTACGCTGATAGTGATCTAACGAATGAAGCGCGCAAGCTGCTGCATGACGATACCATCTCACATGTGGTGGAGGTTGTAGATGGCTATCTGCTGGCGACTATCATGCTGATTTTTTCGCTAGGCCTGTATGAGCTTTTCATCAGCGATATTGATGCGGCCCAAGGGAGCAAGGCATCCAGTCGTGTGTTGGTGATACGTGACTTGGACGACTTGAAAAGCCGTTTGGCCAAGGTGATTGTCATGATTATGATTGTGTCGCTATTTGAGCATGCACTGAAAATGCAAATGAAAGATACCATAGACCTGCTTAATTTTGGTGGCAGTATCACCTTGATAGGTCTGGCGCTATTCTTGATGCACAAGGCAGAGAATCATCCAGCGGTGAAGGAAGGCCATGATTAAGCGTTGCCTGACTGCGCTACTGCTCATGCTGCTAATAGCGCCGGTGTTTGCCGGTCAGGCATTCACTTATAAGGACACTGCAGGCAAGCAGCATAGCCTTTCGGATTTTAAAGGCAAGTGGGTGCTGGTGAATTACTGGGCAACCTGGTGTCCACCATGCCTTGAGGAGATTCCCGATCTGGTTTCAATCTACGACCAGCGTAAGGATAAGGATATCATGGTGATAGGTGTGGCAATCGACTACAAGAATCCCAAACAGGTCGCTGATTTTGTCGATGACATGCTGATGTCCTACCCGATAGTTCTGGGCGATGACAAAACTGTCGCACAACTAGGCGCGGCTGAGGTCTTGCCAACCACTTATATATTCAATCCTCAGGGCAAACTGGTGGTGACTAAGCATGGCTTGATCACCAGGCAATACATAGACAAGCTGATCGCGGGTAACTAGCTTAGTCTGGTACCGGGATGCTATTTCCGGCAGCATCCAGCACGTTGAGCTGGTTTTCTTCTGCAAAGAACATCAATTGCTTGAATCCTTCCGGATTTACATCCTTGAGCTTCATATCAACCGCCAGACAGCGCACACCATTCACTACACGCGGCTTGAGGTAAGGTGAATAACGCAGTTTGCGATCCGTCCCGAAGCTGGCATAAGTGCTACACATACGGTCTACCCAGTCGCTGGGGCGGAAAGGTTTACCAGCCCTGGTCAGGCCTTCGATAATAATTTCAGAAGTTACGGCATTGGCGCTTGTACTCATGTATCAGTCATTCTCTATTAAATTCAATCAATTATACCAGTTATTTCTTGGCGCCATCGTCCAGGTACTCAAACACCTTGACCACTTTTTCCACGCCTTCGGTGCCACGTGCTATTTCGACAGCGTCGTCTGCTTCCTGATGTGTGACTAGGCCCATGAGGTAAACAGTGGAGTTTTCAGTCACGACCTTGACGTAGTTAGCCGGAAAGCGGTTTTCCGTCAGCATGCGCCCTTTTACCTTGGAGGTGATGAAAGTGTCGGTGCTGCGGCCGGCTAATGAGCTTTTACCAGCAATAATCACTTCGTTAGTCACGCTTCGTACATTATCAATATTCTTCACAATGGCTTCTGCTTTTGCCTTGGCTTCCTGGTTAAAGGCCTCGCCAGTAATCAATACGTTACGGTTAAAGCTGGTGACATTGGCATGTATGTTCTCGGCGACTTGTTCGATGATGGCTTTTTCTGCCTTGATTTCTATGCCCTGATCTTCAATGTAGATGCCGGAAGTGCGCCGGTCTGCGGCCATTGCACCGCCTGCCGCGGCACCGCCGACAACTACTGGTACACACGCTGCGAGTTGGGTGGCAAGTGCTGCGGCAGCGAATAATCGGATAATCATCATGGGTTTAACTTTGAAGGGGAGGTCTACATGCATTTAATTTACTCCTAGCAAAAAACAATCGATGGCATCGCACATACAGTGCAATGTCAAAATATAAACTTCCTGGATTCGGGCGGGGTCATCGTGCGGCACCCCAATATGAATGTCTTCTGCACCCAGAAGTTCCACTACTCCGCCGCCATCACCACCGCTGAATGCAATCACATGCATGCCGCGCTCATGGGCGGCCTCAATGGCTTTCAGTACGTTCTTGGAGTTGCCGCTACTGCTGATCGCCAGCAAAACGTCACCAGCCATGCCTAATGCGGTAACCTGCTTGGAGAATATTTGCTGGAAGTGGTTGTCATTGGCTATGGTTGTTAGTGTAATGCTGTCGGCACTTAGTGCGATGGCAGCAAGACTGGGGCGTTCCATCTCGTACCGGTTGAGTAAGCGCGAAGCAAAATATTGCGCATTTGCTGCTGCTGCGCCATTGCCACAAGCCAATACTTTTTTCTCTTCCAGTAATGCCTTGGCGATCAATTCAGCTGCTTTGGCAATAGGCGTCGCCAGCAAATCTGCGAGCTCAAGTTTCAGTCGCGCACTTTCTTCAAAGTGGGTGGAGATGCGAGCAGTTAAGTCCATCTGATCAAGCTATTCTGTTTAAAACTATGCGTCAAAGGCATTTTTTATCCACTCGATGCTTTCAATGTCGGGCTTGGTCATCAGTATGGCGTCAAAGCGGCAGGATGTAGAGCCGTGTTGCTGCAGATAGTGTTCGGCAGTGCGAGTGAGTTTTTGCTGTTTGCTGCTGGTGATGCTCATGCCGGCGCCGCCGAAGCTTGAGTTTGAGCGTAAGCGTACTTCAACAAACACCAGTGTTTTGCCATCGCGCATAATCAGGTCTACCTCACCAAAGTGACAACGATAATTATTTTCTAACAGTATCAAACCTTTTTGTTGCAGATAAGTGGCAGCTACCTGCTCTGCTTCACTACCCAGATCGTTCACGGTGATTTTTCCAGCACTATACCGTCATTGCTGAATAAGCCCAATGATAGTTCACGCGTGATTTCGCCTGTAACCGAGACGTGTATCTTGCCACTGAGGCCGTATATGGTAGCTGCCTTATGCTCGGCCAGTGCCTGTAAAACCTGGTAGCTGTCGGCCCCAAGCGCAAACCAGCGCTGCATTTCGCCTTGTGGAAGGTCCGCTGCCTCAGGTTTGTACGCCGCAAATGCGGCATCATCTCTATTTAGCAGCCAGGGTAAGTCGACAAAACGTACGGCCGAAAGTGGGGTATCCAGGTTGTCATGGCTGATTCCAGCATAAATGTGTGAGAAGCCAATTGTTGCAGTGCCTGGATCAAGATAGGGCCGGATCGCGCGGGCTTCTTCGGCATTTGCTGCCAGTAATATCATGTCTGCCGGATGGCTGGCGATCTGCGCTTTTAGTCCGGACATATCGGTTTTTTCATTGATGTTTAGCTGCAGTACGATACTGCCATCCTGTGCCTTCCAAGCGTCAGCGAAGGCTTGTGCCATATGTGCAGAAACTGCGCGGTCAGTGGCGACGATGATGGCATTTTGCATTCCGTAATTGCGCGCAATGTCGGCAATCTGATTCGCTTCTTCATGAACAGAGAGGCCAAAGCTATGCAGGTTCTGCTGGTTAGCAGTTTGGTCTGGTTCATTCAGGGCCAGTGTGGGAACACTGATTTTGCTTGCGGACAGGGCAGTGACTTCGTCTCGCGTGAGAGGGCCAATCACATACTTGGCACCTTCATTCAGAGCCTGCTGGTAGATGGCACCGATTTCATCCTTATTACCATGTGTCGGGTAGATCTGGATTTCGCTATCGTCTTTGGTGATGGTCTGCGCAGCAACGATGCCTCGTTCAATCGCGTCTGAGGCGGGGTAGTAGGCATCAACCTCAAAAGGTAAGAGCAAGGCAATTTTGCCATGCAGGCCATTAGTTTTGTTCGTTACGGCAGCGGTATTTACTGTTTTTATGCCGAGTTGTTTAAGCAAATCCGCTGAAGCAGGATGGTCAGGATAGGCGCTGCGCCAGTTGGCGAGGCTTTGGCCGGCTTGCACTGTCAATGCTAAGTCTATCCAGCCTTGTATTGTGGTGTCCAGACTCTCACCACGCATTTCCACCAGTTGGTCTTTGGGTAGATTATTCAATGATGCCCAGATATGTTGCTGATTAGCTTGTATATCGGCAGTATCGGATAAATCAGTTTCGGCCAATGTGCGTTGCTCAAGCGCGCGCAACGGGTCCGGCTGGTTATCGTAGGCTAGTGCAAGGCTTGCGTGTAAACTTGCGTTTGCTTCGGGTATCAAGCCTGTTTCTGCTTGTAGTGGCAGTAGCAGTCGCAAAGCCATATCAAAATCGCTCTGCGCAACAGCGATATTGCCCGCAAGCAGCTTTGTATATGGCGACTGGCTGGGAATGCTGGCTTGTGCTAACTGCGCACAAGGGATGTCGGATTTCTTCAAGCAGGTAAGCCCATCAAGAAAATGGGCTTGCGGGCTCTTCTTGATTTGCGTGATGATGGGTTTTGCCGCTGCTGGAGGCTGCTGAGGTGGCTTGTTTGGCGCTGCAGTTGCCAATCCAGCAATCAATAACAATGGAAAAAAGAAGGCGATTTGACGTTGAATCATAGCGGCATATTATATGTGGTAGCCACGCCGATTGGAAATCTGCAAGACATTACCTTGCGCGCACTCGAGATTCTTAAAAGCGTGGATGCGATTGCGGCTGAAGATACGCGACATACTTCCGGCCTGCTAACCCATTATGGCATTCAAAAAAAGCTCATCGCAGTGCATGAGCACAACGAACATAAATCCGGCGAGGCATTGTTGGCACGCCTGCAGGCTGGTGAGTCGGTGGCTTTGGTCACTGATGCGGGTACTCCGGGCATCAGTGACCCGGGTGCAGTGGTCGTAGATGTATTGCGTAAAGCTGGAGTAAGAGTGGTGCCTATTCCTGGCCCTAGTGCGGTGATTGCTGCCCTTTCTGCTTCAGGAATTACTGCGCCGGGGTTCCTGTTTTATGGGTTTTTGCCGGCGAGTGGTTCGCAGCGTCGCAAAGTCCTGGAAGACTTGAAGACGCAAACTGCAACGCTAGTGTTCTACGAGGCACCGCACCGCGTGCTGGAAAGTGTCGCAGATATGGCAACGGTACTTGGGAATGACCGGCGGCTGACCCTTGCTCGCGAACTCACCAAAACTTTCGAAACCTTTTATCGTTGCCCGCTAGGCGAAGCGTTGGCTTGGCTGCAGTCCGATACCAACCAGCAGCGTGGCGAGTTTGTGCTTCTGGTTGAAACCGCGCCAGTAGTAGATGCTGGCCCTGTGAGCGAGGAAGCCGAGCACGTATTAAAATTACTATTGGCAGAACTACCGCTCAAACAAGCGGTAAAATTAGCCGCTGATATTAGTGGCGCTAAAAAAAATGCGCTATATGACCTTGCCTTGAAATTACAATCTCATGACCATGAATAGACTGACTCTTACTCGCCCGGATGACTGGCACCTGCACCTGCGCGATGGTGATGCCTTAAAGGCTGTGTTGCCAGATACTGCCAGGCAATTTTCCCGCGCTATAGTTATGCCCAATCTGCGGCCGCCAGTGACTACCACTGCACAAGCCGAGGCCTATCGGCAGCGCATCATGGCGGCCTTGCCTGCCGGGCTGAAATTTGAGCCGCTGATGACGTTGTATCTCACGGATAACACGAAACCTGAGGAAATCGTCACGGCCAAGGCCAGTGGTGTCGTACATGGCGTCAAGCTCTATCCTGCCGGAGCTACGACTAATTCTGATTCTGGTGTCACTGATATTGCCAATTGTAATGGGGTGCTGGATGCCATGGCCAAGGTGAATTTACCTTTGCTGGTGCATGCCGAGGTTACCGATGCAGATGTCGACGTGTTTGACCGTGAGAAAGTCTTCATTGACCGTCACATGGTTCCGTTGCTTAAACGTCACCCGGGTCTGCGTATTGTGTTTGAACACATCACTACCAGGGATGCTGCCCAGTTTGTCGCAGCGGCGCCAGATAATGTTGGCGCCACCATTACTGCACATCATTTACTCATGAACCGCAACGCGATGTTTGCTGGCGGTATTCGCCCGCACCACTATTGCCTGCCAGTGTTGAAACGCGAAGAGCATCGCCTGGCGCTAGTGGCGGCGGCTATATCTGGCAGCCCCAAATTCTTCCTGGGCACTGACAGTGCGCCGCATGCCAGGCATACCAAAGAAGCTAGCTGCGGCTGTGCCGGAATGTACACTGCACATGCAGCTATCGAACTGTATGCGGAGGCTTTCGAAGCGGCTAATGCCCTGGATAAGCTAGAGGCCTTTGCCAGTTTCTATGGCGCCGACTTCTACAATTTGCCGCGCAACTCGGAAGAAATCACTTTAGTAAAAGAATCGTGGAAGGTGCCTGAAGAATTGCAATTTGGTACAGAGTCGCTAGTACCTATGCGTGCCGGACAAACTGTTGCCTGGCGTTTCAGCGGAGCCTGAACTCATGTTTGACGCGCCACAAAGCAAATCGTTTCAGCCCCCGAAGAGAATCCTGTTAGGCCCTGGCCCGTCTGACGTCCACCAGCGCGTACTGGATGCCATGGCGCGACCGACCGTAGGCCATCTTGATCCACGATTCTCTGAATTGCTGGAAGAGTTGAAGGCCCTGATCCGTTATGCATTCCAGACCAAAAATGAGCTGACCTTTGCGCTTTCGGCCCCTGGCATGATTGGTATGGAAAGTTGTTTCGTTAATCTGGTGGAGCCGGGCGACAAGGTTGTCGTGTGTAGTAATGGAGTGTTCGGCCGCCGCATGATAGAGAATGTGTTGCGCTGTCGCGGCGATCTGGTAATCGTTGAAGATGCCTGGGGTAAACCGGTCGATGCGCAGAAGCTGGAAGATGCGTTAATCGCCCATCCCGATACCAAAGTGGTTGCCTTTGTACATGCCGAGACTTCAACCGGGGTGCAATCCGATGTCAAGCTACTCACTGAGGTCGCACACAAGCGTGGTGCCCTGGTGATTTGCGATAGCGTTACTTCGCTCGGCTGTACGCCGGTCCTGGTTGATGAGTGGGGTATAGATGCTATCTATTCAGCCACTCAAAAAGGCCTTTCCTGCACCCCAGGTTTGGCGCCGGTGAGTTTTGGTGAACGCGCGATCGCTAAAATCAAGCAGCGCAAGGAGCGTGTGCAAAGCTGGTTCATGGATTTAGGTCTCATCATGAGCTACTGGGGTGAGGGCAAGAGAACCTATCACCACACTGCACCTATCAATGCGCTGTATGGCCTGCATGAGTCGTTACTGATGCTGGCTGAAGAAGGGTTAGAGGCGCGCTGGCAACGTCACAGGGATGTGCATCTGGCGCTAGTGAGCGGCTTGGAGAAACTGGGCCTGCAGTTGTTGGTTGACGCGCCATATCGCTTGCCACAGCTTAATAGCGTATTGGTACCGCAAGGTATCGATGAGGCTAGGCTGCGCGCTGATCTGCTGGAAAAGCACGGTATTGAGATAGGTGCTGGCCTGGGAGACCTTGCTGGCAAGACGATGCGTATTGGATTGATGGGAACAAGTGCCACACAGGAAAATGTAGATGCCTGTTTGCGTGCTTTAAGGTTAGTATTAGCGGAGCAAAACTGGAAAAAGTGATATCTGGGTTTATTTATATAAAAGTTTGAGCTGGCAACTTAAAAGGTGAGGGGATCATGATATTTGCAATTTTTTTTCTGGTTTCTATCTGTGCACTTATATTGCATTTTACCGGGCATCTGGAGCGCTGGGGTATGGAGTGGGTGTTGATAGTCCTTGCGGTTGCCATATTCCCTGTTGTTATTTACTTTTAGTCAATACGAACAGTGGTCAGCGCCTAGCGTGATAAAATGAAATCGAAGCTGGCCAGACAGTCGCCGCCTGACTTGTCAGGGGGAGGAAAGTCCGGGCTGCATAGAGCGGGATGACGGCTAACGGCCGTACGCAGCAAGGTTTAGCAATAAACCCCAAGGCGAGGAATAGGGCCACAGAGACGAGTAAGCCGCAAGGTGGACGTGAAACGCGGTAACCTCCATCCGCAGCAAGACCAAATAGGCTGGTAATGGCGTGGCTCGCGCTGCCAGCGGGTAGGTTGCTTGAGCGCACGAGTAATTGTGCGCCTAGATGAATGACTGTCGAATGCTGCTGCATAACCGCAGCGCAGGAACAGAACCCGGCTTATCGGCCAGCTTCACTCTCTTTAATTTTTGTTTTGGCGAATCTGTAGTCAGGAAAAGTTCTTTATGAGCTTTGCTCTTACTCTCGCAAAAATATGCCGACCTCAATTCAGTCACATCCCTACAAGTTCTAATAAATCACTTTCACTTAACTCCCTACTGTATTGTTTTTTAAGGAATTTATTTTTATAACAAAAACGTGCTAAGTCATTGTCCTGTAAAGGAAAAATCACAAAAAAGGGCTTGCAACGCCCATTTTTTTTATCTATAGTGGGTGCAAGTGGAGAAATGTGGAGTTTTGTGGGGAATTGCTGACTGAAGCTAAGGGCGGTCGGCAATTTCTCCCTGTTCCATTATAGATAAAGGGGCGTCATGTTTCGCGGTGCTACATCTTTGAATCTGGATGTGAAAGGTAGGCTGGGTATACCGGCCAAGCACAGGGACGCCTTGCTTTCCCAGTGTGCCGGCCATCTGGTTCTCACCGCACACCCTCACCGTTGCTTATTGCTATACCCCCAGCCCGCGTGGGAGCCTATCCAGGCCAAGATGATGGCGCTTTCCAGTTTTGATAAACGCTCGAGTGGTTTACAAAGGCTGCTTGTGGGCCATGCTGAAGATGTGGAGCTGGATAGTGCTGGTCGCTTGCTTATCTCTCCAACGCTGCGCGAATTCGCGCATCTGGAAAAACAAGTCATGCTGGTTGGCCAGGGCACGCGTTTCGAATTGTGGAATATGGATGCATGGCTGGCGCAACAGAATGCGGTGATGGCCGATGATGAAATGGGCTTGCCGCCGGCGCTAGAGGATTTTTCGCTGTGAGCGTGGGCTTAAGCCATGCGCCTACCCCACCAGTTTCGCAGCATATTTCAGTTTTATTGGAAGAAGCCGTGGCTGCACTCGCCATAAAATCAGACGGCTTGTATGTGGATGCCACATTCGGTCGTGGCGGCCATAGCCGTAAGATACTCGAAAAACTAGGCCAATCTGGCCGCTTGATCGCGCTTGACCGCGATCTGGCTGCCGTCCAGGCCGCCGCCTCCATTCAGGATGGGCGTTTCCAAATCATTCACAGTCATTTTGCCGCGCTTAAACAGGTGCTGGGCGATGCCGGTGTGCGCCGTGTGGATGGCGTTTTGCTGGATATAGGTATTTCATCGCCGCAGATAGATGAAGGTGAGCGTGGTTTCAGTTTCAGGTTTGATGGTCCGCTGGATATGCGTATGGATCAAAGCAGTGGCAGGACCGGGGCAGAGTTCCTGGCGGTCACATCCGAGCAACAACTTACAGGGGTGATAAAAGATTATGGCGAAGAACGGTTTGCTAAGCAGATTGCAAGGGCGGTTATTGCGGCACGCGTTGGGGGGCAGCCCATCACCACTACCGGACAGCTTGCCAAGATCGTGGCAGACGCGGTCCCCAAGTCCGAGCCTGGCCAAGACCCGGCGACGCGCACCTTTCAGGCTTTACGGATTTTCCTCAATCAGGAGCTTGAAGAGCTGTCGCTAGTCTTGCCGCAATGTCTGGATGTATTGGCTCCCGGCGGCAGGCTGGCGGTGATCAGCTTTCATTCGCTCGAAGACCGCATTGTCAAACGGTTCATCCGTGGTGAACAGGATAGGGACGACCTGCCTGCTAATTTCCCTGTACGCGCTCGCGATTTGCCACAGCCAAGAATGGTTGCAATAGGTCGCGCCATCAAGCCTGGTGCTGCTGAAATTAAACGTAATCCGCGTTCACGCAGCGCGGTGTTGCGTGTTGCTGAGCGCACGGCGGTGATGTGATGACCAAGCTCAACCTCATTCTCTTTGCCGTGCTGATACTCACCGCGCTCGGTACGATTACGGCCCAGCATAAATCGCGCAAGCTCTATTTTGAGCTGCAGCAGCAACAGGATGCCGCCAAACAATACGACGTTGAGTGGGGCCAATTGCAACTTGAGCAAAGTACCTGGGCCATGCATGCCCGTATTGAGCAGATTGCCGAACAGCAGTTGCATATGCAGGTACCAGACAGCAAGCGTATTCAGGTAGTTAAACCTGCCCCGGCCACAGAGGTTAGCCCCGCGCCATGAATGCTGCGCAACAAATAGTCATCAAGCTACCGACCTGGCGTCGCCGCATCCTGTTGATGCTGGTATTGCTGGGTTTTGCTGTACTACTCGGGCGTGGGGTTTATCTGCAGAGTCTGCATAAATCCTTCCTGCAGCAGAAGGGGGATGAGCGCTACAGCCGTTCCCTCACCTTGTCTGCCCATCGCGGCATGATTACCGACCGTAATGGCGAGCCGCTCGCCATCAGCACACCGGTGGAATCCATCTGGGCAAGCCCGGCAGATGTGAAGATCAGCGCCGAGCAGGCCAAGAAGATGGCCACCTTGCTTAATCTCAAGGTGGATGAGATCAACAAGAAATTCACTGATGACGAGCGTGGCTTTGTATACATCAAACGCCGTATCTCGCCGGAGCTAGCGGCACAGGTCATGGCGTTAAATATCCCAGGAATTTTCATGCAGCGCGAATACCGCCGCTATTTCCCTGGGGGTGAGGTCACCGCACACTTGGTTGGGTTCACCGGGGTCGATGACAATGGCCAGGAGGGGTTCGAACTCGCTTACCAGAACTGGCTGTCGGGCAAGCCGGGTAGCCGCCGTGTGATCAAGGATAGGCAAGGTCACATCGTGGAAGACCTGGAAGCGGTCAAGGTGCCACAGGATGGCCATGATCTGGTGCTGTCGATAGACCGCAAGATTCAATATCTGGCCTATCGTGAGCTGGCACATGCTGTGGAGGTGAATAAAGCCAAGGCGGGTGCGGCGATTGTGATGGATGCCAAGACTGGCGAAGTGCTGGCTATGGTCAATGTGCCGACTTATAACCCCAACAACCCGGTGAACATTGCTGGTAAGTCGCGTAATAGAGCCATAGTCGACACCTATGAGCCAGGCTCCACCATGAAGCCGTTCAGCATATCGGCAGCCATGGAGACGGGCAATTTCACTCCGGATACGGTGATTGATGTTGGTCAGGGTTCCTACAAGATAGGCAAGAACACTATCCATGATGTGCATGCCAAAGGCCCGCTGACAGTCGCACAGATACTGCAGAAATCTTCCAATATCGGTACCGCCAAGATGGGGCTGACGCTCAAGCCTTATGACCTCTGGCGGATGTTTAACCAGGTTGGTTTCGGTACGCCGCCGCATTCCGGGTTTCCGGGAGAGGTGTCTGGACGCTTGCGGCCATGGAAGGGCTGGCAGCCTATCGAGCAAGCCACCATGTGCTTCGGCCAGGGTATCAGCGTAACGCTGCTGCAAATGGTGCATGCCTACAGCATATTTGCCAATGATGGTGAGCTCAAGCCCTTGTCTCTAATCAAGATCAATGAACCGCCGCTGGGCCAGCAGGTAATTTCGGCGCAAACGGCGCAACAGATGCGCGACATGCTGGAGCTTGTAGTACAGCCTGGGGGTACAGCACCTAAAGCACAGATAGTGGGCTATCGGGTTGCGGGCAAGACTGGTACGGCGCAAAAGGTCGAGAACGGCGCTTATGCCGAAGGCAAGTTCGTGGCTTCCTTTATAGGCATGGCGCCGGCGTCTAATCCACGCCTGATTATGGCAGTGATGATCGATGAGCCAAGTGCCGGCCAATACTATGGAGGTGCCGTTGCTGCACCGGTATTCAGCACCGTGATGTCGGGTGCGCTACGCATGCTGGCAATACCGCAGGATGCACCTAACGATAACATCGTGATTCCTCCGGCAGATGTGCCAGAAGTGAAGGAAGGCGCATGACTCGGTATCGCGTAAGCGTTGAGTGCGGGAATGGGCCTTGCGAGCGCCATTGTGGTACCCGGCTGTCTCAGGCCAATATGTCATGGCGGGAGGGTGCATGACAGACGCGCTTTCCTTACTCAATAAGCAGGGCATCAAGCCCAAAAGCATCACTGCCGATAGCCGCCAGATAAAGGCCGGAAGCCTGTTCCTGGCCTATCCGGGCGAAGCTGCCGATGGCCGCAGCTATATTGCGCAGGCGATTGCCCAAGGTGCCGCAGCGGTGCTGTGGGAGCAATCTGGTTTCGATTGGAAGCCGGAATGGCAACTGCCTAATTTCCCTGTTAGCGGCTTACGCACTGAGGCCGGTTACATTGCGGATGACTTTTTTGGACAGCCCTCCCAGCAGTTGTGGATGGTTGGCGTCACCGGGACTAACGGCAAGACTTCATGCAGTCACTGGCTGGCGCAGGCAATAACTGCTATAGACCGTAAGACAGCGGTCATCGGTACGTTGGGCAATGGGTATCCAGGCGCCTTGTCGCATGCCATTAACACCACGCCCGACCCTATCCTGCTGCATGGCATGCTGGCTGATTACCATCGGCAGGGTGCGGCCGCGGTGGCGATGGAGGTTTCTTCCCACGGCTTGGAGCAAGGTCGTGTTAATGGTGTGCACTTCGATGTCGCGCTATTCACCAACCTGACGCGTGACCACCTGGATTACCACGGCGACATGCAAAGCTACGCTGCCGCCAAGCGCAAACTATTCGATTGGCCGGGACTCCGAAGCTCTGTACTTAATATCGATGATGCCTTTGGCCGTGAAGTTGCAGTTGCGCTGCGCCAGCAAGGTCAGCAGGTGCTCACATATGGCTTGGATGACGGTGATGTGCGCGGTGTTGCGCTGCAATTCGATGAGCAGGGTCTCAGCATGCACGTCGATACTCCTTACGGTAGTACGGAAGTGAAAGCGGCTTTGCTTGGCCGCTTCAATGCCTACAATCTGCTGGCCGTGCTGGCAACATTGCTGGTTTCAAACGTTAGCCTGGAGCAGGCAGTGAGTGCAGTTGCCAACATCCGACCAGTCAGTGGTCGTATGCAGCAGCTAGGCGGAGGAAATAAACCGCTGGTGGTGATTGATTATGCGCATACACCAGACGCCCTGGAGAAAGTGCTTGTAGCGCTGCGTGAACAAGGCAAAGGCCGCCTGCTTTGCGTCTTCGGTTGCGGCGGAAATCGCGATGCCGGAAAGCGCTCAATCATGGGCGCTTTAGCCAGCCATCTTGCCGATAGCGTGATAGTTACATCTGATAATCCGCGTCATGAAAACCCTGACGATATCATCGCTGAAATTGTCGCAGGCATTAAAGGAAATTGCCATGTGGAGCCTGATCGGGCCACCGCAATTAAATTGGCGGTGAACATGGCACAAACGGGTGACATCGTACTGGTTGCGGGCAAGGGTCATGAGGATTATCAGGAGATCGCCGGTGTCCGTCACCACTTCAGCGACCAGGAAACCGTGGCCTTGGTACTCAAGCAATATGGAGGTGTCGTATGATGCGGCTGTCAGAAGCGGCAATTGCCACGCGCGGTCAACTCATTGGCAAAGATGTTGCTTTTACCAGTGTCGGCACTGATAGCCGCGCTTTGGTCCCAGAACAGTTGTTCGTGGCTCTACGTGGCGAAAAATTCGATGGCCATAGTTACGCCAGTCAGGCGCTTGAACAAGGTGCCGCTGCGGTCATGGTTTCTGATAAAACTGGTGATATAAGCCCGGCCTTGCAGGTAAAAGATACGCGTTTGGCCTTGGGTGATCTGGCTGCGCATTGGCGCGGCAAGTTCAAAATTCCGCTCGCGGCCATCACTGGTAGTAGCGGCAAGACTACGGTGAAGGAAATGTTGGCTACCATCCTGCGTGTCGAAGCGGGAAATGCCGAAGCGGTGCTCGCCACTCAGGGTAATCTCAATAATGACATCGGCCTACCACTGACACTGCTTAATCTGCGCCAACAACATCGCTATGCCGTGGCCGAGATGGGTATGAACCATATCGGCGAGATCGGCTACCTGAGCAAGATCGGCCGCCCTACGGTGGCGCTGATCAACAATGCCGGCACGGCACATATCGAGCATCTAGGTTCGGTTGAGGCTATTGCCCGTGCCAAAGGTGAGATTTTTCAGGGGCTGGCAGCAGATGGCGTAGCAGTTATCAATGCTGATGACCCCTTTGAGCCCCTATGGCGGATGCTATCGGCCCCACGCAAAGTCATCACTTTTGGCCTTGACCATGCGGCAGATGTCAGCGCCGAATTCAAGTTGGAAGCCGATGCCAGCGTGCTCGATATGAAAACCCCACGCGGCAAGCTCAGCCTGCGCCTGCCCGCCCCAGGCTTGCACAACGTGCGTAATGCGCTTGCCGCCACTGCCGCTGCACTGGCCATGGATGCCAGTCTGCAATCTGTTGAGCGTGGCCTGGCGGGTTTCGCAGGAGCTAAAGGGCGCTTGCAGTACAAGCTTGGTCGACATGATGCATGCGTCATCGACGATACCTACAACGCTAACCCGGTTTCGATGAAAGCCGCCATCGACGTGCTGGCTGCATATCCAGGCAAAAAACTGCTGGTGTTAGGTGATATGGGAGAGCTGGGAGCAGCAGCGTCGCAGTTGCACGCAGAAATTGGCGCTTATGCCAAACAGGCTGGTTTGCAAGGCTTATACACATTAGGCGAGCTAAGCCGGGAAATGGTAGCCGCCTATGGCCAATATGCATGGCATTACGACACCCCTGAGGCGCTGGCAGCTGAGCTTGTACAGCGCATGACAGCCGCAACCACAGTGTTGGTCAAGGGCTCGCGCTTTATGCGTATGGAAAGAGTGGTGGCTTTGATTACCGCCGAGAACAAGGAGGAAAAACACTAATGCTGCTCGAACTTGCCCGCTGGTTGGCACATGATATCCGTGCCTTCAATGTGTTTAATTACATCACATTGCGCGCCGTATTGGCGACACTGACGGCGTTGACGATTTCCTTCATGGTGGGTCCCACCATGATACGCAAGCTTACGCACTACAAAGTAGGGCAGGCGGTGCGTGACGATGGTCCGCAGACGCATTTGATCAAGGCCGGTACGCCGACCATGGGCGGTGCGTTAATCTTGGTGGCGATCGCGATCTCCACCTTGCTGTGGGCAGACCTGAGTAACCGTTTCGTCTGGGTGGTGCTGGTCACCACCTTGGGTTTTGGCATCATCGGCTGGGTTGATGACTGGCGCAAAGTAGTTCATCGCAATCCCAAAGGCCTCTCGGCCGGTGCCAAATACTTCTGGCAGTCGCTGATTGGTTTTGGTGTAGCCATCTATCTTTACATGACCGCAGGTACTCCGACAGAAACTCAGCTCATTGTGCCGTTCTTCAAGCACCTGATGCTGCCGCTAGGGGCAGTTGGTTTTATCGTGCTGACTTATCTGGTGATCGTCGGCAGTAGCAATGCTGTCAACCTGACTGATGGCCTCGATGGTCTCGCCATTATGCCCACCGTGATGGTGGGTAGCGCGCTTGCCATCTTCGCCTATGTCGCCGGCCACCTTTATTTCTCCAAATATTTGGGCGTGCCCTACGTGCCGGGTGCCGGTGAGCTCATGGTGTTCTGCGCGGCCATGGCTGGAGCTGGACTTGGTTTCCTCTGGTTCAACGCTTACCCGGCCGAGGTATTCATGGGCGATGTCGGCGCGCTGGCGCTCGGCGGAGCACTGGGTGTGGTGGCAGTGATCGTGCGTCAGGAAATCGTGCTGTTCATCATGGGTGGCGTGTTTGTGATGGAAACGCTCTCGGTCGCGGTTCAAGTCAGCTATTTCCGCTATACCAAGAAGAAATACGGTGAAGGCCGACGTATTTTCCTCATGGCACCGCTGCACCACCACTATGAGCAAAAAGGCTGGAAAGAGACCCAGGTAGTTGTTCGATTTTGGATCATCACCATGATGCTGGTTTTGGTCGGACTCTCGACATTGAAGCTGAGATGAAACTCAATCTAAAAGACAAAAAAGTGTTAGTGCTAGGGCTGGGTGATACCGGCCTGTCGGCATTGCGCTGGCTCGGTCGGCAAGGGGCTGTGTTGTCTGTAGCCGATACACGTATACAGCCTCCGGGGCTGGATAGGGTCAGGGCAGAGCTGCCGGATACCAAAGTGTATCTTGGGGAGTTTGAAGATGCTCCCTTTGAACAAGCTGAAACCATTGTCATCAGCCCGGGTTTGCCTCTGGTCACACCGCAGGTGCAGGCTGCCATACAGCGTGGTATTCCGGTGATTGGCGACGTGGAACTATTCGCGCAATACCGACCAGCAAAGGCCAAGGTCATTGCCATCACCGGGGCCAATGGCAAGAGTACGGTGACTACCATGGTGGGTGAGATGTGCCGTGCTGCAGGGCTAAAGACTATCGTTGCCGGTAACATTGGCCTGCCTGTGCTTGATGCGTTGAATGAAGAGGCGCCGGATGTTTATGTGCTGGAGCTATCCAGTTTCCAGCTTGAGACCACCAGTTCGCTACAGGCCGAGGCTGCTACCGTACTCAACCTCAGTGAAGACCACATGGATCGCTATGCCGGCATGGCCGAGTACGCCGCAGCCAAGGCGCGTATATTCAGAGGTGCCGCAATACAAGTGCTGAACAGGCAGGACACATGGAGCATGGGCATGTCAGTCGCAGGCAAGCCCCAGGTCACTTTCGGCAATGATGCACCGACTTCCGATGATGATTACGGTTTGCGTGTGCAAGATGGCAGTACTGCTTTTGCCCAAGGCAAGACAGTCCTGCTGGATGTGGCCGAGATGCACGTAGCAGGTTTGCATAACGCGACTAATGCCTTGGTCGCAATGGCGCTATGCCGCGCGATTGGTATCGCCTGGCAGCCGTTGCTTGATGCTCTACGTGAATTCAAAGGTTTGCCGCACCGTGTACAGTGGGTGGCAGAAGTCGATGGTGTAGCGTTTTATGATGACTCCAAGGGTACTAATGTAGGTGCCACCTGCGCCGCGATTGCCGGGATGCCGCGTAGGGTGGTGCTGATTGCGGGTGGTGATGGCAAGGGCCAGGATTTCTCACCATTGCGTGAGCCGGTAACCCAGAACGCACGTGCGGTAGTGTTGATAGGTCGCGATGGGCCGCAGATCGCGGCCGCACTCAAAGATGGCGGTGTACCGTTAATTGAAGCGCCGACGCTGAAGTTTGCCGTACAGGCCGCATTCAAGGCCGCAAAACCTGGCGATGCGGTGTTGTTGTCGCCAGCCTGCGCCAGTTTCGACATGTTTCGTAATTACGTGCATCGGGCTGAGGTTTTCGTTGAAGCAGTCAAGGCGCTGGCAGCGGGTGCAGGATTGGAGGCGAGATGATGTACATGCTCTCCAGTCGCGATAAGATTAGCTCGCCAAGCTACGACCAAGCTTTGCTGTGGGTCACGCTCATACTGCTCGGCATGGGGCTGGTCATGGTGTATTCGGCATCCATCGCCCTGGCCGAGGCGGATAAAGCCACTGGGCACCAAACCACTTACTTCCTGGTACGTCAGGCGATTTACCTGGTGATTGGTATCGCGGCTGCTTTTGTCGCCTTCCAGATCCCTACACAGGTATGGCAGAAATGGGCGCCATATCTATTCCTTAGCGGTATTGCCATGCTCATTCTGGTACTGATTCCGGGGATAGGCCGCAATGTGAATGGCAGCCAGCGCTGGCTTTCGTTATTCGTCATCAATCTGCAGCCATCGGAATTCATGAAACTATTCTCGGCTATATATGTAGCCGACTACGCCATGCGCAAGGCCGGCCACATGGATAGTGTGAAACGCGGCTTTCTGCCCATGGTGGCAGTCATGGTGCTCGTCGGCTGGCTGTTACTGCGCGAACCGGATTTCGGCGCTTTCGCCGTGATTGTTGCTATCTCTATGTCCATTCTCTGGCTAGGCGGGATCAACGGCAAGATTTTCGCTGGCCTGCTGATCTTATTGCCGATTGCGATTGTCGGCCTGATCTGGAGTTCGCCATATCGACTGCAGCGTGTCATCGGCTTTATGGACCCATGGGCAGACCCTTATGGCAAGGGTTACCAGCTATCGCATGCGCTGATTGCATTTGGCCGTGGCGAATGGTTTGGCGTGGGGCTGGGGGCCAGTGTTGAAAAGCTGCTTTACCTGCCGGAAGCGCATACCGACTTCCTGTTGGCTGTGATTGCCGAGGAGTTGGGTTTTGCTGGTGTGGTTACTGTAGTCGCCTTGTTCTCATGGCTTGTATTGCGCGCGTTTGGTATTGGCAAGGAGGCAGTGGCTAACGAACGCTATTTCTCTGCACTGCTGGCACAAGGTATCGGTATCTGGATAGGCGTGCAGGCCATCATCAACATGGGCGTAAACATGGGCGTGCTGCCAACCAAAGGGCTGACTTTGCCGCTGTTGTCATTTGGCGGTAGCGGCATCCTGGCGAACTGCATCGCGCTGGCCGTGCTGCTCAGGATTGATTGGGAGAATCGTCGGCTGCAAAAGGGTTTGCCAGCATGAGCTACCGAGCCTACGCAGTGGCGAGCAAAGCGAATGCTGGTGGACGCCGACATGTCGATGTTTCCCTTGAGAAGGTGGTGGCGGAGGCGGCACGCGTGAGTTACCAGATTTATGTTGCTTCAGCATATTTTGCGTGGAGGCGAATATGAATAAAACCCTCATGATCATGGCTGGTGGTACCGGAGGCCACATCTATCCTGCAATGGCGGTGGCTGATCACCTAAAGGCCAAAGGCTGGAAAATCGTGTGGCTGGCGACCGAAGGCGGCATGGAAAACCGCTTGATCGAAGGCAAGGATTACCAGGTTGCGGTTATCAAGATGCGCGGCGTACGCGGCAAAGGCCTGCTGCGCTGGTTGCTGTTGCCAGTAGACCTGGTCGTGGCTATCAGCCAGAGCTTCCGCGCAATTCGCCAGTATCAGCCGAATGTGTTGCTGGGTATGGGCGGTTTTGCTGCTTTCCCAGGTGGCCTTGTTGCCTGGCTGATGCGTAAACCGCTGGTCGTCCACGAGCAGAATTCAATTGCCGGATTAACCAACCGCATCCTGTCTTACCTGGCCAAGCGCACGCTGGCTGCTTTCCCTAGTGCTTTTGGGGAACGTGCTGAACTGGTAGGTAACCCGGTACGTGCTGATATCGCTAAACTGGCCGCGCCGAAAAAACGTCTTGCCGGGAGAGTAGGCCCACTACGCTTGCTGGTCGTCGGCGGCAGTCTGGGGGCGCAGGCGCTGAACGAGGTCGTGCCGCAAGTGCTCGCCCGCTGGCCTGCCTCATTGCGGCCGCAGGTAGTGCATCAGGCAGGGACTAAGCATATCGAAACATTAAAGGCTAACTACGAGACTGCTGGCGTGGTTGCGGATTCTCGAGCCTTTATTGATGACATGGCCGCCATGTATGGCTGGGCAGACTTAGTTATTTGTCGTGCTGGTGCGTTGACTATTGCCGAGCTTTCTGCTGCCGGGGTTGCCAGTGTATTGGTGCCGTTCCCGCATGCAGTGGATGACCATCAGACCCATAACGCGACTTATCTTACCGATTCTGGCGCAGCTATTTTGTTGCCACAGCCTGAGTGCACGGTGAAAGGTGTACTCAAGGTATTCAACAGCCTTAACCGCGAGAAATTACTGGATATGGCGATCAAGGCGCGCGCACTCGGCAAGCCGCAAGCAACCGCGACCGTTGCCGATATCTGCGCTGAGGTGGCGCTATGAAGCATAAAGTCAAAAACGTGCATTTCGTCGGTATCGGTGGCTCGGGTATGAGTGGCATTGCTGAAGTGCTCATCAACTTGGGCTTCAGCGTCAGCGGCTCAGATTTGGCCAGTAACGCTACCACCAAACGTCTGGCTGGCTTCGGAGCTAAGGTTTACCAAGGCCATACGGCCGAAAATCTTGGTAATGCAGATGTGGTAGTGGTATCGAGTGCAGTCAATGACGCCAATCCGGAAGTGGTCAGTGCGCGTGCCAATAATATCCCGGTCGTGCCGCGTGCTTTGATGCTGGCTGAACTCATGAGATTCAGGCAAGGCATAGCTGTTGCTGGTACCCACGGCAAGACGACGACCACCAGCCTGATCGCCAGCATCCTGGCTGAGGCCGGTATGGATCCCACGTTTGTCATCGGTGGCCGGTTGGAGTCGGCAAATAGCCATGCCAGGCTGGGTACAGGTGAGTTTATTGTGGCCGAGGCGGATGAATCCGACGCTTCGTTCCTGCACCTGACCCCAGTGCTGTCGGTCGTGACCAATATCGATGCTGATCACATGGAAACCTACGGCCACGATTTTGAGAAACTCAAGGGCGCATTCATCGAGTTCCTGCATCGTTTACCGTTCTACGGTATGGCTGTGGTGTGCATTGACGACCCGAACATCCGTGCCATCCTGCCAAGTGTCTCCAAGCCTGTGATGCCTTACGGGTTTAGTGAGGATGCGCGTATACGTGCCACTAATGTGCGTGCCGATGATGGCCGCATGCATTTCACTGTGACCCGTATCAATGGCGTGACTACGACTTTTGATGTGACGCTTAACTTGCCAGGCAATCATTACGTACTGAATGCGCTGGCGGCGATTGCAGTGGCGAGTGAGCTTAATGTGCCAGATGCGGCCATCATAAAAGCCCTCAAGGAGTTCAAGGGTGTCGGTCGCCGCTTCGAGCGCTACGGTGAAGTGGCTGCCAGGAGTGGTGGCAGCTTTACCTTGATCGACGATTATGGTCACCATCCAGTGGAAATGCAGGCAGTCATCGCTGCAGCACGCGGTGCCTTCCCTGGTCGCCGCCTCGTACTCGCATTCCAGCCGCACCGCTATACGCGTACCCGTGATTGTTTCGAGGACTTTGTGCGCGTGCTGTCGACCGTGGATGAAGTGATCCTGACTGAAGTCTACCCAGCAGGCGAGCCGCCTATTGTGGCGGCTGATGGCCGCTCCTTGGCGCATGCGGTAGGTGTGGCAGTCAGGCGTGAGCCGCGCTTTGCCGAAACGCCTGCCGAGCTACCAAATGCAATCCTGGATATGGCGAAGGATGGTGACGTGGTCATCGTCATGGGGGCTGGTTCTATCGGGCAGGTAGCGGCCAGAACACGGGGGGAGGCGACACAGTGATGGCGCAACCCATAGCACAAGGCAAGCTATTGCTGAACGAGCCGCTGGCGCGCTATACCAGCTGGCGCGTGGGTGGCAAGGCGGATCGTCTGTATATCCCGGCGGGGCTGGAGGATTTGCAGGAGTTCCTGCAGGGCCTAGGCGACAACGAGCCGGTTTATTTTATCGGCCTCGGCTCCAACCTGCTGGTGAGGGATGGCGGCGTGCGCGGCACGGTCGTGCTCATGCATAACGTATTGACTGACCTGTACATGGATGAAGGCTGGATTTATGCGGCGGCGGGAGTGACCTGCGCCAAGCTGGCACGGTTTGCTGCGCGTCAGCATCGGCATGATGCCGAATTCATGGCGGGCATTCCCGGCACTGTTGGTGGCGCGCTGGCCATGAATGCAGGTTGTCACGGCGGTGAGACCTGGGACATCGTGGCGCGCGTAAAAACTATAGATCGCCATGGTGTCGTGCATCAACGCAAGAAAAATGAGTTCGTAGCGACTTATCGCCATGTGGAAATGCCTGCGAGCGAATGGTTCATCGGTGCCTGGTTCGTCTTGCCTGAGGGTGAAGCGCGCCTCGCTGAAAACAAGATCAAGAGCTTGCTGGCCAAGCGGCTTGCGACCCAGCCCTTGAACCTGCCGAATGCGGGATCGACCTTCCGCAATCCGCCAGATGATTTTGCGGCACGGCTGATCGAAGCCTGTGGACTCAAGGGCTACAAGGTAGGCGGCGCACAGGTGTCGGGAAAGCATGCCAATTTCATCGTCAACCTTGGTGATGCCACGGCAGCGGATATCGAACAGCTCATCGCGCATATGCACGATACGGTGAAACAGAAAATGAATGTGGATTTGCAACAGGAAGTACGTGTAATTGGAGAGTTTAAGTAATGAGTAACAAGTTTGGCAAAGTTGCGGTGTTATTAGGAGGCCGTTCTGGTGAGCGTGAAGTCTCGCTCAATAGCGGTGGTGCCGTATTGGCGGCTTTGCAACGCGGTGGTGTAGATGCGCATGCCTTTGACCCGGCCGAAAAGCCGCTACACGGCCTGGAAGGGTTTGATCGTGTATTCATTGCCCTGCATGGCTGCTATGGTGAGGATGGCACGATACAGGGCGCGCTTGAGCTGATGGGAATCCCTTATACCGGTAGCGGTGTGATGGCCTCCAGCGTCGGCATGGATAAATGGCGCACTAAATTGCTATGGCGTGCGACAGGGGTTGTGACGCCAGATTTTGAGTTGGTGGACGAAGCCAGTGATTTCGCCGCTATCGAGAAACAATTGGGCCTGCCACTGTTCGTTAAGCCTGCCAACGAAGGCTCCAGCATCGGCATCAGCAAAGTCAAGCACGCCGGGCAGTTACGTGCGGCCTATGAGCTGGCTGCCAAGGCTGACCCGCTGGTAATTGCAGAAAAGTTCGTCGGTGGCGGTGAATACACCGTCGGCATTCTTGGGGATATCGCGCTGCCCATCATCCGTATCGTGCCTGCCAACGAGTTCTATGACTACGAAGCCAAATACCTGCGTGACGACACCCAGTATCTTTGCCCCTGCGGGCTGAGCCCCGAAAAGGAAGCGCAGATTCGTGCTGAAGCGTTACAGGCGTTCCGTGTGGTGGGTGGCAGCAGCTGGGGACGTGTCGATTTCCTGATGGATGAAGCAGGCAAGCATTACTTCCTGGAGGTGAACACCTCTCCCGGCATGACCGACCACAGCCTGGTGCCGATGGCAGCCAAAGCGGCAGGGATCAGTTTTGATGAGCTGGTGCTGAAGATATTGGAGTCCGCGCATGTGGAATAAGCCACAGGTACTGAACTGGATCGCCAACTTCCTGTTTGCGCTGGCGATAGTATTGCTGCTGTATGGCCTCACCTATGTGGTTGTGCATTTGCCGATATTTCCATTACGCCATGTGCGCGTAGATGGTCAGCTGACCCACGTGACACGTGAGCAGGTGAAGCTGATTGTGGCGCGTCACCTTACCGGTAATTTTTTCACGGTAGACCTGGTGACTGCTCGGGAGGCATTCCAGAAGCTGCCCTGGGCGCGAAACGTGAGTGTGCGTCGTCGTTGGCCGGATCAGCTGGAAGTGGTGGTGGAAGAGCACAAGGAACTGGCACGCTGGGGCGATATTGCATTGGTGAATACCTATGGCGAGCTCTTTCATGCCGCTTCGGATAGTGATTTACCGGTGTTCTACGGCCCAGGAGATGGTGTACGCGAGGTGGCTGAACATTATGGCACCTACAGCAAGATATTAAGTAGTGCAGATGTACAGGTTGCGCAGCTGGCTTTATCACCGCGTCGTGCGTGGGAGATCAAGACTGACAAAGGCATGGTGATTGAGCTTGGGCGCGAACAAATGGACCAGCGGCTGGAGAAATTTGCCAGCGTCTACAAGACCACACTGGCCAGCTTGAATGTGAATGTTGCTTATGCCGACCTGCGCTACCCCAACGGTTTTGCTGTACGCAAGCCAGAACAGGCCACGGGTAAAGCCCCGGCCAAGGCGCCGACTAATAAAGCAACACCGGCTAAAACCGGTTCCGCCTGATGCAGTAAGAAACTGCCAAGTAGAGCCATACGCGAGCTAACTGAATTTAAGCAAGAGAACACTGGAGAGATAAATGAGCAGGACTAGGGAAGATAAAAATCTCATCGTAGGTCTCGATATAGGCACATCGAAAATCGTGGCAATTGTGGCCGAGTTGCAGCCCGAGGGTAGCCTTAAGGTTATCGGCCTCGGCCAGCACACATCACGGGGGCTGAAAAAAGGCGTGGTGGTGAATATCGATTCGACGGTACAGGCGATACAGCGGGCGTTGGAAGAGGCCGAACTCATGGCTGACTGCAAGATTAGCAGCGTGTTTACCGGCATCGCTGGCAGCCATATTCGCAGCCTGAATTCGCACGGTATGGTGAAGATCAAGGATGCTGAAGTATCACAGGCCGATGTGGAGCGCGTGATCGAAACAGCGCGTGCGATTGCCTTACCGTCTGACCAGCAGATACTGCATATCCTCACGCAGGAATTCATCATTGATGGCCAGGAGGATGTACGCGAGCCGCATGGCATGAGCGGTATGAAGCTGGAGGTGAAGGTACATATCGTTACTGGCGCGGTTGCTGCGGCGCAGAACATCGTCAAATGCATCAAGCGTTGCGGGTTGGAAGTCACCGACCTCATCTTGCAACCCCTGGCATCAAGCCTGGCGGTGTTGTCCGAGGATGAGAAAGAGTTGGGTGTATGCCTGGTTGATATCGGTGGCGGTACCACGGACATCGCAGTATTCAAGCAGGGCGCCATTCGCCACACCGCAGTCGTCCCTATCGCTGGCGACCAGATCACCAATGACGTTGCTGTGGCATTCCGTACCCCCACGCAATCGGCTGAGGAAATCAAGATCAAGTATGGCTGCGCTTTACGCCAGCTGGCAGACCCGCGCGAAGTGGTGGAAGTGCCGGGCGTGGATGGTCGTGACCCGCGCCAGCTATCGGTACAGACCTTGGCCGAAGTTATCGAGCCGCGCGTGGTTGAGCTTTATGAATTTGTGTTGAACGAGCTGCGCCGCAGCGGCATGGAAGAGATGATTGCTTCCGGCATTGTGATTACCGGTGGCTCCGCGATGATGCGCGGCATGGTGGAGCTGGGCGAAGAGATATTCCATATGCCGGTACGCCTCGGCATGCCGCGCTACGTCGGCGGGCTATCAGAAGTGGTCAGTAATCCGCGCTACGCCACGGGTGTGGGCCTGGTGCTGATGGGCAAGCAACAGGTGGAGCGGCATATACAAGGCCAGATGGGCTCTAGTTCGTTTGGGCAGATATTCAGCAGGATGAAGAGTTGGTTCCAGGGTAATTTTTAAGTAGTAGGTAGTTGGTTTTCAGGCAGAAGTTTATTTAGGCAGATGTACATCAAGGCAACAATAAGGAGGCAATAAAATGTTTGAAATTATGGGTGAGGACTCGCAAGAGGCCGTAATTAAAGTAATCGGTGTGGGTGGCTGCGGTGGCAACGCAGTGGCACACATGATAGAAAAGAACGTCGGTGGCGTGGAATTCATTTGCGCCAATACCGATATGCAGGCATTGAAGAAGAGCCAAGCTAAGACGGTGCTGCAAATTGGCGCTGATATCACCAAGGGCCTGGGTGCTGGTGCCAAGCCGGAAATTGGCCGTGAAGCTGCGCTGGAAGACCGCGATCACATCGCTGAAATCATTGATGGTGCAGACATGCTGTTCATCACCGCAGGTATGGGTGGTGGTACCGGCACCGGTGCCGCACCTATCATTGCTGAAGTGGCAAAAGAAATGGGTATCTTGACCGTGGCCGTTGTGACCAAGCCTTTCGCATTCGAAGGCAAGCGCACCAAGGTTGCAGCAGATGGTCTGGAAGAGCTATCGAAGCATGTGGATTCGCTCATTATCATCCCGAATGAAAAGCTCATGCAGGTGCTCGGCGAAGATGTGCCTTTCCTGCAAGCTTTCGAGGCTGCCAACGATGTGTTGCATAACGCCGTATCTGGTATCGCCGAGATCATCAATTGCCCTGGCTTGGTCAACGTCGACTTCGCTGACGTACGCACCGTGATGTCTGAAATGGGTATGGCGATGATGGGTTCAGCCATTGCTTTTGGCCCAGAGCGAGCTCGTATCGCCGCTGAGCAGGCAGTTGCCAGCCCATTGCTGGAGGATGTCAACCTGGCCAATGCACGTGGCGTTCTAGTGAATATCACCGCCAGCACCTCCTTCAAGATGAAGGAATACTACGACGTGATGAACACCATCAAGGCGTTCACGGCAGAAGATGCCACAGTGATTGTCGGTAACGTGTTTGATGAATCTATCGGTGATGGTCTACGCGTGACCATGGTAGCTACGGGTCTTAATGGTGTGGCTGGCCGCCGTCAGCAGAAACCAGAGTTGAAGATCATGACTCAGGTACGTGATGGCACTACCAATCAACCTATCTATGGTGGCAGCATGGGTACCACTGAAGATGAGGCCCCGGCGGTATTCAGTTCAAATGGTCGCCGTGCAACGGTTGAAGCAATGAAAATGTCTGGTGTGGAAGAGTACGATATTCCGGCATTCTTGCGTAAACAGGCTGATTAAAAGGGCTGTCTCGGTATCGTAGAGATCAACTAACAGATTGATAGTATTAATGAATATCGGCACCTGCCGGGAATGTGCTATGATTTCAACATACAGTGAGAAACAGATTTAAGAGAGAACTAATAGTGCTCAAACAGAGAACACTTAAGACAGTTATTCGCGCCACCGGCGTTGGGTTGCACACAGGCGATAAGGTTGACCTCACCTTACGCCCGGCTGCGCCTGATGTCGGCATCGTTTTCCGTCGGGTCGATCTGCCCGATACGCCGGAAATCAAGGTGCAACCTCACTTTGTGACTGATACCCGTTTATGCTCCGCGCTGGAGCAAAATGGCGTGCGCGTTGCCACAGTCGAGCATCTGATGTCGGCCTTTGCCGGCCTCGGTGTCGATAATGCCTACGTAGACCTAACCGCTGCCGAAGTGCCCATTATGGATGGTAGCGCTGGGCCGTTTGTATTTCTGCTGCAATCTGCCGGTATTGTGGAACAGCCGGCCTTGAAGAAATTTATCCGCATCAAGAAAACCGTGGAAGTGCGCGAAGGCGACCGTTGGGTACGCTTTGACCCTCATTTCGGCTTCAAGATTGATTTCACGATTGATTTTGACCACCCCGCAGTAGAGCATACCGGCCAAAACGTAAAAGTCGATTTCGCTGATAACTCCTATATCAAGGAAGTCAGTCGTGCGCGTACCTTCGGCTTTATGCAGGAGGTCGAGTACCTGCGCTCTAATGGGTTAGCTCGTGGCGGCAGCCTGGATAACGCCATCGTGCTGGATGAGTATCGCATTCTCAATAGTGATGGCCTGCGCTACGACGACGAATTCGCCAAGCATAAGGTGCTGGATGCGATTGGCGACCTGTATATGTTGGGCCACCCGTTGATTGGTGCGTTTACCGCGTATAAATCCGGTCATGCGCTCAACAATCAATTGCTACGCGCCTTGCTAGCTGATGCCGATGCCTGGGAATACGCCACTTTCGAACGTGCTGAAGAGGCGCCTGGCGCATTTCAGAGCCCGATAGCGCTGTCACCAGTGCTGCAATACACCTGACAAGGGGCTACAGGTCATGCTTGTGCTGCGTTTGCTGCTCATCCTTGGCCTGATTGCAGTTGCGGTATCTTTTGCGGTTTATCTCTTGTCTGGCGATAAGCGCTACCTGCGATTTTCCTGGCAGCTTATCAAATTCACCCTCGTCCTGGTGTTCGTCGCGCTGGTCATATATTCAATAGGGCGCATCATCCTTTTCTAGCTGTATTACCAATCGTGCGTACCCCGCCCTGTGCCGCCTGTGCTATGCTTTTCCCATAAATAATTAATCAGGATTTGTAATGAAGTCGGGGTGGTTGTATCCAAGTGTCTTGTTACTTTTCAGCAGCCCGGTTTGGGCGCTGGGGCAGGACGAGATTTTTCTCCACGCGCGGGATGCCTACAAGGCGCAAAACGAGCAGCAGCTGGCGCTGGACGCTCAGCAGTTGCAGGCAAAAAACTATATTCTTGCCCCCTATGCAGATTACTGGTTGATGCTATTGAGGCTCAGCCAGGCCAGCAATGATGCAGTTCGTGATTTTCTTACCCGCTATGAGGATTTGCCTTTTGCAGACAAATTGCGTGGCGAGTGGCTCAAGGCTCTCGGCAAGCGCCAGGACTGGCAGACTTTCTTCGAGGAATTCCCCAGTTTCAATCGAGATGATGTTGCCGTCACCTGCTACGCACTGGATGGCCGCGCGCAGCAAGGCGATAGCGTAGCGCTGGCAGAAGGCAAGCCACTATGGATGGTCTCTACTGAGCAGCCGCCCAACTGCAATCAGCTATTCGACGATATGCAAAAGGCCAATGTGCTGACCGAGGAGGATATCTGGGCGCGAACCAGGTTAGCCTTGGCAGATGGCAAGATCAGCGTGGCGAAGTCTGCATTGCAGCGGCTGGCAAAACTCGAGGTAGCCAATCTCAAGCTCATTGATAAGGCCAACGATAATCCGCAGCGCATGCTCGATAAGAAAGTCGTTTCCATCAAAACAAAATTCGGCCGCGAGCTCAATCTTTATATGCTGGACCGCGTTGCGCGCAGCCAGCCAGATTTTGCCCTGATTACTTGGACACAATTGCAGTCGTCCTACGATGCCGAAGACCGTAGTTATATGTGGGGGCGCTTCGCACTACACGCCGCCCGCAGGCACGACCCGGCCGCTTTGGAGTGGTTTGATCACGCAAAAGACTTGGATAAGGAACAGCTAGCCTGGAAAGCCCGTGCCGCCATGCGTGTGCAGAACTGGCCTGTTCTGCAAGCCACCATCGCAGAAATGTCGCCAAGCCAGCAAGCCGAATCTGTCTGGCGCTATTGGAAAGCCCGTGCACTCAAAGAGCAAAAGCAGATACCACAAGCTAATGCCATCCTGGTTGATCTTGGCCGTGAGCGTGCCTATTACGGGCTGCTGGCAGAAGACGAGCTGGGCGACGTGATGAGCGAGCCGCCCAGCTATTACAAGGCCACCGATGATGAGGTAAAAGCCATCGGCGCAATTCCTGCCATACAGCGTGCGCTTGAGCTGGAGCGCCTTGATCTGCGCTGGGAATCCCGCACAGAATGGGCTTGGGCTACCAAGGATTTCGATGACAAACAGATGATTGCAGCGGCTGAACTGGCCGCACGCCAGGAGTGGTATGACCTGGCTATCATCACCGCAGACAAAACCAAATTTTTGCACGATTACTCGTTGCGTTACCCTACGCCCTACCGGGACCTCATAGAAAGCTCGGCAAAGGAGCAAGGGCTGGATGAAGCCTGGGTGTACGGATTGACTAGGCAGGAAAGCCGCTTTATCACGCATGCCAAGTCTGGTGTTGGTGCCAGCGGGCTCATGCAGGTGATGCCTGCAACCGCCAAATGGATCGCCAAAAAGCTGGGCCTGGTGGGTTACCATAGCGGGAAAATCAGCCAGATGGATACCAACATCCAGCTGGGCACCTATTACTTGCGGCACGTGCTGGACCAGATGGGCGGACAGACGCTGATGGCGACTGCAGCATATAATGCCGGTCCTGGCCGTGCCAAGCGCTGGGCCGCCGGCACGCCGCTGGAAGGCGCGATTTATGCTGAAACCATACCATTCAGCGAGACGCGCAACTATGTGCAAAAGGTGATGAGCAATGCCTATTTTTATGCGCACAGGCTGGGCGCCAGGTTCCAGACACTAAAACAACGCCTGGGTGTAATCTCGGGTAGCGGTGGCGTGATGCCTACCGAAGACGTCGATCAATAGAGGGAAGAATGCGTATCAAACAAGTATGTGTATTGGGTGGCTCCGGCTTTGTTGGCAGTGCTATCGTGGCTCGGCTGGATGCTGCCGGTTACCAGGTCAAGGTGCTGACTCGTCGGCGTGAGCGTGCGAAACACCTAATTTTGCTGCCTAACGTCGATGTGGTCGAGTGCGATGTCATGGATGACAATGCGCTGGCTGAGGCCATGCGTGGTAGCCAGGCTGTGGTCAATCTGATAGGTATTCTGCATGAAAGCCGCAAGATGACTTTCACCATGGCGCATGCTGAATTGCCACGGCGCCTTGCCCATATCTGCCATACGCAGGGCATCACACGCCTGCTGCACATGAGTGCCTTGCAAGCCAGCATTGATGGGCCAAGTGCCTATTTACGCTCCAAGGCTGCTGGTGAGGCAGTGGTCATGGATTACGCCAACCAATTGCACGTCACGGTGTTCCGCCCATCGGTGATATTCGGTCGTGGCGATAGCTTTATCACCCTGTTCGCCAGCCTGGTAAAACTTCTCCCCGTCGTGCTGCTGGCCAAGCCGGAAGCCAAGTTCCAGCCAGTCTGGGTAGAGGATGTGGCGCAGGCTTTCGTCAAAAGCATGGAAGATATTGATACTTACGGCCAGGCCTATGATCTCGGTGGCCCCAAGGTCTACACCCTGCGTGAGCTGGTGCAGATGGTGGCCGATATCCTGGGCATCAAGCGCCGTATCATTGGCCTTAACGATCAGCTCTCTTATCTGCAGGCTTACGCCATGGAGCTGCTGCCGATCAAGCTCATGACCCGCGATAACCTTTACTCCATGCAGGTAGATAACGTCTGCCAGGGCGAATTTCCCAAAGTCTTCGGCATACAGCCCACCGCGTTGGAAGTCGTGGTGCCGGATTACCTGGTAAACCGCACGCCACGTAATGCCTATAACCGCTACCGTGGATACGCTGGTCGCTAGTTAATCGCCATGGCCTACAAGCTCATCATCGGCAACAAGAATTACTCTTCATGGTCGCTGCGGGCGTGGCTGTTGCTCAAGCAGGCTGGCATTGCCTTTGAAGAGCAACCGATATCGCTGCTTGACCAGAATTTCAAGCCCACCGTATTACAGCATTCCCCCGCCGGCAAAGTGCCGGTGCTGGTGGATGGCGCTGTCAATGTCTGGGATAGTCTGGCTATCTGCGAATATATTGCCGAGCGTCATCCTGAGCTCAAGCTTTGGCCGCAAGCCGCTGGCGAGCGAGCCATGGCGCGTTCTATTTGTGCCGAGATGCACTCAGGTTTCATGAGCCTGCGTAACCTCATGCCGATGAATTGCCGCAAGCGCTTTCCCGGTAAAGGCCACACGCCGGAAGTAATGCAGGATATCGTCCGTATCCTCAGCATCTGGCAAGATTGTCGTGGCAGGTTCAAGCAAGCCGGGCCTTTCCTCTTCGGTCATTTCACGATTGCAGATGCCTTCTATGCTCCCGTGGCGTTGCGTTTCCGTACCTATGCGGTTGATTTACCGGCTGATGCAAAAGCCTACGCTGAGACCATACTGGCCTTACCAGTCATGCAGGAGTGGCTGGCCGCTGCTGAGGTGGAAGGCCAGACCATAGATCGTTTCGAGCCCTACAGTTAGTCGCTAGTATCATGAAAATCTACACGGTAGGCGGTGCTGTGCGTGATGAATTACTCGGCTTGCCAGTCAAAGACCGCGATTTCGTTGTAGTTGGCGCCACGCCGGATCAGATGGAGGCGCAAGGCTACAAGCCGGTTGGCAAGGACTTTCCAGTATTCCTGCACCCCAAGACCCACGAGGAATATGCCTTGGCGCGCACTGAGCGTAAAACAGCCAAAGGCTACAAAGGCTTTCAGGTATATGCCTCGCCCGATGTCACGCTTGAAGAAGACTTAGCCCGCCGTGACCTCACCATCAACGCCATCGCCAAGGGTGAAAATAGCGAACTCATTGACCCTTTCAACGGCCAAGCCGATATCAAAAGTAAAACCTTGCGCCATGTCGGCGCCGCTTTTGTTGAAGATCCAGTGCGTATCCTGCGTGCGGCTCGTTTTGCGGCACGCTTTACGGAATTTACCGTGGCTCCCGAGACCATGCAGCTTATGCGTCAGATGGTGGAAGATGGCGAAGTCGATGCGCTGGTCTCTGAGCGCGTTTGGCAGGAGTTATCCAAGGGGCTGATGGAGGCCAAGCCTTCGCGTATGTTTGAACTGCTACGCGAATGTGGCGCACTGAAAAAGATACTGCCCGAGGTCGATAGGCTGTGGGGAGTGCCGCAACCGCCGCAGCATCACCCGGAGGTGGATACCGGCGTACATGTGATGATGGTGATTGATTATGCGGCTTCGCAAAACTATTCGCTGCCCGTGCGCTTCGCCGCCCTCACGCACGATCTCGGCAAGGGCACCACGCCCGCGGACATTTTGCCGCGCCATATCGGCCATGAAGAGCGCAGCGTTCATCTGCTCAAGGATGTCTGCAAGAGGTTACGTGTGCCGAATGATTGCAAGGAGCTAGCGCACATCGTCGCCAAGTTCCACGGCAAGGTGCATGCGGTGGGGCAGATGCGGCCGGGTACCATCGTCCAGTTCCTGCACGATACCGATGCCATCCGTCAGCCGCTGCGGTTCAGGGAATTCCTGCTGGCATGCGAGAGTGATTCACGCGGCAGGACAGGCTTTGAAACCAAGCCATTTCCGCAGGCAGAGCTATTGTTGAAATTGCTGGATGCGGCGATGGCCGTGGATGCCGGGGCGGTGGCAAAGAAGTTTGATGAGCCCGAGAAGATTAAGCAGGCGGTGTTTGATGCAAGGGTAGATGCCGTCAAAATGCTAATAACTTGAGTAAGGCAGATGAGCCCAGGCTCATCTGCCTTACGCGGGCTCATATTCAATGCAGTACAGCCTTAGCAGGCGCTGATTTCACTTTCATGGCAAACCCTAGCAGGCCGGCAATCGTCGCAGCCAGAGCGCCCAGGCCAAACGCCAGCTGATAACCGCCGTTCAGCGCCAGCAGTGGCTCCATGCCTGTAGCCTGCAAGTGGTCGGTGAGCACCACCGCAGCGCTTGCCATGATGGCCAGGCCAAGCGCGCCACCCATCATGAAAGCCGTATTGACGATGCCGGAAGCCAGGCCGGATTCCTCCTGCGATACATCGCTCATGGCGGCCAGCAATAGCGGGTTGAATGCAATCCCGGCACCAAGCCCGAGTAACAGCATGCCCGGTAATACATGCAACACAAAGCTACCGTCTACAGGTGCAAACGCAAACAGCCCAAGGCCGATGGCCCCCAGTAGCAGGCCGCCCACCAAAGGCGCGCGAATGCCGTAGCGCATCACAATCTTGGCGGATACGCCGAGTGAGAGTATCGCCATGATGAGGTTAGATGGCAGGAAAGCCAGGCCTACCTGCAAGGCGTTATAGCCCAGCACCAGTTGCATGTAGAGCGCCGAGGTGAAGAACCAGGCAAACATCGCCGCCGCCCATAACACGGCGATGATATTGGCGATTGATACATTCCACAGCCGGAAGAAGCGCAAGGGCACCAGCGGCAGATGCACGCGCGATTCAATGACCAGAAAGCTGATGAGTAAAAGAATCGCCAGGCCAAACAGGCTCAAGGTCTCCACTGAGAGCCAGCCGGCCTCGTGACCATTCACTATCGCATAAACCGCCAACATCAGCGATGCAGTGATCGTCAGCGCGCCGCCGATATCCATATGGCGCACATCGGTCTGCGGTTTCCCGGCTGGCAGTATCTTCAGGCATATGGCATACACTGCCGCGCCTATCGGCAGGTTCACAAGGAATATCCAGTGCCAGCTCAGCATGCTGGTCAACACCCCACCCAGCAGTACACCAATACTGCCACCACCGGCGCAGACAAACCCATAGATACCCATGGCCTTGGCGCGCTCTTTGTCTTCGGTGAACAGATTCATGATGAGTGAAAGCGCAACCGCCGACACCACCGCCCCGCCCAGGCCCTGTATGGCGCGCGCAGCGATCAGCATGGTCTGCGAGTTGGCAAGGCCGCAGGCCAGTGATGCACCCGTGAACAGCACAATGCCTGCCAAAAACAGCTTGCGCTGGCCGAACAGATCACCCAGCCGTCCGCCCAGCAGTAAAAAGCCGCCAAAGGTCAGCATGTAAGCGTTCACCACCCACACCAGTGCGCTCTCGGTAAAGGCCAGATCGGCATGGATGGAGGGCAGTGCCACATTGACGATGGTGGTATCCAGCACAATCATCAGCTCGCCCAGGCAGAGAATGATGAGCGCAAACCAGCGTTTGCTTGATTCGATGGAGTGGGTCATGTTGTTCGTGTTTTCTTGATTGAGGTATCGGTTTTGTCCGACTGGCGAGTCTATTGGTTTTGCCTGTGGATGGAAATAGGTAGAAAAACCTATGATTCAAAGGGAATTAAGGCATGCCCTGCGAGGCAATAACCACGGGCCTTTCAAGCCTGCCCCGAGAGGCAATAGCAGCGGGCCTCCTGGCGGCATCATGGTTAGGTGTTTTGTAGGGCGGATGAGCGCAAGCGTTATCCGCCGTATGGGTAGTTTTGTAGATCGACAATAGATTGCCTACGCGCTCTGATAGCCGAAGAAAAAGTAATCGTGGCTGACCCTATTTTCCCTTAGCTAATTGGGGTTTACTCCCAAAGCCTCGAGTTTCGTTGTCGTACAACTCGAAAGGTCTTAAATGCTAAACGGGCTTTAATCGCACTTACTGACGAGCTAAGGTCTCCAAGAGCTTTATGAAGAGTATTTCTAGAAATAGTAGAGCATGCTCCGACGATTACCTCTTTTAGCTTTAGTTCTTCTGAGAATTTAACAAAATAAAGTTGGGTTGCTGAGTCTTGCTCTTCAAGAGTAACAAACCCTCTAACCTCATCCTCATATCTCCAATGAGCATATTTGGTAAAAAGCAATTTTTTCATTTCAATAGCGGCTTCGACAGAGGAAGGAGCTAACTTATCAAGTTCGGCTATGAGCCTCTGTCTTGAATAAGAAATTCTATGAACTTGATTTTGACCATCGGGTAAATCAAACCCTAAACAAAGACCTCTATGCTTATCAGAATAATGGCTCCATAAAACGGGATTATCCCATTTGCGACTAAAGCAAATTATCCCTCTATTTTTAGAGAGCTCATCTTTTAGAACTGTAAATGCTCTGCGGATGGATTCATTGGAACAATCAATACTGAGAAGCTCAAAAGGATCATTGAGGTCTTGAAGCGTAGCAATTTTTAAGCGACGTTGTCGTATGTCATCTAGACCATATTGCTCATTGACAAAATGATAGAGCCGCACAAAATTCCTTAGGAATAATTTGCTAATTAGTCACTAAACCAGAATTCCTAACTGCTCCCGCACAAACTCCATCGGCTTCCGCTTAAAACCACTCTTGGCAAACTGATGCCAACGTCCGATCACAAAGCAGATCAGCAGGTTGGCCTGGGCTTCTGGCTCCAACTTACGGCTAGTCTGGGTTTCGGCGATGCGCAGGCTTTGTTTGAGGGTGGATTCCAGCCGGTCGAATAGCTGGTTGATGCGCACTTGCAGGCGGTCATCTTCATTCACTAGTGCATCGCCAATCAGCACTCGCGTCATGCCAGGGTTCTTCTCGGCGAAAATGAGTAGCACGCTGACGATACGCTGTACCTGGGCAAGGCCATTGGTTTCCTCAGAGGTGATCTTGTTGATGAGGCCAAACAGGCTCTGCTCGATGAATTCGATGAGGCCTTCAAACATCTGCGCTTTGCTGGCGAAGTGGCGGTAGAGTGCGGCCTCGGAAACATCGAGTTGAGAGGCGAGGTAAGCTGTGGTGATTTTCTCGCGCTTCGGGCTTTCCAGCATCTTGGCCAAGGTCTCTAAGATCTGTTGTTTACGTTCACCAGCCATGTAAATTCCCCAATTGAGTTCGTGTTAATTTGAGTATCGAGTTAAGCCGCACATCTACGTAGCTCGGCTTGCTGAGTCTTTTGCTCATTAAAACGGTTTTCATGCCTAGGCGCTTGGCTGTCATCAATGCTTCCAGGTTGTCTTCCAGCATCACGCAATCCCTCGGGTTGGCCTTGATCGCCTTGAGTATCTGCGCGAATCCACGGAACGATGGCTTGGGGTGGAAGCGGGTTGATTCCACGCTAAAGACGGACTCAAACATATCGTCTATCCCCATCAGTTTCAGCACGCGTAGAGCATAACTCATGGGCGCGTTAGTGAATACTACCTTACGCCCGGAGAGCCGCTGCAAGCAGTGCCGCAGCCTTTTGCTCTGAATCACCCGCTCTGCGAGGTCGGGGAATTGATGCGTCTCCTGCATGAAGTGACGCGGGTTGATGCCGTGGTGCCGCGTCAGGCCCTTCATGGTTGCGCCATAGATGCCCCAGTAATGCCGGCGCAGCGCGTTGGCGTCTTCCTCGTTGAGGTTCAGGTGCTCCATGATGTAATTCGTCATGGCCTGATTCATCACCGGGAAGATATGGGCGGACGCATTATGCAAGGTATCGTCCAAGTCAAACACCCAAACCCGCTTCATAAATCCATTTTACGGGCGAATCGCGGCGTCACGTGCTCGCTCATTCCTAGTCTATCTAGTTGATATGCCTTCGTCATTCTCTCCGCGGCTCCTTGCGCTTCATCCCGCAAAAGTGAATTTATCAACTACTTTGCTTTAATCAGCGTTCCCACGCCTTCGTCTGTCAGCACTTCCAGAAGCAGTGCATGCTCCACCCGGCCATCGATGATGTGCACCGATTTCACGCCGCTGCGAGCGGCATCCAGCGCCGAACTGATCTTGGGCAGCATGCCGCCGGAGAGGGTGCCATCTTCCACTAGGTCATCAATCTGCTTCGGCGTGAGGCCGGTGAGCAGGTTGCCGTCTTTATCCAGTACGCCAGGGGTGTTGGTGAGCAGGATGAGTTTTTCTGCACCGAGTATCTCGGCCAGTTTGCCAGCCACTACGTCGGCATTGATGTTGTAGGTTTCACCATCCACACCCACGCCGATAGGCGCGATGACTGGAATGAAATCCCCGCTATCAAGAAAGTTGATGATGCTGGGGTCAATGCCGGAAATTTCACCCACCTGGCCGATATCGATCATCTTCTCCGGGTTGTCTTTGTCTTCCATCAGCAGCTTGTGTGCATGGATGAAATTGCCATCCTGCCCGGTGAGGCCGACTGCCTTACCACCCTGACGGTTGATGAGGTTGACGATTTCCTTATTGACTTGGCCGCCGAGCACCATTTCAACGATATCCATGGTCTCGTCGTCAGTCACCCGCATGCCCTGGATGAATTCACCTTTTTTGCCGAGCCTATCGAGCATGTCGTTAATCTGTGGGCCGCCACCATGCACCACTACCGGGTTCATACCGACGAGTTTAAGCAGCACCACGTCACTGGCAAAGCAGTCCTTAAGGTGCGGGTCGGTCATAGCATTGCCACCATATTTGATGACAATCGTCTTATCGAAGAAGCGCTTGATGTAGGGCAGGGCTTCTGCGAGGATTTGCGCTTTCTGCGCAGCACTAGTGTCGGTGAGCATTGACTCTCTCTGGGAGTGAATGAATGTGCGGGTATTTTACATGGATTACTCCATATTTATGTTCGTAATTTGCGCATCGAAAGAGGAAATTCTTGCGTTGAAATTCCTATGACTTTGCGATCCAAACCATGCGAGAATCTAACCGTGACTTCGGGAGAATAAGAATGCCCAGTGACATTGAGATTGCGCAAAAAGCAAAGCTTGAGAAAATTAGTGAGATCGCTAAAAGTCTAGGCTTGGTGGAAGAATCGGTCGAACATTATGGCCAATACAAGGCCAAGATAGACATCAAGCTCAACCCACAGTTAGCCCAGCAAAAAAATGGCAAACTCATCCTGGTCACGGCCATCAGCCCAACCCCTGCAGGTGAGGGTAAAACCACTACTACTGTTGGCCTTGGCGATGCGCTGAACCGTATCGGTAAAAAAACTATCGTCTGCCTGCGTGAGCCTTCCATGGGGCCGGTATTCGGCATGAAGGGCGGCGCGGCTGGGGGTGGCCATGCGCAGGTAGTGCCGATGGAAGACATCAACCTGCATTTCACCGGTGATTTTTCTGCAATCGCACTGGCGCATAACCTGCTATCTGCCCTCATCGACAATCACATCCACCAGGGTAACGCGCTCGGCATAGACCCGCGCCAGGTTACCTGGAAGCGCGTGATGGACATGAACGACCGCGCCTTGCGCCAGATCGTCGTTGGCCTTGGCGGCAAGGTCAATGGCCAGACGCGCGAGGATGGCTTTGATATTGTGGTGGCGTCTGAAGTCATGGCGATTTTCTGCCTGGCAGAATCATTAAAAGACCTCAAGCAACGGCTGGGCAATATCGTGATTGGTTATAGCTTTGAGGGTAAACCTATTCAAGCCAGCCAGCTCAAGGCACATGGCGCCATGGCGGTATTGCTCAAGGATGCTATCAAGCCCAACCTGGTTCAGACGCTGGAACACACTCCGGCGCTGATACACGGCGGCCCGTTTGCCAATATTGCACATGGTTGTAATTCAGTGATTGCGACCAAGCTCGCGCTCAAGCTGGGTGATTACGTGGTGACTGAAGCAGGATTCGGTGCTGATCTGGGTGCCGAGAAATTCATCGACATCAAGTGCCGCAAGTCAGGCCTGCAGCCGGCTGCAGCGGTTATTGTTGCCACTGTGCGAGCGCTCAAATATCACGGTGGCGTCGAGGTGCCTGAACTCACAACTGAAAATCTCGCTGCCTTGGAGGTTGGCATGGCCAATTTGCAGCGGCATGTGCATAACATCACGCAACATTACGGGCTGCCCTGCGTGGTCGCCATCAACCGCTTTGCTCACGATACCGATGCCGAGCTTGCATTGCTGAACGAACGCATGGCAACACAGGGCGTGAAAGTAGTGCTGGCTGAGCACTGGGCGAAGGGTGGGGAGGGCGCTGCCGAGTTGGCGCACGAAGTGGTGCGGCTCACAGAAGCAGCCAATAGCAGTATGAAGTTTGTATATGAGGATGGCGATGCACTTTGGGAGAAGATGCGCAAAGTAGCTACCAAAGTTTATGGCGCTGCCGATATCTTTGCGCCGAGAAGGCTGCGAGTGCAGATAGACCAATTGCAGGCGGATGGCTACGGCCATTACCCGATCTGTGTTGCCAAGACGCAATATTCCTTTACTACCGATGCTTCGCAGCGCGGAGCAGTCTCTGGCCATATCATTACCATCCGTGCTATTCGACTATGTGCCGGAGCTGAATTCATCGTCATGATTTGCGATGACATCATGACGATGCCGGGCTTGCCAAAGGAGCCGTGCGCCATGCGAATTGATATTGATGATGATGGCCGCGTAACCGGTCTCTACTGATGCCATGAACGATTGGCCTGCCCGCCGCGATGCGCTGATCACCGGCCTGTTGGAGTTCATGCCAAAAGACTGCGTGCTACATGAAGACGAGACCATGCGTGCCTACGAGTGCGATGGCCTCTCGATGTATCGCCAGTTGCCCGGCGTGGTATGCCTCGCTGAGACAGCATTCCAGGTGCAGGCTATCTTGCGGCTCTGCCGTCGATTGCAGATACCAGTGGTGCCGCGCGGCGCTGGCACTGGTTTATCGGGTGGGGCCTTGCCGCACCAGCAGGGCTTGCTGCTAGGCTTGGCCAAGATGAATCGCATCCTCGAAATCGACGTTGACAACCTCTGTGCCGTCGTACAGCCGGGCGTTTGCAATCTGGCATTATCTGAAGCCACTCGTCCCTCTGGCCTTTACTATGCTCCTGACCCCTCGTCGCAAATCGCCTGCACCATAGGCGGTAATGTTGCGGAAAACTCTGGCGGCATCCATTGCCTGAAATACGGCCTTACCGTACACAATGTTATCGGCCTCAAGATAGCCACTATGGATGGCGAGCTACTGGAAATTGGTGGCAAGACTTTGGACACCCTAGGCTATGATTTGCTCGCTTTGCTTTGTGGCTCGGAAGGCCTGCTGGGTGTGGTGGTCGAAATCACCGTGCGCCTGTTGCCAGTGCCCGAGCAGGCGCAGGTGGTCCTTGCTGCTTTTGATGAAATTACTAAGGCTGGCAACGCTGTTGCCGACATCATTGCTGCGGGTATCATCCCCGCCGGGCTCGAGATGATGGACCAATTGGCTATCCGCGCTGCCGAGGATTTTGTGCATGCCAACTACCCAACGCAGGCCGCCGCTATTTTGCTGTGCGAGCTCGATGGCGCCAATGCCGAGGTTTCCGAGAGCATCATGCGCGTACGCCAGTTGATGCTGGATGCCGGGGCTTTTGAGGTACACACAGCCAAGGATGAAGCTGAGCGCGTGGCATTCTGGAAAGGTCGCAAGGCGGCGTTCCCAGCCGTGGGCCGTATCGCTGCGGATTACTACTGCATGGATGGCACCATCCCGCGCCGACATCTGGCAATGGTGCTGACCCGTATCACGGAATTGTCTGGCGAGTATGGCCTGAGCGTTGCCAACGTCTTCCATGCGGGGGACGGTAATTTGCATCCACTTATCCTGTTCGATGCCAATGAGCAAGGCCAGATGCAGCGAGCCGAGGCGTTAGGCCAGCGCATCCTGGAACTGTGCGTCGAGGTAGGCGGCACCATCACCGGTGAGCATGGCGTGGGCATGGAGAAGCTCAATGGCATGTGTACACAATTTCGCCCTGCCGAATTAAGCCAGTTTCATGCGTTGAAAGCAGCGTTTGACCCCAGCGGATTATTGAATCCGGGTAAGGCCGTGCCGACGCTACATCGATGTGCCGAATTTGGCGCCATGCATGTGCATGGGGGGAATCTCGCGCATCCCGAGCTTGAAAGATTCTGACGTGGATCAAGACCTCGCTGCCGACTTGCAATCTCAAGTGAAAGAGGCGATTGCCCAACGTAATTCGCTTGCGATTGTGGGCGGTGGCAGCAAAGGTTTTCTGCAATCTGCCCAGGTAGAGACCAAGCTTCATCTGGCAGGCCATGCAGGCATCATAGATTACGAACCCAGTGAGCTTTTTATTACTGCTCGGGCGGGCACGCCGCTGGCCGAGATTGAGGCGGTGCTGGCTGAACGCAAACAGATGCTGGGCTGCGAGCCACCGCATTTTGGCGCTACTGCCACCTTGGGCGGTAGCGTTGCCTGCGGATTTTCCGGCCCGCGCCGGCCCTATGCTGGCAGCGTTCGTGACCATATATTGGGCGTAAAGCTGCTGAACGGCCATGGTGAAATATTGCAGTTTGGTGGGCAGGTCATGAAAAACGTCGCTGGTTTTGATGTTTCACGGCTCATGGTGGGCGCACGCGGTACGTTGGGCGCGCTGCTGGAAATCACGCTAAAGGTATTGCCGCTACCAGAGCTTGAACAAACGTTGCTATTTAAGTGTGCGCTGGCTGATGCGCCCAAGCGTATGTCTGCCTTGGCCAGGTGTTCGATTCCATTATCCGGGCTTGCCTGGGCTGAAGGCCATATATTCATGCGCTTGGCCGGCAGCGAGGCTGCTATTCGCGCCGCCCATGCACAGGTTGGTGGCGAGCCAGCAGCCACTGGTGCCAGTTTCTGGCAAAGTTTGCGAGAACAGACGCATCCATTCTTTAACGGATCACAGCCGCTTTGGCGACTCTCGGCGCCTTTAGCCAGCAAAATCGATGTGCCCGAAGGTGAAGTATGCATGGATTGGGGAGGTGCCTTGCGCTGGTGGCATACAGCATGCCCGGCAACCGAAGTCGAGGATATGGCACGTTCCCAAGGTGGCCACGCTAGCCTGTTCCGCGACCAGCAGCCTGTACTTGGCGCCATGCCGCCAGCAGGATTGTTGTCACTACACCAGCGCCTGAAAAAATCTTTTGACCCACATGGCTTGTTTAACCCTGGCGTATTGGGGTTGCACTGATGCAGACGCGCATCGCTCACGAATTTTCACAGACCGAAGCGGGCAAGGAGGCCGATGCCATTCTGCGCAGCTGTGTGCATTGTGGTTTTTGCACCGCAGTTTGCCCGACTTACAAACTACTGGGCGATGAACTGGATAGCCCGCGTGGCCGTATTTATCTCATCAAAGGCTTGCTTGAAGGCGAGGCTGTTGGCGAGCAGACACAGCTACATCTTGATCGCTGCCTGACCTGCCGTGCCTGTGAAACAGTTTGCCCGTCCGGTGTGCAATATGCCCGGCTGGCGGATATCGGCCGTGTTGAGATTGAGCGGCGTGTATCGCGTAGCTTGCTACAGAGATTGTTACGGCGCGGCATACGCTGGGTAGTGCCTTCAACAGAGAAATTTAGCCTGCTGCTTAAACTGGGCCGGGTTTTACGGCCAGTATTACCTGATGGTTTGCGAAAGCGTATCCCTTTAGCCAAGCCCGCTGGCACTTGGCCGCCTGCGCGACATGCGAGGCGCGTACTGATTCCCGTCGGTTGCGTACAGCCTGAGCTTGAACCTGGTATTGATAGCGCCTTGGCGCGACTCCTGGATGCACAGGGGATTTCAGTATTACCGATAGTATCTGGATGCTGCGGGGCGTTGAGCCACCACCTGGCGGCTGAAGATGAAGCCCTAGCCTATATGAAAGCTAATATTGATGCCTGGTGGCCATATATCGAGGCGGGTGTGGAAGCAATCATTATCACTGCTAGTGGATGCGGGGCTATGGTGCATGAATATGGGTATCTGCTGCGACACGACAGCCGCTATGCACAGAAGGCGGCACGAATTTCAGCGCTATGCCATGATCCGGTTGAGCTATTAGAGAACTTGCCCATTCCTAATGTCGGTCACGGGCGAAGGGTGGCTTTTCAGTCACCTTGCAGCCTGCAGCATGCCTTGAAGCTGGATGGCCGTGTTGAGAGGGTGCTGAGCCAAGCCGGGTTTGAGGTGCTACCCGTTGAGGAGGCCGGTGTTTGTTGCGGCTCGGCTGGTAGTTATTCGATCCTGCAGCCTAAGCTGGCTGGCGAATTACGGTCACGCAAGCTGACCAATCTGCAAAAGCATGGGCCAGCAATCATCGCGACTGCGAATATCGGCTGCCTCACACACCTGCAAGTGGAAAGTGAAGTGCCCGTGACCCACTGGATACAATTGCTGGATGGTTCCCAGGCATAAAAAAAAGCGGCCACAAGGGCCGCTCAGGGAGGAGAGAGTTGAATTTGGTAGGTTAGTTTACTGTCAGCTTCTTCGCGGCGGTCACTGCCTTCTTGGGAAGCACCAACTGTAATACGCCATCCTTGTAATGCGCTTCTGCCTTGGCTTCATCCACTTCATTTTCCAGCACGAAACTACGCGACACCTTGCCAAAGGAACGTTCGCTGCGCAGGACGCGCTCGCCTTCCTTCACTTCATTCTCGCGACGAACTTCGGCGCTGATGGAGATATGGTTGCCATCGATAGTGACGTGGATATTTTCCTTATCCACGCCGGGAATCTCTGCGTTTACCGTGTAACCAGTGTCGTTCTCCTGCACATCCATTTTTAGTTGTGGCTGTGCAGATCGATCCAGGTTGACTGGACGGAAAAAACCTTTGAATACATCTTCGAATGGATCGAGCCCGCTCACGCTGAACGGATCGATACGGGTAATGTTAGCCATCATCGTTTCCTTTCAATTCAATTAAAAATTAGTTGGAGTTTTGCTCCTGAACCCCAGATGAGGAGTGTCTGGAAAATTTCAAGAGGGGACGGGATTCCCTATTGAGGAAATCCCGTCAAGCAAGCTAGATGTGCTTGATGAACACCTTGGAGCGGCGTTGCAGGTTATATAGTTCCTTCTTCGCCGGAGGCAGGGCTGAAATGTCTGTCTCGGCAAACCCGCGCTCTATAAACCAGTGTTCGGTACGTGTAGTTAGTACAAACAGCGTGTTGATGCCGCGTTTCAAGGCCTGTTCTTCGCTGTACTTGAGCAGCCGGTCTCCACGCCCGCCGCGCCTGAAACCAGGGTGAACCGCCATGCAGGCCAGCTCTGCCTTGCGTTCATCCGGAAATGGATAGAGCGCTGCGCAGCCGATGATGATGCCGTCGTGCTCCAGCACAAAGAAATGGTCGATCTCCATCTCCAGCCGTTCGCGCCCACGCCGCACCAGAATACCTTCAGCTTCCATCGGTTCGATCAGTTGCAGGATGCCGCCAACGTCGCCAATATCTGCTTCACGCATGGCCTCCAGCGGCTCTTCGGTCACCATAGTGCCTATGCCGTCGTGGGTAAACAGCTCTTGTACGATAGCGCCGTCCACGTGACGGCTGATCAGGTGGGTACGCGATACGCCGCCATCGCAGGCGCGTACCGCAGCCGGCAGGTAGTAAGCTTCGTCTTCCGTAATACTGTCGGGACCATTTTTCTGCGTATGCCGCAACAGATTCCTAGCTTTGTCTGCCGTCATCTCACGCAAAAGCTCACCACGCACGTTGTGTACGCCGGATGAATCCATGAGGAAAATCAGCTTATCCGCATCCAGCGCAATGGCTGCGCTGACCGCCACATCTTCCAGTGTGAGGTTGAAAACCTCGCCAGTAGGTGAGTAACCGAGCGGAGATAGCAGCACCAGCTCGCCGTCGTCCAGTCGTTTCTGGATACCAATAGCGTCAATCTTGCGTACCTCACCGGTATGTTGCAAATCCACGCCATCACGCACGCCTAGAGGCTTTGCGGTAACAAAGTTACCGCTGGCGACGCGGATATCCGACCCAGCCATGGGTGAATTGACCAGGCCCATGGATAATAGGGATTCGATCTCGACACGTACGGCGCCGTTAGCTTCTTTGACTGATTCCAAGGCATCATCGTCGGTAACGCGCAGGCCGCCTACCAGCTTGGTTTCGACTCTGGCACGCTTCAGGCGCGATTCAATCTGTGGCCTTGCGCCATGTACCAGTACCAGCCGAACTTCCAGGCTGGCTAGCAGGTTGAGGTCATGCGATAACGCTACGAATTGGCCATCATCAACGACTTCACCGCCAAAGGCGATAACAAAAGTGCGTCCGCCGAAAGCATGGATGTAGGGCGCGGCAGAACGGAACCAACGGACGAATTCCTGTGGCTGTAACAGGTTGAATCTTGGGCTTGCAGGCGATGACGCGCCTACGGCAGTTTCAGTTTGCGAGTATAGATAAGCTGCTGAGCAATCAAGGGCCGCACACAGCCGCATGAGCATGGCTTCTGATACCCCTTGTGTGCCACGCTCTATGCGTGAGAGGTTGCCGCTGTCAGCATCGACCAGCTTGGCCAGCTCTTGCAGCGTCAGATTTAGCGCCTTGCGCCGCTTACGAATGGCATTACCTATAGACATACAAACCCTGTAAATTGTTTTATACGCATATTTTTATACAAATATACTTAAAACGCAATAAAAATGAGAGTTTAGTCTTTGTAGTCACCCCAGAGTGTCTGAATCGCAGCAATTGCTGCTAGCGGTGCGGTTTCCGTGCGCAAGATTCTTTTTCCCAAGCGTACTGGTATAAATCCATGGCTGGTAGCCAAGTCGATTTCATTATCTGTTAACCCGCCCTCGGCGCCGATAAGCAGGCAGATTTCGTCATTGGGTTCGGCTAAGTCATGCAGGCATTGAGTGGCGGTTGGGGATAGCGTGATGCGCAATCCAGTCATTGGGTTCTGTGCTAACCAGTTAGCCAGTGGTAGGGCTGGCAAAACTTCGGGAACGATGGCTCTACCAGATTGTTCACAGGCCGAGATGACAACATTTTGCCAATGCTCACGGCGTTTTTCGGCGCGCTCGCCAGATAATTTCACCACGCTACGCTGGCTGGCGATGGGCTGAATGGAAGTGACGCCCATCTCCACCGCTTTCTGAATGGTGAAATCCATACGGTCCCCGGATGAGATGGCTTGTGCCAACCTTATTTTTAGCGGTGATTCACTCCTTACCTGGTGAACGCCTTTTACCTTGGCGACCACCTCGTTCTTTTTGACCATGGCCAACTCGCAAAGGTAATCATTACCATCGCCGTTAAACAAGATAGCTTTGTCCCCAGCTTGCATGCGCAGAGCGCGGCTGGCATGCGTGGCTGCATTGATCGTCAAGCCCACAATAGCACCAGGAGAAAGCTTTTCTGGATGATAGAAACGTGCATTGGGCATGGTTTCGGCCAAGTGATAAGATTATTAACTAAGGATTCTAATTGAAGGAGTGCAAGAAATGGTAAGCCTAAACCCGCCTGTGTGTAATTTTGGCTGGAAAGCGCCTGAATTTAGCTTGCCTGGCGTTGATGGCAGGTTGTGGACGCTCAGGGATGCAGCCGGCCCCAAAGGTACACTGGTGATGTTTATCTGCAACCATTGCCCTTATGTGAAGGCGATACGGCCCCGGCTCGTGGCCGACCTGCGAGAACTCAAGGCGCTGGGTATCAATGCGGTTGCCATTCAATCTAACGACGTGGCTGCATTTCCCGATGATAGTTTTGAGCGTATGAAAGAGGTTGCAACAGAGTTTGCTTTCCCCTTCCCCTACTTGCTGGATGAGACCCAAGCAGTAGCCAAGGCTTATGACGCAGTCTGCACGCCAGACTTCTTTGGCTTCAATGCTGATTTTGAATTGCAGTACCGCGGCCGCTTTGACGAGTCGCGCAAGGAGACTGCCGAACATAGCACACGCGACTTATTCCATGCGATGAAGCTGATTGCCGAGACAGGCCAGGGGCCGCGCGAGCAGATTGCCAGTATTGGGTGCTCTATCAAATGGAAGGACGCAGCATGAAGTAGAATGCCCTTTGTCTGGTAGGGTGGTATTGCTCAAAATGGGCAACTAGGCAATAATTACGGCCTATACCCCTGACAAAAACAAAGAATTTAGCAACAGCAAAATCCTGTACTGAGGGGGATTCCATGAATTTGAGGTAAGGCTGGTTCCCGCATAAATGGCTGGGAAGCTGCCTTTTTCTCTTTAACCAACCCGGTTTGAAAGATGAGGGAGATAGAAATGGCAACTCGTACCGATTTATGCAACGCCATCCGTGCACTGTCCATGGATGCCGTACAAAAGGCAAATTCCGGCCACCCAGGCGCACCTATGGGCATGGCTGAAATTGCTGAAGTATTATGGAATCACAACCTGAGCCACAATCCAAAGAACCCGAATTGGGCTAACCGTGACCGTTTCGTACTGTCCAACGGCCATGGCTCAATGCTGATCTACTCCCTGTTGCACCTGACTGGCTATGACGTCACTATTGATGACATCAAGACTTTCCGTCAACTGCATTCCAAGTGTGCAGGCCATCCTGAATACCACTACGCTCCTGGCGTAGAAACCACCACTGGTCCTCTGGGTCAGGGTATCGCCAACGGCGTCGGTTTCGCCATGGCAGAAAAGCTGCTGGCCAACCAGTTCAACAAGCCAGGCCACGACATCGTTGACCACTACACCTACGTGTTCCTGGGCGACGGCTGTATGATGGAAGGCGTTTCCCATGAATCTTGCGCGCTGGCCGGTACCTGGGGCCTGGGCAAGCTGGTTGCATTCTGGGATGACAACGGTATCTCTATCGACGGCCACATCGAAGGCTGGTATACCGACGACACCGCCAAGCGTTTCGAGGCATACGGCTGGCATGTTCAATCAGTAGATGGTCACGATTCTGCAGCAATTCAGAAAGCTATCGAAGCTGCGAAGAAGGTCACTGACAAGCCATCACTGATCTGCTGCAAGACCATCATCGGCAAGGGTTCTCCAAACAAGTCCGGTAGCCATGACTGCCACGGCGCTGCATTGGGTGACGATGAAGTTGCTGCTACCCGTGCCGCTATTGGTTGGAACTATCCTCCATTTGAAGTACCTGCTGACGTATACGCCGGTTGGGATGCCAAGGCCAAGGGCGCTGCTGCTGAGGCCGCATGGAACGCCAAGTTTGATGCCTATGCAAAAGCATTCCCGACCGAAGCTGCTGAATTCAAGCGTCGCATGGCAAATAAATTGCCAGCTAACTGGAAGCAAGCAACTGATGCAATGATCGCTGCCACCAACGAAAAGGCAGAAGGTGTTGCAACCCGTAAAGCTTCACAAAACGTGATCGGTGCTCTGGCGCCAGTTCTGCCCGAATTTCTCGGCGGCTCTGCTGACCTGACCGGTTCCAACCTGACCAGCACGGGCAGCTTCAAGCACGTGAGCGGTAAGGAGCCAGGTAACTACATCTCCTACGGTGTGCGCGAATTCGGTATGGCAGCCATCATGAACGGCATGGCATTGCATGGTGGTCTGCTGCCATTCGGCGGTACTTTCCACATGTTCTCTGACTACATGAAGAACGGCATGCGTATGTCTGCGCTGATGAAGCAACGTGTTGTTTACGTGCTGACTCACGACTCCATTGGTCAGGGCGAAGACGGCCCAACTCACCAGCCAGTAGAAAATACTTCTGGTCTGCGTTACATCCCACGTATGAATGTATGGCGTCCAGGTAGCTCCACTGAGACTGCTGTTGCTTGGGTAGCTGCAGTTGAACGCACAGATGGCCCATCCAGTCTGGTACTGAGCCGCCAAAACGTCGCCGGCATCAAGCATGACACAGCGCACTTCGACCTGATCCGCAAGGGTGGTTATGTGTTCTCTGACGTGGCTGGCAAGGCTGATGTCATCATTATTGCCAACGGTTCTGAGCTGGATCTGGCTGTGAAGGCCGCTGCTGAATTGAATACTGCCGGCAAGAAGGTGCGCGTGGTCTCCATGCCATCCACCAACGTGTTCGACGCACAGGACAAGGCTTACCGCGACAGTGTGCTGACCCCGGGCGTGAAGCGTGTTGCAGTGGAAGCTGCCCACCCTGACTTCTGGCGTAAATATGTTGGTTTGGATGGTGCTGTGGTGGGTATCGACACCTTTGGCGAGTCTGCTCCTGGTGGCGTACTCATGAAACATTTCGGCTTCACGGTGGAAAATGTAGTGAACACCGTCAAGTCCGTTCTGTAATTGTGAATTGATATGATGTAACAAAAAATAAGGCACCTCGCGGGGTGCTTTATTTTTTTCTGAAGATGAAACTGAGGAATTGAAGATGGCAATCAAGGTTGGTATCAATGGGTTTGGCCGTATTGGCCGTATGGTGTTCCGTGCTGCGATCAAGGATTTCACGGATATAGAAGTTGTTGCGATCAATGACTTGTTGGAGCCGGATTATCTGGCCTACTTGCTCAAGCATGACTCTGTGCATGGCAAGTTCAAGGGCGATGTGAAAGTCGAAGGCAACAACCTGGTCGTCAATGGCAAAACCATACGCCTGACCGCTGAAAAAGACCCAGCCAACCTGAAGTGGGATGAGGTCGGCGCTGACATCATCATTGAATGTACTGGTTTCTTCCTGACGGTGGAAACCTGCCAGAAGCATATCGACGCTGGTGCCAAGAAGGTGGTTCAATCTGCACCATCCAAGGATGACACGCCGATGTTTGTTTATGGCGTGAATCACGACACCTATAAGGGCGAAGCGATTGTCTCCGCCGCTTCCTGTACTACCAACGGCCTGGCTCCGGTGGCCAAGGTGTTGCATGACAACTTCGGTATCAAGCGTGGATTGATGACTACGGTACACGCCGCCACTGCCACACAGAAGACTGTGGATGGCCCATCAAACAAGGATTGGCGCGGTGGCCGCGGCATTCTGGAAAACATCATCCCTTCCTCTACTGGTGCTGCCAAGGCCGTGGGTAAGGTTATCCCCGAGCTCAATAAAAAGCTTACCGGCATGGCATTCCGCATCCCGACTTCTGACGTGTCAGTAGTCGACTTGACTGTTGAACTGAATAATCCAACGACCTATGAGGCAATTGTGGCTGCTATGAAGGCTGCCTCGGAGAGCGGCCCGCTCAAAGGTGTGCTTGGCTTTACCAACGAAAAGGTGGTCTCTACCGATTTCCGCGGCGAAACCTGCCCGTCAGTATTCGATGCCGATGCCGGCATCCAGCTTGACCCGACCTTCGTCAAGGTGGTGGCCTGGTATGACAATGAGTATGGGTATACCTGTAACTTGATGCGCTTGGTTCGCCATATCGCTTGATTAATCGGCTGCACGAGCGAACCACTTTGTTGCGGGGTGCTCCAAAACTCGCCGTACTAACTGTACTGTCTCGTTTTGTGCGCTCCGGGTGCCTCGCGCTTCATCTCGTTCGCTCGATTACTCAGTGCGATGCCAAGCTGACACGCTGAGAATGAATTTAGGGAGTAAGAATGTCTGTAACCAAAATGACCGACCTTGATCTCAAGGGCAAACGCGTCTTTATTCGTGCCGATCTCAACGTGCCAGTGAAAGACGGAAAAGTGACGTCTGATGCGCGTATCACAGCATCGATGGCGACTATTGAGTACGCACTCAAGGCTGGTGCAAAAGTGATGGTGACCTCACACTTGGGTCGTCCGGAAGAAGGCGTGTATTCGGAAGAGAATTCGCTGAAGCCGGTGGCCGATGTGATTGCCGCCAAGCTCGGTAAACCCGCACGTTTGGTTAAAGACTGGGTGGACGGTGGGTTTGATGTAGCTGAAGGCGAGCTGGTGCTGCTGGAGAACTGCCGTTTCAACAAGGGCGAGAAAAAGAGTCTCGACGAAACGTCACAAAAATACGCCAAGCTGTGCGATATTTTTGTCATGGATGCATTTGGTACTGCGCACCGTGCTGAGGCCTCTACGCATGGCATAGCCAAGTTTGTACCAGTGGCCGCCGCCGGTATTTTGCTGGTGGCAGAGCTGGATGCGTTGACCAAGGCTTTGCTCAAGCCCGCACGTCCCATGGTGGCTATTGTTGGCGGCTCCAAAGTCAGTACCAAGCTGACCGTGCTGGAGAGCCTCGCAGAAAAGGTCGACCAGATGGTAGTGGGCGGTGGCATTGCCAATACCTTCCTCAAGGCAGCAGGCCATGAAGTAGGCAAATCGTTATATGAAGATGATCTGGTGCCAACTGCCAAGGCACTCATGGACAAAATGTCCAAACGCGGTGCAGCGGTACCGATCGCTGTAGATGTTGTCTGCGGTAAGAAATTTGCCTCGGATGAGCCAGCAGTGCTGAAAGATGCTGATGCAGTGGCGGCTGATGACATGATCTTCGACATTGGCCCAAAATCTGCTAAGGAATTGGCAGACATTATTATGAAAGCGGGCACTGTAGTCTGGAATGGCCCGGTTGGCGTATTTGAATTTGACCAGTTTGGCGAGGGCACCAAGACCATTGCTGAGGCCATTGCCAAGACCGAGGCATTTACGCTGGCTGGCGGTGGCGACACCATTGCAGCGATACAGAAATACGATATTTATGATCAGGTTTCTTACATCTCTACTGCAGGTGGGGCATTCCTTGAGTTCCTGGAAGGCAAAAAACTGCCAGCAGTTGAGATATTGGAGCAGCGCGCGAAAGCTGGCTAAGCTTGGTAATGTCAGCTACCTAGCCACTGGCATGCGAGTATCATTAGGGGAGCCTTCCACTTTTGGGATGCTCCCCTTTTTGTTTAATAGGCTATTGATAGAAAGACCGAATTGACCCTACGTAAAACCAAGATCGTGGCAACCCTAGGCCCTTCATCCAACAGTCAGGAAATGCTGGCGCGCATGATAGATGCTGGTGTCAACGTGGTACGGCTGAATTTCTCACATGGCACAGCGCAAGACCATATCAACCGCGCAGCCATGGTGCGCGCTATTGCCAACGAGCTTAAACGCCCGATTGGTGTGCTATGTGATTTGCAAGGTCCGAAGATTCGTATTGGAAAATTTGCGGATGGAAAGATTGAACTGAAAGTTGGTGACTCTTTTATCCTGGATGCTGATTGTCAGATCGGTGATCAGGAACGCGTAGGTCTTGATTACAAAACACTACCCAAAGAGGTTGATACAGGCACCGTGTTGCTGCTGGATGATGGCCGTATTGTCATGGTCGTGGATAAAGTGCAGGACAATGAAATCTATTGCACCATCAAGGCTGGCGGTACGCTTTCCAACAACAAGGGCATTAATCGCCTGGGTGGTGGCCTGGCGGCTGAGGCGCTCACAGCCAAAGACCGGGAGGATATCAAGACTGCGGCTGAACTGGATGCCGACTTTATCGCCATCTCCTTTCCACGCAGTGGTGCCGATGTGCGGTTGGCGCGTGACCTGGCGCGAGCTGCCGGCTCTAATGCCAGCATCGTTGCTAAAATTGAACGTGCCGAAGCAATCGATGCACTGGAGGAAATTATCGATGCCTCTGATGTCATTATGGTGGCGCGCGGTGATCTGGGTGTGGAGGTTGGCGATGCGGCTGTTCCTGGCTTGCAGAAGCGTATGATACGTATGGCTCGTGCGCAGAATAAGCTGGTGATCACTGCTACACAGATGATGGAGTCGATGGTACATAATCCCATTCCCACGCGTGCCGAGGTGTCAGATGTGGCCAATGCGGTACTCGATGGCACTGATGCCGTTATGCTCTCGGCCGAAAGTGCCGCCGGTAAATACCCGCTGGAGTCAGTCCAGGCCATGCACCGTGTATGTTTGCAGGCTGAAAAGGAATATGACCATAGCCTGCTTTCTGGGCAACGACTGCACAAACGCTTTCACCGTATTGATGAAGCAGTCTCTGAAGCAACCATCCACACTGCAGGGCATCTGAAAGTGAAGGCAATTGCCGCACTCACGCAATCGGGTAACTCGGTCATGTGGTTATCGCGTTCTGGTACCAGTGTGCCTATCTATGCACTTTCCCCGGATAAATCAACACGCCGCAAGCTCACCATGCATCGTGGTGTTTACCCATATCCTATAGATCAGAGCGGTAAGAACCGCGATATGATTCTGCAGGAAATGGAGGAAGAGTTACTGCGTCGTGGCGCAGTGATAGAGGGGGATTTGATCCTGATCACTTTTGGCGAGCCTATAGGTAAATCTGGCGGTACTAACACCATGACTGTAGTCAAGATCGGCGAACGCCTGGAATGCTGATGTCGAGAGGAAGTCGGCACTGGTAAATAGCGGCCAATGCCAAGATTAACGAATTGTGGTGATCTGGCTAATTTCTCAAGGCAAGTCCGAAACGCTTAATCAAAATCATCAGTATCGTTGGATGCCGGTTTGACTGATGAGCCGACTGCTTCATATCCTGATTTTTCTAGTTTTATTCTATATTCACAAGATGGGAGATGCCCTTCAAGTTTGCCATTGATGGTCGTCGTCTCTTGCTTGCAGTAAACGCAGCGATACCTGTGCATTTGGCCTTCATAAGACTCCTGAGGATAGTCTATGTAAAAAAGCTTCTTCATTTCTCATTCTCTCTTCTAACTTACTGATAATTTGATGATTTTTTCCCGCTTATCAAATCTCGAGATGCCAATTTAGCTAGCTTGTCATGATCCCTTGCCTAGCGACGAATGCCCCCTTTGGCTAATGTAAACCACTGCGGGTTTAGATCGGCTAGCGGACTACGCAATTTATCGAGTTCGCTTGCCGGCCCATGCACCTCAAGGCGTGAGATTTTGGCGATCTTCAGGGCCTCTTGCAGAAGTGCCCCCACATTTTCTAGGTGAGCTAATAATGCAGACGCGTCATCATAACCTTCACGGCAATGAGCGGTTTGGCCGCTGAACGAAAATGCGTAGAACAGGCAACCGGGCTCGCTCTTAGTGCGCTCAACGAACTTTTCACCTAACGCTTTGAACTCAGGCAATTTGCCTTCATCTACTTCAAAGTATGGAGCTAGGCTGCAACACGTGTCGGCTTTCGACATTTAATTCTCCTATCAGTCGTTGGGATGTCAGTCATGGAAATAAATCAGGGTGGCTTACTAGCTAATTAACGTATTACAATTTTCATATGGCCTCAGAGTAGCTGTGCCCAAATGGCCTGTCAAACAATCATTCAGGTATCTTGGAAGAGCGTATGAAGCCGATTAATTTGCTTCGACGTATTTTTAAAGTTGTTCAAAATAGCCATGCCAACCATGTTGTTGCAACTCGATTGAATGCGTTGTTTCTGCTTCAAATGTTCTTACTGATTTCTCGAGAATCAAGGCCCTCGACTTCACGAGCTGGATATGGGGAAAATGCCTCTCTAGACTATGAGCATATCAACCATCATTGGTTAATTTCTTGCTGACTGCTCAGTAAAGTGCCAAAGGCCCTCAGCTGGTTAGCGTTCATATCCGAAATTGCAATGTAATTAAGCCCATCGACCTGCCAACTGGTGATATTAAAACCATCCATAGATTCAAGATTTTTTGGGAATTTTTGATATAGCGCTGGTTTTAATACATAAACATCAATCTCGTGCTGTCGATATGAATAAACGGCCACGGCTACAGGTGTCGCGCCTATAAAACCTCGCCTGCCGCCTACTAATGGAAATCCTTGTTCTGCCAGATCAAAAACCAAGGGGGAATACCCCAATTGACTACTTAGCCAAGGTTTCACCGTGTGCATGTTAGACGATGCGATCTCGATAGTATTCTGGGTCACCATCGCATGTGCATGATCTGCTGCTAGCGCAAGCAGGTTGGATTTTTGGTCCTGCTGCCCTGAAATCCAGGCCCCAGTTATCAAGAATGCCATTAAGGCACCAATGGCAAAGCTTGAAGTAAGTTGAAGAGCAGGCGCCCCTAGCCAGCCTAGTAGTGAGGATGGGCTGAAGTTCTTTTTATGCTCTGCGTACTGCATGCTTTGGGTAAGGCGGTTCCGCAAATCTGCAGGTGCAACAAAATATTCTGCCTGGGTTTTGAGTAATTTCTTAACCTCGGTGTCTTCTGATAAATCGGTCATACAGATTCTCCTTCACTCGATATCAGAAATGCTTGTTTAAAACTTTGTCTGGCTCTTGATAGCCTGGACATCACTGTGCCTACCGGAACACCAGTGATACTGGCTATCTGGTCGTAAGCCAATTCTTCCATCTCACGTAATATCAGTACTTCCCGATAGCCCACTGGTAGATATCTCAGAGCACTGTTCACTCTAGACCGCTCGTCTCTGCGCATGAGTTCTAGCTCTGGGCTTGAAGCACTTGTCCCTAATTTTGCTAATTCATCATTGCTATTTATTAGAGAGTCGACGTCAATATCTGCAACGCGTCCAGAGCGTTCGCCCAAGGCCGTCATGCAGCAGTTTCTAATTATTCCGAGGAACCAGGCTTTAGCTTCCTGGCCACGCAGACTTTCCATATAGGTCAATGCTCTGAGCGATGCAGTTTGGACTACATCCCTGGCATCGGCTTCATTGCCCATCAGCCAGCGGGCCAGATTGTATGCAGCATCTAAATGCTCTGAAATCAATACTTCAAATCTCTTGGTTTTATTCCCAGCGAACAAATTACGATTCCTTTGATATGAAGGGCATAACTTAATCAATACCTAGTAAACCATAAGTTTATTCCCATCAAAAAATATTTATTTATATTGGAATACGAATGCTCCATGGCAAGTATTAAGAGCAGTAGTTCTAAAACTTACTTATGGAGTACACATGAATAATACGATTGATCGCAGACACTTTCTTAGACTAGCTGGGTTTGGAGTAGGCGTTGTATTTTCCTCAAGATTAATGCCAGGTGCAGGAAAGGCCATGGCAGCAGGCATGGATACAATCTCGTCGACAAACCCGGATGACTTTTACTTTGTGCAAATGTCGGATACTCATTGGGGCTTTAAAGGAGAGGCCATCAATCCGGATGCATCCGGGACACTCCAGAAAGCGGTTGATGCAGTGAATGCCTTGGAGCAGTTGCCGGATTTCATTTTCTTTACGGGCGACTTAACGCATACCACTGACAACCCCAATGAGCGTCGACGTAGATTGGGTGAGTTCAAAGAAATTGTAGGGCAACTAAAAGTAAAAAATGTGCGTTTTACGCCTGGTGAGCACGATGCCGCATTAGATAATGGAGAAGCTTACAAAGAGTTTTTTGGCGAAACGCACTACACGTTTGAGCATAAAGGTATTCAGTTTATCGTTCTTGATAATGTTTCTGACCCCACGGCCGCTCTTGGCGGTGAGCAATTGAGTTGGCTGCAATCGGTATTAAATAGCTTTAGCAAAGACCAGAATATCGTGGTGTTTACTCATCGTCCTTTATTTGATCTATACCCTCAGTGGGATTGGGCAACTACGGATGGTGCCGCAGCTATCGAATTATTAATGCCTTACCGAAATGTCACGGTTTTCTATGGGCACATTCATCAAGAGAACTTTCACATGACAGGGCATATCCCTCATCACTCAGCTAAATCTTTAATGTTTCCTTTGCCAGCGCCGGGCTCACAACTCAAACGCACTCCTATCCCATGGGATGCGGAAACTCCATACAAAGGCATTGGTTTCAGGGAGGTGAAGGCTGGTTCCAGCTCCCCCTCATTTTCTATTAACGAATATCCGGTTATTAAAGGTTAAGCCATGAGAAAGTCATATATGGTTGTAATTGCCAGCTTGGTTCTTGGCCTGCTCACGGGGACTGCTGTATTCGCAGATTTGTCTTCTACCGAAGCTGAGCAAGTGATCAAGGTAAACGCGCATAAGTTCGAATATGTGCCTAATACATTGGTATTGAAAAAAGGGGTGCCAGTTATTCTTGAATTCACCTCGTCGGATGTGGTGATGGGATTCAACTCGCCAGATCTAAAAAGTCGTGTGACTATTATTCCTGGGATGGTTACAAGGGTAAGAATAGTCCCTGAGAATATCGGGGAGTTCATCTTCTTTTGCGATATTTTCTGCGGCGATGGTCATGAGGATATGACCGGAGTTATCAGGGTGGTGGCGTGAATGTTATGTACTTATTCTCCAGCAACCAGTTCATGAATCCGATTTAGCACATTCCAAGGCCCAATCTGACTAACAAGGCCCGCGCGTTTGAGTTTTTCCAATACATTAGGTCTAGCTTCACATAATACGAGTCGAGTTTTATGTCGCTTGCATGTATCCAATAAGTCCCATAATGACTGTAATCCGGTTGCGTCAATGAAGGGTACTTTGCCTAATCGAAGAACCAGAATTTCAGCGTGATCATGTACTGATTCCAGTGCATGCTCCAGATGGTCGGCTGCCCCGAAGAAGAATGGGCCTTCCATCGAAACAACAACAGTTTTGGGCGGCAACTTAAAATATTTATCATCAATTTCCTCTGTGAGCTCTTCGTGTTTTTGTAGCTCGATTCTCACGGTCTCTGACATACGTTTCATGAATAAAAGTGAGGCCAACATCACGCCAATATTCACAGCAATCACCAGATCGCCGAACACCGTTAGCAAGAAAGTGATTAACAACACGGCGACATCCGGTTTTGGGGCAGTTCTTACCATGTGGCTAAAGCGGTGAAGTTCGCTCATGTTATAGGCCACAACGAAAAGAATGGCGGATAGTGTGCACAATGGGATATGGGAGGCTAGCGGAGCAAGCAATAGCAGAATAAGCACCAGTGTCAATGCATGCGCAATTCCCGCCAAAGGACTGGTGGCTCCATTGCGGATATTGGTAGCAGTACGAGCGATGGCTCCGGTGGATGCAAAGCCGCCAAATAGGGGAGAGAACATATTGGCTATCCCTTGGCCAACTAATTCCTGATTTGAGTCATGCTTAGTACCTGCCATGCTATCGGCGACAACTGCAGAAAGCAGCGACTCAATAGCCCCGAGCAGGGCAATCGTAAAAGCTGGGCCTATAAGTTGCAGTACCTCAGAAAACGTTACCTCAGGCACCTCAAAATGCGGCAGCCTTTGTGGAATACCACCAAAGGCAGTACCAATAGTTGCTACATCCTTGAAATCAAAAAACCATTGCACAAGAGTTACTGTCACCATTGCCACTAACGGTGATGGTATGCGCTTAACTACATGAGGTGAAACCAGCAAAACTAGCAGGGTGAGTATTCCAAGTGCGCTAGTTTCAAATTGCATGTTAGGTAATGCTTGGATAACGTGCCATAACTTTTCATGGAAATGTATTCCACCTGGATCTGGTGATAATCCAAAGAAATCTTTCCACTGGCCGACCCATATAATGATGCCAATACCACTGGTAAATCCTACGATTACCGGGTCAGGGATGAATTTGATGACGTTGCCCAGCCTGGTCAGTCCCATGATTAGCAACATGACGCCTGCCATTAGAGTGGCCACCTGTAGGCCGCTAACGCCGTACTTAGCGGTAATTCCTGACAAAATAACAATGAAAGCGCCGGTAGGGCCGGCAATCTGTAATTGGCTTCCACCGAATAGTGATGTGAGTACCCCAGCCACAATAGCGGTATAGAGACCTTGCTCTGGCTTTGCGCCGGAGGCGATGGCAAAAGCCATTGCCAGCGGTAGTGCAACGACACCAACGATGAGCCCTGCCAGGATATTGTTGAGCCAATGTCCCTTAGCAAGTAGCCCAGCCTGTTTAGCTTTGAGTATTGCAATCATGGTTGGATTATAAAATCTGTTTGGCTAGTGGCCTTATCCCGATTCCTTAGTCATTTATTTGCGCATGTCTCATGCCATCAACTTGATGCGAAGAATCGTATGTCCGCTTTTGTGCCCTTTTAAGGCTTTCTCTCAGCTATAACCGCTGTGCCATAGCATAAGACTTCTGTCAGGCCTTGCATCAAGTCTGTTGCATCATAGCGCACTGCGATAATCGCGTTAGCTCCGAGCTGGGTAGCATGTTGGCACATCAGGATGTAAGTTTCGCTTCTGGCCTGTTCACATAAGTGGGTATAGATCGTGATATTGCCACCAAAAAGCGATTGCAATCCGCCAAAGAAATTGCCAACGATTGACCGTGACCTCACTGTAATGCCTCGAACTATGCCAAGATTTCTAGTGATGGTGTAACCAGGTATTTCAAGTGCCGTTGTGACCATTACATCTTGCATATCCAATCCCCATAGTTGACTGCTTTAGATTAAGCACCAGAAGTACACTGGCTACTCTCGGCTGGTTAACGGCCATACTATTAATATTCATGATATGTCAAAGCCAAGATATTAAAGTACCGATTCGGAGAGATCTCTTGAGAGTGGTTATCTTCGATTAATCTTTCACGGGTTGTACATTCCAGACTTGTTTCGCGTATTCGCTAATAGTACGGTCGCTGGAGAACTTGCCCATGCCAGCAACATTCAGGATGGCTTTCCGCGTCCATTCCTCAGGTTGTTGATAGAGCTTGCTGACACGTTCCTGGCAGGCAACATAGTCCGCATAATCCGCTAGCAGCAGGAAGTGGTCACCATTGGTCGTCAATGTATCAACGATGAGCTGAAATCGGTGCTGGTCATCCGCGCTGAAATAGCCAGAGCCTATCATTTCCAGCACCAGCCTTAATTCATCATTGGCATGTAGATAGTCCCAGGGGCTATAGCCTTTGCGACGCAAATCTTCTACTTGTGGTGCGGTAAGGCCGAAGATGAAGATGTTGTCACGGCCGACTTCTTCCATGATTTCGATATTGGCACCATCCAGCGTGCCTATGGTGAGTGCGCCATTCAGTGCCAGCTTCATGTTGCCTGTACCTGAGGCCTCAGTGCCCGCAGTCGAAATCTGCTCTGAAAGATCTGCCGCAGGCACGATACGTTCAGCATTGCTGACATCGTAGTTGGGGATGAATACAACTTTCAGCAGGTCTCCCACTTTGGGGTCGCTGTTGACGATACTGGCTACGTTATTAATCAGGTGGATGATACGCTTTGCCATATCGTAACCAGGTGCAGCCTTACCAGAAAAAATAACAGTACGCGGCGCGATATTTTTGTGCGTACCTAATCGTATACGGTTATACAGCGTGATTACATGCAGCACGTTGAGCAGCTGCCTCTTGTACTGGTGTATGCGCTTGATCTGCGTATCAAATAAAGAATCGGGATTAATGGTGATACCCAGCTGGTTTTGGATCATCTCTGCCAGGCGTACCTTGTTGGCGCGTTTGACAGCGCGGAACTGTTGCCTGAATTCGGCATCGTCAGCGAATTTACTTAGTTTTTTTAGTTGATCCAGATCGGCTACCCAGCCTTCGCCTATTTGCGATGAGATCAAAGCCGCCAAGCCAGGGTTGGCCTGGTTGAGCCAACGCCTTGGTGTGACTCCATTAGTGAGGTTGATAATCTTGCCGGGATGCAGAAGATTGAAATCGGAGAAGATCGTGCTCTTCATGAGTTCGGTATGCAGTGCTGCTACGCCGTTCACCTTGTGGCTGCCAACGATGGCCAGATGAGACATACGTACACGCCTGCCGCCATCTTCATCAATGATGGACATGCGGCGCAGTACTTCATTATCACCAGGAAACTTCTTTGAGACTTCCTGCAGGAAGCGGTAATTGATTTCGTAGATGATTTCCAGGTGGCGTGGCAGCAGGGATTCAAATACGGCAACTGGCCAGGTTTCCAGTGCCTCCGGCATTAACGTGTGGTTAGTGTAGGAGAAGATGCGTGTGGTCAGCCCCCAGGCATGCTCCCAGGATAAGTCATAACAATCCACCAGCATGCGCATGAGTTCCGCCACGGCGATAGATGGATGAGTATCGTTCAGTTGAATACCGACCTTGTCCGGCAGTTTGTCCCACGTCTTGTGGTGTTTTTTGTAACGGAACAAGATGTCTTGCAGCGAGGCGCTAACAAAGAAATACTGCTGCTTAAGTCGCAGCATGCGGCCCATTTCCGTAGAGTCGTCCGGATACAGTACTTTGGACAGGTTCTCAGACTCGTTCTTGTCAGCAACGGCTTCTACATAGTTGCCCTGATTGAAGTAACGTAAGTCAAAGTCGCGCGAGGACTTGGCTGCCCACAACCGCATATTATTAACGGTTTGTCCGCCATAGCCGGGCACCGGGGTGTCGTAGGCCATTGCCATCACTTCTTCGGTATCTACCCAGTCATGGCGAATTTTGCCGGTCGCATCCTGATACTGCTTGACGTGACCGTGGAATTTGACTGGGAATAGCACCTCACCACGCGGGAATTCCCAAGGGTTGCCATAGCGTAACCAGTTGTCAGGGTGTTCAACTTGCATGCCATTTTCAATGGTCTGGCGGAACATGCCGTATTCATAGCGTATGCCATAGCCATAACATGGCAGGCCAAGGGTAGCCATGGAGTCGAGGAAGCACGCAGCCAGGCGACCAAGGCCGCCATTGCCGAGGCCGGCGTCAGCCTCCATTTCGGCAATGGATTCGATGTTCTGGCCAAGCTCAAGTAACGCAGCTTTGGTTTGCGTGTCGATATTCAGGTTAAGTAAGGCGTTGCTAAAAGTACGGCCAACCAGAAACTCCAGTGAAAGGTAGTAAATGCGCTTAACGTCAGCACGGTAGTAGCTCTGCATGGTTTCCATCCAGCGTTCCACCAGACGGTCGCGTATGGCAAAGGCAGTGATTTCATACCAGTCGCGGGTGGTGGCGGTAGGTGGGGTTTTGCTGATGGTGTAAGTCAGGTGGCTGGTCAGGCCTTTACGCACGTCATCTTTACCCATCCCTAGGCTACAGTATGAATGCGATGCTGCAGGTTTCTGCTTTTTCATTATTGTCTCCTCGTTCATGCTGGACATGAAACGTACGAACTCAGGCAGTTTTGGCCTATTCGACTGATGAGAACAAGTTCGCAACCCTTGCTTTTAGTTCATTCTCCGTGCGTTGTGAGGGCTGTCAATAGCAATCAATATTTCATCAGTTATAAAGTGATTCTGCTGTAATAGCTGACCCAGCTTATAATATGTATATGTCTTAAATAAGCCAAAACAATGAAAAAGTATGTAGGGATATACAAAGACGAAGCTGGCGGCCTGACAGACTCCGGGCGAATCGTCATGGATGCCTGGGTTTTTGAGATAATACCGGGTAGCGAAACTTGTGCGGGCTGGGATGAGGCGCAGATGCAATGCCTCGCGGATAAAGTTGCGGCTGCCTGGAAGCGTTTTGATAGTTCGTCATCAAACCTGCCGGAAGACCTGCGTATGCGTCACGCGCTGGTTTATGAACATGCCATGATGCGTGGTCGAGATGCGGGTTGGAACCCTGAATTGAGCGGTGAAGATTAGTGATTGATAACGGGCATGAAGTAAAAGCTAGTGCAATGAGAATATAAGGAAACCAAGTGAGTTCACCATTACTGAAAAGCAGCATTAAAAGCCTGAAACTGATTAACCAGGGCAAGGTGCGCGATATTTATGATCTCGGCCCTGAGAGCATGCTGCTGATTGCGACTGACCGCCTGTCAGCCTTTGATGTCGTACTGCCAACGCCGATAGCGAATAAGGGTGCGGTTTTGACCCAGATTGCCAATTTCTGGTTTGCCAAGCTCGGGCATATCATCCCGAATCACCTGACTGGTATAGACCCGCAAACAGTAGTAAGTGACCCGGCAGAGAAAGCTCAGCTGGTCCAACGCGCAATTGTCGTCAAGAAGCTTAAGCCACTACCGATAGAGGCTATCGTACGTGGATACCTGGTTGGCTCTGGCTGGAAAGAATATAAAACCAGCGGTACTGTTTGCGGCATCAGGCTGCCAGCCGGCCTACAAGAGGCTTCACAATTGCCAGAGCCGATATTTACGCCATCCAGTAAGGCAGATATGGGCGACCATGATGAAAACATCACGCTGGAAAAAACGGCTCAGTTGCTGGGTAAAGAACTCGCCGAAAAAGTCAGCAAAGTTAGTATCCAATTATATAAAGAGGCTGCAGCATACGCACTCACCCGCGGCATTATCATTGCCGATACCAAGTTCGAGTTTGGTCTCGATGCTGCCGGTGAGCTGTATCTGATTGATGAGGTACTGACCCCCGATTCCTCGCGTTTCTGGCCTGCTGACCAGTATGTGGTGGGCCAGAACCCGCCAAGTTTTGATAAGCAGTACGTGCGTGATTGGCTGGAGGCATCAGGCTGGAATAAAAAAGCCCCTGGCCCGGAACTGCCAGCAGACGTGGCTGCCAGAACCAGTAAGAAATATCACGAAGCCTATAAAAAACTGACTGGCAAAGATTTAACCGTCTGAGCTGGTTTTACTGAGCGCAATAACCAGTCTGGCACTGTTGCTGCCGGTTTGGTCTGTAGGTCTCTGCGGTAATTACACCGCTATTTCAAGCACGAAGCCACGAAATCACTCTCACCGCTAATGGGGAAATATGCTCAGTTCGTGCTTAATCTAATGTATTTCAATGCGATGTGATATGATATTGCATTAAGTCTTATATCTTATATATGACTTGTTGATTTGGAGTACGAATATGGCACTAATCACTTTGCGGCAGGCGCTTGATCATGCTGCTGAGAATAGCTACGGCTTGCCAGCGTTCAATGTCAGTAATATGGAGCAGATGCACGCTATCATGCAGGCGGCAGATGAATGCGATAGCCCCGTCATCATGCAAGGCTCGGTTGGTGCGCGCAAATATGCGGGTGAAGCTTTTTTACGTCATCTTGTGGCTGCCGCGGTAGAAAGCTATCCGCATATCCCTATTGTGATGCACCAGGATCATGGTGCTTCGCCTTCTGTGTGCATCCAGGCTATGCGTTCTGGTTTCACCAGCGTGATGATGGATGGCTCGCTGCAGGAAGATATGAAAACTCCTGCCAGCTATGCCTATAACGTCGAAGTTACACGCAAGGTGGTAGATATGGCACATGCCATTGGCGTCTCTGTCGAAGGTGAGCTAGGCATACTGGGGTCGCTGGAATCCGGCATGGCGGGTAAAGAAGATGGTCACGGTGCTGAAGGTAAACTCAAGAACTCGCAGCTACTTACAGACCCGGAAGAAGCCGCCGCTTTTGTCAAAAACACCGGTGTTGATGCCTTGGCGATTGCTATCGGCACCTCACATGGAGCTTACAAGTTTAGCCGCCCACCCACAGGCGAAATATTGTCGATCCATCGTATCAAGGAAATCCATGCGCGTATCCCCAATACCCATCTGGTCATGCATGGTTCATCTTCTGTTCCGCAGGAGTGGCTCAAGACCATCAACGAATTTGGTGGAGATATTCCGCAAACCTATGGAGTACCGGTATCTGAAATCGTCGAAGGCATCAAACACGGCGTGCGCAAGGTGAATATCGACACTGACCTGCGCATGGCTTTTACTGGGGCGGTGCGCAAATTCATCATGCAGCCGGATAACCGCCGTGAACTAGATCCACGTA
>DATBRG010000021.1:0-111693 GCA_036560445.1 Methylophilaceae bacterium
GGCGCGCACATCATCGGTGTACACACTGGTCTGGACCAACAAGCTGCTGGCGGCACCCCATTCACCGACCTGGCAACCATCGCAGCGCTGAACACCGGCGTTAAGATCTCTGTTGCTGGCGGCGTTAAGGCTGCAACCACCAAGCAAGTGAAGGACGCTGGTGCTTCCATCATCGTTGCTGGCGCTGCCATCTACGGTGCTGCTGACCCTGCTGCTGCTGCTGCTGAAATCACTGGCCTGGCTCACTAAGCCTGCACAGTTAATCAGAAAAATAAATTCCAGGGATTCGTTTAGAGAACTGGAAACTTATAGTGCTAATTAATTAAAATCCCGACCCAGCAATGTGTCGGGATTTTTTTTAAAATATTAAAAAGGGAATGAACATGGATCATCAACAATTTATTCTGGATAAACTGGCAGGCATTCTGAATGTTACCGACAAGAGCAAAACTGGCGAATTGCTGAAGCTTGTAGAGCAAGCTGGCCGCACGTTTATTGGCGGCGCCGGCCGTTCATTGCTGGTATCGCGCTTCTTTGCCATGCGCTTGGTTCATTCTGGCTATAACGTCAGTATGATTGGCGAAGTCGTGACTCCAGCCATCAAGGCTGGCGATTTGCTGATACTGGTTTCTGGTTCTGGCGGTACTGAGACCTTGCTGCCCTTCGTCAAGAAAGCGAAATCAGTAGGTGCCAAACTGGCCGTGATTTCAATGAAGAAATCTTCTCCGATGGCAGATGCTGCCGATCTGGTTATCCAGATTGGTCAGGACGATAGCTTCCCGCTAACGAAGGGTATGCCTATGGGTTCACAGTTCGAGCTTTCTACCTTGATTTTCCTGGAAGGTGCCATCTCTGAACTGATCTTCGCCAAGAATCTGACAGAAGAAGGCATGCGTGCTATTCACGCTAATCTTGAGTAATTACCTGGTCTAATCAGAAGATGCCCCGGCTGCAATTATAGTTGGGTTGTCAATTGAAGCCGCAGTTCACCAGTTGCAAGGCTGGTGAACTGCGGTTTTTTCTTATCTATCTTAAAGAGTCTATCGGGAATAATATGCAGGTAATGCTTGGTTATTTTCAGGCTCATGAAAACGGCTGGTTAATCTGGGGGCATCGCTCATGAGGTGATGCTGTTTTACTCTCATTGATAACCCGATGGGAGTCTAAATAAGGAGAACTAAAATGGCTGTGATTGATCGAGTTCTAGTTGGCGAAGCTTTAGTGATAGAAGATCGCCCCGATGGTAGCGGGCTGGATCTGCGTAATGTTGCACATATTGATTTGATTATGGGTCCTCGTGGGAGCGCTGCGGAAGATGCATTCTGCCGAACATTGACCGACCAGAAGCAAGGTGTAAATGGCCTGCTGGCGATTGTTGCACCCAATATGATGGTAAAGCCTGCCACGGTGATGTTCAATAAGGTAACCATTAAACATGGTAGGCAGGCTGTGCAGATGTTTGGTCCGGCACAGCGCGGGATTTCAATGGCAATCATGGATTGCGTTGCTGATGGCACCATACCGGTCGAAGAGGCTGACGATGTATTCATTTGTGTGGGGGTATTTATTGACCACAGGGCCGATATTGATGAACGTGTGCAGGACTGGAATTACGCTGCCACCAAACAGGCCATTAAGAGTGCAATTGCCCGCGAGCCTAAAGCTGCCGACCTACTTAAGACTTACAAAAAATCCGTGCATCCCTTTGCGGCCAAGAATACCGAAAAGCTTAAAAGACGAGCCGGTGACAAGTAGTTTGTAGTTCAGCTTAGACGGGAAATTTCAGCGCTGGTGATAGCACCAGAGTGAAGCGCTGTGGCTACTAACACACCACTTAGCCCTATTTTTTTTAGTGCCTGCAGATCTGCTGTATGCCGAATCCCGCCCGCAGCGTAGATTTTTTTGCCATTTGATTTTGAAATTAGATCATTTAATCTGGCCATGGCAGGCCCCGCCTCACTCCCAACCTGACTCAAGGTCATGGCAATCACTTTTTCAGGCCATAAGCCAGGTTCATTGAACAATTGTTGCGGCCCTAAACAGCTGTTTTGGCCGAAATCCAGCGACAGTATGTGCTGATGATCCTGAGGAATGCTGGTATAGGTTTCGACGCTATCAAGGTTTTCACTTCCAATCACAAACTCAACATCAAGGCTCTTCCAATCCACCAAATCATCAGTGCTACTAATTCCACAATCCAGCAAGATATTCAAAGCGGGGTAAGCGTTGATAATGCTGGCGATGACGGTACGATGATTGCCACGCTTTTGGACGGCATTAAGATCAGCGATATATAGCTGTTTGAACGGGTATAATTTCAGCAGGCCTTGAACGATGTCCAAAGGCAGGCTGGTTACGCTAAGAGTTGACTGTATCGGCTTGTAATGATGACGTTCACCATAACGGGCGTGTACTACATGATTATCCAGCAAGTCTATAACAGGGATAATTTCCAAAGCACCCACCTTAAGAGCAGAAATTGAAGATTTTTGTCTGTGAATTTATTACCGGTGGTGGATTATACCGTGAGCCATTATCTGCTGCGCTCGCGGGTGAAGGTACGCTGATGCGAGATGCACTCCTGCGGGATTTGGCACAACTGCCGGATATAGTAATTAGCACTAGTTACGACAGTCGCTTGCCCGCTCCACAGCATATTAATCAGGTGGTGACAATCTCTGAGCAGGATGATGCCTGGACTATCTGGAATGAGTGCATCTCTGATGCTGACGCGGTTTGGGCGATCGCTCCGGAAACAGATGGCATCTTGGCCAAGCTAACTGCTCTGGTGCAATATCATAATAAAATCCTACTAGGGTGCGGTATGCAGGCAGTCGAGATTGCGACCAGTAAAATGAAGACCTTCCAAATTTTACAGGCGGCCAGTATAAATACTGTACCCTGTTATACAGCCGGAAGCTGGCCAAGTGAGGAGCCCGGTCCATGGGTGGCAAAACTGGATGACGGGGTGGGCTGTGGTGGAACAGTCTGTTTTGATAATTCTGCCCAGTTGGCAGCCTGGCTACTGGATATTTCTGATACTAAATATATTATCCAGCCTTATCTGCTAGGCATTCCTGCCAGCCTCTCCATATTATGCAAGCAAGGTCATGCCTGGCTTCTGAGCTGTAACCAGCAGAAAGTTACGCTGGAAAACAGCAAGTTTAGCTATCACGGCAGTATCCTAAATGGCATGGCTGAATATTGGCCAGCTTTTGAGCAACTGGCAAATCAGATAGCTGCCGCAATACCAACACTTGCGGGCTATATTGGAGTGGACGTTATCGTGCACAAGACCCAGATTGAGGTTCTTGAAATCAATCCGCGGCTGACAACTTCTTATGTTGGCTTGCAACAGGCCATAGGCTGTAATCCGGCAGGTCTGGTACTGGACTTGTTCTATAATGACGACTTTAACTTACCTGAAATATCTCGCAATATGGTGGATGTTTCTCTAAATGCATAAGCAAGATACCACGCTGGGTTGGGATGTCGGAGGCGCACATCTCAAGGCTGCCCTGGTGGATTGCGACGGCAATGCCTTGCAGGTGGTTCAACTGGCTTGCCCTTTATGGCGCGGGCTGGATCAGTTGCATAGGGCTATCGATCTTGTGTTGGAAAAAATCGATCATATCCCTTGCCAACACGTGGTTACCATGACAGGTGAGCTAGCCGATATCTTTGCAGACCGCAGCACGGGCGTGATGCAGATTGCGGATGCCATTTCCTGCCAACTTAAGCAAAAGCCATTGTTTTATGCGGGTGCTGCCGGCTTGGTCGAGTTGCAGGAGGTTAACCAGCACCTTGTTCCCATCGCATCAGCCAATTGGCTTGCCAGCGGTATTTTTGTTGCAGAGAGGGTCAATAATTGCCTATTTGTAGATATTGGTAGTACCACTGCGGATATCCTTCTCATCAGTGACGGGCAGCCAAGAAATCGCGGTTCTACCGATGCTGAGCGCATGCAATATGAAGAATTGATATATACCGGGGTACTTCGCACCTCATTGATGTCGTTAGCAGAGCGAGTTGCCTTTGCCGGTGAATGGCAGACCTTGGCAGCCGAGCATTTTGCCACCACTGCCGATGTGTACAGGCTCACGGATAATTTGCCAATTTCTGAAGATATGACTGAAACCGCTGATGGTGCCGGCAAGACCGCACACGATAGCGCCCGCCGTATCGCCAGGATGATAGGGCGGGATTTGGCCGATGCAACCATGTTAGCCTGGATAGAGTTGTCGAATAGTTTTAAACAAATTCAATTGCAAAGGTTAAAGAACGTTGCCATGCGCCATTTCTCCAGAAATTTGCTGAGCCAGGAGGCGCCTATCGTTGGTGCGGGGGCAGGCAGTTTTCTTGTACGTGAGTTAGCCCGGCAATTAAATCGGCAGTATCTGGAGATTAATGACCTGATTATGGTGGATAGTGAAGATAACACCGAGTTGCGGCATTGGGCAGCTATCTGCCTACCGGCATATGCCGTGGCCTGTATGGCAGCAAAAGCCAATCAATGAGCTTACTCAAGCATGAGTTAGCTTACTACGCTGACAGCTCTGCCTTATTCGCCCATATTGCACATGAACCATGGGCTGTATTTCTGGATAGTGGTCAACCCGTTAGTCAGTACGGTCGATACGACATCATGGCTGCCAGGCCATTCATCACATTATCAACTTCTGGTGCACATACCGAGATACACAATGCAAGCGGAACAGCAGTATCCGGCGATGATCCTTTTCTGTTGTTAAAACAAGCTTTGCAACCATATCAAGAGCCGGCTTGTGAATTGCCGTTCTGTGGTGGAGCCATAGGCTATTTCGGCTATGATCTGGCGCGAAAAGTGGAGCAGTTACCAAATCTGGCCACGGATGCTGAGCATATTCCGCAGATGATGGTGGGGATTTATGATTGGGCTGTGGTTGTCGATCACCGGGAGCAACGTGCATGGCTGCTATCAAATGCAAAATGCGAGCAAACCTGTGAGCAATGGCAGGCTTTGTGTGATTTATTTGAAAGGCCCGCATCCCGGCATGAAGGCAAATTTGAGGTTACCTCCAAGCTTGTCTCCAATATGGATATGGATAGCTATGCCGAGGCTTTCAGCAAGATACAGCAGTATATTTTTGACGGCGACTGCTATCAGGTAAACCTGGCGCAGCGTTTCTCGGCTAAAGCCAGTGGTGATGCATGGACAGCATATTTGCGTTTGCGTGAAATCAGTCCAGCACCCTTTATGGCTTATATGAATATGCCGGGCGTACAAGTACTATCTGCCTCGCCAGAGCGTTTTCTACAGCTCAAGGGAACACATGTGGAAACGAGGCCAATCAAAGGCACACGGCCCAGATCTGATAGCCAGCAAGTGGATATTGATAACGCGAATGAGCTTAAAGCCAGTCTCAAAGATAGGGCAGAAAATCTCATGATTGTGGATTTGCTACGGAACGACATCAGCAAAAGTTGCACTAATGGCTCAGTACGGGCTGATCGATTATTTGCTCTGGAAAGCTTTGCCAACGTGCATCATCTGGTCAGTACCGTAACCGGAAAACTAGCGCCAGGCATGACTGCGCTCGAATTACTACGTGGCTGTTTCCCCGGTGGTTCGATTACAGGGGCGCCCAAACTGCGGGCCATGCAAATTATCGAGGAGCTGGAGCCACACCGCCGCGGTGTTTATTGTGGCGCTATTGGCTATATAGGCTTTGATGGCAATATGGATAGTAATATCGCCATCCGCACAGCAGTTTATTCTGAAGGTGAAATTCGTTTCTGGGCTGGCGGCGGTGTCGTAGCTGATTCTGAGATGCAAAAGGAATATAGTGAAACCTTGGATAAAGCATCATCTATGCTGCAATTGATTGAGCATTTTAGTACCTAGCTTAGTGGGTTCGAACCGGAGATATGAAAGTGACCAAAAATTTTGTGGGTGGTTAAATTAGGCGGTAGCCTGCTTGGTCAGCCCGAGTTGTTAAGCTGGCTGGAGACCTTTACCAAATATGGTGATGGCAAAGTCGTGATAGTGCCTGGCGGTGGAATCTTTGCTGATGCCGTGCGCGAGTCGCAAAAGCGTAGTGGCTGTACTGACGCTACTGCTCACCAGATGGCAGTTATGGCTATGGATCAATATGGAGTCATGATGGCCGGCCTGAACCCGGCGCTGGTGACTGCTGAAAGTGAATTGGAAATTGCCGAACGCGGCTGGCAACATCGTGCCATCGTCTGGTTACCGAGCAAAATGGTTTGTGCCGATGAAAGTATTCCTGCAAATTGGCAAGTAACATCGGATAGCCTGGCAGCATGGCTGGCGGCCAAGCTGAATGCTAAAAACCTGATTATGGTAAAGCCTTCTCGCCCCCAATCTGACCAAGTCTCGGTAGAGAGGCTGATTAAAGAGGGGATTGTTGACGAGCATTTTGGTGATTTTGTCTGCGGGCAGAGTTTTAACACATGGATACTTGGGCAGTCGGATTGCAGTGTATTCGCCGATGGCATATCACAGGAGCGATTGGCTCAGGCCGGAGTTCCAGTGCGATGTGCGTGGAATTAGACGAGGATTTGGAGAATCATCATGACTGCAACTGAACACGTCTATAGCGAAAAGGAAATCGTGGACAAGCTGGCTACGGAGTTGCCGCACTGGTACTTTGAAGATGGCTGGATACGCCGTAAATACAAGACCGGCAGTTGGAAGGGTACGCTCATGGTTGTTAATACTGTAGGCCACTTGGCAGAGGCCGCCTGGCATCACCCGGACTTAACGGTTTCCTACGCGTTTGTTATCGTCAAACTATGTACACATAGCGCAAAAGGCATTACCGATAAGGATTTCACACTGGCCAGGAAAATTGAAGAGGTGATCCAGTGGCAGCCGGGCAAGCAGGGTGGGGTGCTGGAAGGCACGCCGAACGAGGATCAGCGTTTCAAATATATCAAATATGACGATTAAGACGACTTACTCCTAATCAAAAAAATTGAATATATATGCGGCATAAAATGGGATGATAAGTAAGAAAATAGCATTGAAGAAGTGCGATGATATCCATCCTTCTCCCGGAGTTGAGTTCCATACAAGAAAGACATACTGAACGAAGATGATTGGGACAAACGACAAAGTAATCCACCAAAAATCATTCCTATTGGACACTGATAAAGGCAGCGGAAAACCAAGCCAATCTGCCAAAGCCGAATAGCCGCTAAACAAGGCAAAAAGTGCGCAAACCAAATACATGACTACACCATCAATCCTATGACAAGCTTGCTTCAAAAAGTCTAGTACAGAAATTTTACCAAGATCATCTAAGTAGCTCATAAAAGCTCCCTGCATAGTTAACCAACTATTTTTGCTCCTGCCGCTCAAACCTTCCAAAATGCAACATGATAGTGGGCAGAATCAGCAAATTCAGTATGGTCGACGTTACCAAGCCGCCAACAATGATCGTCGCCATCGGGCCTTCGATTTCACGCCCAGGCTGACCGCTACCGGCAGCCAACGGTAGTAAGCCTAGAGCGGTTACCAAGGCCGTCATCAGGATAGAGGGTAGGCGCTCAGAAGCACCGCGAATAGCAGTTTCCAGCCCCCAAGCACAACCTTCCTTGTCAATTAGGTGCTGGTAGTGCGAAACCAGCATAATGGAATTGCGCAGCGTGATGCCAAACAGCGTTACGAAGCCTACCAGTGAGCCAAGTGATATCCAGCCACCTGTGAATAGTGCTGCCAAGACGCCACCTATGAGTGCGAATGGCAAGTTGGCAAAGGTCAACAGCAGGTTGCGCAAGCGGCCAAAGGCAATATACAGCATCAGGAAAATTCCTACGCCCGCCAGCAGCGAATGCACAATGAGGTCTTCGCGGGATTTCGCGTTCGCTTCAGCCTCGCCTGTAAACGCAAGATAACTGCCTGGTGCCAGATGCACTTCGTCCTTGATGCGCTTCTTCATCTCCCTTGAGAAGCTTTGGATGTCTCGCCCGACCACATTGGCTGTGACTGTCTGTATGCGCTTGGCGCCAGCATGCAGTATCTTGGATCGGCCATTTTCCTGACCAATGTCAGCTACATCGGCCAAGCGGATGATTTTACCTTCAGGATTAAACAGCGGCAGTTTCCCTACCTGCTGGATGTTATCGCGTGCTTCAGGCTTTAGAACAACGCTTACGCCAACTACGTGGCTACCTTCGTATACCTGCGCCACCGGCATGCTCTCGTAGGCCGCGCGTATAGTGTCCAGCACATCTGTGGGCTGCAAGCCCCATTGCAGCATTTTGTCTTGTCGCAGGCGTATCACGAGTTGTGGCGTGCCAGGCGGAGACTGCACCAGTATATCAGCTGCGCCATGCATACTCTGGAGTATGCCCGCTATGGTTTGTGCGTCATGGTCCAGCGCATCCAGGTCGCTGCCATAGATATTGATAACTACCGTGGCAGCATAACCGGAGATGGTTTCTTCTATACGCTCGGTAAGGAAGGTATTGATGGCGAAATTGACGCCGGGAAAACCAGATGTAGGGTTACCTTGTGCATCGATACCAGAGAGGGTGCGACGGATTTCGGCCAGAATACGGTTTTGTTCTTCACCCGATAAGGTGCCGATTTCTACTTCATACTCGCTGTAATGGGTGCCGAAAGTATCAGCAGCATTAGGCGCACGCCCCACCCATTGCGCAACCGAACGTACTCCCTTGATCGCGCTGACGGCCTTTGCAACCTGCTTGCCGATACGTAGCGACTCATGTTCGGAAGTGCCGGGTACCGCCGTCATGTGCATGATGTAATGGCCTTCGTGCAGGTTAGGGATGAACTGGCTCTTGAATAAGGGCAATATACCCAGCCCCAGCGCAATCAATACTGTAGAAAGCCCAATAATCAGCTTGTAGTGCTGTTCAATACTGCGCAGCCACCTGATGTAGGTGCGTTTCATGACGCGTATCATGGGCGAATCTTCGCTCTCAAGTTTGGCATTCCCTAACAATAAATAACACAACGCGGGGGTGACCGTGAGGGCGACAACCAAGGAGGCCATGATGGCCGAAATGTAGGCCAGGCCTAACGGTGCGAATAACTTGCCGGCCACACCGCTGAGGGTAAGCAATGGCAGAAATACCAGGGCAACGATGATCGTGGCGTAAACCACTGAACTGCGTACTTCCATCGAGGCATCAAATACCACACGGTAGTATGGTAGGGGTGTCGCCAGCAGGCGGTTCTCGCGTAGCCGCCGGAAGATATTTTCGGTATCTATGATGGCATCATCGACTACCTCTCCCAGTGCAATTGCCAGGCCGCCCAATACCATGATGTTGAGGCCTATGCCAAAGTAGCTGAGTACGACAATCGCAGTGAGCAGGGATAGCGGGATAGCGGTGGCCGAGATGAAGGCGGTGCGCGCATTGAAGAGGAATAGGAACAATACTGTGATGACCAGTATCGAGCCGACCAGGATATCCTTGCGTACGCCGTCGATAGCGGTTTCAATAAAATTAGCAGGGCGAAACAGCTTGCTATTCAGCGTTACGCCCTCGCTGTTCATCGTTGGCTGAATCTCGCGCAAGGCTTTCTCAAGTGCCTGGGTAACCGCATGAGTATTGGCTCCCAGCTGGCCTTGTACCGACAGGTAAACACCACTTTTGCCGTTGATTTGTGCGCCGCTGATGGATGGTGCCGGGCCCTCGACCACCTGGCCGATATCTGCCAGGCTGACTGACTGGCCGTTGTGGTGCAGTAGCACGGCTTGGCCAAGCTGCCTGGCAGTCATGGCCTGGCCTTCACTATTGATGACAATGCGCTGGTTATTGTTCTCGATAAAACCTGCGCCACGTACGCCTGTAGCCTTGCTCGCGGCATCCATCACTTGTTGCAGTGAGACGTTGTAGCGAATGAGCTTGTCTGGGTCTACCTGAATCTGGAATTGCCGCACTTCACCACCAAATACGTTTACATCGGCTACACCAGGCACCGCCAGTAAATGCGGGCGTATATTCCAATCTACCAGTGTACGTAGCTCCATCAGCGAGCGTGATTCTGAACTGACGCCAATGCCAAGCACTGTGCTGGCTGATGAGGTAAGTGGTGTGATGGTAGGTGTGATACCTTGTGGCAGTTGGTTGGTCAGCGTTGCAAGGCGCTCGGCAACTACCTGCCGGTTGCGGTAGACATCGGTGCCTTCTTTAAAGATAACGTTGACTACGGATAAGCCGGGAATAGACTGCGAACGCATGAGGTCAATCCCGACCGTACCTGCAATACTATTTTCAATTGGTTGGCTCACCAGCGTCTCCACCAACTCGGCTGAGAGACCGGGAGATTCGGTTTGAATGACTAGTTGCGTGGGAGAAAACTCGGGGAATACATCAAGGTTGCTGCGAGTCAGGCTGTAAATACCGTACAGCACGACCAGGCTTGCCAGGCCGATAATCACGCCATTAAAGCGAATGGAGAAGCGGACAATTGCCGACATCATTTTGGATACGTCCTCGCCATGCCCCAGACATCAGATATTCCGTGCATGAGTTTCCACCGAAATGAGGGCTGAGATTGCATTTCAGTCCTCGTTTTCATTCTTAATCTGGTATTTGAATTCTTCAGAGAGTAATAACTGAGCGCCGCTGGTTACCACGGCGTCATTGGGTTTGATGGTATTGGTGTTGAACCAGCCGTTGTCAGCGGCGATGTCCGTATTGATAGCCTGCCGTATGAAATGTTCGGCATCCTGTTGACGATATACCCAGGCTTTGCCGCCATACCAGACCACTGCGCTGGCTGGAACAACCACGCCCGAAACAGCTTTAGCAGAGTCCGGTATGACTACACTGATGCGCATGCCGGAGCGGAAATCTCCAGTAGTCGCCCGGTAATAGTAGGTTTTTCCTTGTATCGTATGATCAGTTTGTGGCGATACTGAGACAAAATCAGCCTCTATCGGCTTTGCCGTTGAAGCGGCAGGGGTTACCAGTAACCTGCTGTTGGTTTTAGGTGTAGCAACATCGAAAGGCAACGAAATCTGTAATAAAACCGACTGGTTTTGTAGCAACTGCTGCATGGGCTTGTCTGGGTTGGTTTTGGTGGCTTCTATAGTCAGCACCTCTCCCCATTGCTGGCGCATGATGTCGCGCAGGTTAGTCGCCGCAAGTTCAGCAGCGGAGACTTTAGCTTCATCGGTCTTCCAGGAAGTTTCTGCTACCAGTAAAGCGCGATCTGAAATGTTGCGATTATCCTGGTTTAATTTCAGTAGCCGCTGATATTCTTGTTGGCTGGTAGTGAGTGAAGCGCGCGCTACATTGGCTTCAGCTTTGGAGGCCAGGTAACGTGTACGTAGTTCTATCAGGGGGTCAATGCTGACGACGCTGCCAAACGATGTCAGTACTCCTTGATGATTGCTGGATTTCAGCACGGTGGTGCTGATACCGCTCTGTTCCTGTGTTTGCTGTGTCAAGGAAATGATGGTTGCTCCCTGCTGGCTTACAACACGGGAGGGGCTCTCAATCTCGTCGTCCTGCTCGTGAGTATAGTTTTCGTACTCATCCTTGCCATAAAATACCAGTAGCCAAAACATAATAATGATTAGCAGGGTCTGCAGGGCGATAATGATTGCTATCTTTCGATTCATGGGTGCTCCTGATACTCTTCCTTATCACGTATAGCCTGCTCGATATTGCCCGGCATAATGAAACTGTCGTCCAGTGGGCGCTGCAGGGTGTCTTCCAGAGAACTGATGGCGTGCCGTACCTTTAATTCTGCATTCAGGGCAATCTTCGCAGCGAGCAGGTTTTCCAGTTTGGCGGTGGTTAACTCCAGGCGGTCGGCAAAGCCGGCATCGAATTGTTTTTCTATTTCCTTAAGGTGGGTATTTTGGGCTTGCTGTAGTTCTTGCGCCTTATCCAGTTCATCCAGTGTAGCAAAGTACCGTACGCGGGCCTGCTCCATGTCGCCAATCACTTTGGCCTGTAACGCGTTAAATTGAGCAACCTCGACTTCGCGCAGTGAGCGTGCTTCAGCAATGAGCCCGGCATTTTTATTTAGCAAGGTAATCAGGCTGGATATGCCGAGTGACCAGATGTGGTCACTCTGGTCATAGGCGTAGCCTGGGGATAGCACAATGTCAGGGTACTGGCGTGCAATTTCGAGGCGTAGCTTTGCTTCTATGGCGGCATACTTTGCCAGCTCAGCCCGGATATCCAGCCTGTTAAGCAGAGCTACTTCCTGCGTTTCATCTCTGGAATAGCGCGGATAATTGCTGACGCTTAGTGGCTTGGCCAAAGCTAGCTGATCAAATGCATCTAATGATAAGCCAACATTACTGGCTAGCATGGCGCGCAGTTCGGCTTGACGGCTTTTTTCGGCTTCCAGTAATTGTTGGGATTTTTGTCGTTCCAGCCTGGCGTTACTGACCTCAATATTGGAAACCAGTCCAGCGCTCAGCCTAGCCTCCAATATGGCGACAATCTCATTGTGACGGTCGAGTTCCTGCTGGAGTAACTCAAATTGTTGAAGCGATGCTTGATATTCATTCAGGCTATTAACCAGGCGGTTTCTTATCTGCCAGGCTGTCTGGGCGATATTGATGCGTGCTGCCTCACTCAGACTACTAGCACGGTCTGCCCTGGCTTGGCCCTTGTTGGTGGTCTCAACCGGGATGTCGATAGATAAGCCATAGGTCCATGGTGATATACCACCATCGGTTCTACTGTGGTTTTCCAGTTGCCCTGAAATACCCAGATCGGGTCGTTGGGTGGCGGTAATTTGCTCGGCCTTGGCAGATTGCCATTGGGCGCGAGCGAGATCCAGTTCAGGATGAAAGAAGAGGGCGCATAGCGTTAGTTCGTTTACACCCCATTGCTTGATGGGCAGTTTCTCTGCCGGATAGCCTTGGGCGATAAGGTAATTACTGAACTGTTCACCATTTGGATCGTGCGACCTGTAGCCTACTGCACTCAGGCTAGGGTTGATAGGCTTCGGGCTATAGGTTTGAAAGCCGCAGCCAGCCAGCAAAATGCAGGCTGATATTGCGTAAGCAACTAAGTGACCTGTTAAGTTTTTTCTATGATCCAATCTTGCCGCCTCCACAACCCAGTGCGATATTACATGCAGAGTCTGTGGCGGGCAATTTCACCATTGTTAATATTACGAATACTGTGAATGGATTGCAGAAGGGGTGATGGATCAGTTGATGATAACGGCCTGGACTGCACCAAGTGCGTCTTGCAGAGTTTCTTCCGTGAGATTGTTGATGCTGCTGGAAAGCAGTTCTGCAGCCTCGACTGCGGCTTTAGGCAAGTCGTGACTATCGAGTTCGGCAATCAGGCCAGCAGCAGCGCCGGTAACCTTAAGCAGGGCGTGGCGTTCTTTCATGAGCAGTTCAAGCTCGGAACGCAGCATATTGATTTCTTCTTGATTGATAGAACTTTGCATTAGGACTTCATTTCATGGATTGATTAAATACCAGTACATATTGCTATCTGCAGGGGGCATCTGTCAATTGCCACTAGTATTGGCAGTCGCGACTTGTTAACTATGGAGGTTTTCGTAGATGGCAGAGTGCGATACAATACTCGGCTTATGTAACTGATGAATTTGTTTTGCTAGTGTTGAGTTCGCGTAATAAGCGCTACCTGACAGCAACAGATTTACAACCTGCGAAAGTGGCGGAATTGGTAGACGCACTGGATTTAGGTTCCAGCGCCGCAAGGCGTGAGAGTTCGAGTCTCTCCTTTCGCACCAACTAATTGATTCAAGGAATACAGCACATGCCAGCAATCGTTGAAACCATCAGCACTCTTGAACGCCGTATCACGGTATCCGTGCCGATGAAGCCTATCGAAGAAGAAGTGAATCAACGTATCAATACATTGGCACGCACAGCCAAGTTATCTGGTTTTCGCCCTGGTAAAGTGCCTTTGAAGCTAGTGCAGCAGCAATACGGTGCTCAAGTCCGTGACGAAGTGCTTTCTAATACCGTCGAGCGTACTTTCTCTGACGCCGTTGAAGAAAACAAGCTGCGTGTGGCCGGGTTCCCTAATATCGAACATAAACCTTTTGCCGAGACTGCCGAGCAGTTTGAGTACACCGCAACTTTTGAAGTTTTCCCTGAAGTTGCGATTGGCGATCTGAGTAAAACCAAAATTGAGCGTCCGGTTCTGGAAGTTAGCGAAGCCGACGTGAAAAAGACCATAGACGTGCTGATCAAGCAGCGTGCTACCTATGAGCCAGTGAAACGTGCCGCGAAAAAAGGCGACAAGGTAAACGTGAGCCTGCGCGCTTCTATTGATGGCGAAGAAGTTGAAAGTACAGGCGACCAGGGTATTGACTTGGTGTTGGGCGAGGGTGGCCGTGTGGCCGAGTTTGATGATCAACTGATTGGCGGTAAGGTTGGTACCAACAAGATTTTCGAGATTGCTTATCCCGCTGACCATACTCCAGAGCAACTGGCTGGTAAGACGGTAAGCTACGAGGTCACGTTCAACAGCGTTGCGCAGGCCAAGCTGCCGGAGATTGATGCCGATTTCGCACGCACTCTGGGTGTAGAAGACGGCGATGTGGAAAAGATGCGTGCCGACATCAAGGAAAGCTTGGCTCAAGAAGTTACCAAGCGTATCCAGGCCAAGCTCAAGGAGCAAGTATTCAATGCGCTGGTAGACAACGTGAATGTTGAGCTGCCAAAGACGCTGATTGGCGTTGAAATCAATCGCCTGATGCAAATGACCCAACAAAATCTGCAACAGCGTGGTGTTGACCTGAGTAATGTCACACTCGAGCCGACCATGTTTGAAGAGCAAGCCAAGCGTGGTGCAAGCTTGCGCCTGATTCTTGCCGAACTGGTCAATAAAAATGAATTGCACGCTAAACCGGAACAAATTCGTGCAATGGTTGACCAATTTGCACAGAGTTTTGAACAACCGGAAGAAGTGGTACGCTGGTACTACGCTGATCCCAAACGTCTGGATGAGCCAGCAGCATTGGCTACTGAAGAGAATGTTGTGACCTGGGTACTGCAATCCGCCAAGGTGACGGATAAAAAAGTGAAATTTGATGATTTGATGGGAAATGCTTAATGACTATGCATAGCCACAAGGATTTACACACTGAATGGCAACCGCAAGACCTTGGGTATATCCCGATGGTTATCGAGCAGAGCGGCCGTGGTGAACGTGCTTACGATATCTATTCGCGCCTGCTCAAGGAGCGCGTGATCTTCCTGGTGGGGCCAGTGAACGATATGACGGCCAACGTGGTGGTTGCGCAGATGCTATTCCTGGAAGCGGAAAATCCTGATAAGGATATTTCGCTCTACATCAACTCTCCAGGTGGTTCCGTGACTGCCGGTATGTCTATTTATGACACCATGCAATTTATCAAGCCCGATGTCAGCACTTTGTGCATAGGTCAGGCTGCAAGCATGGGTGCTTTTCTGCTGGCCGCAGGTGCTAAAGAGAAGCGTTTTAGCTTGCCGAATTCCCGTATCATGATCCACCAGCCATCGGGCGGTTTCCAGGGGCAGTCGTCAGATATTGAGATACATGCCAAGGAAATCCTCTATTTACGCGGCAAATTGAACCAGATATTGGCACATCATACCGGTAGAACTGAGCAGGAAATTGATCGCGACACTGAACGTGATAATTTCATGAGTGCGGAGCAATCTGTAGCGTATGGCATGATAGATAAGGTCATTGCCAATCGCACTGATGCCGCATAAGATAATAGCGTCAGTACTGAATTAGGATAGTTCCATGACCACCAAAGCCGAAGGCGAAAAGTTACTCTATTGCTCGTTTTGCGGCAAAAGCCAGCACGAAGTCAGGAAACTGATTGCAGGGCCTTCTGTATTCATTTGTGATGAATGCGTTGATCTGTGCAACGACATTATTCGCGAAGAAGTGCAGGACGAAAACGGTCTCAAATCCCGTGATAGCAGCCTGCCGACCCCCAAAGAAATCTGCGCGATACTCGATCAATACGTGATTGGGCAAACTCAGGCCAAGAAAAACTTGGCTGTAGCGGTATATAACCATTACAAGCGCCTGGATCAAACGACAAGCAAAGATGACGTTGAGATCGCCAAAAGCAATATTCTGCTGATTGGCCCTACCGGCTCAGGTAAAACCCTGCTGGCGCAAACCCTTGCTCGCCTTCTGGATGTGCCTTTTGTGATGGCCGATGCAACCACCCTGACTGAAGCTGGTTATGTGGGTGAAGACGTCGAAAACATCATGCAGAAGCTTTTGCAAAAGTGCGACTATGAAATTGAGAAAGCCCAGCGCGGGATTGTCTATATTGACGAGATTGATAAGATTTCGCGCAAATCTGACAATCCATCAATTACTCGTGATGTATCAGGAGAGGGCGTACAACAAGCCTTACTTAAACTGATTGAAGGTACCGTGGCTTCTGTGCCGCCACAAGGTGGCCGAAAGCACCCTAATCAGGAATTCGTACAGCTGGATACCACCAACATCCTGTTCATATGCGGTGGTGCATTTGATGGCTTGGATAAAGTCATTCGCCGCCGTTCGGAAAAAGGCGGTATAGGTTTTGGTGCTGAGGTAAAAAGCAGTGAGGATGCACGCGCGATTGGCGAGGTTTTGCGAGATGTTGAGCCTGAAGACTTGATCAAGTTTGGTCTAATTCCAGAATTTGTTGGCCGCTTGCCGGTGGTGGCCACACTTGAATCCCTGGACGAAGCCGCGTTAATGACTATTCTGACAGAGCCCAAGAATGCATTAACCAAGCAATATGCCAAGTTATTCAAAATGGAAGGTGTGGAGCTTGAATTCCGAGAAACAGCACTGGAAATGATTGCCAAAAAGGCCCTGGAGCGCAAGACTGGTGCGCGTGGTTTGCGCTCCATCATGGAGCATTCATTACTTGAGATCATGTTTGATCTTCCCTCAATCGCAAATCTGAGTAAGGTTGTGGTTGATGAAGGCGTAATTCGCGGTGATACGCCTCCAATCCTGATTTACTCCGAACAGCCGCGAGTCGCTGAATCCGCCAGCTAGCTTGCTGGTGGCTAGGGTCGTTTAAGGCAAAGCGTTTTTTTGTGGGGGCACTTGAAGCCCTAGCGAACACCCCCATTTGAATGACTAGGCATAGGGTATTTTGCCCTTTGCAGCCAATATTGAAGGTCACTCCATGACAGAACAGACTTTACCGGTTTTTTCCTCAGATTTAGGATTACTGCCATTACTGCCCCTGCGTGATGTCGTAGTCTATCCGCACCTGGTCATTCCTTTGTTTGTTGGGCGAGCAAAGTCGGTCAAGGCGCTGGAAATTGCTTCTGAGAATAACAAACAGATCCTGCTGGTAGCGCAAAAGTCCCCTAACAAAGATGAGCCAGATGCTTCCGATTTGTACGATGTCGGCACTATTGCCACTGTACTGCAGATGCTCAAGTTACCTGATGGTACTGTCAAGGTGCTGGTTGAAGGCGTACACCGTGCTAAGGTGCTGGAGTTTGTTGAAACAGAAGAATGCTTCGCCGCCAAGGCAGAACGTATTGAGCCGACTCCTGAGGGTGATAGTGAGACCCAGGCGCTTATGCGTACTGTATTCACTCAATTTGACCAATACGTCAAACTCAACAAGAAAATCCCCCCTGAGATTCTGACCTCGCTTGCTACTATTGATGACGCTGGTCGTTTGGCTGATACCATTACGGCCCATCTTTCGCTCAAGCTCGAGGAAAAGCAACGAATTCTGGAAATGTTCAGTGTGTCTGAACGTTTGGAACATTTGCTTAGCTTGTTGGAAGCTGAAATTGACATCCTGCAGGTTGAGAAGCGTATTCGTGGCCGAGTCAAACGCCAAATGGAGAAGAGCCAGCGCGAGTATTATCTGAACGAACAGGTGAAGGCAATTCAGAAAGAGTTAGGCGAACAGGATGAGAACGCCGATATAGAAGATCTTGAAAAGCGCATCAAGTCGGCACGTATGCCAAAAGAAGCGCTGACCAAAGTTATGGGCGAAATGAAAAAGCTCAAGATGATGTCGCCCATGTCAGCTGAAGCTACGGTGGTACGCAACTATATTGAAACGTTGGTGAATCTGCCCTGGAAGAAGAAGACCAAAATCAGCCAGGATCTTATCGCTGCCGAAACCATACTGGATACTGACCACTATGGTTTGGAGAAGGTTAAGGAGCGTATTGTTGAATATCTCGCTGTACAACAGCGTGTAGACAAGCTCAAGGCGCCTATTTTATGTTTGGTGGGCCCACCGGGTGTTGGTAAGACTTCACTTGGCCAGAGTATCGCTAAAGCGGTCAATCGCAAGTTCGTGCGCGTAGCACTGGGTGGCGTGCGCGATGAATCCGAGATTCGCGGTCACAGACGTACTTATATCGGCTCCATGCCAGGCAAGATTCTGCAAAGCATGACCAAGGTCGGTGTGAAGAATCCTCTGTTCTTGCTGGACGAAGTCGATAAGATGGGGCAGGATTTCCGCGGAGACCCTTCTTCCGCCTTGCTGGAAGTGCTTGACCCCGAGCAGAACCATACTTTTATCGATCATTATGTCGAAGTCGAGTATGACTTATCCGACGTCATGTTTGTAGCAACTGCGAACTCACTTAATATTCCCGCGCCACTATTGGACCGGATGGAAGTGATACGCCTTGCTGGCTATACCGAGGCTGAAAAGGTCAATATCGCCATGCGTTATTTGCTGCCAAAGCAGCTCAAGACGCATGGCCTGAAAGAAGCCGAAATCAGCGTCAGCGAATCTGCAGTGCGCGATATTGTTCGCTATTACACACGTGAAGCTGGTGTGCGTAGTTTGGATCGTGAGATTTCCAAGGTTTGCCGTAAGGTGGTTAAGGAGTTATTGACGAATAAAGCCAAGTCAGGTGCCAAGGCTGCACGTAAGGTTAGCGTGGCCCCACGTAATCTGGATAAATACCTGGGTGTGAAGCGTTTCGATCACGGTGTGGCTGCCAAGGAAAACCAAGTGGGCCAGGTTACTGGTTTGGCTTGGACTGAGGTTGGCGGTGAGTTGCTGACTATTGAGTCGGTGGTCATGCCAGGTAAAGGTAAAGCTATCACCACAGGTAAATTAGGCGAAGTCATGCAGGAATCTATTTCTGCAGCGATGAGCGTAGTGCGTAGCCGCGCCAAGCGCTTGGGTATCGCTGAAGACTTCTATGAAAAAAATGATATCCATATCCATTTACCTGAAGGTGCAACACCAAAGGATGGCCCAAGTGCAGGTATCGCGATTACGACGGCATTAGTATCGGTATTGGCGAATATCCCTGTGCGTGCTGATGTTGCCATGACTGGTGAAATCACCTTGAGAGGTGAGGTATTGCCAATAGGTGGATTAAAAGAGAAGTTGTTGGCAGCACACAGGGGTGGGATTAAAACAGTTCTGATCCCCGATCAAAACCTTAAAGATCTAGTTGAGATTCCTGAGAATATTAAGAACTATCTTGATATCCATCCGGTGAAATGGATAGACCAGGTGCTGGAGTTAGCGTTAGAGCGCAAACCACAGCCCATTGAAGGATTATTGCCGGTAACTGAGGTGGCAGTAGGGGAAAGTGCCACTGATTCAACAACTATTACCACACATTAATCCAACTATCGGCGGGAAAGGCTTGACACGGCCTTTTCCGGCTTGATATAAAGCGGAGTACAGGGTTACACCTGTCCATTCTTAATAATGTCGAAAGGGGATCACACGTGAACAAGTCTGAACTGATTGATCAAATCGCTAAAGCTGCTGGTATTTCAAAAGCCGCTGCAGGTCGTTCCTTAGATGCAACCACTGCTGCAATTACTAAAGCCATGAAGAAGGGTGATTTAGTTACTCTGATCGGCTTTGGTACGTTCTATGTCGGTAAGCGTGCCGCTCGAAATGGCCGTAATCCTCGTACAGGTGCCACCATTAAGATTAAAGCTGCAAATTCTCCTAAATTCAGGGCTGGCAAAGCGCTCAAGGATGCTGTAAACTAGCGGTCTTTGCTGGTGAAGCAGGGTGCTTAGCTCAGTTGGTAGAGCGTCGCCCTTACAAGGCGAATGTCGGCGGTTCGAACCCGTCAGCACCCACCATAATCACCAGTAGCAAGCTACTGTAATAGCATAGAATACACAGCGCAAAATTTTGCGGTAAAGAGTTTAGGAGTGGTAGTTCAGTTGGTTAGAATACCGGCCTGTCACGCCGGGGGTCGCGGGTTCGAGTCCCGTCCACTCCGCCAATGACAATAGAAGCCCGTTTTACTAGACTTTTCAATAAGTTATAGGAAACGGGCTTTTGTTGCTTTGGCTTCCTGTTTTTCTCCTTTCCTTTGTTTCGCACTTTTACGAGACTCAGTAATCTGTCAGCTTATGATTGCCACAAGAGAATCAAGTTGCAGAAGGCATTCCACCCGCCACGCCATTGCTGAGTGTGGTATATTCTCCGATTGATTTTATTTGGGTTTGCTGCATCAGTCGTGGGCAAGCTGTTATTTTTGTTACTGAAACAATGAAAGCGTAATCGTTATGTTGGAAGCAATTCGTGAACGTTCCAAGGGTTGGCTGGCTAAGCTAATACTGGCCTTTATTACCATTCCATTTGCGCTGTGGGGCATAGATTCTTACCTGCATCAAGCTGGCACGAATGTGGCTGTCGCAAAAGTTGATGGGGATAGTGTGACAGTGCAAGAGTATGGCAATGCCTTGCAGAATTTACGCAACAAATTGCAGTCCGAAGGAAAAGTGGATCCAGCGCTACTAGATAGTCCGGAAGTTAAGCAGTCGGTGCTTGATCGTCTTATCACTACTAGATTGTTGGCCGCTGAGGTAAAAAATGCCAAATTCATGATTGGTGACGAACAGCTTGGCAAGTACATCACCAGCTTGCCAGAGTTTCAGGAGAACGGGCAGTTCTCTCAGGAGCTTTACGATAAAACACTTACACAAAATCGCCTTACACCCTCTAGGTTCGAGAGTGGCATGCGTTCTGATTTGTTGATTGAACAGATACGAGATGGTATTGCTTCTCTGGCATATCAGCCACAATCGGTGGCAGAGCAAGCCCTGAAAATCGAACATCAACAACGTGAAGTAAGTGTTGCTGAAATCAAGGCGGCCGATTTCATTTCTCAAGTGAAAATAGATCCTGCCCAGGTCAAGGCCTACTACGAACAGCACAAAGATAAATTCAATGTGCCGGAACAGGTCAAAGTTGAATTCGTCATGATGTCTGCCAATACCTTGATTCCAAAAATGCAAACATCCGATGAAGAGGCAAAAAAATATTACACTGAAAACGCAAGTAAGTTTCAGGGTAATGAACAGCGGCGTGCTAGTCATATTCTGATTGGTTTCGGCGTCAGCCCGACCCCACAAGCCAAGGAGGATGCACGTAAAAAAGCCGAGCAAGTATTGGCCGAAGTTAAAAAGAACCCTACCAAGTTTGAAGAGTTGGCAAAGAAATATTCGCAAGACCCTGGTTCAGCTGAGAAGGGTGGTGACCTAGGCGTCTTTGGTCGTGGCGCCATGGTTAAGCCGTTCGAAGATGCAGTGTTCTCCATGAAGCAGGGTGAAGTCAGTGATTTAGTACAATCTGAGTTTGGCTACCACATTATCAAGTTGACTGAGATTCAAGGCCAGTCGCAGACTTACGATAGCGTTAAGCCGCAAATCCGTGCAGAGCTGATGTATCAAAAGGCAGTGTCCAAGTTTTCGGAACAAGCAGAAAATTTTAGTAATATGGTTTATGAGCAATCTGGGAGCTTAAAGCCCGCGGCAGATGCTTTCGGTCTGCAAATCCAGACTAGCGATTGGATGAGTCGTGCTGATGGCGTTAAGTTCTTCAAGAACGATAAGCTGGTAAATATGGTGTTCTCTGATGAATCTCTGAAGGAGAAACGTAATACTGAGGCAGTGGAGGTTTCACCAAATACGCTGGTTTCTGCACGAGTTGCCGACTATAAACCATCTGCACCACGCAGCTTTGATGAGGTGAAAGCCGGTATAGAGGATTTCCTCAAGTTTGAGCAGGCGGTAAAGCTTGCTCAGCAAAAGGGTGACGCTGATTTGGCCAGTCTGCGTCAGGGGAAAGAGCCTGGTAGTTTGGATTGGATACCACCTGTAGTGGTAGATCGTAAGAATGCGCAAGGCTTGACTGACCTGACCATGGCTCAGGTATTCAAAATTGATGCGAGCAAGGTACCTGCATATGCGGGCGTGGCTGATCCGAAGAAGGGCTATCTGTTAATCAGAGTGAGTCGCGTGGATAATCTGCTGGCTAGCGATGAAACAGAGAAGAATACTGCCAAAGGTGAGCTGAATACAGCTCTAGCCTCTGAGTACGTATCTGCCTATGTGAAGTCATTAAGGGATAAAGGAAGCGTTAGCATTAATCCCCAGGCTTTAGGAGCTGCTACTTCTAACTAGTTGGCGCTATCTGATAAATCTGATAAAAAAGGGCGACTGGATTATCCAGTCGCCCTTTTAATTTTGCGGACCTATATTATTTAGTCGACGTTGCCTGCGGCAGTGATGTTCATGCCACCATCTACATAGGTAATTTCGCCGGTAATGCCTGATGCGAGATCGCTACAGAGAAAAGCTGAGGCGTTGCCAACTTCCTCGATTGTCACATTGCGACGTAATGGCGCATGTTTTTCGTTAAACCCGAGTATTTTGTCGAAGCCTGCAATGCCAGAAGCGGCCAAGGTCCTGATTGGCCCCGCGGACACGGCATTAACGCGTATGCCCTTTGGCCCCAGGCTTTGTGCCATATAGCGCACATTGGCTTCCAGGCTAGCTTTTGCTAACCCCATGACGTTGTAGTTTGGCAGAGTACGTTCTGCGCCCAGATAGCTGATGGTCAACAGACTACCGTTACGGCCTTGCATCATAGGCAATGCTGCTTTCGCCAGAGCTGCAAAGCTGTATGAACTCACATCGTGGGCAATACGGAAATATTCGCGGGTCACGGAGTCGAGATAGTCGCCATCGAGAGCAACCTTGGGGACGAAGGCTACAGAGTGCACAATGATATCAACACCATCCCAGTGCTTGGCAAGGCCAGCAAAAGCCGTATTGATCTGTTCGTCATCGGATACATCGCATTGCAGAACAATCTTGGAATCAAAATCGGCGGCCAGTTTAGTCACGCGATCCTGAAACTTTTCAATCTGGTAGGTAAATGCCAGCTCGGCCCCTTCACGCTTCATGGCGGCTGCGATACCGTAAGCGATAGAGCGGTTACTGAGCAGGCCTACAACTAACGCACGTTTTCCGGCAAGAAATCCCATGTAATACTTCCTTGTTGTACAGTGTTTATTTTGATGTGGATCTGGGGTCTAACGCATCTCTCAACCCCTCACCCAGCAAATTATACCCCAACACTGTTATCAGGATTGCAAGGCCAGGAAATAGCGATAACCACCAGGCAAACTGAATATACTCTTTACCATCCGTAAGAATATTACCCCAAGAGGCTTGTGGTGCTTGAACGCCCAGGCCGAGGAAGCTAAGGCCTGATTCGATGAGCACTGCACTGGCAACACCTAATACTGAGCTTACAATGATAGGCGTGAGGCTGTTTGGTAATAAATGGGTGAATATCAGGCGACCGTCTTTTGCCCCGAGTGTTTGTGATGCCAGTACAAACTCTCGGCCACGCAGGCTTAAAAATTCAGCACGTACCAGACGTGTCACACCCATCCACGAAGTCAGCCCGATCACAATCATGATGTTCCATATAGACGGTGTAAGAAATGCAATTACCGCCAAGATCAGGAAGAATGTGGGGATAGAAAGCATGACGTCCACCGTACGCATGATGACAATATCTACCCAGCCACGGTAATAGCCGGAGAGCGCACCAAGTACGATACCTATGGCAGTCGCTATACCAACAGCAACCATGCCAACCAGCAGCGAGATACGTGCGCCGTAGAGCATGCGTGAGAATACGTCCCGCCCTAGACCATCTGTGCCCATGGGGTGCAAGTTGGAGGGCGATAACAGGATGGCTTTAACGTCGATAGCGTTAGGGTCATATGGGCTAATAAACGGAGCCAGGAATGCCAATAACAGGATAGCCACAATGATAATGAAGCCTGATAATGCTAAGGGATTAGAGAGGGCTTTGAACAAGACGCTGCGCCTCATTGTACGACGCCTCTGCGTACACGCGGGTCTGCCCATGCATACGCCACGTCAGCAAGTAAATTGCCTAGCAAGGTAAGGGCTGAACCTATCGTGAGTATCCCCATGATGACTGGGAAATCCCGCATTAGCACTGCATCATAGAACAGCTTACCCATGCCTGGTATGGCAAAGATGGATTCAGCAATTACCGAGCCGCCTATCAGGCCTGGAATAGCCAGGCCAAGGATAGTAATTAAAGGAAGCATGGCATTGCGTAACGCATGCCCATAAACTATGGTGTTCTCAGTTAAGCCTTTTGCCCGCGCTGTAGTGATATAGTCCTGATGTAGCACATCCAGCATACCATTACGTACAAACAGCGATATGCCAGCCAGCCCGCTTAACCCGGAGATAAATACCGGCAGGAAAATATGTTTTAGCGTGTCCCATATTTTGCCTAACCAACCCATTTTTCCGTAATCCAGGCTATGTAAGCCAGAGATTGGCAGCCAGTCATGGGCTACGCCAGTCCAGTACATCAGCATAAGGGCCAACCAGAATCCTGGAATGGCGAAACCAACAAAAACAAACAAAGTGATAGCTCGGTCCGGGGGGCGGTTCTGCGTTAATGCCGAAATCACCCCCAAGGGTAAGGCGACAATGATAATCAAACCAAGACTTAAGACGTTGATCAAAAGTGTGATTGGCAAGGCCTCTTGAATCATGCCTTTGGTAACATTGCCTTGCTCGTCTTTGGTTTCCCAGAATACCGGTCGCTGGTGTGTGGCGAATGACTTGCCAAAATCCATGGTACCCATACGTTTTAGCCATAAGCCGTACTGCACAATGACTGGCTCATCCAAGTGATATAGTTTGCGTAGCTTTTGCCTTGATTCTTCACTGGCTTTTGGATTGAAACTGGCTTCTGTGGTGGTAATGTCGCCTGGTGCCAGATGCATGATGAGAAACGAGACTAAGCTGATGCCTACCAGTAGGGGTACCATCCAGAACAAACGCTTTAATAGATATTTAGTCATTTATTGAGCGCTAATCTCGTTACGCCTCAAAGGTTCGGGTATGTACCACTCGTATGAGTTATAGCCAATACCAGCGGGCGGAGCTGGATTATCAATACCTTTCACGCGTTTATGTATTGCTGGCAAGCCATAGCCTGCATAGAGATATACGATGGGGCTATCTTCCAGCAGAATTTGCGAAAATTCGTGATAAATAGTCATACGTTTGTCGGGGTTGAGCTCTAAGCGCCCTTGTTCCAATAGTTTGTCTACGCGCGGGTTGCTGTAGCCGATAAAATTGAATTGCCCAGGTGCCTGCTGTGAGGAATGCCAGATACCGAACTGATCCGGGTCTAGAGAAAGGCTCCAGCCCAGAACAACGACATCAAAATCTCCGGTCTTGATGAAACGACCCACAAAACTTGCCCATTCCAATACGCGAATTTTAACGTCTATACCGATTTCCTTGAGACGTCGCTGAATCAAGACGGCGCTCATCTCACGCTGCTTGTTCTGGTTAGTGAGAATCTCGAATGAGAGTGGTTTTCCATCGCGATCAAGAATTCCATCGCCATCGTGATCTTCGAAACCTGCTTCTTTCAATAATACCAATGCCTTTTTTGGATCGAATGGATAGGGGTGCAGGTTGGGGTTGCTCCAACGTGTTCCCGGCTTGTAAGGCGAGGCTACAGGCTCCCCCAGGCCAAGTAATACGCCGTCTATAAGCTCTTGCTTATCAATGGCGTAATTGATGGCCTGGCGCACACGTATATCATCAAACGGTTTGTGTTTCAGATTGAAGCCCAAATAGGTGTAGTTATTGCCCAACTCTTTATACAGTGCAATTTTCTTTCTTAAATCAGGCCGCGCAGGGAATATCCGCGCGTACTGGATGGGATTAAGCGTCATTGAGTCTATATTATTTGCGAGCAATTCGAGAAACTGTGCTGCTGCGTCAGGAATGATGCGCGATACCAAACGGTCTATTTTTGCCTGGCCTTGAGTGGCATTGGGGTTTCGCACTAGCGAAAGCCGTTCGCCATTGCGCCATTCCTCCAGTTGGTAATAATGACTACCAACTGGGTGACGGGCAAAGCTCGTGGTGTTTATATCCTGGCCTTGCAGTATATGCTGGGGCAGGATGTGCAAACCGGCCCAAGAGTCCAGTGCCGGAGCATAGGGTTGCGAGTATGTGACGCTGAAGGTGAGCGGGTCTGGCGCCTGGGCATTCACTACCAGCTTGTAGTCTGCTCCATAAGGGGTGCGGGTATTGTCATCAGTTACCAGCTTCCAGGTAAACAGTGCATCGGCACTTGTAAGAGGAGCTCCATCGGCCCACTTCATATCCGGTTTGAGGTGAAAGGTGATGGTTTTTTGATCTGGTGAAACATCCCAGGATTTTGCCAGTTCACCTTGCAGTTCCAGATTTTTGTCGTACTTGAGCAGGCTATTAAATATATTCGAGGCAATTGCCGAAGCAGCAGATTCCCCGGCAATCATCGCAATCAGGCCGCTGGGCTCGCCTGTCATGGCATCTATGAGGGTGCCGCCAGGCTCTGGCGGGTAGCTGGCATCATAGTTCATAGGATTACTGGAGGTTTGTTTGTTGCACCCGGCTAGCAGGAGTGTGCTGGTAATAAGGACGGCTAGAGTACTAGCTATAAATACATTGCGTGGCCGATGTTGTTGTTGAAGTTTGGCAATTGGCATGAATACTCAAAAGACTATTTTGCTTATAACAATCAAGCTTCGTCTGGCCTCGTCACGATTAATATGTGTCCGGGTATGATGTGTGAACTATTGATTTTGTTCCATCGTTGCAAATCATCTTTTGCGATATCGAATTTACGCGCAATGCTGTCCAGCGTATCCCCACGTTTCACCACATAGTGGGCTTTATTTTTACTAGCCAACTGCTGTTTTCTATTGCGTACGTTATCAGCGCTTGCAGTCCCATTGTTATCGCTAATTAGCAGTGTTTGCCCGGGTTTGAGAGCACCGTTTTTAATATTATTAAGCGCCATGATTTGTTTGCTGCTGACACCATATTTTCGTGCTATGGCTGGCAAATCATCATTCTTTTTTACTGTGTATCTGATACTGCCGGTTTTAGCAGCTGGTGTATCACGGGAGCTTGAATTGTCACTTGAGGCAAGATGCTCATCGCTCGCCATGGAAACTTGTACGTTATCGCCCTTGTTGGCCGGCACAAGTAATGATGTAGATGTACCCATTTGCCTACGGCTCGGTAGATCGTTCACATCGCGTAATTGCGCAAGACCTATGCCAAATTTGCGTGCAATAGTATCCATACGCTCACCACGTTTAGCGTGGTAGGTTTGCCAACTTACCAGCGGTTTGTCATAGCTTGCAAGATTGGTTTTGAAAGTTTCAGCTGCACCTACAGGCAGTAGGATTTCATGCACATTGCCAGTCTCGGTGAGTACAGGGCGATTGTATTCAGGGTTAAGTGAGGTAAATTCTTCCGGGCTGATCTCAGCCAGTTTTGCAGCCAGGGTTGCATCTATCTGTTGTGGCGCATTCACTTTAGTGAAGTAAGGGCGATTAGGTATGGTTTGGATGCTGAGACCATACTGCTCAGGATTAGTCATGATATTTTTCACGGCCTGCAGTTTGGGCACGTAGTTTTTAGTTTCTGGTGGCAAGGGCAGGCTATCGTAGTCTGTAGGTAACCCCTGCCGACGATTACGATCTATGGCGCGTTGCACAGTACCTTCGCCGGCATTGTAGGCGGCAAGTGCAAGATCCCATGTGCCGAACATGACATGCAATTTTTGCAAATAATTTAAAGCCGCATCAGTAGCGGCTGTTACGTCCCGGCGGTTATCTACCCACCAGTTCTGCTTGAGCCCGAAATCCTTACCAGTAGAGGGAATAAATTGCCATATGCCAGAAGCACGGCTACGGGAATTGGCTTGTGGGTTAAAAGCGCTCTCTACCATCGGCAGGAGTGCAATCTCGGTAGGCATGCCGCGTTTCTCAACTTCTTCCACAACGTGATAAAGATATTTCTGGCTACGCGCCACCATGCGTTTGACGTAATCTGGCCTTGATGCATACCAGGTTTCGTGCTCCGCAGTGTATGCCGATTGTGACTCTGGCATGGCATAGCCATCCTTGATTCGTTGCCAGAGATCATCTTTAGCCGCATCGGAGGCATCTGCATTGCCAGCACTTTGTGTACTGTCTTCTGGTAAATAATTTAGTACAGGGTCTACCTGTAGACTGGAGTTAATGCTGACATCAGTACTGTTGCTACTAGGGTGGTCGCCGATGATGGTGATTTCATCACCAGCTACGTTTGTTTCAGCTAAGGCTTGTAGCGAGAGGGAGCACAGCAGAAGAAACAAGAAAGCTGGTCTAGGTAGGAACTTTGCGGTCATTAAGGCTGCTCTGAGTGGCAAAAGTCTTCGAATAGTATAGAAGGAGGCAGCGTAGCGTCAAGCAAATACTCCGCTTTAGAATCCATATGTTATATAAATGATTAATAATGGTTTCTCATCTCTCTGATTGCTGCAAAAACTTGTACAGGGTCACTGCTTTTAATCATTGCAGCACGCTGTATCGCAGGGGTGTCACAACGCAAGAAAGGGTTGGTTTCAAGCTCCAAACCTATCGTTGATGGCAAAGTGGGTTTATGGTTTGCCCTGAGGGCGGCGGCGGCGTCTTGTCGACTGGCTAGTACGGGATTGTCAGTATCCAGCATGCGGGCGAAACGCAAATTATGCTCGGTATACTCGTGTGTGCAATAAACAGCGGTTTCTTTTGGTAATTTGGCCAAACGTTGCAGTGAGCTGTACATTTGTTCTGAGGTACCCTCAAACAGCCTGCCACAGCCAGCGGCAAATAGCGTATCGCCACAAAACAGATAATTTGCGCCATAATAAGCCACGTGGCCGAGGGTATGGCCGGGTACGTCCATCACACTTAGCTGCAAGTTATCGATACTGTTCAGTTGTACAACATCATGATCTCTAACTTGGATATGGGCGAACTCATAATGTTCGCGTCTGGGTGCGTAAACTTTGGCATGTGAGTGCAGTAGCAGTTCTGCAACACCGCCAACATGGTCTGAGTGATGGTGTGTGATCAGAATGAAGTCAAGCGTCAAATCCAGGCGCCTGAGGGTCTCTATAACAGGTATGGCGTCTCCGGGGTCAACAACTGCAGCATGGTTGCCATAGCGCAAAAGCCAGATGTAGTTGTCTTGGAATGCAGGGATAGGGGTTATTTCTAGAATGCTATTGTCCATGAGCATGATCATTTGTTTTTAGACATCGAATGTCAACAACTACCACATTAGTTAACTCTCACCAGTGGCTGCAAACCCCCCTGGGAGAGTACCTGCAGGTTCAGGAACAGGCGCTGTTCGATGATGCAGTCAGTGATATTTTCGGGTTTAATGCCTTGCAGCTCGGCATGTTGGAATTAGACCTATTGCACAACTCGCGTATTCCCTATTGTTTTAAGGCAGATGCCGATGCTGGAGCAATACGTTGTGATACAGGCCAGCTGCCGTTTCAGGGTAACAGTATTGATCTGGTACTGTTACCACATGTACTGGAGTTTAGTGCGAATCCACATCAAGCACTGCGTGAGGCTGAGCGCGTCTTGATGCCAGAAGGGCATGTTTTGATCTCGGGTTTTAACCCTATTAGCGCCTGGGGTCTGAAGCGGATGACTGTAAAGCAAGGTTATCCGTGGCGTGGGAATTTTCTGCCTTTATTGCGTATCAAGGATTGGCTGGAATTGTTGGGGTTTGAGCTGGTTGGTGTGCGTATGGCCTGCTATACCCCTCCGTTCAGCAATCCTTCCTGGCTCAATCGGTTTCAGTTCATGGATAAGACGGCTGACCGGTGGTGGCCGATGATGGGTGGGGTATACTTCATCGTTGCAAAAAAGCGTGTGCTGGGAATGCGGTTGATTCGGCCAACCTGGAACAAATCCAGGCTCAAGCCTAGTATGGTTCCTGCCCCCACGCAAAAAAATGATACTCAAAAGAATAAATGTGAACAGTAAAAACGAAATAGTCGAAATTTATGCCGATGGTGCATGCAAAGGAAATCCTGGTCCAGGTGGCTGGGGTGTGTGGTTAGCCTATGGCGAGCATGAGCGGGAGTTGTGTGGCGGCGAACCCATGACTACCAATAACCGCATGGAACTGACTGCTGTTATTCGCGCCTTGGAGGCACTTAAGCGGCCATTCAAGGTGCGTGTGCATACGGATTCTGTCTATGTACAGAAGGGTATCAGTGAATGGATACACGGCTGGAAGCTACGAGGCTGGCGAACCAGTGACAAGAAGCCAGTGAAGAACGATGATCTATGGCGTGAGTTGGATACCCTGGCACAGCAACACCAGGTCGAGTGGATATGGGTCAAGGGGCATGCTGGCAATGCCGGTAATGAGCGTGCCGATGCGCTTGCCAACAAAGGGGTCGACCAGGTTCTGAATAAGGCTAGTGCCTAGTAAGTCATGCAAACAATCAGAGCAAATACATGAGACAGATATTTCTTGATACCGAAACTACTGGCCTTTATCCTGCACAAGGTCACCGCATTATTGAAATTGCTGCGGTTGAAGTGGTAAACCGTCGCCTCACACGCAATCATTTCCACGTTTATCTGAATCCAGACCGAGAGATTGATCCCGCTGCGCAGGAAGTACATGGCATTACACTCGAGTTCCTGCAGGATAAGCCTCATTTCCCTGATGTTGTAGATGAGTTTCTTGATTTTGTTGCTGATGCTGAACTGATCATCCATAACGCACCTTTCGATGTGGGCTTTTTGAATATGGAGCTGGGGAAAATTGACCGCGCTAATATTGAAGAGGCGAGCGCCGGTATTATCGACACCCTGAAAATGGCCAAGGAAATGCGGCCAGGACAGCGTAATAATCTGGATGCACTATGCCGTTATTATGGTATCGATAATTCAAAGCGCACCTTGCACGGAGCCTTGCTGGATGCCGAGTTGCTGGCAGATGTTTATCTTGCCATGACGCGTGGGCAAGAGAGTCTCATGATTGATATGCTGGAGACGGAGCAGTCGTCCAGTGAGGTTTCTGTAGTCGCGCGCAGTAAGCCGCTGGTGGTGATAGCAGCTGATACCGATGAACTTGTTGTGCACGAGCAATATCTGCAGAGTCTTTCTAAAGGTGGGCCGTGCGTGTGGGATCAATATTCGAAAAAAGAACCAGAATGAATCTAAATTTAACCGACAAGATACTTGTAACTGGCGGTGCTGGCTTTATTGGCGCCAATTTTGTGCTGGATTGGCTAAGGCTTGGTTTGGGTGCCAGTGTAAACCTGGATAAGCTGACCTATGCCGGCAATCTGGAAAATCTCGTTCCACTGCAAGGTAATCCACAGCATATCTTTGTGCACGGAGACATAGGCGATCGTTCCCTAGTTGCCAGGTTGTTACTCGAACATAAACCTTGCGCAGTGGTCAACTTCGCAGCAGAAAGTCATGTTGACCGCTCTATCCATGGGCCAGAAGATTTTATCCAGACCAATGTCGTCGGCACTTTTCATCTGCTGGAGGAGGTAAGAAGTTACTGGAATACGCTGGTTACTAACGATAAAACTGCATTCCGATTCCTGCATGTATCTACAGATGAGGTCTATGGCTCACTCGGTGCTTTAGATGCTGCTTTTAGTGAAACTACGCCGTATGCACCGAATAGCCCATATTCTGCTTCCAAGGCAGCTTCTGATCATCTGGTGCGGGCTTATCATCATACTTATGGCCTGCCGACACTTACTACTAACTGCTCAAATAACTACGGCCCTTACCAGTTCCCGGAGAAGCTCATACCACTGGTATTGAACAATGCGTTGGCGGGTAAACCTTTACCTATTTACGGCAATGGCAGTAACATCCGGGACTGGCTGTATGTTGGTGATCATTGCAGCGCCATTCGTCGCGTGCTGGAAGCGGGCAGAGTGGGAGAAACCTACAACATCGGCGGTTGTAATGAAAAGACCAATCTTGAGGTAGTGCATACTCTGTGCGATATCCTAGATCAGCTACAACCAAAGCCATCAGGAAGTTATCGCGACCAGATTATCTTTGTGCAAGACCGCCCCGGGCACGATCAACGCTATGCCATCAATGCTGGCAAGATAGCGCATGAAATTGGTTGGCGTCCTGAGGAAACCTTTGAGACCGGCATTCGCAAGACCGTGCAGTGGTATCTGGCTAATCGAGGATGGATAGATAACGTGACCAGTGGTGAATATCGCAACTGGCTACAGACTAACTACAGTGAGCGTAAAGAGGCTGCAATATGAAAGGTATCATACTCGCTGGCGGTTCCGGGACCAGGCTGTACCCCGTCACACAGGTTGTTTCAAAGCAGTTGTTGCCCGTTTATGACAAGCCCATGATCTACTATCCGCTATCCACGCTGATGCTGGCCGGTATACGTGATGCTTTGGTTATCTCGACGCCTGAAGATACCCCGCGTTTTAGTCAGTTGCTGGGCGATGGTAGCCAATGGGGCATGTCGATCAGTTATGCCGTGCAGCCATCGCCAGATGGTTTGGCGCAGGCTTTTGTCATCGGCCAGGACTTTATTGGCAACGAGCCCTGCGCGTTGGTGCTAGGCGATAACATCTTTTATGGCCATGAGCTAGCACAGATGGCGCAGAAAGCTGCTAAGAGTAGCCAAGGCGCAACGGTGTTCGCCTATCCTGTGAATGATCCGGAGCGTTATGGTGTAGTCGAGTTTAATGACCAAGGACAAGCCATCAGCCTGGAAGAAAAACCGCAGCAGCCTAAGTCGCGCTATGCCGTAACGGGGCTGTATTTTTATGATAATCGTGTAGTGGACATCGCGCGCAATCTTAAGCCATCTACAAGGGGTGAGTTAGAGATTACCGATGTGAACCGCCAATACCTTGCCTGGGGAGACTTGCAGGTTGAGGTCATGGGGCGCGGCATGGCCTGGCTGGACACTGGTACACACGAGTCATTGCTGGAAGCCTCTCTATTCATCGAAACCATAGAAAAACGTCAAGGGCTGAAGATTGCCTGCCCGGAAGAGATTGCCTACCGTATGGGCTTTATCGATGCCAATGCCTTGGAGGTAATGGCTAATCATTACCGGAAGAATGGCTATGGCCAATACCTGAAGCGAGTCCTGACAGAGAAAGTTTATTAATGCAGGCCATTAGTACCGCAATTCCAGAAGTCCTGATTTTTGAACCTAAAGTTTTCGGCGATAGTCGTGGGTTCTTCTATGAGAGTTTCAACCAGCGTGTTTTTGAGCAAGCTGCCGGAGTGAGCCCCGCTTTTGTTCAGGATAACCACTCGAAATCAGCTAGAAATGTATTACGAGGTTTGCATTATCAAATCCAGCAACCGCAGGGCAAACTGGTACGCGTTACTGCCGGTGAGGTTTTTGACGTTGCCGTTGATATTCGTCGCTCATCTCCAACCTTTGGCCGTTGGGTAGGGGTTAATCTCTCTGCTGATAACAAACGCCAGTTGTGGGTACCCCCTGGATTTGCTCATGGTTTCTTGGTGCTATCAGATTCGGCGGAATTTCTCTATAAAACTACGGATTTTTATGCCCCGGAGCACGAACGCTGCATACGCTGGGATGACCCTGCTATCGCTATCGACTGGCCGTTGCAAGGCCAGCAGCCCACACTTTCTAGCAAAGATGGGCAGGGTTTGAGCTTGGAACAGGCACAGCTTTTTCCCTGATGGCGAGATTCAAAAATATCCTGCTAACTGGCGTCAATGGTCAAGTTGGTCACGAATTACAACATACGCTATCGGTGCTCGGCCACGCTGTAGCATTGGACCGTAGCCAGCTTGATCTAACCGATGTAACTGCTATTCGCAGCGTTGTAAGAGCGATCAAGCCAGATATCATCATCAATCCCGCCGCTTATACCGCGGTCGATAAAGCAGAATCAGAGCCTGAGTTAGCCTTTGCCATTAACGCTACTGCCCCCGCCGTTCTGGCTGAAGAAGCTAAAAAGCTTGGAGCCATGCTTGTGCATTACTCTACCGATTACGTTTTTGACGGCACTAAATCGGCAGCTTATGTCGAAACAGATGCTACTAACCCATTGAGTATCTATGGCAAGAGCAAGCTGGCAGGTGAGGAGGCGATACGAGAGGTTAACAACCTGCCTCATTTGATATTGCGAACGAGCTGGGTATATGGCGGGCGAGGTAAGAATTTTCTACGAACCATATTGCGCCTGGCATCCGAGCGCGAACAATTAAGGGTTGTCAGTGACCAGATTGGGGCACCGACCTGGAGCCGCACAATTGCAGAAGCTACAGCTTCAGCCTTATTAAATTGGGATGAGGGTAAGAGTGGCACGTATCACCTGACCAATAGTGGGGAAACCTCATGGCATGGGTTTGCACAGGCTATTGTGGAAGAATACCAGCTACTGCACAAAGCACGCGGCTGGCCAGCCCTTAAGGTCTCGAATATAGAGGCGATTACTACTTCGGATTACCCAACGCCAGCTCCGCGGCCAGGCAATTCGAGGTTGAATGGTGCAAAATTCAGCAGTGTGTTCTCAGAAGTAATGTCGGATTGGCGTGAGTCGTTAAAAGAAGTACTGAATGACCCTGAGTTCAGGCCGATTTAGTGCAAATCAGCCTAGCGCATCTACCCAGCTATTAGGGGTTTCATAAAGCCTGACGCGCTCCAGTTTTAGATGATTACCATAGGTATCATGGTATTCGGCCTTCAGTATTTTGAAAGCCTCCGCGGCCATGTTTTCGGCAGTAGGTACAGTGTCCATGACAATCGTCTTGTGATTAGGCAGGCTATTCAGAAAATCCAGCACGGCTTTATCATGTCGGTAGACGAGGAAGGCGTGATCCCAGACATCAACTACTGAACGACGTGCGATGGCTTTCACATCAGAGAAGTCCATCACCATGCCGTTCTCCGAAATACCTTCCTGCTTGATGATGTCACCAGATAACGTGATCTCTATGGCATAACGATGACCGTGCAGGTTGCGGCACTGGCTCTTGTGGCTGGGGATGCGATGCCCGGCATCGAATTCTAGGCGTGTAGTGATTTCCATACCAAGATTATACCAGTACCGTGCTAAACCTCAGTGAGTGTGAGGATATGAGCGGCCATACTATTGGTTAGGGCCTTCCACTCTGAACACATTCCAGTGAAGATATTATGCAGTCTTGAGCGCATGTGTGAGCCAAACCAGCTGTTACGCGGTTGAAGATGCAAAACCCCGCAGCATTAACGTATCTCCTAGATTGGGCTTCCTATCTCATTTAACAGGATTTGGTAACTAGCAAGTCTCGCTGGCGAAATTCTATTATTGCCCACTGCTTGGCCGATAGCGCAGTCTGGTTCTTTCAGATGACGGCAATTATTGAAACGACATTTGCCTAGATAGGGTCGGAATTCAATAAATGCATGTTCCAATTGCTCAATGTTCAGATGGTTGAGGCCAAACTCCTGTAGGCCAGGAGAGTCTACCAAATGGCTAGAGTCATCCAGATGGTAGAGATGTGCCGCAGTGGTGGTATGTTTGCCGCTATCCAGTACTTCCGACACTTCCTGTGTACGGATATTTAATTCTGGTAGCAGGGCGTTAACGATGGTGGATTTACCCATACCAGATTGCCCGACCAGTACGCTGGTTTTACCTTTCAGCCACTGTTTTAAAGGGGTGATGTCCTGCTTTGCAGATAGGGGCTGTACCTGATAGCCGAGCCCGGTATAAAGCTGTAACCTGCGTATGGCATCACTGTTGTCGCCTATGTCGCACTTGTTGAGTACGATCAGCACGCCTATGCTGGCTGCCTCAGCTGCAATCAGGCAGCGGTTGAGCAACTCTTCATAAAAACTGGGGGTGGTAGCGAGTACGATAACAACTTGCGAAACATTTGCCGCCAGCATCTTGCTGCGAAACGCATTGCTGCGATAGAGCAGGCTGGTACGGGGCAGTGTTGATTCAACTACGCCCTCACTAGTGTCTGTCAGTTTGACTTGAACCAGATCACCACATGCCAGGTCGCTTTTTTTCCCGCGGGTAACACAACTGATTCGGCGACCATCGGCTAACTCAACGTCATAACGCTTACCATAGGTGCCGACAACAAGTGCCTGCTGCAAGTTAGCAGCAACCAAATAATTAGTTTTCAAACTTGTAATAGGTTTTATTGAGATAGCTTGCAACATTGAGCTCTTCGTCTTCAAACATTTGTACATCGAGGTTTGTGTTGCAACTACGAATCTGGGTAAGCAGGGCAGATGATGTTTTTACTTTGTGATCTGGCCGTGTATATATTTTAGATCCATCACCGCCTAACATGCTGGCATGACAAGAGACGCAGTTTTTTTCTACCAATGCTTTACCTTTTACCGGATCACCTTGCGTAAAGGGTTCTGCCTGAGTAACTCCAGCCATCAAGAAAAGCAGGATGAAAATTAATGGTTTATGCATTTCGGGCTCCCGGTACTATTTGCCTGCAGTGAATGCTGCCAGTTTGGATATACGAATGCTCGCTGGCGGATGTGAGTCATAGAAAGCCGAATGGATAGGGTCTGGCGTCAAGGTTGATGCATTATCGCGATAGAGTTTGACTAGCGCCTCAACCAAATGACCGGCGTCAGCATTCTGGGCAGCATATTCATCGGCTTCAAATTCGTTCTTGCGCGAATAGCTTGCCATGAATGGCCGCAGCAGGAACAGGAACACCGGGCTGACCAGTATAAACAGCAGCAGGGCCATATAGTCACTGGCTTGCGCGATGCCCAAGCCGTTGTAAAACCAGGCTTGTTGCTTGAGCCAGCCGAGCAGGGCAAGGCCGAGGAAGCTCACGAAGAACATCAATGCAATACGTTTGATAACGTGGTGATGCTTGAAATGGCCCAATTCATGGGCTAAGACAGCCTCGATTTCATCGGTATCCAGGCGCTCCAGTAGTGTGTCGAAGAACACAACACGCTTGCTTGCGCCAAAGCCGGTAAAATAGGCATTGCCATGATTGCTGCGAGTGGAGCCGTCCATCACAAATAAGCCCTGAGATTTGAAACCGCATTTAGTTAACAGGGCTTCAATCCTGGCTTTTAGAGATTCATCAGTAAGTGGCGAAAACTTGTTAAATAAGGGGGCAATAAATGTAGGGTAAACAGCCAGCATCAGCAGGTTGAATACACTCCAGACTACCCACAAATAGAGCCACCAGTAATTTCCAGCGCCTTGCATCAGCCACAACGCAGCAAATAGAATAGGCGCGCCCAGGGCAAGGCCGACGATGCTGTGTTTCACAATGTCGATAAAGAACATCTTGACTGTCATCTTGTTAAAACCAAAATGCTGGTCGATTACAAATGAGCGGTAATAGTCGAATGGCAGGTCAACCAGGCCACTAACTACGAAGGCGCTGAGCAGGACCACAGCTCCGCGTATGATTTCCTGTTCTGGTAGCAAACCACGCCAAGCGTTATCAATCCATTGCAGGCCACCGCCCAGGGTAAATATTGCCAACAGCACTGCCTGCGCAACAGCTTCGGACATAACCAGCCATGTTTTAGCGGCTGTGTAATCCGCTGCCTTTTGGTGCGCATCAAGGCTGATGTTACTATCGAAGGCACTAGGCACATGATTACGGTGTGATTGCACATAACCTATATGTCGACGACCAAGCCATAGCCTGGTCAATGTGGTCAGGCCGAGCAGGAAAATGAAGATAGAAGTAAGCGTGATAGTCATAATTTTTGGGATTTTCGGGTAAACTCTAATGCCTTTTAGAAGCACTGGCTGGCTTAAGGTTCAGTAACGGCACTTCTCAGCGATATTTTAATGGAAATCATTATGGCACAAGATAACGATAACCTCATCTGGTTAGATATGGAAATGAGTGGGCTGTTACCTGATAGCGATCGTATCCTGGAGCTTGCCGCTGTTGTTACCGATGCCGAGTTGAATGTACTTGGCGAATCTCCGGTTCTAGTCATACATCAATCTGATGCAGTGCTGGATGGGATGGATGCATGGAATAAGGGAACACATGGAAAATCAGGTCTGATTGACAAGGTAAAAGCCTCTACTTTGGATGAAGCAGCGGCAGCATCCCAGTTGATTGAATTCCTTAAACAATTTGTGCCATCGGGCAAGTCTCCTATGTGCGGCAACTCAATATGTCAGGATAGGCGTTTCATGGCGCGCTATATGCCCGATTTGGAAGCATATTTTCATTACCGTAATCTGGATGTGAGTGTATTCAAGGAATTATCCAGGCGCTGGAAGCCTACAGTCTATTCTGGGTTCAAGAAAGCCAGTAAGCATGAGGCGTTGGCCGATATTTATGAATCCATTGAAGAGCTTAAGTATTATCGTGAGCACTTTATCAAACTGGATTAAAAGCCAAAGAGTGTGTATTCTTGCAGCGCACCCAAAAAAAAGGGTGCGGCTAGCGCACCCGAAGGGAGGAGAAGTAAAGCTTTGGAGAAAGCTCGCATATTGATAAGCATCAAGTATGCCAACTTTTATCAAAACTTTATTTGCAGGCGGTACGTTACAGCCGGATTGTTGCAGAAATAAGAAAAGGCCTGAAATGTAAATTTCAGGCCTTTTTGTTTAGTACGTACGGATAGCTTGTGTTTATGCGTTTACAAGACTCTTATACACAGACATGTAGACGCTAGCACTATGATCCCAGCTCAGGTCGCTGAGCATGCCGTTGCGCTGAATTTTGCGCCAGGTTTTAGGTTCAAGATAATAAGCTAGCGCACGCTGTATTCCTTCCATCAGTAGAATTGCATCTGGGGAGTCAATAACGAAGCCAGTTGCAGTTCCATCTTTAAGGCTTTCCGGGTTGCTATCCTGTACTGAATCAGCCAAACCACCGGTATACGTGACTATAGGCGGCGTTCCATAACGTAAACCATACATCTGGTTGAGGCCACACGGTTCGAAGCGTGAGGGCATGATAAAAATATCGGCGCCTGCCATGATTTGGTGCGATAAAGGCTCATTGTAGCCAACCGTCACACTGACCTGAGTGGGATATTGCTGCGCCAGTTGTTTGAAACCATCTTCTAGTAGTGTTTCACCGCCACCTAGTAGTGCTATCTGGCAACCCTGCTGCAATAAAGGCTCGGCAACTTGTAGGAAAATATCCAGGCCTTTCTGGTGCGTTAGTCGGCTGACTACCCCTAGCAGGGGAGCTAAAGGGTCATGGCTCAGCCCCAGGTTGGACTGTAGAGCTTTTTTGACGAGTTTTTTCCCCGCCAGATTCTCGGCATCATAAGTGGCTACCAAGTGTGGGTCCGTTGCCGGGTTCCATTCCTCGATTTGAATCCCGTTCAAGATGCCATGGATCTCGTGACCACGATCCGCCAGAAGCCCTTCCAAGCCAAATCCGTATTCTTTGGTTTGAATTTCCTTGGCGTAAGTGGGGCTTACTGTAGTAAGGCTATCCGAGTAATAAATTCCTGCTTTAAGAAAAGATAGTTGATTGTGATATTCAACGCCGTGCATTTGGTACGACTCAGGGGGCAAGCCAAGTCTAGCCACCCATTCATGGGGATAGTTGCCCTGGAATGCTAGGTTATGAATACCCAGCACGGATTTGGCACAACCTGCCTCCATATAGTGCATGTAAGCAGGAGCCAAGCCACTTTGCCAATCATTGCAATGTACGACGTCTGGAATCCAATTAGGCAATGGTGAGTTGCTGCAGCTTAAGATGGAGGCAACTCGTGACAGGATACCGAAGCGTAGCGGGTTATCTTCCCAGTCGCGACCGCTCGCGTCTATATATGGACCGCCGGAGCGTTCGTATAAGCTGGGGCAGCGGATAGCCAATACGGCAACCCCGGTGTCCGGCATCTCGCCCATCATCAACTCGACTGAGCTGACGAATGGTAGCTGACCAATCGTGGCAACGGGCTGACAATTTTTTAACTTTTCCAGTACGGTAGAATAGCCGGGGATCAGAATGCGCACATCCCCACCAATGTGGCCAAGAGCTGCAGGCAAAGAGCCACTTACATCTGCAAGGCCACCAGTTTTGATCAGGGGATATGCTTCGGAACTAACGAATAAAATACGCACAGATAAAATTACCTAAACGATGTTTTTGTTATTTTGAGCGAAGATGGAAATGGTCATTTAAACTAGACCACGTTTTTTTATGATTGAATCTATTTTTAGTCTTCATCATACTGATGAGCAGATTGCTAATCAAGATAGAGAATGTATCAGACTGTTGGTCGATAGCTTCTGGGAGCAAGGATAATGAGCATGGGAGGTTTCTTCGCCGTAGGCATAGGGGCGGCTATCGGGGCATGGGCGCGCTGGGGCCTTGGCTTGATGCTGAATGCAACCATACCAGCCATGCCGCTGGGTACGCTTGCCGCTAACCTGATTGGTGGCTACATGATGGGAGTGGCCATGGGCGTATTTACCATGACCGCCAGCTTGTCGCCCGAGTTGCGTTTGCTGGTGACGACCGGTTTTCTTGGTGGCCTGACCACTTTCTCCACTTTTTCTGCCGAGTCCGTCACATTGCTGGCACGCGGGCAATATGGCTGGGCGACGGCTCATATACTGCTACATGTTGTCGGCTCCCTGGCTATGACTGGCTTGGGCATACTTACCATACAGCTATTGCGAGGTTAGGATATGCAAGGGGTATATCTCAAGTTATTCGTTCCAGAAGGTTTGCGTCATAAAGGGGATTTGCTTTATGAGTGGATGTTGCAGCAGGCGCACCAAATTGGTATTCCGGGCGGATCAGCGGTGCGGGCCGTAGCAGGATTTGGGCGCCATGGTCGATTGCATGAACAACACTTTTTCGAGCTGGCTGGTGAGGTGCCGATAGTGCTGGAGTTTTTTGCTTCAGATGAAGCTATAGAGGAGTTATTGGCTTTATTGCATGCGGAAAATATCTCGGTTTTCTACGTCAAGTTTAATGCAGAAGGTGCACTAACAAGTAGCTGATTAGCTTAGTCACAGAGCAGAACTCAGTTTAAGATCAATTTCTCATTGATTTAGTTAGCGATTTTCAGTAGAATCGCGGGCTTTCCACCTTGCCTTACCGTTACCGCATGACGGAAGGCTTTTAATCCACAAGGAGATTACATGCGACACTATGAAGTAGTATTTATCGTCCATCCGGACCAGAGCGAACAAGTGCCGGCCATGATCGAGCGCTATCGCACACTGGTTACCACCAATGGTGGTGCCATGCACCGCCTGGAAGACTGGGGCCGCCGTCAACTGGCTTACCCTATCCAGAAAATCCACAAAGCTCATTACGTATTGATGAATATCGAGTGCAACCAGTTTGTACTGGATGAGCTTGAGCATGCTTTTAAGTTTAATGATGCCGTGTTGCGTCATCTGACCATGAGCACCAAGGAAGCAGTAGTTGCGCCATCACCGATGATGAAGGAAGAAAAATCCAAGTCCGTGTTGAGCCGTGACGTAGCTAAGGAAGAAGTAGCCGTTGAGGATGCAGCTGCTTAATTGAATAAGCTGGAATTGACGGGTGTCGTGCTTCAGAGCGAGACGCTGCGCTACACCCCAGCAGGAATACCGTTGTTGAGTTTTGTGTTGCAGCATTTATCGGAACAAACCGAAGCAGGCATGCAGCGCCGCGTTGAATGTGAAGTGAATGCCATCGTCATGGGCGAACTGGCAGAACGATCAAAGACGATTAAAGAGGGAACAGCAGTCAAGGTTTCCGGATTTATCGCCAAACGCAGCCTTAAAAGCACACAACTGGTATTGCATATAAATATACTAGAGATTATTTAAAGGATTACTGACATGGCACGTGATATGTTCAAACGCCGCCGCTACTGCCGTTTTTCGGCAGAGGGCATCAAGGAAGTAGATTACAAAGATGTAGATCTGCTTAAGGATTTTATTAACGAAAACGGCAAGATTATTCCTGCCCGCATCACCGGCACCAAGGCCCGCTATCAGCGCCAGCTTACAGCTGCTGTGAAGCGCGCTCGCTTCCTGGCACTTCTGCCATACACTGACAAGCACTAAGAGGGGAAAGCCATGCAAGTTATTCTGTTAGAAAAAGTTGTGAACTTGGGCAACCTCGGTGACGTTGTTAAAGTTAAAGATGGTTATGGTCGTAATTTCCTGATTCCGCAAGGCAAGGCTAAACGTGCTACCGAAGCCAACAAGGCCGAATTTGCTGCACGCCGTGCTGAGCTGGAGAAGCAACAAGCCAAGTTGCTGGCTGCTGCACAAGCCCGTGCCGAGAAACTGGCGGGTTTCATGCTGCAAGTCACGCAAAAAGCTGGTGTTGATGGCCGTCTGTTTGGTTCTGTAACCAATGGCGACATTGCTGAATCCCTGACTGCTCAAGGTTTCGAAGTAGTGAAGGCTGAAGTACGCATGCCTAATGGCCCGCTGAAGACTGTTGGTGATCATGCTGTTAGTGTTGCACTGCATCATGACGTGGTTGTAGATATCACTGTTTCTGTATTAGGTGAGAGCTAAGCATACTGATTGAGTAAAGTTGGAAAAAAGGCTGCTTTGGCAGCCTTTTTTTATTTGTGGTTTTGCCTGAAACAAAAGGCTAATATTGTCTCGGTCAAGAATAGACGAGCTAATTCAGCACATCATATGGCTAAAAAGAATACTTGGTCGCAGATTGTTCAGCCCGAAAAATCGAAGAGCGAGAATTTCCATAGTCTCGCCAGTAGTGTAGAGCGTGCTTCTACAGTAGTTTTTCCCAACGTAAAAAGCTTGCGTAACCGCAATTGGCGCGATAAAAGCCAGTACACCTACGGCTTACTAGGGACGCCGACAACAAGGCGCCTGGAACGCAAGTTAGCACTGATTGAAGGTGGCGAGCATTGCATACTGTTGCCATCTGGCCTTGCTGCCATCAGCCTGACGTTGTTGGCTTTACTCAAAACCGGTGATCGCCTGCTACTACCCAGCAATGCTTATGAACCAGCTAATGAAGTTGCCAGGTTCATGGCGAAGAGTTATGGCATAGAGTTGGCGTTTTACGACCCGTTGCAGCCCGACAAGATCGTAATGACGGAAAATACAAGGCTGCTATGGGTCGAGACACCAGGGTCAGTCACTATGGAGGTGGCTGATTTACGGGCACTGGCTACTCTGGCACATCAGCAAGGGGTTTTGGTGGCTATTGATGCAACCTGGGCAGCCGGGATTGCGTTGCCCGTGTTTGATCTGGGCGCTGATATCTCGATTCAGGCTTTAACCAAATACCAGTCAGGCGGTAGCGACGTTATGATGGGCAGTATTGTTATGCGTGATAGTGCAATCAATCTGCGACTCTTGGAGTGCCATGTGCGCTTAGGCATGGGGGTCAGCCCGGAAGACTGCAATCTCATATTGCGTAGTCTGCCACACTATAAGCTGCGCTATCAGGCGCAGGACATCGCTGCCCGTAAGATCGCAGAGTGGCTAGGCCAGCATCCAGCAATTTCGCAGCTGCTACACCCGGCTTTTGAGGGATGTCCCGGACATGAAGTCTGGCAGAGGGATTTTGCCGGTGCCGCAAGTTTGTTCTCGGTGATTTTTCAGCCCACAATCAGTCAGCAGCAGGTTGATGCCTGCATAGATGCTCTAGAGTTGTTTCGTATTGGATACAGTTGGGGTGGGGCGGTCAGCCTGGTAGTACCGTATGAGATGAATCAATTGCGTGATCGTCGCTTGTACAAAGGTAATTTGGTACGTTTTTATATAGGTTTGGAAGACCCGCAGGATTTGATTGATGATCTAAGCCAAGCACTCGAACACATAAAGGAGTAAATATGCCAACTGCAAAATGGAACGGACAGGTGATTGCGCAGAGCGATACATTCGAGACAGTGGAAGGTAATGTGTATTTTCCGCGTAGTGCTCTGAAATCAGAGTTTTTTCGCGATAGCAGTTATTCCAGTGTGTGCCCATGGAAGGGGACAGCTTCATATTTTGATGTGGTGGTAGAAGGCAAGGTAAACCAGGATGCAGCTTGGTATTACGCGGACCCTAAGCAAGCAGCTGCCAATATCAAGGATCATGTTGCTTTCTGGAAAGGTATTGAAGTTACTAAGTAGGTAATTAGCTTCTCGCTTTTAGCAGGAATACCCCAAAGTTTGATTCCTGCTGGTCTGTCCAGACGTGTTCGAGCTGCCAACCACATTCGTTAGCAAAATCGGTAAAGTCTTGCAGAGAATATTTGTAGCAGTTTTCTGTATGTATAGTCTCGTAAGCCTCGAATTCAAAAGCTTTGCCTTCCAAGTGCACGGTCTGTGCCCGTGTGCTGACTAGATGCATCTCAACGCGGCGTTCATTTTGATTAAAAATTGCCTGGTGCGTGAAATGACGGATATTGAAGTCAGTGCCTAACTCCTTATTGGCACGCACCAGAATGTTGCGGTTGAATTTTGCGGTGATACCGCCGACATCATTGTAAGCGGCCAATAGTTTCTCTTCGTCCTGGGTCATATCCACACCTATCAATAGCCAGGAATTACTGCCCACCAGGGTATGTAGACTGTTTAACAATTGGCTAGCTTCATCTGGCGAGAAGTTGCCTATGGTTGAGCCGGGGAAAAATACCATACGTTCCAGATTCTGATCTAGCGCCAGCGGGGTAAGTGCTGTTGTGAAGTCAGCCACGATAGGGGCTATCTCCAGCTCAGGAAAGTCATATTTGAGTTGCTGAGCCGTCTCTAGCAGGAATTCTTCCGAGATATCAATGGGTATGTATTGTTTTAGTTTGGGCTGGGACTCCAGCAGGATGCGGGTCTTGATACTGGAGCCACTACCTGGCTCCACCACTACATCCAGATGAGGTATAAAGTTGGCCAGCTCATCTACCAAGTCCAGCAGTAGCCTGGTTTCTACACGCGTTGGATAATACTCTGCGGTCTTGGTGATTTTTTCAAATAGCCGGGAACCTGCATCATCATAAAACCATTTGCAGGGCAGGCTCTTGGGTTTTTGCGTCAAGCCATGTTCGACTTCATCAGCAAAGGTGGCTGAAGTATCTAAAGCAATTCCTTGGTCTCTGGCAATATTCATTAATTATTCTTCATTTGCGGCAAGTCGTAAGCCGGTAAACTGCCATCTCTGGTGCGGATAGAAAAAGTTTCTGTAGCTTGGTCGTAGATGATCAGCAGGACTTACACATGAGCCGCCACGCAATACATATTGACCATTCATAAATTTGCCGTTGTACTCGCCGACAGCGCCGGGCCGAATCTTGAAGCCAGGGTAGGCGATGTAAGGGCTGGAGGTCCACTCCCACACATCGCCATATATTTGCTGGATAGCGCTCTTACTGGTTGATGAGTTCACGGGCTGGGGCTGGTAAAGTCCTGTATGTGCGAAATTTCCATTCAGTGGCTGCTCGCGGGCTGCAATTTCCCATTCCATCTCAGTCGGCAACCTTTTCCCGGCCCATTTTGCATAGGCATCGGCCTCAAAGTAGCTGATATGGGTAACTGGTGCGTTCAGGTTAATCGGTTGTATACCAGCCAATGTCATGCTCTGGTAATGCTGATCAGCATTTTCTTCACGATGTATCCAGTATAGGGGCATCTGCCAGTTTTCTGTCTGTACGGTTTTCCAGCCATCTGCGAGCCAAAGCAAAGGGTTGCGGTAGCCACTATCTTTAATGAATTCGACCCAATCGGCGTTAGTAACAAGACTACTGGCTAGCTGGAATGGTTCCAAATAAACCTTGTGCTGCGGAAATTCATTATCAAAGCCAAATCCTTTCCCATCGTGACCTATTGATTCCAGTCCGCTATCAAACGCCAACATGCGGGCAGCTGTTGATTCATGTCGATACTTGCTTGCTTCAGGAGAATGATATGCGGGGTAAAGAGGGTTCTGTGCCAAGTTGTAAAGAATATCGGTCAGGAATAGCTCCTGATGCTGTTGCTCATGATGGATGCCGAGTTCGATAATGTCCTGCATGCTTGCATCGACACCATTTTGGAGCGCCTCGATCACCGCCTGGTCGACTTGCTCGCGGTAATTGAGCACCATAGCCAGGCTAGGCCTAGTGATCAGGCCGCGTCTGGCTTGGGCTTGCCGACTTCCCACTGTTTCATAATAAGAGTTGAACAAAAAACGATAGGCAGCGGATTCAGCGGTCTGCTGGCCAAGTGGGCGCATGAAGAATTCTTCAAAGAACCAGCTGGTATGAGCCAGATGCCATTTGCCTGGGCTGGCAAATTCTGCTGCCTGTATGGTCATGTCCGCTTCAGAAAGCGGCTTGGACAGGTTAATCGTTTGGTTGCGAACCGATACGAAACGCTCAATCAGGTTTTGTGACATGTGCAGTCCAGCAAGGCCTGCCTGTGCAGGCTAGAGAATGGGATGTTAACTTTGTTTTGTAGATAAGCAAATCTAATGTTGCGTTGTTATAATGCGCCATGGCTGACGACTCCCTGGAATCCCTAAAACTCCCTCCACATTCTGTCGAGGCCGAACAGTCGGTGCTTGGCGGCCTGCTGTTGGAAAATGAAGCGCTGGATAAAATTGCTGACATCCTTGGCGCATCAGATTTTTACCGCCATGATCACCGCCTGATTTTTGACCATATCGGCAGGCTCATTGAGCATAACAGGCCGGCAGATATCGTTACCGTAGCTGAGTCGCTGGAAAATTCTGCAGAATTGTCAGCAGTTGGCGGCATCGCCTACCTTGGTGCGCTGGCGCAGAATACGCCGACTGCGGCCAATATTCGTCGGTATGCTGAAATCGTGCGTGAACGCTCGGTGATGCGCAAACTCGTAGAAGTGGGGTCAGGTATTGCCGAGAGCGCATATAGTCCGCAGGGGCGTGATGCGCAGCAGCTTCTAGATGAAGCCGAGGCCAAGATTTTCCAGATTGCAGAAGGTGGAAAACGTAGCTCAGAAGGCTTTGTTGATATCAAGATACTGTTGCCACAGGTAGCAGATCGCATAGACCAGCTGTTTCAGCGGGATAATCCAAATGACGTTACTGGGGTGCCTACAGGCTTTAGCGACCTTGATTCCATGACTTCAGGTTTTCAGCCTGGCGATCTTGTTATCGTTGCAGGCAGGCCCTCAATGGGGAAAACTGCTTTTTCCTTGAATATCGCGGAGAATGTGGCGCTGGATACTGGTTTGCCGGTAGCAGTTTTCTCCATGGAAATGGCAGCAACCCAGCTAGCCATGCGGATGATAGGCTCGGTAGGTCGGCTGGACCAGCACCGTATGCGTACCGGCCGCCTTGAAGATGAAGATTGGGTACGTCTTACTACAGCACTTGGCAAGCTTAATGATGCCCCCATCTTTATTGATGAAGGTGCAGGGCTTAGCTCTTTTGATGTACGCGCCCGCGCCAGACGCCTGCATAGGCAATGCGGCAAGCTAGGCCTGATCGTTGTCGATTACTTGCAGCTGATGGCGGCGCCAGCTGGTCGTCAGGGTGAGAATCGTGCAACGGAGATATCTGAAATCTCGCGTTCCTTGAAGGCGCTGGCCAAAGAGCTGGATGTCCCGGTAGTAGCGCTTTCGCAGCTTAACCGCAGTGTAGAGCAGCGTCCGGATAAGCGGCCGGTGATGTCTGATTTACGTGAATCTGGCGCTATTGAACAGGATGCCGACTTGATCCTGTTTATCTACCGTGACGAGGTCTATAACCCGGATACTGAGGATAAAGGGACTGCTGAAATCATTATCGCCAAGCAGCGTAATGGCCCGATTGGCCGTGTGCGTCTGACTTTCCTGGGCGAGCATACTCGATTCGAAAACTTTGCCTCTGGCAGCGCCTATTAGCTTGATGCGCCCGATACTCGCTACTATCAGCCGAAGTGCATTACGTCATAATCTTGGCGTAGTTAAATCATCAGCACCACATTCAAAAGTCATGGCAGTCATCAAGGCCAATGGCTACGGCCATGGCGTATTGTCGGTAGCGCAAGGCCTGGACGCCGCAGATGGTTTTGCTGTACTGGAGCTGGATAAGGCGATTGCGCTGCGTGAGGCAGGCTTCAAGCAAGTTGTTCTGTTGCTGGAAGGGCTGTTTGCTGAAGATGAGGTAGCGCAGGCGGCCAAATATAATCTAAGCCTCGTGGTACATAATTTCCGTCAATTGGAGATTATCGAGTCCGTGGTGCTGGCTAACCCGTTGGACGTATTTCTTAAACTGAATACGGGCATGAACCGCCTGGGTTTTGCGCCAGAGGATTTTACCCAAGCCCGCCAACGATTGGCAGATTGTGCCAATGTTGCAGAAATTACCTTGATGACGCACTTTGCGACAGCGGATGAAGATGTCGGCATAGCTGCCCCTTTTAAGCTTTTTCAGCAGACCACTGCAGGATTTGATTATCCCCGGTCGCTAGCTAACTCTGCCGCGATTCTGCGTTATCCACAGACGCATATGCAGTGGGTGCGTCCTGGCATCATGTTGTATGGCGCAACCCCGGTCAGTGGCACGGCCGCAAGCAGCTTTGGATTAAAGCCAGTCATGAGCCTGGCTAGTGAAGTGATTGCGGTACAGCAATTGCAGGTCGGTGACAGCGTTGGCTATGGCAACCGCTTTACCGCTAGTCGTAAAACTCGCGTCGGGATTGTTGCCTGCGGCTATGCTGACGGATATCCAAGGCATGCGCCAAACGGCACGCCTATCGCGGTTGCTGGGCAACTTACCCAGACCATAGGTAGGGTGTCCATGGACATGCTGTTCGCAGATATTACTGATATCCCGGAGGCGAATACTGGGTCAACCGTTGAACTATGGGGTGAGCAAGTCCCTGTGGATGTAGTTGCAGAAGCCTCGGGTACCGTAGGTTATGAATTGCTGTGTGCCTTGGCTCCGCGGGTGCCGGTAAAGGTGATGGCCTGATGGCTAAGGCGAAAACGGTCTACACCTGCACTGAATGTGGTGACCAGCAATCCAAATGGCAGGGCCAATGCCCGAGCTGCATGGCATGGAATACACTCGTAGAAACAATAGCAGAAGCGCCAACAGCTAATAGATATGCTGCGTTAGCGCCGACTGCCGGTTTGCAAAAATTGGCCGAGGTCGAAGCTGCAGAAATTCCACGCCAGCCGACAGGCATTGGTGAGTTTGACCGGGTTCTGGGTGGGGGCTTGGTTCCAGGTGGCGTAGTTCTGATTGGCGGCGACCCTGGAATAGGTAAATCTACTTTGCTGTTGCAAACCTTATGCCATATTGGTGGCCAGCGTAAGGCGCTGTATGTGAGCGGTGAAGAGTCGGCGCAGCAGATTGCCATGCGTGCCAGAAGGCTGGGATTAGATGCCAGCCCACTGGACTTGCTGGCTGAAATCCAGTTGGAAAGAATTCTGTCTATCCTGCAAAAGCACAAGCCTGAGATAGCAGTGATTGATTCCATTCAAACGGTTTATTCCGAGGCGCTGCAGTCTGCGCCCGGTTCGGTGGCTCAAGTGCGCGAGTGCTCTGCACAGCTTACGCGTGCAGCCAAGCAATTAGGCATCACAGTGATACTGGTAGGTCATGTGACAAAAGAGGGCTCTTTAGCAGGGCCGCGAGTGCTTGAGCATATTGTTGATACCGTGCTTTATTTCGAGGGTGATCCAAATTCTAGCTTTCGCCTCATACGTGCCTTCAAGAACCGCTTTGGCGCGGTTAATGAGTTGGGTGTATTTGCCATGACAGAAAAGGGTTTGCGCGAGGTCAGTAACCCTTCGGCTTTATTCCTTTCCCACCACAATGAGCAAGTCGCTGGTTCTTGTATTACCGTGACGCAGGAGGGAACCAGGCCATTGCTGGTTGAGGTACAGGCTTTGGTAGATGACGCACACGCACCAAATCCAAAGCGACTATGTGTGGGCTTGGAACAAAACCGGCTTGCCATGCTGCTGGCAGTGCTACACCGCCATGCTGGAGTTGCTTGTTTTGACCAGGATGTGTTCGTGAATGCTGTTGGCGGGGTGAAAATAGCCGAGCCAGCAGTGGACTTGGCTATATTAGTAGCAATAGTTTCTTCTTTAAAAAACAAACCAATAGATAATAAACTTATAGTTTTTGGTGAAGTAGGTTTGGCCGGTGAGGTACGTCCTGTGCAACGTGGTCAGGAGCGTTTGAAAGAAGCTGCGAAGTTAGGTTTTACCCGCGCCATAGTGCCAAAGGCAAATGCACCAAGGCAAGCAATCAAAGGTATTGAAGTAATTGCAGTTGATAGGCTGGAGCAGGCGCTAAGCCGCGTTTAGCTAGTCGTGCTTAAGGTTGTCAGGCTTTTCAGTTTTGGTGACAGCCATGCATCAAAATCATCCATCAGCGTGTAGATAACTGGCACGAATAGCAAGCTAAGCGCGGTCGAGGTAATCAATCCACCTATTACTGCAACAGCCATCGGTGTGCGGAAAGCTGTTCCCGCACCTAATCCCAGCAAGACAGGTGTCATTCCGGCGATCATGGCCAGTGTCGTCATGACGATAGGTTGCGCGCGTTGCAAACAGGCTTCCAAGATCACCTCACGGCGGTTTAGGCCAGATTGGCGGCGCTCAACGATGAAATCTACCAGCAAGATGCCGTTTTTGCCGACTATGCCCATGAGCATCAATATACCAATCACTGCTGGCAGCGACAGCGATGATTGGGTAAATAGCAGCGCCAGCAGTGCTCCACCTATAGATAAAGGCAGCGCTATCATGATGGTAATGGGCTGTAATAACGTACGGAATAGTAAAACCAGTACACCAAATACAATCAGTACGCCGGCGGTCATAGCCATTGCGAATGAGCTGAACATTTCTGCTAGTAGCTCGGCATCGCCAGTGTCGTAGCGTTTGACCCCGGCAGGCAAGTTCTGGATGGCAGGAAGCTGGTTGATTGCAGCCAGAGCCTTGCCTAGCGTTACTCCATTAAGATTGGCTTCCAGTGTAATTTGGCGCTGGCGGTCGTAACGCTCCACACTGGTAGGGCCGGCACCAAGAGCCAAGTCGGCAACAGCTGATAAAGGCACCATTTTCTCATCGTTGGTTGGAACCAGTAAGCGGCCAATGATGGCTGAGTCTGATCTGGCTGCATCATTCAGCAACACGCGCACAGGTACTTGCCGATTGCCAAGTTTTAACCTAGTCAAGTTTGTGCTCAAGTCGCCAAGTGTGGCTACGCGGATGGTGTCTGAAATAGCTTCAGTCGTGACTCCAAGGCGAGCAGCCTCATCCACGCGAGGCGTGATTACAAGCTCCGTACGCGGCAGTGGGGTAGTTGAGGATACATTGCTTAATTCTGGAAGGCCTCGCATCTGGCGTTCAACTGCTGCTGCAGTTTTTTGCAGTAACTCGGGATTATCACTAGTAAGTGAGAAAGTGACGGCTTTGCTGCCATTTTCATTGAGGAAGCTGATGCGGGTATTGGCTACACTTGCCAATTCTTTGAGCATGACCTGTTCAAAGTCTTTAGTATCAAGTGTGCGCATGCCCCTGGGCTTGAGTTGGATAGTGAGGGTGGCTCGACGTACTTCCCCTTCAACATTGGTTTCGCTATCCGGGCCGCCGACCAGTGCATAAACTGATTTCACCTCTGGCCTGTGCAATAGCTTGGTGGAGATCAAGCCTACAACCTGATCGGTATCTACCAGGCGAGCGCCAGGCGGTAACTCAACTTGCAGTATGGATTGTGATTTGTCTTCCAGCGGCATGAAGTCAGTAGGCAACCAGGCCGCAATTGAGAAAGAGCCAGCAAGCACAATGAAACCAATCACCAGCATGGTTTTGCGATAGGTCAGGGCATTCCCAAGCAGGCTCTTATAGTAGTTTAGCCATGCTGGGGTAGGTTTGCTGTGACGGATAGGCTTAAGAAAGTAGGCAGCCATTACGGGAGTAATCAGCCGAGCTACTAGTAGCGAGAAAAAGGTTGCTACAGCAACTGTCAGGCCAAATTGCTTGAAATACTGGCCAACGATGCCTCCCATGAAACTCACAGGTACGAATACGGCGATAATGACTAAGGTAGTTGCTATTACGGCCAGGCCAATCTCATCAGCAGCGTCCATGGCGGCAGTTAGCGGAGATTTATTCATGCGTAAATGCCGCATGATGTTTTCTATCTCGACAATTGCATCATCGACAAGAATACCTGAAACCAGTGACAGCGCCAGCAGGCTCACCATGTTCAGGGAGAATCCCAGCCATTGCATCACAAAAAAAGTAGGAATGACAGACAAGGGGATGACTAGGCCGGCAATCCAGGTGGCGCGCCAGCTGCCAACGAATAAAAATACGACGGCAGCAGCCAGCACAGCGCCTTCCATGAATGACCACAAGGCTGAGTGATAACTTTCTTTGGTAAACTCAACTAGCGACTGAATCTGGGTGAACTCTACACCAGGGTTTGATGCTTTCAGTTTCTCCAACGCAGTGCGTACCTCGCGTTCAACGTTAACCTCGCTTGCAGATCTGGTGCGATAAATCGCAAAGGCAACCACGGGCTGATGGTTTAGTCTAGCTAATTGATGTGGCTTGCTAGTGGCATCGTGAACTACTCCCAGGTCACGCATGCGGGCTGATTTGCCATCTGGCAGGGTAATGCTCATATTGCTCAGCGCTACTACATCACTGGGCGAGCCTGTGGCACGAATCAATGTTTCCTGTGTTGCTCCATCGAGACGCCCAGCAGGCCAATCCAGCGCGGTTTGCCGCAGCTGGTCATTGACGGCAGCAGCGGTTACACCGTAGGCCTGTAGTCGTGAAGGGTCCAGCTCGGCCAGGATTTCCCTCTCCAGGCCGCCCTGACGCTGTATCTTGGCTACCCCTTTGACTGCCAGTAAAGCACGCACTACCTGGTCATCCACAAACCACGAAACCTGCTCTAGTGATTGTTTAGGGGCGTTTACGGTAAATGTCAGGATGGGGACCAGATCTACATCAACTCTCTGGATCAGGGGCTCTTCTGCGCCACGCGGCAGCGACGAGCGTGCAGCGATGATTTGATCACGAACCAGTGATAGCGCCTGGTTAATATTGGTTCCCAGCTGGAATTCGATTTGTGTACTGGAAACGCCATCGGTAATGGTTGAAGATAGATGCTTGATGTCACCAACACCAGCCACTGCCGCTTCGATACGGCTAGTAACCTGGCTTTCGATTTCAGTCGGCGCCGCTCCCGGTAGGCCTACCGAGACATTGACGATAGGAATCTCAACATTTGGCCAGTTGTTGACGGGCAGCTTAAAGTAGGCCAATACCCCGGCAATCAGTAACCAGAGGAATATGATGAATGGTGCCAGCGGGCGCTGAATTGCCCAGGACGAAATTGGCACACTCATGGCTGTTTACTATCTGCCGCCGATTGTTTGGAGGGCTCTGAGATCATGACAGCCTCACCGTCGTGCAGGTAAGCGGCAAAACCATCGATTATCTGCATGCCTGGGGTGACGCCTTGCAATACCTCTGTCATACCCAAGCTACGTTCGCCTATCTTCACTGATGTACGCAAGGCTTTACCGTCACGTACTGAGAAGACAAAGGCGGATGCACCTTCGAAGCGGAAGGCTGTATCAGGAAGATATATGGCTTTTTTGGGGCTTGTGTTAATAGTCACGCGCGCAAACTGGCCAAGTATCACATTCGGTATTTTGTCGAACTTCACACGAATTTTTGCAACTTGCTCCTGGCGCGCTATCTGTATTGCGGCGCGATAAATTCTGCCATTGTAGATCGTACTATCGCCAGCAATCTGGATTGAAGCGGGCATGCCGACGGCCAGTCGGGAAGCATCAGTCCCTGATACTTCAAGCTCTACTTCTACCGCGTCATCGCGAAGCACTACGAATAAGGGCTCGGCAGTTTGTGCCACAGCGAGGCCAACATGTGCTTTACGATTAATTACCATGCCTGCAACCGGCGCCTTGATGGCCGCCTGTTCCAGATGCAAGTCTGCCTCTGCCAGCTGTGCATTTGCCAGCGCCAGGTCTGCCTTGGCTATTTCAAGCCCACTACTTGCAGCTTTAACTTGAGATTCAGCGACATGCTCAGCAGTCAGTTGTTGATCCTTGATTTCACTTGTAGTGGCTGGTTCCTTAGCGGATTCTCCGCGTTGCCGGTCCGACTTGGCTTGGGCGTATTGTATTTGCGCTTGTTCCAGCAATGCTTGTTGCTGAGCTACTGCAGCAACTGCATGTTGTTGTACTGCTTGTTGTTGTGATTTTTGTACGGTTAACTGTGCGGCATCTATGACGGCAAGTGTTGTTCCAGCTTTGATGTGTTGGCCTTCTTCGACAAGTACTTGGCTGATCCGGCCTTGGCCGAGATCGGCATAGATGGGAACCTCTTCATGGCCCACTACCGGTCCTGAAAAGGTCATTTGCTGCGAAATGGACTTGGTTTCTGCAACCAGTACAGAAACTGCAATAGCAGGTTCAGCCGATACTGGCGATGGTTGAGCGTCAGATAGGTTGAGCCAGATAACAGAGACCAGCACTCCGGTGATGACGACGCAACCGATTAAAAAACGGCTTAATCCCAGCCATTTTAGATATTCCATAAGACCTCTTCTGAATCGGGCTTGTATTTAATTGAACAAGCCGCCAGCCGCCATTGTATCGCATGCTGCATCAGATGGCGCAAGGCTGAAATTGCAGATTGAAGGCTTAGTTAATCAGTAATCGGAATTAATGCTGGCTCTGGCATCAGCGTGTTCTGAACAAATGTAAGCACCTAGCATGATCAGCACCACCCCAATTGCCTGCTTTGTGGTGAATGGCTCATGCAAGAGCCAGGTAGAGCAGAGTGTTACTGTGCCAAATGAGAGGCTGGTGGCAGGGTGCGCTTTGGAGAGATCTACGCGGGCGATAATAGCGAGCCAAGTCAGAAATGCCACAACCATGGTACCAGCGCCGGCCAATACCATTGAGTTGCTACCCAGATTAACTATGTAATCAAAGGCTGTATGAATGCTATCGGTGGGAAATTCGCCCAGATGAATGACTGCAGTTTTAAAGAATATCTGGGCAGCTGTGTCGCAAAGCAGCAGCAAGGCAAACATGGCGATTACGTCCCAGTGGATGGCGTTATATTTGAGTTTCATAAGGCAGAGGCTGCTGGTGAGTTTGATTTCTCTTTTGATATGGCGCTGTCAAAATTAGCATAGGCAAGGAATTTTGAAGCGAGCTTAAGCAAGGGGTTGAAAACCGGATTGCGATGGCGGAAGAATACATAAGTCTGCTGCAGTTCAGATCCCAGTTTAATTTTCATCTCATAGGCAGCCTGGCCGCTCTGGAAGATGTGAAAGCCGTCACGGATAGACATCTCGATATTATGCAGCCAGCTCAGAAAGTAGAGATTGTATTTTCGGCCGAGTAGATGATCGAGGCCAATATATTTGTCGAGTAACACGCCATTGCGATGCAGCAGGAGATTGAAGCCGATGAGCTTGCCTTCAGCACGGTATAGCACGAAACGGCAATTATCTGGCATTAAGGTCGCGACAGATTCAAAGAACTGCTTTGTAAGCTTTTCAAACTTTAGTTCGCTACGCTCATAGCAACTGAGATAAAGCTGGTAAATGGCGTCGAGATCAGGCGGCATGCCATCATGTTCTTCGATTTGCATTTGCGGCAATACTTTGCGCTTGCGCCTCAGGTTCTTGCGTGTGGCGTAGCTCAGGGTTTCCAGGTATTCATCCAAACTGGCATAATCAACGCGGTTGATCCCTACTGGCATATTACCAACCCGCGAGAACCCCGCTTGTATCAAGGGCTCAGCAAAGCGTCCGGTATCTGATTCCAGAATGTCTTTGAAGGCAATAACGCTGGCGTCTTCACGCTTGGCGATTTGCTCCAGTTCCTGATGTAAGGCGGTGATTATTTCGGGGTCAAAAGGGTAGTCGTGAGTGATGCCTATCTTGCCACTGTCGGTCACAGGTGAACCTACACACAAAAGGCGCAAGCTGAGCAATCCCGGCGCAATCCCGTTAACCCAACTGGTGAACCGTTTTATGGGGCCTTGGATGGTGCTATCAAGGCGGTAATCAGTAATGAAGTAGGGTGCCAGGCAGACAACAATGCCACCACGCCGTACAGCGGCGTAGCCAGTTTTAAAGCCTTCTACCTTGCTTAGGTCAAAAGCCAGATGATAACGATAGCTTTCGGCATCACCTGGTAACAGGCGATCCCATGTCGCTTCCTCGTACTTGGCGGCGCTGAAGCTATGTTCGGTAGTATAAAGGCTGGCTTGACTTGGCGCCGCGGACATGGCGATCTGCTGCATCAAGATTCCATTTTGCTGACGATGAGCACGCCACCTGTGCCGCCAAAGGCGAACGAATTCGACATTGCGTGGTTTAGCGCTACGTCATGTCGGGCGGCATTCGGGATATAGTCCAGATCACAAGCAGGGTCTGGCTGATTGAGGTGCATGGTAGGCGGCAATGAACCGCTACCTACTGCTAGCGTACAAGCTACGAACTCAACAGCGCCAGCGGCTCCCATGAGATGACCATGCATGGATTTAGTGGAGCTTACCGGCACTTTGGTTGATTCGCCGAACACCTTCTTGATGGCAGTGCTTTCGGTGGCATCATTCAGCACGGTAGCAGTGCCATGCGCATTAATATAACCGATGTCTGATGGTTGTAAGCCAGCGGAAGCCAAAGCAGCACGCATGGCTGTGGCTTGCCCATCAGCCGTAGGTTGCGTGATATGTACTGAATCATTGGCCGTGCCATAGCCGGTGACTTCACCATAAATACGAGCACCACGTGCTTGAGCGTGCTGCATGTCTTCCAGTACGATCATGGCTGCACCTTCGCCCAGAACCAAGCCGCTACGCTTGGCAGAAAAAGGCTTGCATGAAGCGCTGGCATCGGCAGGGTCTTCCTGAGCCAATGTACGTAATGCTTCCCAAGCCTTGAGTGTGCCAAAAGTCAGTAGCGCTTCGCTACCACCAGCCAGCATGATGTCGGCATAACCATGGCGAATCTGGCGGAAAGCCTCACCTATAGCTACCGTGGATGATGAGCAGGCAGTACAGAATGTCAGGTTAGGGCCTTGCAGACCAAGCTCCAAGCCCACTTGCGATGAAGCAGCGTTATTCATTGCCATGAGCACAGTAAAAGGTTTTAATCGATTTGCACCGTCACGATAAAGCCTTACATAACCCTCTTCAATAGAGCTAGCGCCGCCCATACCAGTGCCCAGGTATACGCCGGTGCGTGGCAGCTGTTCGGGCGTGAGTTCAAGCTTGGCATCGGCTAGTGCTTGCTTGGCAGTAAATACGGAAAACTGGCTGACCCTGTCCATCAAGGCAATTTGTTGCTTGGTGAAGTGTTCTGTTGGGTCAAAATCTGCCTGGGCAGCAATCTTGTTATCTAGCTGATCAACAAAATCTGCCTTGATACGACCAATACCAGACTTGCCTGCAAGCAAATTGGCAAAGAATGTTTCTGGGCTATTGCCCAAAGGTGAAACCAGCCCTAGGCCGGTGATGGCAACGCGACGTGGAGTATGGGGCATTAGTGAGCTCAGGCTGGGTGTTGTTCCTTGATCAGGCGATCAACCAGATCAACCACATCTTGCAATGTGCTGATGGTTACCTGGTCATTAGGTACCTTGATTTTGAAAGCGTCTTCGGCATTGAAAATGATATCGAAGGTATCCAGAGAGTCCAGGCCAAGGTCTTCCAGTGTACTTTCCGGAGTAATGGTGGAAGGGTCAACTTCGAGCTTGTCAGCGATGATTTTAGTGAGGACTTGTAAGGTACTGTCCATATGGTCTCCTATGCGGCAGATAATGTAGGGTTGGCAACAGGGGGCAAGTTTAGAACAGTGGCGGCCTGCTGGCGACAAAATTCTGCGACATGCTTGGCAATATCGTCTTTACGTTTATCCAGGGTTAGCACGTGGTAGGTATCATCAACAAAGAACGTTTCTACGTGCTCTGCAGCTATATTATCCTGTACGTAATGTGCATTCTTCAGGCTGGCCATGTCGTCTTCGGTGGAATGCACAATCAGTGTAGGCGAGAACACATCCTGCAGGCATTTTTTGGTGGCACCAATGAGGCGCACGCTTTCCAGAATGACTGTGGCCGGTGTTTTGAAGTAACCAATTTTGTCTGCGGTTCTGGAGTCCTTGTTTTCAAGTACAGCAGCAACCATAGCTCGGGTACGTTCGCACTTGATGCCATAAGGCGCAGTTTCTTCCCATTCCAGGAAGTGCTTGAGTGGCGAATACAGCACCAGTGGCAATAGCAGCTTGCGTTTGAGCTTGGGTACGTTCCAGCCATCATAGAAGAAGGTTGCGGAAAGCAGGATAACGCCACTCACGCGTTTGCCTTTCTCTGCGGCTACCAGTAAGGCGAGCAGGGCGCCCATGGACAAGCCAGCAATGAACACTTGTTCAAACTCACGCGACATGGCCTCGAATGCCTGTTCGACTGAGCGATACCAGTCGGTCCAGCTGGTTGCCTGTAAGTCCTTGATTGAAGCGCAATGCCCAGCTAGCTCTGGGCATGCGACAGTAATGCCTTTGCGAGCAATGACTTTGCCAAAATGTTTCATCTCAGCAGGCGTGCCAGTCAGTCCATGTACCAGCAATACCGCTACCGGCCCTTTGCGTTCGATAAAGCCATTAGGGCCAAGCAGGTCATCTATGGGATGAGCCAAATGGTGTGGATGTATTACGTGTTGCGAGCTCAAGCTTCGCCTCCTACCAGGAAAATTCCGCATATGATCAAAATCGCGCCAAACCAGCGGCGCTTGCCGACTTTTTCACCAAGAAATATCGCCGAAGCGATGAGTATCAGTATGTTGTTTACGCTAGATAATGGGTAAGCAATGCTGAGTGCCGTAGTCGATAAGAATGCTATCCAGACGGTGTACTCAGCGATATAGACCAGCACGCCCAGTGCAATTTCCTTGCGCTTCAACGCACCGATAATACTCTCAAGGTGCCCACGCCAGCCTTGTTGATGCTCGACGGCGGCCTGGTTACTGCCGTGCTTAAACAGCACTGTGCCTAACGTTTCGAGTAACACCGCAATCGTTAGCAGTATCCAGGGTTTAAGTGTTTCCATCGAGTGCCTGTAAAAGTTGTATGTTAGCTACCTCATTAAGCCGCAAAGCCGCTGCTGTCGGCCTAAAGCGCAATGCGTTGGCCGGCCTATCCAGCATGGAGCCTATCCATTTTAGTGGTGACCAGAATTTGGGTTGAGAATAATCACCAACCGTATCGGCACCAATCACATGGTGTTTGCCACGTATGGCTTCTATGCACTTGATTACCACAACCAAGGGCAATGTGCCTTGTTCCCAGTTGGTGCAGGCATCTTCGCTACGCAGGCAATCCTTGTCGACGCTTACATAGACGTTATCTGTACTGATAGCAGAAAGTATCTCTGCAATACCTGCTGATAAATCCTGCTCTAACTTACTACTCAGGCTCACGTTACCCCTTCCTGGAATCATGGCTTCTACCGCGCGGAAGGGCAACAGCGCAATCTTGCCATTAGCATGGCTTTCAACATCGCCAGCTGCGAAATGCTTGCCATTGATATCGCCGCTTTCCAGGCCAACAATCACGATGCGCTTTACTTGCGGCAGGCGCGCCAGTTGGTAAACCCAGGTGCCACAATGGTACTGGTGCGGCGGCCTCATCCAGTCAGGGTGGTTGTCGAATAGCACGACCGTTAGTGGCTCAGTGTGCTCATTGATCAGTGCTAGCGAGAAATGGTGATAGTCGCCGGATCCCAGCAAGGAAAAAAATGGCTGTTTGCCGCTGAAAGCTTCCTGACGGATATGCTCAAAGCGGCGCGGACTGGTCCATAATCTCGCTGCATGCTGATGTTTGTGCATGTCTATGACTTTGATGCGGTCGCAATACTGCTGCATGAGTCCAGATTGAGACCTGACACTGCCATCAAAATCGAATACACAAATATCTTGCATGCCAGCGGCCTATTATTCTGCGCCTGCTCTCCTCAACAACATCTCGAACAGGTGAATGCCAAGGTCGATCTCTTCTTCCGTGATTTCCAGTGAAGGTGCCAGCGTGATAACGTTCTTCTGGTAGCCACCAATATCCAGCACCAAACCATATTTCTTGTCACCTACCAGCAAATCACCCTTGAGGCCTTCATTGAACATGAAGTCTGCAAGCTTGCGGCTGGCAGTGTAACCGTCTTTTTCGCACAGCTCGATACGTAGAGCCAGGCCAAGACCACTGACGTCACCAACAACTTTCCAGCGTGACTTCAATTCCTGGATACGTTTGAGGAAATACGCGCCACGGGCACGAATTTGCGGCTCGAAATCTTTTTCCTGAGTCATCTTCATGACTTCCAGGGCTACCGCGGTACCCAGCGGGTTGGAAGCGAATGTGGAGTGCGTGGAGCCCGGCGGGAATTTTTCGGGGCTAATGAGTTCTTCTCGTGCCCAGATACCGGACAGTGGATTGAGGCCGTTGGTGATAGCTTTACCAAAAACGAAAATATCTGGAATGATGCCGAAGTTTTCCCATGACCAGAGCTTGCCGGTACGGTAGACGCCCATCTGGATTTCATCAGCCACCAGCAGCACATTGCGCTTCTTGAGGGACTCTTGCAGCTTCTTCATATAGCCTTCAGGCGGGATGATGTAGCCACCAGTGCCTTGCACTGGTTCAATGTAGAACGCGCCAAACTCACATTGGCCGGACTTTTCATCCCAAACTGACTGGTATTCGGTCTCGAATAACTTCTCGAATTCCTTGTGGCAGTAGGTGTCGCAAGTTTCCACTTTCATGTCATACGGACAGCGGAAGCAATATGGGTAGGGTACGAAGTGTGCACGGTCGGCAAAATTGCCGAAACGGCGGCGATAGCGGTAGCTGGAAGTAATGGCAGAAGCGCCCAGCGTACGGCCATGGTAGCCGCCCATGAATGCAAATTGATGGGTCTTGCCGGTATGGTTACGTACCACTTTGATGGAGTCTTCTACTGCCTGAGCGCCACCAACGTTGAAATGCACACGGCCTTTGACGCCGTATTTTTCTTCCATGTATTTACAGATAATTTCGGCCAGATCGACCTTTTCTTTGTGCAAATACTGGCTGGCGAGTTGCGGCAACGCATCTACCTGCTTGTGCATGGCGTCGTTAAGACGTTTGTTCTTGTAACCGAAATTAACGGCCGAGTACCACATTTGCCAATCTAGGTATGGCGTCTTGTTTTCGTCGAACAGGAAGCTGCCTTGGCAGTCTTCAAATACCTTTGGAGGGTCAGCATAGTTGACGGTGTCGCCGTGCGAGCAGTATTTGTCATTCTTGGCGAGAATTTCGATGATTTTCTGGTCCATGTAGCGCTTTCAAAAACGAGTGATAGGTTTGGTGAGACTGTTTAGCGAGGCTTCATGCGAGCATGCCAGCTGTGTGTTGTGGAGCTTCGTGTGGCCATTTCTTGATTTTGGCGAGTACGTCGGCAAAAGTCTGGAAAGCGTGATAGGGGATATCGTTTTTTTCGCAATGCTTGATGAGCGAGCCCTTGGCAAATACTACGTCGGCACGGCTTGCCAAGCAGGCGTCAGATTTACCATCGCCGACCAAGATTACGGGGCCGCCTGCTTCTAGCGATAAATTGCGGGCAATAGCGCATTTGCAAGTGCCATTACCACCGGCACAACCTTCAACGCGATTAGGGAAGGAGATATCAATACCTTCTGGCACAAAATGCAGATGGTTAGCGTAGATCGGCATGTCTGGCAGTGCGGCGTTGCGCATGGCAACTTTAACAGCGTGGTCAAGGCCATCGCTCACAATCGCGAGTTTGGCAAATTGTTTTACATGCTTGTAGAAGGGGAGGAATGTGGCATCGAGCTGTATCCCGCGGAAAAAGCTTTCCAGGGTCACGTTATCGGTTTTAACCATGCGGATTTGCTGAGTCATACACTCTATGGCGCTAATCTTGCCATCGAGCCAGTCCTTTTCTATCAGTTCCCAGGACTCATCGGCAAAACGTTCCAGCATCGCATCTATGGTGTCGCCGACAGAAAGAGTACCGTCAAAATCAACTATGAAAAGCATATTGCTCCTTAGGTGATGGCCTTTTCTAGGCCTTCTGTAAGCATGCAGAATATGACAGCATGCTTACAACAAACTTACTTAGCCGCTTTACTTGGCAGGGCTAGCGTCATTACCCTGCAGAAACCCCAAGCCATGTGACCATTTAATGACATGTACACCGGCAGCACGTTGCTGATCGGCGATCTGTGCGTGCAGCTCTTTCATTTTGGACCAGTGCTGTTTTGGCCGGTAATGGTGCTCGGCATGATAACCGTTGTTAAACCAGATAAAGTTGTACAGCCAGCCATAGCTGCTTACGCCCCAGGCGATAGGCAGGTCTGGGTTGCCGCGCCAATGCTCGTAAAAACCATTCAGTGAAGATAGGGAGTTGCCGAGGTAGTAGAACGGCACCATGAACAGCATGAATTTCCAGTTGAGGATGAAACCAGCCACGACCATGCTAATGACAACAACAATCTCGAATACGCCGAACCACGCGAGGAATGGGCTGCGCTTGTGGATTTCATGGAAAATCTGGCCCGGATCATCGCGGAAATAGCTCTTGAAGGTATAAGCCCAGACATTCTCTGGTTCACCATTCTTGCCATAACGGTAAATTGAGAGCCAGTCCACGGTTTCACCTTTTTCGTTGGGCCTGTCGCTGTTGCCAGTGTGGTGGCGGCGATGCACGTTATCGTAAAAGGTCTGCGAGAACACCATGCTCATCGATTCAATCAGGCTGAACAGGCGATTCAGTATGGTCGACTTGAAGTAAGCGTTATGGATGAAGAAGTGAGAAACACTATTGATGTTCCAGGTGATGCTCCAAGCGTAAACGAAGCCCAACAAGATATTAACCCACATAGGCAAGCTGTCAAACAACAGGAACATGCCGAACAGGTAAGCCAGATGGGCGACACCACATAATACCGGGATAACATCCCAGTAGGAGTGAGCAAAAATAAAGCGGGGACGCGCTTGTTTTGTTGATGAAGTAACGGACATCAATTGCTTCCTTGTGATTTCATGCGATTGGTCAGGCCTTCCATGAAGCCGAATTGGTGCGGCCAAGCAATGACGTGCACACCAGCTTCTACTTGCTGATCATGGATGCGCTCGTGCAACTCTTTCATTGCCATCCAGTGCTGCTTGGGGCGGTAGTGGTGTTCGGCGTGATAGCCGTTGTTGAACCAGATGAAGTTGTAGAGGCGGTTATAACAGCTGACACCCCAGGCGATGGGCTTATCCGGATTCGCCCCGAGATGCTCGTAATAGCCATTCATAGCCGTGAATGAATGACCAAGGTAATAGAAGACGATGAAATAAAGACCTGTTTTCCAGTCTAGCAGGAATAGTAATGCAATCAACGCCATGACCAAAACTACCTCGAATACGGCGAAATTAGCTAGCCAACGACTATGTTTACGGATCAGGCCGTAAATACGTTTTGGGTCGTCACGGAAGTAGCTCAGGAAGGTATATTTGAGTGGGTGTTCCGGTTCACCATTCTTGCCATGACGGTAGATGGATATCCAGTCTATGGTATCGCCATCCTTGTTTAACCTGTCATTGTTGCCCATGTGGTGCTGGCGGTGCACATAGTCATACATGGTCTGGGAGAAGCCCATGGTGATGGATTCGAGCAAGCTGAATGCACGGTTAAGGGCAAACGATTTAAAGTAAGCGTTATGGATGAAATTATGCGAGATCCCATTTACGTTCCAGGAAATGCTCAGCGAATAGATCAGGCCTACTATGATGCTGGCCCACCATGGTAACTGGCGAAACATGAGCAGCATGCCTATGAGGTAGGCAAAATGGGCGAATCCGGCTAGTACAGGGACGATATCCCAGTAACTGTGTGCCAGTAGTATCCTTTGCGACTTATTCATTTACTCGCTATCTATGCAGGCTGAAAGCGAATTGTAAGCTGTGTCACTTACTGTTCCCTTACAATAGGTGGTTAAGGGTTATGCGGGAGTTTAGCTATGCGTATTTTGCTGGTCGAAGATGATGCCATGCTCGGGAATGCCATTAGCCGCTCGCTGGTGAAATCCGGCTACGCGGTAGACTGGGCCAAAGATGGCCATGATGCTGACCTTGCATTGCATGGACAAATATATGAGGCCGTGGTTCTTGACCTTGGCCTGCCACGAATTGATGGTTTCGAAGTACTGCGCCGCCTGCGAGAGCGGAAAATCAATGCCCCTGTGATTATATTGACTGCCAGAGATGATCTGGATGATCGTGTTAAGGGCCTCGATCTGGGGGCAGATGATTACCTGACCAAGCCTTTTAAGCTGCCCGAACTAGAGGCGCGGCTACGCGCCCATATCCGTCGTAGCCATACCGTGATTTCTTCATCTATCCATTGTGGCGCACTGAGCCTAGATACCAAGGATCGATTGGTAACGGCCAATGGCCTGGCTCTTGCGCTATCACCGCGTGAGTTGAGTGTGCTGGAAACCTTGATGCTGCGTGCAGGGCGTGTGGTAAGCAAGGATAGCTTGATGGAAAATCTTTGTAGCTGGGATGAGGATGTAGGGACCAATGCTATCGAGGTCTATGTGCACCGGCTACGAAAGAAAATGGAACCTTACGGCATTAATATCCGAACTGTTCGCGGCCTTGGTTACCTGCTGGACAAGCAGCAGGCGAGTAAGCCCCAGGAAAAACAACTGAATGGCTAATCGTTCGCTACGGAAGAAGCTCTTGCTATGGCTGCTGTTGCCATTGTTTTGCCTGATTGTGATCGATTCAACCATTCTTTATCGAGTGGCTATGCATTTCCAGCGCAAAGAGTTTGATCATGGGATCTTGGATACAGCGACTGACATCTCACAATTGATCAATGAATCCAAGGGGGTCATAAATCGATTCGAGCTACGGCCTGAAGTTCGCGATGTGATTCTTTCTGACCAGTATGACCATGTGTATTACAGCATTATAGATGATGAGGGAAATATTCTAGGCGGCGACAGGGATTTACAGCTTATCCAGCCACAGAGTCGAAGTGAAAGCTCAACTTATTTCTCGTTCGCAAAAATTCACGGTGAACTGATTCGTGTTGCTACTACCAGCGCCAATATCAAAATGGATAAAGATGTTGAACATGTGCGCATTCAGGTAGCTGAGACCTTGAATAAGCGTAACCGCCTTGCAAGTCAGATACTAATAGGCATTATTGTCCCGCAATTGGTATTGGTGTTAGCTACCGCCGGTTTACTGTGGTTTGGTATTGGTCGTGGACTACTACCTTTGTGGGAGCTCAATACTGCACTTACCAGACGATCTCCCCGGGATTTAAGCCCGGTACGCTTGCCTGATATTCCAGACGAGGTTAAGGCGCTGGTAGATTCAGTCAATTTGCTCATGCAGCAGCTGCAAAACGTGCTGGAGTCGCAGAATCGTTTCGTTGCTGATGCCGCGCACCAGTTGAGAACGCCGCTGGCTGGTATGCAGGCACAGCTTGAGTTGGTGAATGAAGAGACTGATCCGCAAGAAGTCCAGGCGGGTTTGGCGCGTATCGCCAGCAGCCTGGAACGCTTGTCGCACCTGGTTAATCAGTTATTGATGCTGGCACGCAACCAGCCTGAGGTTACCCGTAGTATCAATATGAGCTATATTGATCTTAACCAGCTGGCCCAGGACGCAACCACTGATATGGTACCCACTGCCTTGATGAAAGATATTGACCTCGGTTTTGAGGGGTTGCCGGATGGGGTCATGATAGAAGCCGAGCCGCAGCGCCTGAAAGAACTCATGTATAACCTGATAGATAATGCCATACGGTATACCCAGCACGGTGGCAAGGTGACAGTCAGCACAGGTTTGAATGATAGGCATGCAAGGTTGAGTGTGGAGGATAACGGTCCTGGGATTCCGGCAGAAGAGCAGGCCAAAGTGTTTGAACGTTTCCATCGGGTGATTGGCACTGGCCAGGATGGTAGCGGTCTGGGGCTTGCAATCGTCTGGGAAATTGCACAGTTGCACAACGCCAGCGTGACGGCAAGTCAGCCAGCTTCCGGTAAAGGCACCATCATGAGTGTGTTTTTTGACGCTGCACCTAGCGCGATAGACCCTGTTCAGGGTTGAATATCTGCCCGCTGACCAATTTACTGTCTGGCCCCATCAGGTATTGATATAGCGGCAAGATGGATGCAGTTACCGGTAAGCTTTCGTGAATTTCACCCGGGTGTGATTTTTTGCGCTGTGGGCTTTGTATTGGCCCGGGGATAATCGTATTGAGGCGGATATGTGGCGTTATTTCCAATTCCTGTGCCCAGGTTTGCATCATGTGCTGCATAGCATTTTTACTGATCGCATGAGCTCCCCAGTAAGCTTTAGCCGTATCACCTGCGCTTGTTGATGTAAAAATTACAGAGGCATCAGACGCGCGCTGTAGTAACGGTAAACATGCCTTGGTCAGGGCAAATGGTGCAATAAGATTTACGCGCAACATTTGCTCGAATTGTTTCATGGTCTGGATTTCAAGCGGGCTGAGGTTATCGAAATGTGCAGCATTGTGCAAAATACCATCCAGACGGCCTAATTGCTGGTAAATGCCCTCGGCCATATCCTTGAACTGCTGTTCTGTAGCTGTTTCCAGATCCAGCGGGAAAATGACAGCCTCGGGATAGCTCTTGGCTGCAATCTCGTCATATACAGCTTCCAGCTTATCCAGTTTACGGCCCGAGAGGATAATTGTGGCGCTGAGGCTGGCGTAGCTCAGGGCAACAGCCCGACCTATACCCGAGCCTGCACCCGTAATAAGGATAACCCGTTCTTTCAACAGTTCGGGTGGTGCCTGATAGTATTTCATCTGGTGTAATCTGGATTAAAAGAGCGCGTATTTTACACGTCATGATTGCTTATGCCGTCGGCAGAATTACGAAGCCTGTTTGCGAAGGGATATCTGTATCGCTTGGCTGAGTTGTATCACTAACCACAACCTGCATTACCTTTGCCATGGCAGGACCTTGTTTTGCCCATTCGATCAATTTTGATATGTCCGTCTCATTCCCGCAAACAGTGGCTTCCACCGAGCCGTCACGTCGATTGCGTATCCAACTAGTTAATCCTAGACCCGTAGCTACTTGTTGTAGCGACTGGCGATAACTAACGCCTTGCACTCGACCATAAATCCGGCAGTGTCTGGTGATCATGCTACTTCTAGTTTTGGTCTAGATGTTGATAGCGTCGCTTGCAGGCATCACCACCAGATGATGGCTGCCTGGTAGTAACAGCTCGATGAAAAAGGCAAACACAGCAACGAAGATGCTGACAAAGAACGCTGTCCAGAACCCTGACACTTTGAACCCTTTAACTAAGGCTGCCACTAGCATGATGATCAAAGCATTGATAACCAGCAGGAACAATCCGAGTGTGAGCAGCGTGAGTGGCAGCGTGAGAAAAATCAGGATAGGGCGCAGGATGGCATTGGCAAAGCCTAATACCAGCGCGGACACAAGTAGCGAGGAGCGGTTGGCAAAGGACAGTCCGCTAAAAATATAGCTGGCTACCCACAAGGAAACGCTCATGATGGCCCAGTGAATCAGAAAATCAGTTAATTCCGCACTCATAACATTACCTTTCTTCTATTTTGCAACTTGAGTATTGGTGTGACTCAAGATGAGATTTGCACATTGTACGCCGCTTCTTACCGCACCTTCGATAGTGGCTGGGTAGTCACCAGCGGTGTAATCTCCTGCCAAATATAAACCCGGTAACGCAGTTTCTTGCCGCGGGCGCTTAAGCTTGGCGATGCAGGCAAAGGTAGCGCGTTTTTCTGCAATTACCTTGTGCCATAGTGGTTCAGGCAAATGCGGGAAGACATGTGACAGCTCTTTGCGGATAGCAATAGCCAGGGCCTCTTGTGTAAGCTTCTGATGTGCGCCTTCGGCACTGACAATAACCGCTAATAAGCCATGTTGTCCACATAATCTGCCGCGATCAAATACCCATTGGCCATGGCTATCAGTCAGTCCAACCATGGGGGCGTTTAGTTCAACATTCTCTGGGTATTGCAGATAAATCGTATAGATGGGTTGATAGCTGAATTGTGTGCAAAGGGCTGCTATATCTTTCAGCTCAGGCAACTCGGCTAGCAGTTCGGCTACCCGAAATGGTGAAGTTGCGACAATCACTTGATCGAACTGAGTGATCTTGCCATCTGCGGTTTCAATCTCAAAGCCATTACTAGTCCGAGCCAGCCTGGATATTGGCGCGTTGAGGGCGATGTTGCCACCTTGGGCGAGGATATATGCTGCTAGTGGCTCTGCGATTATTGTTGAGAGGTCGTGGCGAGGTAATAGCATGTCACTGTCTGCGCTGCTTTGTGCAAAACTGTCGCGAAGCACATTCAGGAAGACTTGGGCGCTAGCACTATCCAGCGGTGTATTTAGTGCAGCCAGGCATAATGGTTCCCATAGCAGCTTGATGACATTTGCCGGTTGGGCTTTACGGGTGAGCAGGCTCGTCAGTGTTTCATCGGCGCTCAATGTAAAGTGATTCAGGCGCATCCATAGTATGAAGCGTAGGGCGGCCATGCGTTCCTTGAGGCTAAGGCCTTTCGCGCGAATCAGGCCGGCGAGAATATGTAGCGGGGCGGGTAAGTATTTAGGAGCTATCAATTCAAAGCGGCCAGGCACGTTGATTTGTAATGGCAGCCTTAGCAGTGAATGACCCGGCTTTATACCTGCAAGGGATAACAAGCACAGAGTTTCGCCGTAGGCACCTAGCAGGATGTGCTGGCCGTTATCGAGCTGCAGGCCTTTCCAGGATACAGCGCGTGCACGGCCACCCAACTGCGAACTGGCTTCGAACAGGGTGGGGCTCATGCCTTGTTCGGCAAGCCTCGTCGCAGCGGCCAAACCAGCACAGCCGCCACCTATCACTGCAATTTTCGGTTTTATTGCCGGCCTCCTAATTGCGGAGCCATGTTGTCCAGGCTAGCCAAAGTTTACGCAGTGGTGTGAGCGAGACGCGTGCATTGAGTACTTTTTGCGCGCCATCAGATTTGATTTCACGTAGCACCGTGCGGTAGATTGCGGCCATGATAAGGCCGGTACGTTGCGCATTACGGTCTTCCGTGGGGAGTTGGTTAAATGCCCGATCGTAGCAGGTTTCGGCACGCTCAATCTGGAATTCGAGCAGTTGGCGTACTTGGTCAGACTCGCGGCCCTGCAATATGTCATTCTCGGTCACGCCAAACTGGGCCAACTCATCCAGCGGCAGGTAGATACGATCACGACGGGCATCTTCACCAACATCGCGGATGATATTGGTCAGCTGAAACGCCAGCCCTAAGTCGTGTGCATACTTGAGTGTCTGGCGATTGGTGAAGCCAAATATGGATGCGGAGAGTAGGCCGACCACGCTGGCAACACGATAGCAGTAGAGGTGTAATTGCTTGAAATCGGCATAGCGGTTTTGCTCCAGATCCATCTCCATGCCGTCTATGATTTCGCGAAAATATTCTTCCTTCAAGTCATAAGCAAGAACCGCAGGCGCTAAGGCCTTGCTTACCGGGTGCTGTGGATTGTCAGCGAACAGGTTCGTGATCTCTGCTCTCCACCAGTTAAGCTTGGTTCGTGCCACATCCTGTTCATGGCATTCATCCGCAATATCATCTACTTCTCGGCAGAATGCATATAGCGCAGTAATGGCTTCGCGCCGCGGTCTCGGCAGAAACAGGAAGCTGTAGTAGAAGCTTGAGCCGCTGGCAGCAGCTTTGGATTGGCAATATTCTTGCGGACTCATTTTTATCTTAAAACTTATCTGGAGGTGATTGAGCGATAAAGCATGTAAGCCCAGTCCCATGGCCGCAGAACTGGTCGGTGTCTGTACATGTCGCCATGCGATTTATGCAGCTTGTAGAGAATGCGTTCACCGCCAGCGATGATAGTACGCATCTCCAACCCAATGCGGCCGGGCAGGATCAATCCCAACGGTGCGCCAGACTGTAACAGGCGACGTGTCCGATTCAGTTCAAACTCCATGAACATCCCCCAAGCGCCACCTGTATCAGCATTGGCTATCTGAGATTCGCTGATATTGTATTTACGCATTTCATCCAGAGGGAAGTAGATTCGGTTCTTACGGTAATCAATAGCGACATCCTGCAAGAAATTGATGATTTGTAGCGAGGAGCAGATAGCGTCTGCATACCCTATGTTACGAGGCGTCGCCATCCCATAGAGATGCAGTAATAAGCGGCCGATAGGGTTTGCAGAACGACGGCAATAGTCCATGACTTCACCAAAGTCTTCATAACGTGATTTGACGACATCCTGGCTGAATGCATCAAGCAGGTCATAAAATGGCTGCAACGGTAATTGATGCTGCGCTATCATATCTTGCAGGGTGATAAAAAAAGCTGTCTGCGGCGGAGTCTTGGCAGCAATACGGTCGAGCTCCTGCTTGAAGCCATTCAGTAGCTGCAAACGTTGTTCCGGCTCTAGGTCACCTTCGTCGGCAAAGTCGTCAGCTTGTCGGGCAAAGGAGTAAATGAGGCCTATAGGCTCACGTAATCGCAAAGGCAGTAACACCGAAGCCACCGGGAAATTTTCGTAATGTGTATTAGCGAGTTTGAGGCTGGCGCTTGTCATCGCCTGGGTATTATGTGCATTCATAAGTCGGCCAAGTATGCCATAAAATAGCCAGCGACCGCTCAGCCAAAGGCAATGAAGTTTGCGTTACAATCTGGCAGGTTATTATTTTTGGATAATTTATGCTCGGAATTATAGGCGGTACCGGACTCACTCAGTTGGCTAACCTGGAGATCACGCGCCGGCAACTGATACGCACTCCATATGGTGAACCTTCTGGCCCGCTGACTTTTGGTGAGATTGGTGGGCATACAGTAGTTTTTATTGCACGCCATGGTAGTGGGCATACTATTCCGCCGCACTTGGTGAATTACCGTGCAAACGTTTGGGCACTCCACTCTGAAGGGGTTAGCAACATTATTGCTATAGCAACTGTGGGAGGCATACATGCAGACCTGAGCCCTGGCAGGATTGCTCTGCCTGATCAAATTATCGACTATACCCATGGCCGTAAAACCAGCTTTTATGATGGTGATGAGCAGGAAGTCAAACACATAGACTTTACTGAGCCTTACTGCCCAAACATGCGTGAGCTATGTAAAAAGGCAGCCGAAAATGCCAGCGAACCCTTAATTGATAATGGGGTGTACGCATCGGTGCAAGGGCCGCGCCTGGAGACTGCTGCTGAAATCAACCGGCTGGAGCGTGATGGCGCCACTATGGTTGGCATGACAGGCATGCCAGAAGCGGCTCTGGCGCGTGAGTTGGAAATCAGCTATGCAGCTATTTGCCCCGTAGCCAATTATGCGGCGGGACGCGGTAACAGCCTGCATGGAATTAAGTATGAGGAAATTGGAATAGTGCTCAATGAAACCATGCAGCGCGTTCGTAACCTGCTTGAACAGGTGGTGATACTCTATGCCGATTAGGCCGGTCTTGCGTATGGGAGACCCTCTGTTGCTGCAGAAAGCAGCAACAGTTGAACGCTTTGATACGCAGGGATTGCATGCGTTGATCCAGGATATGGAAGACACCATGCAACACATGAATGGTGCTGGGATTGCTGCACCGCAGATAGGCGTGAGCCTTCGAGTAGTGATTTTTGGCGTAGGCAAGAACCCGCGCTACCCTGATGCGGAACAAGTACCTTACACCGTACTGATCAACCCGGTATTGACCCCGCTTGGTGACGAAATTGAAGATGGCTGGGAGGGCTGCCTTTCTGTACCAGGTATGCGTGGTGTGGTGCCACGTTATGCTCGCCTGCATTACTCCGGGGCCGATCAGTTTGGCAAGCCTATAGACCGCATGGCGAGTGGTTTTCATGCGCGTGTGGTGCAGCATGAGTGTGACCATTTGGATGGCATCCTTTACCCTATGCGGATCCGTGATTTGGCGCAGTTCGGCTTCACCGACGTGCTTTTCCCTGACATGGAAGTGCAAGACGATTGAACTGTTTGTGTTAGAATACCGCGCTTCGTAATAAAACAAGACAGGAAGCGTGGCCGAGTGGTTGAAGGCAACAGTCTTGAAAACTGTCAGGGGTTCACGCCCCTCGTGAGTTCGAATCTCACCGCTTCCGCCAGATTATTTCCCTGTGTACCTGCTCTCGCCTTGCGTGAGATTTATTTTTTAAGGATTTAGTAATGAGTCAAATCACTGTAGAACATAACCCTAGCGAAGAAAAACTCCAGCAACTTGGCGTTGCCAGCTGGTCTATCTGGGAAAAAGAAGTTTCCAAGTTCCCACTGGATTTTGGCATGACCGAGAGTGCATACGTACTTGAAGGCGAAATTCATGTAACGCCACAAGGCGGTGAAAAGGTTGTTATCGTCGCCGGTGATTTTGTAGTATTTCCAAAGGGCCTGAAAACCAATTGGGAAGTGGTCAAGCCACTGCGCAAGCACTACAAGCATAGTTAATACATTCAGCAGCCAGTCTGCTGTGATGTGACAAAGAACCCGCTATATCAATACGATTAGCGGGTTTTTGTTTGTGCAAGAACCGAGCTTAAGGATTAGAATAATTTTGTTAATGCATCGCTGAAAGGACATCATCATGAGCAAGATTATTGTTGAGCATGCCCCTGATTCAGAACGCCTTAAAAAATTGGGTGTTTACAGTTGGTCCACTTGGTCAAAAGAAGTATCAGTGTTTCCGTGGACTTACAGTGAGCAGGAAGTCGCCTATGTGCTGGAAGGAGAGGTGGTGGTTACGCCAAAAGGCGGTGAGCCGGTGAGTTTTGGTGCCGGTGACCTGGTGACTTTCCCATCAGGTATGTCCTGTACTTGGGAAGTTCGTAAGCCGTTGCGCAAGCATTATCGTTTTGGTTAAGTGGAGTTTGCCTTGAGCAAATAAAAATGGCGAGGCGCTAAGCACCTCGCCGTCTCATTTAGCCTAAAAACTGGGATTAACCCTCAGTACCGCCCTTGGCTTTGCATTCTTTGGCAGTTAATGCCAAGAAGCCATGACCCTTGCATACGTTTTGGCCTTTGCAGGCGTTTTCAGCAGTCTTACAGTCGCTGGTGCCCTTGCATGAGTTAACGCCAACGCAATGTACTTTTGCCTCGGTAGCTTTGTCCGCCGCATTTGCGAAACCGGCCATTACCAGCACGGCTGCACCAGCAGCCATCATAGCGCCAGTCTTGAGTTTTGATTGAATAGTAGACATGTATTTCCTTTCAAAATGGATAAAAAAGCTTAATTTAAGCTGGTAGCTCAGTAGGTAGTGAGCATGCAACAAGGCTAATACACTCAGCATGTACTTAGCCTCTGCCATTTTGTCGAGCCAAATATCAAAACCTTACAATTAATTCTAATTAAAAATTCTGCAGCGAAATATCGCAAAGAATGAGTGGTATTAAATCTGGGTAAGCAGTTCCTGCTCTAGCATCTTCAGGACTTCTTCATCCAGCTTACTGCCAGATTTACCTGAAATTAAAAAAGTATCTTCGGCGCGATTGCCCAAGGTATTGATTTTGGCGGTATGCAAGTGCACATTGTGCTGCAAAAAGGTGTGGGCCAGCCTGGAGAGCAGTCCAGGGCGATCACCGGCAACAATATCGAGTACATGGTTCTGGCCATTTGTTCCCGGTTTGATATGGATGCCGGCTGCTATCGGCATGTGCTTGACTTGGCGGCTGATGCGTCCTTGTAATGGTGATTCCGGTGCGCTGGTGCTGAGTAGTTTTTGCGTTAGCTCATACTCAATATAACTTAACAAATCACGATAGCTTACTGATTTATCACTTTGATCTAAAACTAGAAAACTATCAAGAGCATAGCCGTGTTGTGTGGTATGAACCTTTGCTTCGAGAATGGTATAGCCGATTCTCTCAAAAAAGCCGCAAATACGTGCAAACAGATCATCACGATCTTGCGTATATATCAGCACTTGTATGCCATCTCCGGCCGGGCTCAGACGCGCCCGGACAACAGGGGTTTGGGTGTTGAGGTGTGATAGCAACAGGCGGGTATGCCAGGCGATCTCTTGACTCTCATGGCGTAAGAAATACTGTTGACCTAGCTTGTCCCACAAGGGTTGGTAGGCATTCTTGACTATGCCGTAATGGCTCAGGGTCTTAATTGCATGGTGCTGGCGTGTCTGTAATTCTGCATCAGCATTATTCGCAGTTCCTCTTAACAGGCGTTGTGAGGCTAGGAACAGGTGCTCTAGCAGCTTGGCTTTCCAGGCATTCCATACCTTGGGGCTGGTGCCACGGATATCGGCCACAGTTAGCAGATAAAGTGCAGTCAGACGACGTTCATTACCGGCAAATCGTGCAAAGTTCTCGATAACGTCAGGATCGGACAAGTCTGACTTCTGTGCTGTACTGGACATGATCAGGTGTGATTCAACCAGCCACGAAACTAAGTTGGTATCCTCCCTGGAAAGCCCATGCGCCCTGCAGAAGCGTCTCGCATCCAATGTACCTAGTGTCGAATGGTCACCGCCGCGTCCCTTAGCGATATCATGAAACAGTGCGCCCAGATAGAGAAGGTGTGGTGCATCAAATGCAGCAAACAGCTTGCTACATAACGGAAACTCATGCGCCAGTTCGGGCATGACGAAACGGCGTAAATTACACAGCACATTAAGGATATGCTCATCAACTGTGTAAACATGGAATAGATCATGCTGCATTTGGCCAATGATGCGGCCAAATGCCGGTATGTAGCGTCCAAGTATTCCATAGCGGTTCATCAGGCTGAGAGCGTTGGTCACACCGGTTTTTTGCTGCAGGATCTGAAGAAATAGTGCCTTGTTGACTGGGTCCTGGCGGAACTCACGATTGACCAGATTCTTGACGCGGTGCAGTGTACGCAAGAAATTGGCGCTCATGCCCTTAAGTGTGGGGTGTTGCTGCAATAGCAGGAAGCTTTCCAGAATGGCAGAGGGCTGGCGCTGTAACAGGGTGGCTGACTTTATATCCAATAGGCCATTGCGAGCCTCAAATTTGGAATTGATTTCGATCAGTTCATGTTGTTCCGGATATATGCGCTCTTTGAGCAGTTGAAGCAGGATCTCGTTTATCAGGTTAACGAATTTGGCACTGCGATAATAGCTGTGCATGAGCTGCTCACTGGCGCGACGACGTGCTGTATTGACATAGCCCAGCTGTTTTGCCAAATCATTCTGGAAGTCAAACAGCAGGCGGTCTTCACGCCGATTGGCGAGATAATGCAAGCGGGTGCGCAACATTTGCAGATGACGTTCGTGACGCCTTATCTGCCGTCCTTCAACAGCGCTGATCAGGCCTTGTTTAACCAAAGCGTTCCAGTTGTCGCCGATACCTGCACTACGAGCTATCCACAGTATGTTCTGCAAATCCCTCAATCCGCCGGGGCTCTCCTTGATATTAGGTTCCAGGTTATAGGCGGTGTCGTTGTGTCGCTTGTGCCGCTGTTCTTGCTCCAGCATCTTGGCTGTGAAAAAGGCATGTACGTCCATGGCAGATTCAATGGCCTGCTCGAAGCGACGGTAAATCTGTTTGTTGCCGGTAAGCAAACGTGCTTCCAGCATATTGGTTTGTACGGTGGCATCTTTCGCCGCCTCGGCCACGCATTCATCCAGGCTGCGTACACTATGGCCTACTGCCAGCCCTATATCCCAGAACAGGCCGATCAGCGTTTCTACAGAATTGCTGACAGCTACGTCAGCGCCGTCAGGCAATAGAATGAGTAAATCAACATCCGAGTAGGGGAAAAGCTCGCCACGACCATAGCCGCCGACTGCGATCAGGCAAAGCTGCGAATCCATGGTGGATTGTTGCCATATATCGCGTAATAAGGCATCTACCAGGTGACAGTGTTGGCGCAGCAGGCGCGAAGTATCAGCGTTTTTTTGGAAAGCAGTACGCAGTTCTTCCTGTTGGTGTTGTAAGCGGTTACGCCAAGCTTTAGCAAGGCTTTCAGGCTCGCGCGAGGCTTGGCTGGCGGACATGTTTAGTTAGTACCGGAGATAATGCCGGGTAGCGGTGGCGAGCCGGCAGATAATGTCATGACTTCATAGCCGGATTCGGTCACGAGCACGGTGTGCTCCCATTGTGCAGACAGGCTATGGTCTTTGGTCACGATCGTCCAGCCATCGCCCAGCTGCTTGATATCGCGCTTTCCGGCATTAATCATGGGTTCAATGGTAAACATCATGCCAGTCTGCAGCTTTAGCCCGGTGCCCGGTTTGCCGTAATGCAATACCTGAGGATCTTCATGGAATTTTCTGCCGATCCCATGACCGCAGAATTCACGTACCACGCTGTAGCCGTTCTTTTCTGCGTGCATCTGGATAACATGACCGATATCGCCCAAAGTTACGCCAGGCTTTACCTTGGCTATACCAAGCCACATGCATTCGTAGGTGATATCACATAGGCGCTTGGCTTGAATGGAAGGCTCGCCCACATAAAACATGCGGCTGGTATCGCCATGATAGCCGTCCTTGATGACGGTAATATCCAGATTAACGATGTCACCATTCTTCAGCACTTTCTCGCCTGGCACCCCATGGCAAATCTGGTGATTGACGGAAGCGCAGATGGACTTAGGGTATGGCGTATGACCAGGTGGGGCGTAATTCAAGGGTGCGGGGATAGTCTTTTGCACGTTAACCATATAATCGTGACATAGCTGGTCCAGCTTTTCTGTGCTGACGCCAGGCTTAACGTGGGGCGTGATAAAATCAAGTACTTCCGAGGCTAGTTGGCCAGCAACGCGCATTTTTGCCACATCAAATTCGTTCTTAATCGTGATTGCCATAATTCCTAAGCCGGGCAAAAAGCCCAAATTTCCTTGAATCCAAACAGGTGCTTATGGTAGCATATTGCACCTCGTTTCGTAGGAAGCGAGGACTTTGCAATACTTTGTAAATTAGAACATGTGCCCCGTATAGGGTGTCTGAAACCATTCAGATGTTTTTTGGGTACATGTGAGCTATAACCCTTACTGGAGCTATTATGTCTGTAACTATGCGTCAAATGCTGGAAGCTGGGGTGCACTTCGGCCATCAAACCCGTTACTGGAACCCTAAAATGGCGCCGTATATTTTCGGCGACCGCAACAAGATTCATATCGTCAATCTGGAAAAAACCCTGCCGCTGTTTGAGGATGCACTTAAGTATATCCGTCAATTAGCTGCCAACAAAGGTCGTATCCTGTTTGTCGGTACCAAGCGTCAAGCACGCGATATCGTTAAAGAAGAGGCCCAGCGTGCTGGCTGTGCTTATGTAAATCACCGCTGGTTGGGCGGCATGCTGACCAACTTCAAGACAGTTAGACAATCCATCAAGCGTCTGAATGACTATGAAGCCATGTTGATTGATGGCAGTCTGGAAAAGTTCGGCAAGAAAGAAGCCCTTGGTTACAAGCGTGAAGTTGAAAAACTTGAACGCTCTATCGGTGGTATTAAGGAAATGGGAGGCCTACCAGACGCCATTTTCATCATTGACGTTGGCCATGAAAGTGGCGCGATTACCGAAGCTGCAAAGCTTGGTATCCCAGTTATTGGTGTAGTTGATACCAATAACTCGCCAGATGGTGTTGCTTACATCATCCCAGGTAACGATGACTCAAGTCGTGCAATTCGTCTATACGCACGTGGTGTGGCTGATGCTGTACTGGAAGGTCGTGCTACTGTGCTTACCGAAATCGTGAAATCGGCGACTGAAGAAGAGTTTGTCGAGGTTGAAGAGACCGCGGCAGAGTAAGGCCTTCAAACAAGAAGGGGCGTGAGCCCCTTTTTTTATATCTAATTCAGCTTGCTTAATGGTGGCTGACAGAATTTTAAGAACGTAAAGTTAAAAAGCTTAAGGAGTTAAAGATGGCTGAAATTACCGCATCCATGGTGAAAGATTTGCGTGAGCGTACCGATGCGCCAATGATGGATTGCAAAAAGGCATTAACCGAGGCTGATGGCGACATGGTTCGTGCTGAAGAAATCTTGCGTGTGCGTTTTGGCAATAAGGCAAGCAAAGCTGCTGGTCGCGTTGCTGCCGAGGGTACTGTGGGCATCTCTATCAGCGCTGATGGCAAAACCGGCGCTATGGTAGAAGTAAATTCCGAAACCGATTTTTGTGCGAAGAATGATGAGTTCCTCGCTTTTACCCGTGATTTGGCTACAGCCATCGCTGCTGCTAAACCCGCCGATATTAATGCCGTTGCTGATCTCAAGCTGCGCGATAGCACTGTAGAGGGTGTACGTACGCAGCTAGTTGGCAAGATTGGTGAAAACATCACGCCACGTCGTTTTATTTCGCTAAATGCACAAGGCAAGCTTGCAAGTTATGTGCACGGTAGCAAGATTGGTGTGCTGGTTGATCTGGTGGGTGGCGATGAAGCACTAGGCAAGGATATCGCCATGCATATTGCTGCAGCCAAGCCAAGGTCATTAGACGCTAGTGGTGTTGAGCCTGCCTTGATTGAAGCTGAGCGCCGTGTAGCCATTGAAAAAGCTAAGGAAGCCGGCAAACCAGAAGCGATGCTGGAAAAAATCGCTGAAGGTACAGTACAAAAATACCTGAAGGAAGTAACTCTGTTGAGCCAGCCTTTTGTTAAGGATGACAAACAGACTGTGGAGCAACTACTCAAGTCCCGGGGCGCTAGTGTGGCTTCGTTCACTATGTACGTTGTAGGCGAGGGTATTGAGAAGGTCGTCACTGACTTTGCTGCTGAAGTAGCCGCTGCCGCCAAGGTATAAAGTTACCGTCACTTTTTTTGAGTGACAAAACAATGAAAAACGTGGATAGCCCGTTATAATGGCATCCACGTTTTTTATGATGTCTTGCATAGGAGTCACATGGCCTCGCCTGCTTATAAACGTATATTGCTGAAACTCTCTGGTGAAGCTCTCATGGGCGATGATAGCTATGGCATAAATCGCGCTACCATCACCCGCATCGTCGGGGAAATCAAGGAAGTTGTCGATTTAGGTGTTCAAGTGGCTGTGGTGATTGGCGGAGGTAATATTTTCCGTGGTGTAGCACCTGCTGCTGAAGGCATGGATCGCGCCACTGCCGACTATATGGGTATGCTAGCGACGGTGATGAATGCGCTGGCATTGCAGGATGCCATGAAGCACATTGGGCTTGTCAGCCGTGTTCAATCAGCACTTAATATCGAGCAGGTTGTAGAGCCTTATATTCGTGGTAAAGCCATCCGCTATCTGGAAGAGGGGCGAGTGGTTATTTTTGGTGCCGGCACCGGCAATCCATTTTTTACCACCGATACAGCAGCGGCCTTACGCGGTATGGAGATGAATGCCGATATCGTACTTAAGGCTACTAAGGTCGACGGTGTTTATACCGATGATCCGAAAACCAATCCCGACGCCATGCGTTATAAGACTTTGAGTTTTGATGAGGCTATTGTTAAAAACCTCAAAGTGATGGATGCGACAGCCCTGACGCTTTGTCGCGACCAGAAGTTGCCCATATCAGTATTCAGTATTTTCAAGCAAGGCGCGCTCAAGCGCGTGGTGATGGGGCAGGATGAAGGCACGCATGTTGTTCCCTGATCATAGACGAGTCAATATCGCCAGGAGGAAATGATGCTCAACGACGTGAAAAAAAACGCTGATCAAAAAATGCAAAAGTCGCTGGAAGCGCTCAAGAATGATTTAGCCAAAATCCGTACGGGCCGCGCGCATACTGGCCTGCTTGATCATGTGATGGTGGAGTACTACGGCTCCATGGTGGCAGTTAATCAGGTAGCTAACGTTACGCTTGGCGATGCACGTACTATCAACGTTCAGCCTTATGAAAAAAGTATGGCAGGCAAAGTCGAAAAGGCCATCCGTGATGCAGACCTGGGCCTGAATCCGGCTACCAATGGTGACATTATTCGTGTACCTATGCCAATGCTGACAGAGGAAAGGCGTCGTGAATTAATTAAGGTCGTCAAGACCGAAGGCGAAAATGCCAAGGTGGCGGTACGGAATGTCCGCCGTGACGCTAATGACGCGCTGAAGAAGCTCATCAAGGACAAGGAAATCAGTGAGGATGATGAGCGGCGCGCGCAAGATGAAATCCAGAAGCTCACTGACAGATATGTCATCGAAGTGGATAAAATGCTTCAAGCTAAAGAAGCCGAATTGATGGCGGTTTGATACTAAGCTCGCGTCTAATTATTTTTTTGCACTGTTCTAATATTCTGGGGCACTGATTGGCAATTTTTACCAGCTCCACACAATCCATTCCAGTTAGTTCGGAAATACCGCGCCATATAGCCGTTATTATGGATGGCAACGGTCGCTGGGCAAAAAAGCGCTTCTTGCCACGCATTGCCGGCCATAAACGCGGTGTGGAAGTCGTACGTGACATGGTCAAGCAGTGCGCCACACTTGGCGTTGAGTACCTTACACTATTTGCCTTTAGCAGCGAGAACTGGCGACGGCCCGCGGAAGAAGTCAGCTTTCTCATGGGTCTTTTTCTTGAAGCGCTCAAGCGTGAAGTCAGCAAGCTGCATCAAAATAATATTCGCCTGATCATGATAGGCGATCGTTCGCGTTTTGATGCTGCCTTGCAAACACAGATTGCTGATGCAGAGCGCCAGACTAAAGACAATAAAGGCTTAACTTTAACCATTGCGGCTAACTATGGGGGCCGATGGGATTTGCTGCAAGCCATGAACCTTATGCAGAAGGCACAACCAGAGTTGTCTGGCAAATTCACTGAACAGGATATTGCGCCATATCTATCCATGCATTATGCGCCAGAGCCTGATTTGTTTATCCGTACTGGTGGCGAACAACGTATCAGCAATTTTTTGCTATGGCAGCTTGCATATAGCGAATTCTACTTTACTGATACGCTGTGGCCGGATTTTGACGAGGCCGCGCTCAATCAGGCCATTAAATCTTATCAACAGCGTGAACGCCGTTTTGGCCGCACTAGTGAACAACTCATCGACAAACAACATGCTTAAAACGCGTATTTTCACCTCTGTCATACTGATTTTCGGATTTCTGGCGGCCTTGTTCTATTTGCCAGATACTTACTGGGCAATCCTGATGCTTGGCGGCTTGCTGATTGGTACTCGAGAGTGGGCGGTGATGGCCAAATTTAGGCCGGTTGTTAATATTGCATACTTATCGATAACCTTGCTTGCCGGTCTGGCACTGATTTTTGCACCCCAATTAAACATGTCATACCTGCAACATTACGGTATGTTCTGGGGAATATTGGCCGCTGCCATATTCTGGATATTGGTAGCCCCAGTCTGGCTGGTTTCTCGCTATCAGTTTAAGAATTTTCTTGTAATGGCAGTTGCGGGTTGGGTTGTTATTATGCCTTTATGGCTAGCTCTGCTGAGCTTACGCAGGATCAGCCCATGGTTGCTGCTGGGAATTATTGGTGCAGTTTGGATTGCTGATAGTGCCGCATATTTTACGGGGAAACGCTTCGGCAAGCGCAAACTGGCGCCATTAATTAGCCCGGGTAAAACTTGGGAAGGTGTACTCGGTGCTTGGTTAGCGGTGAGTATTTACGGATTTGTACTATGCCAGGTTTTTGCCCTTGATTACTGGCTGATTGCAGGTTTATGGGGTATTACGGTACTCAGTATCATGGGCGACTTGCTGGAGTCATTGCTTAAGCGACAAGCTAATCTGAAAGATAGCGGTAGCCTGTTGCCGGGTCATGGCGGCGTTCTGGATAGGATTGATGGACTGACTTCCAGCCTGCCATTAGCCGCATTCTTTATTTATTTCCCTTTGTATTACGCTGCCTGGTTCTATTATGTCTAGGCCACAGAATGTCACCATTCTGGGCGCCACTGGCACAATAGGCTTACACACTCTGGATGTAATTGCACGACATCCTCAACGTTTCCGCGCCTATGCCTTAACAGCAAATTCCCGTGCCGATGAATTATTCCAGCTCTGTTTGAAATACGAACCGGTTTATGCCGTGATGCTGGATGCTGATGCGGCCGAATCACTTAGAACTAGGCTAAAACAAACTGGGCTTACGACTGAGGTTCTGTTTGGGCTAGAAGCACTAGAAAAAGTGGCTGCTTTACCTGAGGTAGATACAGTGATGGCCGCCATCGTGGGTGCCGCAGGGCTTAAGCCGGCTATGGCCGCGGCTCGGGCAGGCAAGCGCATTCTGCTTGCTAATAAGGAAACCTTGGTAATGTCCGGCAGTCTATTCATGGAGGCTGTGAAACAGGGGGGCGCAACACTGTTGCCAATTGATAGCGAACACAATGCGATTTTTCAGGTTATGCCAGTGCAGAAATTTGCCAGTTTGGCTGATGGCGGAATAAAACGCATTTTGCTCACCGCTTCAGGCGGCCCTTTTCGTAAAACTGGTATTGATGAACTTCAACTGGTGACTGTAAAACAGGCATTAAATCACCCTAATTGGGTGATGGGGCCTAAAATTACCATAGACTCGGCAACGCTCATGAATAAGGGCTTGGAAGTCATAGAGGCGCATTGGCTTTTTAACGCTACACCGGAGCAGATCGAGGTGGTAGTGCACCCGCAGAGTGTGATTCATTCCATGGTTGAATACGTTGATGGCTCAGTGCTTGCGCAGCTGGGAAACCCAGATATGCGCACACCAATTGCCTACGCATTGGGTTATCCGGACCGGTTGGAAAGCGGTGTAAGTAGCTTGGATTTATTGCAGATTGCAAGGCTGGAGTTTGAAGCTCCGGATACCGGTCGCTTCCCTTGCCTGAAGCTGGCTTTTGAGGCGCTCAGACTTGGTGGTACTGCCTCTGCAGTACTGAATGCTGCGAACGAAATTGCAGTTGCGGCCTTTCTCGAGCAAAAAATAGGATTTATGGATATTCCTCGTATGATTGAGTCTGTAATGAGTAGCGCTAATATTGAACCTGTAAGCAGTTTGGAGCAGATCATTACTGCAGATGTCACTGCACGTTCAATTGCCTGCGAACTGGTACGACTCCACTGATGCTGACTTTAATTGCGTTTATTGCCACTCTTGGGGTGCTTATTACGGTACATGAGTATGGTCATTTCCAAGTGGCGCGTTGGTGCGGCGTAAAGGTACTGCGTTTTTCCATTGGTTTTGGCAAGCCACTATTCAGCAAAAGAATTGGGAAAGATCAGACTGAATTCGTGCTGGCAGCGTTTCCTCTGGGTGGATACGTAAAGATGCTGGATGAGCGTGAAGCGTCAATTGATGAGCCCATTCAGGAGCACGATTTACCCAGGGCATTTAACCGCCAGTCAGTATGGAAACGTATTGCCATCGTTTCTGCCGGCCCAGTAGCTAATTTGTTGCTGGCCGTTTTTATTTACTGGTTTTTGTTCATGCAAGGCACACTGGGTGTCAGGCCGTTGTTAGGTGAAATTGTCGAAGGAACTCCAGCAGCTCGTGCCAGTATGGCCGCGGGTGAGCTTATCAAGAAGGTAGCTGGTACGCCTGTGGCAACCTGGCAAGATGTACGTTGGTCTTTGCTACAACAATCGCTGAAAAGCCAAGTGGCATCTATAGAGGCGGTTAGCGGCGCTGATGAAATACATCTACATCAGCTGTCCCTCGGCAATATTGGTAAAGACGATTTTGAAAAAGATATTCTGGATAAACTGGGTCTGGCGCCTTATCAGCCCAGGGTTCCTGCGAGTGTTGGAGAGATCATTAAAGGCAGTGCGGCTGAGCGCGCCGGACTTATGGCCGGAGACATGATTTCCTCGGTGAACGGAATTGCGGTAGGGCAGTGGGAAGATTTTGTCAGCATTATCCGCAAAAATCCTGGTAAGCAACTTAGCTTGAATATTAAGCGTGGTGATGTCGAGGTTGTATTGGCGATCACACCTGAAGCAGAAATGGAAAACGGGCAGCCAATAGGGCGCATAGGCGCTGCTTACCACATGGATCCCTCGGAGCTGGAGAAAATCACGGTCAAGATACAGTATGGGCCTGTAATAGCCTTGTCTAAAGCGATTGCTAAAACCTGGGATACCTCGATATTCAGTTTGAAAATGCTCGGCAGCATGCTGACTGGAAGCGTTTCTTGGAAAGGGGTAAGTGGTCCTGTCACTATCGCCAGCTATGCTGGGCAAAGCGCCCATGCTGGTCTGGCCGCATTTATAAGTTTTCTGGCTATTGTGAGCATAAGCTTGGGTGTGCTTAATCTACTGCCCATCCCAGTGTTGGACGGCGGGCATTTGTTGTATTATACGGTTGAGATTTTTAAGGGGAGCCCAGTTTCCGAGCAGGTCATGGAAATTGGTCAGCGCATGGGATTCGCATTGTTGGGATTATTGATGGCGTGTGCTTTATACAACGATTTTAATCGACTTATAACAGGCTGAACTTAATGGAATTTAAGATAAAGCTCACCAGCATTCCGCTATTACTTCTAGGAATGTATGCAACATCAGCCATGGCGCTGGAACCCTTTATAGTTAAGGATATACGTATAGAAGGCATTCAGCGTACCGAACCTGGAACGGTGTTCAATTACCTGCCGGTCAAAGTTGGCGATACGATGGATGACGAAAAGGCTACGCAGGCCATCAAAGCGTTGTTCGGCACAGGTTTTTTCAAGGATGTTCGTATCGAGGCCGATCATGACGTTTTGGTAGTTACCGTACAAGAGCGTTCGGCAATTGCGCAGATCACGTTTACCGGTAATAAATCTTTCCCTGATGACAAGATGCTGGAAGGCCTCAAGCAGATCGGTCTGGCTGATGGCCTTATTTTCGACCGCTCCCTTCTTGACAAGGCTGAGCTGGAAATCAAGCGCCAGTATTTGTCCCAAGGCAAATACTCTGCCACCGTAAAAACGGTAGTCAGTCCACTGGAGCGTAATCGGGTTGCAATACGTTTTGATATCGAAGAAGGCATCGTCTCTAAGATTCACACCTTGAATATCGTGGGTAACCAGTCGTTTGATCAGCAAACATTACTTGATCAATTCAAGCTGACCACGCCAGGCTGGTTTACCTGGTGGAACAAGAATGACCAATACTCCAAACAGAAACTGACCGCCGACTTGGAGTCTTTACGCTCGTTCTACATGAATCAGGGCTATCTAGAATTCAATATTGATTCAACGCAGGTTTCTATAACGCCCGATAAACGAGATATCTACATCACGGTAAATATTACTGAAGGTGAGAAATACACTGTAAAAGATATCAAACTGGCCGGTGAAATGCTGATATCAGAAGATGAAGCTCGCAAGTTGATCACAATTGAGCAAGGTGAATTCTTTAATCGTGAGAAAGTAACAGCTTCTAGCAAAGCCATAGGCGATCGCCTTGGTAACGATGGCTACGCATTTGCCAATGTTAATGCAGTACCTGAAGTTGACAAGGAAAACCACACGGTAGCATTTACCTTTTTCATTGACCCGGGTCGCAGAGTATATGTGCGTCGGATTAATTTAACTGGCAACGTACGCACTCGCGACGAGGTTTTGCGCCGTGAAATGCGTCAACTTGAGTCGGCATGGTATGGTGCCGACAAGATCACGCGTTCAAAAGAGCGCTTAGATAAGTTACAGTATTTTGAAGATGTTAATGTGGAAACTCCGGCGGTACCTGGCACTACTGATCAGGTAGATCTCAACATAAATGTTAAGGAAAAATCCACTGGCAGTGTGATGCTTGGTGCAGGGTTATCTAGTTCTGAAGGTGTGATTTTTGGGATTACTGTTAGCCAGGCCAATTTTCTAGGTACTGGAAACAGGGTAGACGCTACCGTTAATACAGGCTCAGTAAATACCACCTACTCACTTTCTTATACTGACCCATATTACACACCAGATGGAATTAGTAGAGGATTTGATATCTATAGACGTGATATAGATACATCAACCCTTGATACCGCATCCTATAAGTCATCTTCTTACGGCTTGGGTGTGCGTTTCGGGATTCCAATAAATGAACATGATAATGTTGGCACGGGGCTGACTTTTGATTACACCAAGGTCGATTTAAATGCGGATAGCCCTCAGCGTTACCGAGATTTTTGTGGTAACACTTCTGGCTGTGATAACACCAGTTTGTTGCTTAATCTAAGTTGGTCACATGACACACGTGATAATTTCTTATTCCCAAATAAGGGCGTGTATCAGAGATTTAATGCTGACGTTACTGTCCCAGGTTTAGATCTTGAATACTATAAACTCGACTATAAGCACTCGTGGTATCAGCCTTTAACAAAAGATTTTACTTTATTACTCAACGGTGAAATTGGTTATGCCGATAGCTATGGTAGTCAAGATTTTCCATTCTTCAAGAATTTTTATATTGGTGGTGTGAATAGTGTGCGCGGGTATCAAAGTAGTTCGATTGGTGCCCATGAGAATGAAATCGTAAATGGCAAATTTACTGGCAACACATTTGCTCTGGGTGGTACCAAATTGTTACAAGGTAATGCGGAAATATTTTTCCCAGTCCCATTCTTTAAGGATTCTAAACAGTTCCGTCTCAGTACATTTATTGATGCTGGTAGTGTATATGGATCGGGGGATGGCTACAGCCTGTCAGATTTGCGGTATTCAACTGGCTTAGGTGTAAGCTGGTACTCCCCATTCGGCCCACTGAAACTAGTTCTGGCGAAAGCGCTTAATGCCCAATCTGAGGATAAAACTGAGGTCTTACAATTCCAGTTTGGGTCACAATTCTGATAATTTAAACTTGGCATTGATATAATCTATTGAGTACTGGAGAGACAAATTGAATAAGTTGTTGAAAGTCCTGATGTTAGCAGGCTTCTTGACCTTGGCTGCGAATGCAAGTGCAGCCGATCTTAAGGTTGGCTATGTACAGGTTGATAAGATATTACAAGAAGCACCACAAACAGCCGAAAGTGGTAAGAAGCTGGAAAAGGAATTTAGTCCACGCACGCAAGAGCTTGAACGCATGCAAAAGCAGATTAAAGACATGGAAACGGCGCTGGATAAAGATAGCCTTACCATGTCGGAGGTTGACCGCCGTAATAAGGAACGCGATATTTCTAACCAGAAAATCGAATTTCAGCGTAAGCAGCGTGAGCTACGCGAAGATGTTAACCTGCGTAAAAATGAAGAGTTAGGTTCGTTACAGGATCGTATTAATAAGGCGGTAACTTCAGTTTCTGAAGCCGAGGGTTACGATCTGGTTATCTATGGTGGCGTCGCATATGCCAGTAAGAAAGTAGATATTACTGACAAAGTATTGAAGTCTCTCGGTAAAAAGTAGGCAATTCGGCATTAAAAAATTAGTGGAAATAGTTAGCTGGCTACATGACTGAGCATTATTCCCTGCAGGAAATCGTGTCGCGGTTGGGTGGGGAGTTAGTGGGAGCTGCTGATACCCGCATCTCAAATGTGGCTTCTCTGACTAACGCCAGGCATGGCCATATAAGTTTTATGGCTGACCCAAAATATCGAGCATTATTAGCCAGCACCCAGGCTAGCGCGATTATCCTTAGCCACTCAGAACGAGGCTCGACCACATTACCTTGTATTGTCACAGAGAATCCCTATGCTTACTTTGCCAAGGTTTCTGAACTGCTTAATCCGCGAGATGTCCCCCATCCTAGGATAGATGAAGCTGCAAAAATTGGTGAAGATTGCAATATACCTGATACATGTTCAATAGCTGCGTATGCAGTTATTGGTAATAACGTAGTTTTTGGCCAGAACGTAGTCATAGGCCCTAACTGTGTTATTGGTGACCATGTGCATATTGGGGACAATACTCATTTACAAGCCAATGTCGTGGTCTACCATGATTGCGTCATCGGTAGAAGCTGTAATCTGTTCGCTGGCAGTGTGATTGGGGCAGATGGTTTTGGCTACGCCGAAGAAAATGGACGGTGGATAAAAATCCCGCAAGTTGGAAGAGTGCTCATTGAGGACAATGTGGATGTCGGTGCCAATACCACTATAGATCGTGGCGCACTTGATGACACCTTGATTGAGGAGGGCGTGAAACTCGATAACCTCATTCAAATTGGCCACAATTGCAGAATAGGCGCACATACTGTGATTGCAGGTTGTGTTGGCATCGCTGGTAGTGCCCATATTGGGAGGCATTGCAAAATTGGTGGTGCAGCTATGGTACTGGGGCACCTTGAAATTGCTGATGGGGTAACTATTTCACCTGGTAGCATGATTACGCGTTCCCTCAGCCAACCCGATACTTATACTGCGCTAATGCCGTTTCAGTCCCATACAGAGTGGCTTAGAACTGCTGCCAACATACGTCGCTTGGGGGATATGGCTGTGCGTGTCAAACAACTGGAAAAAGAAATTGCTATTTTTGCAGCACAACAGAATAAAACGGATAATAATTGAGCATCTCGAATTAAGGAAAAGCCATGACTGACAAGGCCATCACTAGCATGGATATCCATGAAATATTGAACCACCTACCGCATCGCTATCCATTCATGCTGGTAGACCGCGTGCTATCACTAGAACTTGGCAAAGAAATCGTTGCTGTGAAAAACGTCAGTATGAATGAGCCATTTTTTCCAGGACATTTCCCTTATCATCCGGTAATGCCTGGTGTGTTGATTGTTGAAGCAATGGCACAAGCCGCTGCCATCTTGTCTTTCAAGACGATGGATACTAAGCCAAGTGACGACTCTGTGTATTATTTTGCTGGTATTGATAGTGCACGTTTCAAGAAACCTGTTTCCCCCGGAGATCAGCTTATCCTGAAGGTAAAGATAGACCGCGTATTGCGAGGTATTTGGAAATACTCTGGACAGGCACTGGTTGATGGTGCCGTGGTCGCAGAAGCCGAAATGATGTGCATCCTGAAAGCAATCGAGTAAGAAGTAAACAAGCGCTTTCCCGCAGTATTTTGTAGCAGCAATTAAATGAGAAGATAGTCAAGTGATGGCTCAGCCCAATATCCACCCAACTGCAATTATTGATTCGAAAGCCGAGCTGGATTCCACAGTAAAAGTGGGTGCCTATTCAATTATAGGCGCTGATGTAAGAATAGCTGCAGGCACGACTATTGGTAGTCATGTGGTGGTTAAAGGGCCAACGACCATAGGCAAAAATAACCGCATATTCCAATTCTCATCATTGGGTGAAGCCCCGCAAGATAAAAAATACAACGACGAACCCACCACTCTGGAAATCGGAGATGGTAATACCATACGCGAGTTTTGTACCTTCAATCGCGGTACAGTCCAAGATAAAGGCGCAACCCGTATTGGTAACGATAACTGGGTGATGGCCTATGTGCATATTGCTCACGATTGCCAGATTGGTAACCATACTATCTTTGCCAATAATTCCTCATTGGCAGGTCATGTTGATGTGCATGACTATGCCATTCTCGGCGGGTTTACCTTGATTCACCAATTCTGCAAGATAGGCTCACACGTCATTACCGCTGTAAACACTGTAGTTTTCAAGGATATCCCACCCTACGTCACTGCCGCGGGCTATGATGCGAAGCCACATGGCATTAACTCCGAGGGGTTGAAGCGCCGGGGTTTTTCAGCCGAAACCATTATGCAGATCAAGCGCGCCTATAAAACGCTATATCGCAATGGCTTGACTTTGGAAGAGGCCAAACAGCAGCTTATTGAGCAACAGGTTAATTGTTCTGAGCTTGGGATATTGCTGGAATTTCTCAACATATCAACGCGCGGTATTGTTCGTTAATATGCCGAAAATAGGTATCGTGGCCGGGGAAGCTTCCGGTGATCAGCTTGGCAGTCACCTTATCCGTGCACTGAAGAAACAACGACCTGACCTTGAGTTCGTTGGTATAGCGGGGCCTAAAATGATAAGCGAGGGGGCAAAATCACTCTTCCCTATGGAGCGTCTCTCTGTGCGTGGCTACGTAGAAGTTCTACGTCATTTGCCAGGCTTGCTGAAAATTCGCAAGCAACTACTGCAGCATTTTCTCAAGAATCCACCGGATCTTTTTATTGGTATTGATGCACCAGATTTTAATTTTGCGTTGGAGCGTAGATTAAAACGCAAAGGCATACGTACCATACATTATGTGAGCCCATCCATATGGGCTTGGCGCAAAGGTCGTATGGGAAAAATCAGGCGTGCAGTTTCGCATATGCTGGCTCTGTTTCCATTCGAGCCAGCACTGTATGAACAGGCTGGCGTCCCTGTTAGTTATGTGGGCCATCCTCTGGCAGATATATTACCTTTGGAGCCAGACAGGGAAGCTGCACGCGAGAACCTGAAGCTCAAGTCAGGTAATCTGGTGATTGCCATGCTGCCAGGCAGTCGCCAGAGTGAAGTGCAGCAATTGGCTGATTTGTTTGTTAAAACTGCAAAGATACTGGCCAAGGAACAGCCTGAGGTGCAGTTTCTGGTGCCTTTGATTACACGTGAAACGCGCATGATTTTTGAGCAGGCTATATATAACAACCAGTCCATGCGTGATGGTGAGCTGGAACAGATTCCCATACAGATACTGTTTGGCCATGCGCATCTGGCGATGGAGGCTGCTGATGCTGTTATTGTCGCTTCCGGTACGGCTACGCTAGAAGCCGCATTACTTAAGCGCCCCATGGTGATCACATATCGTATGCCGCGCCTGAGTTGGATGATATTAAAGCGCATGAATTATCTACCATATGTCGGGTTGCCAAATATTCTGGCTGGACGTTTTATCGTGCCAGAGTTATTGCAGCATGATGCCACACCAGAAAAGCTGGCTGAGGCTACGCTAAAACTGGTTAGTGACCGTGCTGCTATGGCTGAAATCAGTACCGAATTCACACGTATTCACGAGAGCCTGCGGCAAAATACTGAAGAAAAAGCTGCTCAGGCCATCCTGGCTTATCTCTAGATGGAAAATGTCCTGCTAGTCTGCGGCGTAGACGAAGCAGGGCGTGGCCCTCTGGCGGGAGCAGTATATGCCGCCGCTGTTATACTTAATCCTGAGCGACCTATCATGGGACTCGCCGACTCCAAAACCTTGTCTGAAAAGAAACGCGTAAGTCTTGCTATAGATATTAAGCAGCATGCGTTGGCTTGGGCAATTGCTAGTAGTAGTGTTGAAGAGATAGACCAGATAAATATTCTGCAAGCCAGCCTGCTTGCTATGAAACGGGCAGTAGAAAGTTTAGATTTGGTCCCACAGCAGATACTGGTTGATGGCCTGCATTGCCCGAAGATTTCAATCCCTACACAAGCGATAGTCAAGGGTGATAGTAAGGTGCAGGCGATTTCCGCTGCCTCAATACTGGCAAAGACTGCCAGGGATGAGGACTTGTGCCGACTACATGAATTGTATCCTCAGTATGATTTTGCCAGCCATAAGGGTTACCCAACGTCAGATCATCTGATGCGTTTGCAACTGCATGGGGTATCGCCTGTACACAGGCGCAGTTACGGGCCAGTTAAAAGATTGCTGTTAGCCGAGGATTAAAAATACCGTAGGTAGTTTGTGTAAATCAGGCAAATCGCCTTTTTTCCATTCAGCGACAGTCTTGCTGGCAATCATCTCGCCTTGCAGGCTAACGTTACGTGCGATACATAATCTAGTCGTTGACATACAATTGTCGAGAATATCTTCCAGTAAATGCTGGTTCCGATATGGCGTCTCTATGAATATTTGAGTTTCCCTGTTTCTTTGTGACAGCTTCTCGATATCCTTTAGGCGTTGCACACGTGCAGTCTTTTCAGTGGGTAAATAGCCGAGGAATGTGAAGCGCTGCCCATTGAGGCCTGATGCCATTAGTGCTAACAGGATGGATGAGGGGCCTACTAGTGGCATGACTTTAATACCTTTGCGATGTGCTAGCTCGGCTAATCTGGCGCCAGGGTCGGCGATACCGGGGCACCCCGCCTCAGACATCAAACCTATATCTTTTCCCGCTATTAAAGGTGCAATGAGTGTGGGTAGTTCTTTTTCCGTTGTATGCTCGTTGAGTGTAAGTAGCGTCAGTTCTCGAATAGGCTTGATGGTCTTGATCACGCCAAGGAAATGTCGCGCAGTTTTCTCGTTCTCAACGATGAAAGTATCGAGCTGCTTGGCAATGCCGACTACATCTGGAGGTAGTGCCCGAGTAATGTTGTCATCGCCAAGGGTTACTGGGAGCATGTAGAGTATCCCTGTAGTCAATATTTCACCTGTACGCGGTAGGTTAGTGTCGTTTTACCTTCGGCTGGAATGTCTATCTTCCATACTGCAGTATTGCTAGCGGCCTTATCGCCGGGATGGCTCGATTTGATGATTTTCCAGTCACCAGGGATAGGCTCCAGTACCGTCACTGTTACACGTTCTTGCTTGGCATTTTTAAGCACGATTTCATAGGCACTTTCAAAAGCATTATTGCCTTTTGCCGGGTTAGGCAATTTCTTGAAGTCGGTCTGCTTCTTGTCTGCGGTCACATCAAATGAATCCCCCAGCTTCAGGCGCACAGTTTCATTCTTGGGCGTGTGTTCTATGCGGTCTTCACCGACAAACTGGGCGTTACCATTACTATCTTTCTTATAAACACGAATGATACCTTTAGGTAAAGGTAGGCCTAAATGTGTACTTTCCTTGTTATCAAACTCAACAAAAACGCCAACTTTCAATTTCTGTCCCAAATCGCCATAGCTGGACTGATAATAATAATAATAATCAGCACCGCGCAGTACTAGTTCCTTGTGTGTAGGTACACTGCTAGCCGATAACAGGGCAACCTGCTTGGTCTGGTTCTCGGCTATGGTTGTTGGCTTGTCAAGGCTGTAGAGGTGGTATTCCAATAAAGATTCCTCAGCCATAGGTGATGCAGCAGCATCCATAGCCATGGTTTTCATGCGCATTTCCATGGCGGGCAGATGTGGTTCTTGAACCTGGTTTACGTCGCCAGCAACCAGTTGCAGCTTGGCGTTACGATAAGTAGTACCGCTGGTGTTACTCAACGTTACCCAGCCTGAAAGGTCCAATTTATCTTCGGCAGGATTCAGTTCAGCCACATAATCGGCTTTCCAGCCCAAGCCTCCTGTCAAATAGCTAAGTTCGACATTTTGCTCACTAGAGCCTTTGTTCTGTAGCTGAACCACTAAAGTAGGGCGATCGCGTAGATTAGCGGGAACATCACTATAAACAATACGACCTGGGATCCCGGTCTCAATACGGTCTCCCATCTTGAGCACAACGCCGCTATTAGCTGAAAGCACCTGTGCCTGTTCAGTGGTTTCTATGCCCGTGGTTGGGTTGGTTTTTATAATGCCCACGTTCTTACCCACAAATTTCTCTAGCAGTTTTTGTGGTGTTAGTAGGTCGAAATCGAAGTTTTGTTCAAGAACGGATAGACTACCCGCAGTCGTCAGGCTACGTAGCAGGGCGGTTTCCGGGCGAATCTGTGCACTAACGTCACGCAATGCCAGGCTGTTGGTACCAAGCTTGAGTTTTACCTTGCGCTGATCTTTAACCAGGGCAAGATTATCGTTATAGATAGTGACGGCAACCTCTTGCTGATCCTGCAAGGTACTGCGAATTTCATCTGAATCAGCTGCAAAACAAGGAGCGGAAAGGGTAGCAACGGTGTAGCAGGCGATTGCGCTACGTTTGAACATAATGCGTACCTCCGAAATGAGCTTAAGAAACGTTTGCAGCTATATTACCTTGACGCCTTCATTTTGCAGCATGCTGATTAGTGCAATTAATGGCAAACCAATCAGCGCGTTGGGGTCATTGCCATACATATTAGCAATCAAGGCAATACCCAAGCCTTCTGATTTGGCGCTACCGGCACAGTGATATGGTTGCTCTTTAATGAGGTAGTTTTCGATCTGGCTATCGCTTAAGTCTCGAAACTGCACTACATAAGGGACAACCTCGGCCTGCATACTGCGATTTTTGGCGTTATATAGGCAAAGTGCGCTATGGAAAGTCACACTACGACCACGCATTATACGTAGTTGTTTTACGGCATTATCATGGGTCAGTGGTTTTCCAAGCTGCATGCTATCCAATGTGGCTACCTGGTCGCAGCCTATGATCAGGGCTTGTATATATTCTTCGCCAACTTTGCGTGCCTTGGCTTGAGCCAGACGCAATGCGGTTTCTTCCGGTGTTTCACCTACCAATGGTGCTTCATCAACTTCTGGAGACACGGTCGTAAACGGCAATTGCAAACGTGTCAGCAGTTCACGTCGATAGATAGAGGAAGAGGCAAGGATGAGTTGAGGTGAGTTCATAAAATATAGAAAGATTGGCAGCGCTAGCGCTGCCAATCTTCTCAGCTAACCTAGCTAGGCTGGATTTCCAGCAGCGATTCGTCCGGGGTGACGGTATCGCCCTTTTTGACGTGAACAGCGACTACAATGCCAGTTTTTGGCGCCTGGATTTCATTTTCCATTTTCATTGCCTCAATCACTAATACCGGATCTCCAGCATTCACCTTGTCGCCAGCCTTGACCTTGACTTCGACGATGCTGCCCGGCATGGCTGTTGTTACACAGCCTTCGTGTGAAGGGCGGGGACGGCCGCTTGGTCCCGCTGAATTGCTGGTTTTTTTCTTGCTGCCGCCTTTGCTCCCCGAGACCTCGATTTCGCCGAGTGTTTCAACGACTACTTCTTCTGCTATGCCATCAACAGACACATAGAAAGGACGCTGTTCTTCACCGCGCTGGCCACTGCCAGTCAGTTTGATATGGAAAGTTTCGCCATGTAGTGTGACATTGAACTCATTTGGCGCGTAATGTGAAGCATTGGTGGTAACAGCTTCTTTCGTGAGCAATGGTTCTGGCTTGAGAGTGTCAGCATTACGCTCTTGCAGGAATGTCTTTGCGAGATCGGGGAACATGGCATAGGTCAGCACATCTTCCTCAGATTTAGCCAGTCCCTCAGACTCAATGCGTAACTTGTCCATTTCATCTTCCAGCAGGTCAGCTGGGCGGCACTCAATTACTTCAGCATTGCCTACAGCCATATTCTTTACTTCGGCATTCACAATACCAGGGGCTTTGCCGTACTGGCCTAACAGATAGTTCTTCACTTCGTTGGTGATAGATTTGTACCGCGCACCAGTCATTACATTGAGTACAGCTTGTGTGCCGACTATCTGGGATGTAGGCGTGACCAATGGCGGAAAGCCTAAGTCTTCACGTACTCGTGGAATCTCAGATAACACCTCATCCATACGGCTCAATGCACCTTGTTCCTTGAGCTGGTTGGAAAGGTTGGAAATCATGCCACCTGGTACTTGGTTGACTAGGACACGAGTATCCACACCGGTGAAATCGCTTTCAAATTGCCAATACTTTTTGCGTACTTCGCGGAAGTAGGCAGTGATTTCCTGCAATGCTAATAAATCTAGTCCTGTATCAAACTCAGTGCCCTTAAGTGCGGCAACGATACTTTCGGTCGAAGAATGGCTGGCGCCTTCGCCGAATGAGGAATTGCAAGTGTCTAGAATGGTGGCACCAGCTTCTACACCTTTCAGGAAACACATGGCTGATAAGCCTGAAGTAGCGTGGCTATGTAGGTGTATTGGCAATTGAACAGCAGCTTTTAATGCCGAGACCAGCTCACCGGTGGTTTGAGGCATGAGCAGGCCTGCCATGTCTTTAATGGCAATGGTGTCACATCCCATGGCTTCCATTTCCTTGGCCAGGCCAACAAAATAGGGAATATCATGCACGGGGCTAGTCGTGTAACTAATGGCACCTTCGGCATGCTTGCCAACTTGTTTTACGGCCTCAATGGATACACGCAGGTTGCGCATATCATTCATAGCATCAAAGATACGGAAAACATCAACGCCGCTATCAGCAGACTGTTTTACAAAAGCGCGAACCACATCATCTGAATAATGACGATAGCCGAGTAGATTCTGACCTCGTAGAAGCATTTGAATACGGCTATTGGGTAGCGCTTTACGTAGTTTTTTCAGGCGTTCCCAAGGATCTTCCTTAAGGTAGCGAACGCAGGCATCAAAGGTAGCTCCACCCCAAGCCTCCAGAGACCAAAAGCCAATAGCATCTAGTTTTGGACAGATAGGTAGCATATCCTCAGTGCGCATGCGAGTTGCGATGATGGATTGGTGACCATCTCTTAAAACTAGTTCAGAAACATATACTTTTGCCATATTTTTAACTTATCACTTTAGGATTATTTAATTCTATACGCCTTCATGAGCAGCTATAGCAGCCGAAATTGCCGCGGCAATCAGTTCCGGGGGGAACTCTATAGCGTAATTAATAAGCTCGGGATGCGACTCAACAAAACTGGTATCAAACTTCCCACTCCTGAAATCTGGATGCTTAAGGATTTCCTGATAGTAAGGAATCGTAGTTTTTACACCATAAACGACCATATCACCCAATGCGCGCCGACCACGCTCAATCACGCTTTCCCAATTAAGCGCCCAAACCGTGAGTTTGGCACACATCGAGTCATAGTAAGGTGGAATCACGTATCCGCTATACATGGCTGCATCCATACGTACACCGGGACCGCCTGGCGCGTAATAACGCGTAATTTTACCAAAGCTTGGCAGGAAGTCGTTCTTCGGATCCTCAGCATTAATACGGAACTCCATGGCAAAGCCGCGGTAATTAACGTCAGATTGCTTGTACTGCAATTTTAGACCATCAGCAATTCGGATTTGCTCTTGCACAATATCAATACCAGTTATTGACTCGGTAATTGTGTGTTCCACCTGCAGACGGGTATTCATTTCCATGAAGTAAAAATTATTATTTACATCTAGTAAGAATTCGACAGTGCCTGCGTTCTCGTAACCAACAGCTTTGGCTGCTTTTACTGCTAGGTTGCCAATATAGTCGCGCTGAGCTTTGCTTAACTGGGGCGAGGGCGCTATTTCGATCAACTTCTGGTTTCGGCGCTGTATTGAGCAGTCACGTTCAAATAAATGTATTACATTGCCATGGCTGTCACCCAGAATCTGAACTTCAATATGGCGAGGGTTAACAACGCATTTTTCCAGAAAAACTTCAGGCTTACCAAATGCCTTGCTAGCCTCGGAAATGACGCGGTCGTAATTACTAAGTAACTCTTTTTCATCGTTGCAACGACGGATCCCACGTCCACCACCACCGTTAGTGGCCTTGAGCATGACGGGGTAACCGATTTTCTTGGCCAGCTGGCGGGCCTCTTCCAGGCTTTCCAAATTGCCGTCACTTCCAGGAGTGCAAGGGATTCCTGCGGAAACCATGGCGTTTCGCGCTTGTATCTTGTCGCCCATCTGCCGTATAACTTTGGCGTTTGGCCCAATAAACTTAATACCGCGACGGGCACATATTTCGGCCAGTTCAGGATTTTCCGACAGAAAGCCATAGCCGGGGTGCAAGGCATCACAGCCTGAAGCTACTGCTAGGTTGACGATATTGTGTGCGTTGAGGTAGCCAATTACCGGGTCTGAGCCAATATTATATGCTTCATCCGCTTTTTTGACGTGCAAAGCGTGACGGTCAGCATCAGAGTATATCGCGACCGACTTAATGCCCATTTCTGAGCAGGCACGTACAATGCGGACAGCGATTTCGCCACGGTTGGCTACGAGAATTTTTTTGATCACGCGACAGGCCTATTTTTTTGACACTCAAACCAGCAAATTATATCATGCGACCCCTATGCCTGCACCAACCAATAAAGACAGTAATGCCAGTTATGTAGTTAATGGCTTTGATTTTGCTCGAAAAGCGCTTGAAATTCATGGTACAATCTTCGTTTCCCAATTTTCGCGTTTAAGTGAATTTTTGGCTAGCGACGAGGGGGTCCTGGATTTTCAGCTTGAAGGCAAAGTTGATGCTAATGGCCTGCCCTTGCTTGATTTACGGGTGCAAGGTGCGCTGGTATTGAATTGTCAGCGTTGTCTGGAGCCGTTTAAGTTCAAGCTGGATATTGCTACCGTTTTTATACTTGTGCCGAATGAAGCTTCTTTGCCTAGCGAGGAAGATGAGCAGGATGAGCAAGACTATCTGGTTGCTGATACGCATATGCAGGTTATTGAGCTAATCGAAGAAGAGGTTCTGCTGGCGTTGCCATTAGCACCTAAGCACGCTGAAATTGAGTGTGCGGCAAGCGACAGGCTTAGTGAATTAAAGAAACCAAGCCCTTTTGCAGTACTAAAGGGTCTGAAGGCTGGCAAAAACCAGCTCTAAATTTAAAGTATTAACAGGAGTAAATTATGGCCGTTCAACAAAATAAAAAGTCACCATCCAAGCGTGGTATGCATCGTTCACACGATTTCTTGACTAATCCTCCGTTGGCAGTTGAGCCAACCACGGGTGAAACTCATCTGCGTCACCACGTGAGCCCAAGCGGCTACTACCGTGGCCGCAAGGTTATGCCAGCGAAGGGCGAGTAATCTCGTTTTGAAACAGATGCATGGTCTCTGAGTTTGGAAGCCGTGCTATGTTGCTGATATCCAATTGAGTATGGATGTTACCGTCGCCATTGACGCTATGGGCGGGGATCACGGCCCACACGTCACAGTTCCTGCTGCACTGAAAGCACTGCAGCAGGATAGCGAAATCAACATCGTTCTGGTCGGCCTTACTAGTGCTATTGAAGCAGAGCTGTCTGCTCGCAAGGCATCAGTCGGGCCCAGGCTTCGTATTCACCATGCAAGTGAAGTCGTGACCATGGACGAATCTCCGCAAAGCGCATTGAAGAATAAAAAAGATTCTTCCATGCGCGTTGCCATCAATCTGGTCAAGAGTGGTGAAGCCAATGCCTGTGTCAGTGCAGGCAATACCGGCGCACTCATGGCTACAGCAAGATTTGTGCTGAAGACACTTCCGGGCATTGATCGGCCGGCTATTGCTGCAACGTTACCTAGTAAAAAAGGCATGACCTATATGCTTGATCTGGGTGCGAATGCCGACTGTACCCCTGAACATCTCCTACAATTCGCTATCATGGGCGCCATGCTTGTTTCGTGCGTTGAGCACAAGGAGCGGCCGAGTGTAGGCCTGCTGAACATAGGTTCAGAAGATATCAAGGGTAATGAGGTGGTCAAGCAGGCTGGTGAGCTGCTGCGTGCCAGCCACCTTAACTTTTACGGCAATATTGAAGGCGATGATATCTACAAAGGCACTACAGATTTGGTGGTCTGTGATGGCTTTGTGGGCAATGTGGCACTTAAGACGTCAGAAGGGCTGGCCCACATGATGGCCGGATTCTTGATGCAGGAATTTAAGCGCAACTGGGTTACCAAGCTCATGGCGCTTGCTGCTATCCCAGTACTTAAGGCTTTCAAACGTCGTCTGGACCCTCGTCGTTATAATGGGGCAAGCTTTCTCGGACTTCGTGGCATCGTGGTGAAAAGTCATGGTGGAGCAGACAGTTTTTCGTTCTTATATGCCATTCATACGGCAGTTGATGAGTCTCGTAGTGGTGTGTTACGTCGTATTACGGAGCAGCTGGAAATCGAACATCTGCAGCCCCATTCAATCATTAGTCCTGAAGTTGCTTCGAAAGAAACTGCATGATTTATTCACGTGTTGCCGGCACCGGCAGCTACTTGCCTGAAAAAATATTGACCAATGCCGATCTTGAGAAAATGGTCGACACTACAGATGAATGGATAGTCACTCGTACAGGGATTCGTCAACGGCATATTGCTGCAGCTGATGAGTTCACCAGCGATTTAGCCTTGCATGCTTCGAGACAAGCCATTCATTCTGCAGGACTGCAGCCGCAGGATATTGATCTCATTATTGTGGCTACCACAACTCCTGACCATATTTTCCCTAGCACTGCATGTATCCTGCAAGATAAGCTGGGTATCGCAAGCTGCCCTGCATTTGATATTCAAGCAGTATGCAGTGGCTTTGTTTATGCAATGGCAACTGCAGATAGTTTAATTAAGACTGGTATGGCTAAATGTGCATTGGTAGTAGGCGCAGAAATCATGTCGCGCATTACAGACTGGACTGATCGAGGCAATTGTATCCTGTGGGGCGATGGCGCTGGTGCCGTCATCATGCAGGCGAGCGAGGAGCCAGGAGTGATTTCCAGTCATTTGCATGCTGACGGTAGCTACAGTCATCTATTGACGGTGCCATGTGGAGTTTCCAATGCCAATGGCGATAAGACTATACATATGGAAGGTAATTCTGTTTTCAAGATTGCAGTTAATACATTAGATGCGATCGTTGACGAAACCCTTACAGCTAATGGTCTCCAGAAGTCAGATATTGACTGGCTTGTGCCGCATCAGGCGAACATCCGTATCCTACAATCAACAGCTAAAAAGTTGGGGATGAGCATGGAGAGGGTTGTAGTAACAGTGGATACTCATGGCAATACTTCTGCTGCTTCTATTCCACTGGCCCTGGATGTGGCAGTACGTGATGGACGCATTAAACGCGGTGAAACCATATTGATGGAAGCCTTTGGTGGTGGTTTTACCTGGGGTTCTGTATTACTAAAGTACTAGAGAAAGTTCTATGAAATTCGCATTCTTTTTCCCGGGGCAAGGTTCGCAGTCTGTAGGCATGATGCAAGGCTTGGCTGATGTTGCATTAGTTCGTGACACTTTTGTTGAGGCCTCAGATATTCTGGGGGTTGACTTCTGGAAGATGGTGACTGAACCGAATGAAATGCTAAATCAGACCACGCATACTCAGCCGCTGATGCTGACTGCCGGTGTCGCTACTTGGCGTGCTTGGAGAGCTCAAAGTGAGCTGCAGCCATATGTGATGGCAGGCCATAGCCTTGGTGAATATACGGCATTGGTAGCGGCTGGGGCATTGAGTTTCAAGGATGCATTGCCCTTGGTTCGTTTCCGTGCGCAGGCAATGCAAAGCGCTGTTGCTGATGGGGTTGGTGCAATGGCTGCAATTCTAGGACTGGACGATGATGCGGTACGAGCGGTATGCGCTGAAGCGGCTCAAGACCAAGTGTTAGAGGCAGTCAACCTTAATTCACCAGGACAGGTTGTTATTGCTGGCAATAAAGAAGCCGTTGAGCGTGGTATGGAAATCGCCAAAAACAAAGGTGCTAAGCGAGCCCTACCACTACCTGTAAGTGTACCGTCTCACTGCGCATTGATGAAGCCGGCTGCACAGGAGCTCAGTGCCTATTTGCAGGATGTTCAGCTGGCAACCCCAGCAATATCGGTACTGCATAATGCGGATGTCGCTGCTTACACAGATACAGACAAAATTAAGGATGCACTGATACGCCAACTTTATAGTCCAGTACGCTGGGTAGAGACTGTGCATGCTGTGAGCTCGCTAGGAGCTAATGCCAGTGCCGAATGTGGCCCGGGTAAGGTGTTGGCTGGGCTTACTAAACGTATTGTGGCCGAGCTTCCATGTTTTGCGCTTACCAGTCAACAATCTATATCTGAAGCGCAGCCACTATTTAATAGCTGAAAAGTATTATGGTCAGGGAGGACAGCATGCTTGAGAATCAAATTGCGCTGGTTACTGGCGCTAGCCGAGGTATAGGTGCAGCAATTGCGCTGGAGCTAGGTAAACAAGGCGCTGTAGTGATTGGTACGGCTACTTCAACTAGCGGAGCCGCACAGATCGCACAAGCGCTACAAGAAGCCGGGGTAAAAGGCACAGGGATGGCGCTCGATGTCAATGACACAGCACAGATAGAAGTAGCACTTAAAACTATCACTGATAAGTTTGGAGATGTCGGCATCCTCGTGAATAATGCTGGCATTACGCGCGATATGCTACTAATGCGCATGTCAGAAGAAGAATGGGACGATGTTTTATCCACCAATCTAAAATCGGTGTACCGTATGTCAAAGGCAGTATTGCGCCCGATGATGAAAGCGCGCGCTGGGCGTATTATCAACGTTTCTTCAGTGGTTGGGCACATGGGGAACGCCGGTCAAACTAATTATGCGGCAGCCAAAGCTGGTATGACTGGATTTACCAAGTCGCTGGCGCGTGAAGTCGGTAGCCGGGGCATTACTGTTAATTGCGTTGCTCCTGGTTTTATTGACACTGATATGACACGTGCATTATCAGAAGAGCATCGCAACGGCCTGCTTCAGCATATTCCACTTGGGCGTTTAGGACAGGTGGAGGATATAGCTTCAGCCGTTGTATATCTGGCTTCTCCACAAGCAGGTTATATTAGTGGTGAAACTTTACATGTCAATGGTGGCATGTATATGGCCTAAGCCATAAAAAATATAACAGCGCAGGCTTTTTGAATTCCTCGGGAGTTTTGTTAGAATAGCCGGAGCTTTTAGCAATCAAGCTTTTTGTAAGCATGCTTTTATAAAAAAGCATAACACTTGAAAGGGGTACTAGATGTCTGACATCGAACAACGCGTTAAAAAGATCGTTTCCGAACAATTGGGGGCTAATGAAGCTGATGTCAAAAATGAGTCATCATTTGTAGATGATCTGGGTGCCGACTCGCTCGATACCGTGGAACTCGTTATGGCACTGGAAGAAGAATTTGATTGTGAAATTCCGGACGAAGAAGCCGAAAAAATCACCAATGTTCAACAAGCGATTGATTACGTCAGCGCTAATCTCAAGTAATTCTTTTATTTTCCGATTTTCTCTTGGAATTGCCCTGCCCAGGCAGGCTCTGATTATTCAGCATGCATAAACGCAGAGTAGTTGTTACAGGCCTGGGGGTTGTCTCACCAGTTGGTATTGGGGTGCAGACAGCCTGGGCTAACCTTCTTGCCGGCAAATCCGGTATTACCAGAATCACCAAGTTTGATGCGAGTAATTTTTCTTCGCAGATTGCGGGTGAGGTAAAAGATTTTGATGTGTCGCAATATCTTCCTGCAAAAGAAGCGCGACGCATGGATACGTTTATCCAGTTCGGTATGGCTGCTGCGATAGAAGCTGTGAAAGACTCGGGCATTGTTGCTACAGAAGAAAATGCAGAGCGTATTGGGGTTTCCATTGGTTCTGGTATTGGCGGACTAAGGCTGATTGAAGAAACCAACGATACCTACGATGAAGGTGGCCCGCGCAAGATTTCGCCATTTTTTATCCCCGGTACCATTATTAATATGATTTCCGGCAATTTGTCTATCATGTACGGTTTTAAAGGCCCGAATGTCGCCATTGTGACTGCCTGCACTACGGGTACTCACTCTATTGGAGATGCGGCGCGCATGATTGAGTATGGTGATGCGGATGTCATGGTAGCTGGTGGCGCCGAAGCCGCAATTACTGAGCTCAGTGTGGGTGGATTTGCTTCTGCACGTGCTTTATCTACACGCAATGATGACCCTGCCACAGCTAGCCGCCCTTGGGATGTTGACCGCGATGGCTTTGTCATTGGTGAAGGTGCTGGTGTCATGGTGCTGGAAGAATATGAAAGCGCCAAAAAACGCGGCGCAAAAATTTATGCGGAGTTGACTGGCTATGGCATGAGTGCTGATGCTTATCATATGACCGCACCCAATATGGATGGTCCGCGCCGCTCTATGCGCAATGCCTTGAATAATGCGGGGGTGAATCCGGATCAGGTGCAGTTTATTAACGCCCATGGCACTTCAACGCCGCTGGGTGATGCGAATGAAACTAACGCAATTAAGGCGGCATTTGGTGAACATGCAAAGAATCTAGTAGTTAACTCGACAAAGTCCATGACTGGGCATTTGTTGGGTGGGGCCGGGGGATTGGAGTCGGTATTTACTGTGCTATCCATTCACCATCAAGTTTCACCACCAACGATCAATATCTTTAATCAGGATCCCGAATGCGATCTCGATTTTTGCGCCAATACTGCGCGTGATATGAAAATTGAGTTGGCGCTAAAAAATAATTTCGGGTTTGGTGGTACTAACGGTAGTCTTGTGTTTAAGAAAATCTAGCTTCGATAATTTCTAGCAAGCCTTTTCCCGTGGCTGAGCCGGTTTAGAACAGCCATTTATGCACAGTTTTGTGGCATGTGACAATAAGATGTAGGCTCTAGTGATTGTTTATGCAGTGATTTTTATAACATATTGAATTTAATAATAAAAATAACTGCATAAATTTTAAGCATTTAGTAAAAAAGCTTTTTAGAAGCGAGAGTTAGCTTAGTTATCCGAATCTCACCCACAAAATTATCCACAGCTTCTGTGGAGTAGCCAGCTTTCCCCAGCATGTAACATGCTTTACGATGATTGAAAGAATTTAACCGTGAACATGACTACATCAATGAGTTTAAATCAATTATTCCTGATTAATGGGCGAAGTGAACACGCGCTTTCTCCGCTAGATCGCGGCCTGAGTTATGGCGATGGCGTATTTCGTACTATAAGAATCCAGAAGGGTGTGCCTGATAATTGGAATCTTCATTTCAACAAGTTGGTCGAAGATTGCAATGTTCTTGGCATTGTATGTCCCAGCACAGAGCTTTTATTAACTGATATTGAACGTCTGTTTTCTGGCAAAGATTCAGTTCAAGAGCTTGCGGTTGCCAAGATTATTATTACCCGTGGTGAAGGTGCGCGTGGTTATGCCGTTCCCAGCCTCGCACAACCTAATCGAATTGTTATCAAATCAGCTTTTCCAGAGTATCCGGCCGTAAACTTCAATGATGGTGTTCAACTACATTTGTGCAAACTGCGACTCTCATATCAACCTCTGCTAGCGGGTATCAAGCATCTGAATAGGCTTGAGAATGTCATGGCACGGATGGAGTGGAAAGATAGTGCGATTGCTGAGGGCATCATGCTGGACGAAAAAAATAATGTCATAGAGTGCACTGCGAGCAACTTATTTGCGCGGTATGATAAAACACTGCTAACCTCAGACTTAAGCCATTGTGGAGTTGCCGGAGTTACGCGGCAGCGAATATTGGAGCTTGTCCCCAAGTTGAATCTTCGCTCAAGAGTCTCACAAATCACCCTGAATAAACTAATGCAGGCGGACGAAATCATTATTTGTAATAGCCTATATGGCGCATGGCAAGTAAAAACCTTTAATGGCCAACAATTTCCCAATCTAGGGTTGGCTAGTCAATTACGTAATATCTTGCAGGAATAACATGCGTTTACTTAAGCTGCTGCTGACTTTGGCAATGTTCATGGGGCTAATATTTACAGCATGGATGCTTTATTTCACTGTTACGCCCATGCAAGTTAAATCCAGCACGCAAGAGGTTGACCTCAAATCTGGCAGCAGCTTGCGTAGTGTGGGTCAGCAACTTGTGGATCAGGGCATCCTGCGCGAGCCTTGGAGCTTTGTGTTACTGGTGCGTCTACTTGGTAAAGCCGGTGAAGTGAAAGCTGGGAACTATTTGATAGATACCGGCATAACGCCATATGAATTGTTTACTATTCTGACTAATGGCAGCAATACCCAATCCAGTATTACATTTATAGAAGGCTGGACATTCTCACAGATGCGCGATGCTTTGCTCAAGAATGAAGATGTAAAACATATCACTGTGGCTTATCCAGATGAGCAGTTACTGAGAGAAATTGGTGCTAAGGAAAGTCTCCCCGAGGGACTTTTCTTTCCAGATACCTATTATTTCAGCCGTGACATGACTGATCAGGCGATACTTAAACGTGCATATCTGGCCATGCAAAATAAATTGGCGCAGGCATGGCAGATGAGAGAAGCAGGCCTGCCGTATGACGACCCTTATCAGGCGCTGATTATGGCCTCAATTATCGAAAAGGAGACAGGGAAGGCTGCGGAGCGTCCTCTGATCGCTGGCGTTTTCCTCAATCGGTTACGAATAGGTATGCGCTTGCAAACAGACCCTACGGTAATTTATGGGCTGGGCGAACATTTTGATGGCAACCTGAGAAAACAGGATTTATTGAAAGACTCCCCATACAATACATATACTAGAGCGGGTCTGCCCCCAACGCCGATTGCTATGCCTAGCCTAGCTTCTATTGAAGCTGCTCTGCATCCAGCAAAGACAAATGCAATTTATTTTGTAGGTAAAGGGGATGGCACTCATGCATTTTCAGCAACATTGAGTGAACATAATCGAGCTGTTAGTCGCTATCAACTTAAACATAACTGAACGGGCTACAGATGCGCGGTAAATTTATCACGCTTGAGGGTATGGATGGCGCTGGCAAAAGTACTCATATTTCAACCATTATGGCAGCCCTGCAAGCGCGTGGCTTGGAGGTTGTCTCAACACGTGAGCCTGGCGGTACAAAGCTGGGCGAGGGGTTGCGTGAATTACTATTGCACCAAGCCATGCATCCTGAGACTGAAACCCTGCTGATGTTTGCTGCCCGTCGAGAACATATTGCACAAGTGATTGAGCCTGCATTGGCTCGCGGGGCCTATGTATTGTCTGATCGTTTTACTGATGCCAGCTTTGCGTATCAATGTGGTGGGCGTGGAGTTGATGTCAGTAAAGTCAAGATACTAGAACAATGGGTTCAAAATGATTTACAGCCGGATCTAACGCTGTTATTTGATGTGCCTGTAGAAGTCAGTATCCAGAGATTGGCGGGCGCCCGCAGTCCTGATAAGTTTGAGAGAGAAAGTAGTGATTTCTTTAGCCGTATACGTGCAGCTTATCTTGCGCGTGCGCAAGAGTCTCCTCAGCGTTTTCGCATTATTGACGGCAATCAAGATATTCATCTAATTAAAAAATTACTAGAAGATATTATTTTATCTATATGAATATTAATAATATTTATCCTTGGCAGATTGATACATGGAAGCGGTTTTCGGATACCAAAGAGCGTTTGCCGCATGCACTGCTATTGCATGGGCGTAGCGGAATTGGCAAGTTTGACTTTGCGTTACAGCTAACAAAGTCGCTGCTTTGCCAGGTACCCACTGTCGATGGTTTTGCTTGTGGAGCATGCCTAAGCTGTGGCTGGTTCGCACAGGGGAACCACCCTGATTACCGTTTGCTTAGCCCCGAGCAGGAAGCCACATCATCTGATGATGAGGAACCAGCTGCTGGTTCAGCCAAATCAGTAAAAAGAAGCAAGGTAATCAAAGTTGGTCAAATTCGTGAACTCAGTAGTTTTCTGGAGCTCTCGAGCCACAGTAGCACGGGATTGCGTATCGCGTTGATAAGCCCTGCGGAAGCTTTTAATCTGGAATCAGCAAATGCGTTGCTGAAAATGCTTGAGGAACCTCCTTCAGGAGTGGTTTTTATTCTGGTGTCGCATCAACCCCAGCGACTGTTGCCAACTATCTTAAGTCGTTGCCAGAAGGTTGATATGCCGGTTCCCAGTACTGAGAGGGCCTTGGAATGGCTACAACAGCAGGGCCTGAAGGATGCAAAACTGCTTCTGCATTATGTTGGTGGTTCGCCCTTGTCTGCTTTAAAAGAAGCGGAAGAGGGGGGTAAGCAGCTAAGGGATATCTGGCAGATGCTGTCTCAGGGTGCCAAGTTGGATCCATTTGCAACTGCTACCATATGCGTAGCTCAGGGAGTAGAGGCTGCGCTGCATGCATTGCAAAAATGGGTCTATGACCTTTTGAGTTATCGGCTCACTGGCGAGGTTCGCTATCACACTGAACAGGTCGGCGCTTTGCAAGCTTTAACCAAAAGCGTAGACTTGGGGCTACTGTTGGCTTTTCAGCGTAAACTGGATGAAGCACGTAGGTCTGCTAACCACCCATTGAATCATGAGTTGCAACTGGAAAGCCTTTTGCTTCAATACACACAAATATTTTCGATAAAACTTAATTAAATAGATACCTAGCGTGAGTACAGAAGCCACTTCCACCGCAACAAGCGCGCCAAAACCAGGCGTACTATCTTTGGCAATCAAGGAGAAGGCTGCACTTTATGCGGCTTACATGCCTTTTATTAAAGGCGGCGGGCTTTTCATTCCAACCAATAAAAGCTTTAAGATTGGTGAAGAAGTTTTTATGTTGTTGAGCCTGCTTGAGGATCCGGTCAAGCTAAAAGTGGTTGGCCGTATTGTCTGGCTTACTCCAGTTACACAAGGCAACAGGCCGCAAGGCATAGGCGTGCAGTTTAGCGACAAAGATGGTGGACTTGAAGCGCGTAACAAAATTGAAGCTTTGCTTGGAGGCGTTCTAAAATCAGCACGCCCCACGCATACCATGTAGTAGCGGCTTTCTTTAATTTCTCATTATCTTAATTAGCATCATGCTTGTAGACTCCCATTGCCATCTGAATTTCCCGGAACTGATTAATAATATGGATGGTGTCAGGCAGGCTATGCTTGATAATCAAGTTGGTCACGCCCTTTGTGTATCAGTCACGCTGGATAAATTCCCTGAAGTGCTTGCTGTAGCTGAGGCCAATGAGAATATCTACGCTTCAGTGGGGGTGCATCCGGATTATGAGGATGAGCAGGCTTTTACAGTGGAAGACTTGGTGCGCTTGGCACAACATCCTAAAGTGATTGCCATAGGTGAAACCGGCTTGGACTATTTTCGCCTGACGGGCGATCTTGAATGGCAGCGTGAGCGCTTCCGCACTCATATTCGCGCCGCTATCAAAGCCAACAAGCCGTTGATTATCCATACCCGTAGCGCTGCTGAGGACACCATCCGCATCATGCGCGAAGAGGATGTAAAGCAGGTCGGCGGCGTCATGCATTGCTTTACTGAAAGCCTGGAGATTGCCCAACAGGCTATTGAGCTGGGATTTTATATCTCGTTCTCCGGGATAGTGACATTCAAGAATGCCGCGGCATTAAAAGAAGTTGCTAAAAATATCCCTCTTGAACGTATCCTTGTAGAAACAGATTCCCCTTACCTTGCCCCAGTGCCATTTCGTGGCAAGACCAACCAGCCCGCCTATGTTAAATATGTAGCTGAAGAGGTTGCCAGGCTACGAGGTATTTCGCTAGAGGAAGTAGCCTTGGCGACTACTGAGAATTTCTTCCGGCTGTTCAAACAGGCGCAGCCATGCAACTAGTCTTGCTGGGTACAGGTTCCAGCGCAGGAACACCAGCAATTGGTTGTAATTGTGCTACCTGCTTATCAAGCGACCCGAAAAATAAACGTACGCGCTGCTCTGCCACAGTGACTTTGCCAGGCGGGGAGGTGCTACTCATCGACTCCGGCCCAGACCTACGCCTGCAAGCATTGCGCGAGGGCCTAAGCCGCGTTGATGCGGTACTGTATACCCATACCCATGCGGATCATCTGCATGGGATTGATGATTTGCGGGGGTTTTGCCAGCTACAGCGCAAACAAATCCCTTTGTATGGCAAGCAGGATGCAATAGAGCATATTGCCAGTAAATTTGGTTATGCCTTGAGAGAGCCTAGTGATTTCTGGGACCTGCCAGTATTAAAGGTGAACAGGGTAGATGGCCCATTTCAGCTATTCGGTACCATGATTACGCCTATACCTGTACGACATGGCCGCATTGAGATATTGGGTTATCGTATTGGTAAAATGGCTTATCTAACGGATGTATCTGAGATTCCAGATTCATCGTTAGCTCTGTTGCAAGGGCTGGATTTCCTTCTGCTGGATTGCCTCCGGTATAAACCTCATCCAACACATATCAATTTGGAACAAAGCTTGGTTTATGCGAGTCATATCAACGCAAAACAAACCTATATGATCCATATGACACATGAAATGGAATTTGATGCCTTGAGCCAGCAATTGCCGCCATCGGTGCAAGTAGGGTTTGATGGGCTCAGGTTTGAATTCGATTCTGTACAGTAGCTGCATACACAAACAGAAAATGCGATAATCCAGCAACTTAACGCGAACTAGGGAACATCATGCAAATCAGTAAGAAAATTTCTATCACGATGGGATTGCTCGCTTGTCTCGCAATTGCATCGATACCTGCTGTCGCCGGCCCCACGGGTAAAACTAAACCCACGGTTTACAGTGAAGATGACTTTTTACGGGCATTCAATGGCAAATCGCGCCAAGTGATTTCAGACAAACTGGGTGCTCCGGTTAAAAAGGAACAGGGTGTTCGCCCCTCAAATGCAGCAAATGTAGTCGGTAAGCCGCTAGATACGTCTAAGCCTGTAAACGTTGAGATGTGGTACTACAAAAACATCGTCCGTTATGACCCTAAAAGAACCTATAAAGAAATTGAGCTGACCTTTGTTAATGATCGCTGCATGAATATTGCGTTCTTCAATAACAGATAGAGTTAGAAACTGGCGTTAAATAACGTTCAAAAATAAAGAGGCCAGATTTTTATCTGGCTTTTTTATTTCTTAAACCCTGTGATACGTTGTTAGCAAGGTTAGTCCGGCCGTATTCTGATGGGATAAGGGAGATTCGGCATGACAACAAAAAACTGCCATTGCTCCACCATGTGTTAGATTGCAGACTATGGTTTATATGAAAATGATTGTAATCCTTGCTGTAATAATGCTATGCACAGCAACAGCAGTTTTTGCCGATGACTCTGTGGCTGAACCGGCGGCAAAAATTGAATTGCCACCTGTACCGCAAGCCACTGACAATGATGCAACCAAGGGCATCTCTTCTGCTAGCTATGCGGATAGGGAAACCAATAAAAGTTATCTGATTCCGGCCCTCGATATTATTGGGTTCGATTTTCTGCTGAACCAGTTCAACCGTCGCTTCAGCGGCATTTCGGATTACGACTCCAACTTATCCACCATCTGGCATAACCTCGGCAGTAGCTGGAATGTGGACAAAGACCCATTCAAGATCAACCAGCTTGGCCATCCCTACCAGGGCTCCATGTATCATGGATTTGCCCGCTCAGCCGGCCTGAACTACTGGGAGTCACTAGGCTACACGGTGGCAGGCAGCGCATTCTGGGAGATAGCCGGGGAAAAAGTGCCGCCATCCAGAAACGACATGATCTCGACCGGTATAGGCGGTTCGTTTCTCGGTGAATCGCTGTTCAGAATGTCGAATATTGTGTTGGAAAAAGGCGGCAGCAAGCCTGATCTTTGGCACGAGTTGGGCGCGGCAGCCATTTCCCCCTCCACGGGGTTTAATCGGAATGCATTTGGCGACCGATTCGATGCTGTATTCAACAGAAATGATGCCGCCTATTACAGCCGCCTGCAGATTGGCATAGCCAATACCATTAAAAGCGACGCCGGCACCTCGGCCGAGCTCAAACATAACGATGCTCAGGTAGACTTTGCCATGGATTACGGGCTGCCAGGGCAGCGTGGATATACCTATACGCGGCCTTTTGACTACTTTGTGTTCCAGGGTACAGCCTCTACCGCCAATGTATTTGAGAATGTGATGACGCGTGGTTTATTGTTCGGGACCGATTATGCGGCGGGTGAAAACTATCGCGGCCTGTGGGGGCTATATGGCAGCTATGACTACATCTCACCACAAACCTTCCGCGTCTCAAGCACTGGGTTGTCGCTGGGCACTACGGGCCAGTTATGGTTGACCAAGTCGGTTGCGCTGCAAGGCACATTGCTTGCCGGTGCCGGCTATGCTGCTGTAGGCACCATTAATGGCAAGAGCGAGCGTGATTATCACTACGGGGTTGCGCCGCAAGGCCTATTTGCTATGCGCTTGATTATGGGTAGTAGGGCCTCTATTGATTTTACTGGGCGCGAATACTTTGTGAGTGACATCGACGATAAAGCTAACAGGGGAGGGCACGATAACATCCTTCGGTCTGACTTGGCTTTTACTTACCGCGTCTATCAGAAACACGCGGTTTCTATCAAGTATCAATGGAACCAGCGCGATGCGTCATATCCTGACCTAGGGGACAGAACCCAGACTACTGGCACCCTGGGTATTTTTTACACCTACCTTGGTCACGATGGTTTTGGAGAAGTGGATTGGCGATAGGCCGTATGCCATTCCTTCGCATAATGTATA
>DATBRG010000022.1:0-4352 GCA_036560445.1 Methylophilaceae bacterium
GTCTCGCTCACGGCGACAGCCGATTCACTGGTGCTGGCGGATAGCTGGGTGGTGGAGGAGACGATCTCGCTGGCCGCTAGATCCAGCAGGTTGGCGCCTTCGGCCAGCCCGCGTATCTGCGTGCGCAGGTCTTCGGTCATCTCAGTAATTTTCACTGACAGCACGCCGAGCTCATCTTTACGCGAGCTCAATACCATAGGCACTGTTAGATCGCCCGCGGCAATCCCGGATACAGCCTGTGCTATTTCACGGATTGGATTTGCGATTGTGGTATGCAACCGCATTGAAATAGGCAGAGTAAGCAGCAACGAACCTATCATTACCAATAGAATGATTCCGCCATAACGCACCAGGCGTTCCGCCAGTGGTTCGATACTAGCCCGCAGATATACCGTGCCGACTTGTTCTTGGCCATGTTTGATTACCCATGACACCGTCAACTCATCCCTATCAAAGTGTTGGCCAGGGAGTTCCGTATGTGTTGGTGGAGGACGAGAATCCGCCCGGCTACGAACGTAGCTGGCGAAGAGCATGCCATTTGCGCCGTATAAGCCAGCCGTGACAATTTCAGGATTAGCTTCAAGCGCATTCAGATATTCCTGTGCCGCCTTGGGGTCACTAAACTCAATGGCGGCGGCGGCGCTTTCTGCCAGAATCTCTGCCTGCACCGAGACTTCCTTTGCTTTCTGATCGCGATAGTTCAGGTTTTCGTATGCCACAATAATTGAGCCTGCCAGCAGCAGGGCAATCGCATTTGCCAGTACCGTCACCATCATCAGCCTGGTACGAATGGGTATATCCGTTAGCGCGCTCATTTATTGGCTTCCTTGAGTAGTTCTGCGTCTGACATTAAGCGCAAGGCTCATCAATTTGGAGCTGATAACCAACCCTTTTTGCGCTGCAGCCTCATCATCAATATCAAAACGCACACGATTATCTACAATGACAAAGTCAATGATTGCCGACCCGGTTCCGCCAGCATTACCTACTGTCAGGACACTACTGCCACGAACAACCTCAATGATCTGGGCACTATGTTGTGCCTCGGACCCATCGATGTAGAGGATGTGGCAGCCGGAATCTTTCTCCGCTGTTTTTAACCGGCGGATAACAACGCTACGGCCATTGATACGATTACTACCAACCACTTTGTCGAGCGTAGAACCGAATTGACTATCACCGCCCACGAGGCACAGGTTAAACGGGCTGGTTGCCGAACTAAAGGCCGCTGCAGGCCACTCGACATAGGAGCCGAACTTGTACAGAAAGGCTGCTTTGACGCCATATTCAATTGAATCTTCAGCTACCACGGCTTTGCAATGCAAAAGTACCATGGCCGATATCGCAACCAAGGTCACGGCACCACGCGAAACCAAGCATGTCGTGCATTTCTGCACTAGCCAGCGCAACACTGTTGGTTGCAATATTGAGGTCAGAATTCCCATCGTACCTTCCCGAAAATGCTGCGTTCGATTTCCTCTTGTGTTGAGTCAGGGAAACCGAATTCTGGATGATGGTCGTGCAAAAGATTTTGTCCAACAATGGAAAACTCGAGTTTCTTGGTGGGACGCCAACCTAGACGGATGTCCAATTCGGTATAACTTGGCACGGTTCCGGCTTTCGATCCGGAATTGTTGTGCAGTGTGTCTACCCAGCGTAGATTTGCGTCCAACTCTATATTTTGCGGCAAGTTCATGGAAGATCGGAGTGATGCTTGCCCTCGAGGATCCGAAGTTTCATTAAGCGCGTTTGTAAAATCTACTTCGCCCGGTTTTACGCGAATATGCTCTTGCAGATAGCTGTAGCCGAAATGTAAGCGCCACCAATCAAGTACTTGGTAATTGGCGCTAAGTTCAATGCCGGAGGTTTCACCCTCCAGATTGTTATGGAAAACAATAGGCAGGCTGAAAAGAGCGGAGGGGGTCGGGGTCGTGCTTCGCACATGATCGTAGTCATTGTAAAAAGCCGAGATTGAGGTAAAAACCTTAGGGCCGAATTGAGCTCGGTAGCCTAATTCATAAGCAATCACCGTTTCTGAAACAAAATCGGGATTACCGGCCAAAACATTCTGTGGAAACGGTGGAGGAAAACCGGTGGGGGTTTGTAGGCCCCGATCAAGGCGAGATGGTGTCCGAACCGCGCGCGAAATAGCAGCCCATAACATTTGATTATCCGCAAAGCTCCATTGCAATCGGGTGCTTGGTTCTATCTCGAAGCCGGTAAAATCATTGTGTTCAAGCTTGGTACCAATGGTAAGAGAAAGCTTCTCGTGTAACTTGATCTCGTCTTGAATAAACCCGCTATACAAGCTCTGATCTAGATTTGAGGGAAAAACAGCTGTTGTTGGCGCATTGCCCACGACATCATGGGTGAATCGATAACCCAGTCCCCAGACAATTTTATTACGTTCGTTCAAGCGGAAACGATGTTGGAAATCCAGATCGTAGGTATCAAGGTCATCTGTCAATTCTCCAGCAGGGGAAAAGAGAACTGCGGGTTTAGGAAGGGAAAAATGTGTTTGGTCATAATAGAGCTGCAAACTCATATCAGAATCATCTGAAAAGGTATGAGACCAGCGGCCTAAAATGTTGCTCCCTCTTATTCCGGAATCATTTCCTGAAGGGGTATTTTCGCTACCGCTGTAAACATCGCCTTGCACAGTAAACTTATTTTGCGCCGACGCGTCAGCATCAATACGAAAGCCACCTTGATTCATATTCCATGAGTCTGAAGCATCCTTTCCATTGGCAAACAACTGACTATCGTGGTCAAAATACTTGCCGTAGACCCGAAAAGACACGTTGGAAGCAAGCTTGCCGCCATAACGTACTCCAGTAGAGGTCTGTAACTGAGAACCCCCACTAGTCTCTAGGTAAGCTCCCTGGGTGTCTGCAGCACCTTTCGTAATGATGTTAATGACTCCATTCACTGCATTGGCACCCCAAAGGGTACCGCCCGGGCCACTGATCACTTCTATGCGATCAATATCTTCGAGTAAATAATCCTGCCTATCCCAGAAAACACCGGAAAAAAGCGGCGTATAAACAGTCCGGCCATCAATCATGACAAGTAACTTATTGGCCAGATCCGTATTGAACCCCCGCGCACTGATGGCCCAGTCATGAGAATTCTTCTGCGCTACATTCAAGTTATCTGCCAACCGCAGTGCTTCAGGAATACTTGTAGCGCCAGAGCGACGAATGTCTTCATTGGTGATAACAACAACAGAAGCGGGGGCATCCAGAAGCCGCCCAGGGCTCTTGGAAACAGAAGTAATTTCAATGTTCGCCAGATCCTCAAGTGACATACGTGAGAAGTCTTCTGGAGACACCGGCTGAATCACAGTATCTGCCGCCATAACGACACCGACTTTCAGCACCATACACGCTGCAGCGAGGGTGGCGTTAACGAGCGGCGCAGTCCGCCGCAAACGGCCTGTAGGTGCCCGGTCACTACTAACTAGTGTTGTTTTCATTATGGTCCCCCTCTTAATTACGCGTTTCAAATACCAGTTACATCCAGATATCCCGTCCTCACTCAATAAACCACTACTCCCTACACCTTGTACCGTGCAACCATCTGCTTGAGCCGCTGACCAAGTTCGCTCAGGTTGCGTGCAGAGGTCTCGAGCTGTTGCGCACTCGCTACATTCTGCGTGCTCGCTTGCTTGATGCTGTCCATGGCACTGGCTACCTGGTCTATCCCTACCAGTTGCTGCTGGCTGGATGCCGCTATCTGGGTCGCCGCTTGTGCGGCTTCTGACACACTCCCCGCTAACTCCCGGATGGATTCTCCAGCGATTTCGGTTTGTCGACTGCCGGCTTCTACTGCCTTGCTGCCTTGTTCAGTGGCCATCACTGCTGTCGCAGTTGCCTTTTGAATATCGCCCAGGATGGTGCGTACCTGGTTGGTGGCCTGCCTGGATTGTTCAGATAGGCTCTTGACCTCCTGTGCCACCACACTGAAGCCTTTGCCGTGTTCACCGGCCTTGGCTGCTTCGATGGCGGCGTTGACCGCTAACAGGTTGGATTGTGTGGAGAGGTCTTCGACAGTGGCAATGATTTGCCCAATGGTTTGGCTTTGTTCCGAGAGCCGCACCATGCTGGCGGCGATGGTGTTCATTTGCTGGTGGATACGTTCCATGCCAGCCACCACGTCATCGTTGGATTTGCGTCCGCTCTGCGAACTATGCGCGGCTTTCTGCGCGATGTCGGAGACCTGCTTGGCTTTCTGGCTGGATAACTGCGCAGTCTGGCGTACTTCTTCTACCGTGGTCGTAGTCTCGCTCACGGCGACAGCCGATTCACTGGTGCTGGCGGATAGCTGGGTGGTGGAGGAGACGATCTCGCTGG
>DATBRG010000023.1:0-12896 GCA_036560445.1 Methylophilaceae bacterium
CGGCGGCATCGTAGGCATGGGTGAGTCTCGCAACCAGCGCGCTGGCCTATTGGCACAGCTAGCGAACATGGAGCGCCCCCCCGAAAGTGTGCCGATCAATTTACTCACGCAAGTTGAGGGCACCCCGCTACATGGTGTAGATGAGCTGGATCATATCGAATTTGTACGTACCATCGCGGCCGCACGTATCGCCATGCCCAAGAGCTATGTGCGGCTATCGGCCGGCCGGCAGAGTATGCATGAGGGCATTCAGGCTTTATGTTTCATTGCAGGTGCCAACTCGATTTTTTATGGTGAAAAGCTGCTGACTACGGGCAACCCCGAAGCAGAAACCGACAAGGCGTTATTTGCCAAGCTCGGCATCCATCCGGCCTGAGCTGTACTGCATCCATAGGTGAAAATTTGCTGGCTGAGTTACAAGCCGAACTGAACCAACTTGCTACTGCTGGGCTGAGCCGTAAAAGGCGCTTGCTGGAAAGCCCACAGGATAGGCAGGTGAAAGTTTCTGGGCAGAACCTGTTGTCATTCTGCAGTAATGATTATCTCGGCTTGGCCAATCATCCGGATATTATTGCGGCACTGCAACAGGGTGCGGCTGAAGCTGGTGTGGGTAGTGGCGCATCACATCTCATTACCGGCCATCATCGCTATCACGAGCAACTGGAACAGGCTTTGGCTGAGTTCGTCAGACTGCCAGCAGCATTGCTGTTCTCCACTGGTTATATGGCGAATGTCGGTATCGTGACAGCCTTGCTCGGCCGTAATGACGCGATCTTTGCAGACAAGCTCAATCACGCCTCGCTTAATGATGCTGCTGTTTTATCGCGAGCCACATTGCATCGTTATCCGCATAACGACATGTTGGCGCTGGAGGGCATGCTTAAGGCTAGCACGGCCTCGCGCAAGCTCGTGGTTGCGGATGCGGTGTTCAGCATGGATGGCGATCTGGCGCCGGTACCGGAAATACTGGCACTTTGTGAGCAATATGATGCCTGGCTACTGCTGGATGACGCGCACGGTTTTGGTGTTGTGGGTGTACAGGGTCGTGGCATTCTGAGCCACTTTAATGTCGTCTCAGAGCGCATCATCTACATGGCTACCTTGGGCAAAGCCGCTGGCGTGTTTGGGGCATTTGTCGCCGCTGATTCAGTTCTGATTGAATACCTGACCCAGAAGGCGCGCAGTTACATTTACACAACGGCCACTCCGCCGGCATTGGCAGCAAGCCTGCTAAAAGCTTTAAAAATCATAGAGAAGGAAGATGCGCGTCGTACGCACTTACAGCAACTCATCAAGTGTTTACGGACTAAGCTTCAGTCGCAACGCTGGCAGCTCACAGAATCCATGACGGCCATACAACCCTTGATCGTGGGTAGTAATGAAGATGCCCTGCGCTTAAGTGAGTATTTGCTAACACAAGGTATATTGGTGCCAGCGATACGCCCACCTACCGTACCCAAGGGCAGTGCGCGATTACGTATATCGTTATCCGCCGCTCATACTATGGATGACCTGCAGCGGCTGGTTGAGGCCTTACAAAAAGCAGAAAAAGAGATGGCAGCATGAGCGTACATATTGAGAATCAGGGTAGCGGACAAAACCTGGTGCTAATCCATGGCTGGGGCATGCACGGTGGCGTGTGGCAGCCGCTGGTGAAGAAGCTATCACAGCACTTCTCTCTGCACATAGTCGACCTGCCCGGCATGGGTTTCAGCCGCCCGATTGAGCCTAGCCATCTGCATGCGGCGGCTGAGTCGGTGGCTGAGAGCCTACCTGCCAACGCAGATATATGCGGCTGGTCTTTGGGTGGGCAGGTCGCTATGCGCATAGCCTTGTTGCAACCTGATCGTTTGCGTCGCTTGGTACTGGTTGGGACAACGCCACGTTACGTCAATGCAATTGATTGGGAAAATGGCATCGAAGCCAGTGTATTCCAGCAATTCGCCGCACAGATCGCACAGGACTATCAAAACACCTTGATCAAATTTCTCACGCTACAGTGCATGGGTTCTGACGATGCTCGTAATACCATTAAACAGCTACGCAAGAGCTTTACTGAAAGGCCGGTACCAACCTTGGGCTCACTGCAGAAAGCCTTAAATATACTGTTGCAGACCGACTTGCGCGCAGAGGTGGAAAATATCAGAAAGCCTGTATTGCTAGTGCATGGCGATCGCGATACCCTAGCACCACTACAGGCCGCACACTGGCTGGCACAGCAACTACCATTTGGGCGTCTACGCGTCATGGCAGGTGCTTCTCATGCGCCTTTTCTCTCGCATCCTGATCAATTTATCGAGGCATTGATCCAATTCCTCGAACCAGCTGCATAGTTCATGAACGATATTTACCGTATTGATAAAGCGCGGGTGCGCACCTCATTCGACCGTGCCGCTGAGAGCTACGATAGCGCTGCAATTCTGCAGGCTGAAGTTCGTGAGCGCATGTTAAGTCGCCTGGATTTCGTCAAGATAGCACCACGAACCATACTGGATGCTGGTTGCGGTACCGGGCGTGCGAGTCATGCATTGGCGAAAAGATTTGCCGATAGCCGAATTATCTCGCTCGACATCGCTATGGGCATGCTGAAAAAGACGCAAACCGCACGGGGAGGGTTTGAGCGGTTCAAGCGCTTACTGGGGATAAGCCAGCAAACTGCACTTTGTGCTGATATTGAGAACTTGCCATTGGCGAACGGAAGCTTAGGTCTGGTCTGGTCTAACCTGGCTATTCAATGGTGCAATGATCTTGATCAGGTTTTTAGCGAGGCTCATCGGGTGCTACAACCCGAAGGCTTGGTCATGTTCAGTAGCTTTGGCCCGGATACCCTGAAAGAATTGCGTCAGGCTACCAGTACTGACCCGGAACATGTCCATGTCAGCCGCTTTATCGATATGCATGATATTGGCGATGCACTAGTGCGTGCAGGTTTCACGGCACCGGTACTTGATGTCGAACATTTTGTGCTGACCTACGATGATGTCATCAGCGTGATGCGAGATCTCAAAACTATAGGTGCTCATAACGCGGCAGAGGGCCGGCATCGTGGCCTGCTGGGAAAAGGTTTTCTGCAGAAATTGATACAAGATTATGAACGCTTCCGCAAGGATGGCAAGCTACCAGCTACCTTCGAGGTGGTTTATGGGCATGCTTGGAAACCCCAGCCAAAATTCCAGTCGGAAGACGGTAGCATTCCTATTACTCTGCATAAGCGTAGCAGATGAAAGCTGCTTATTTCATTACCGGTACCGATACTGGCGTTGGCAAGACGCTGATATCCAGCGCACTGATAAATGGTTTCGTAAGCCACGGGTATAAAACTGCTGGTATGAAACCAGTTGCGGCCGGTTGCGAATTGCAGGACAGTGAGCTGATTTCTGAGGATGTCACCCAGCTCGTTCTTGCCAGTAACGTTACATTGCCATTGCGTCAAATTAACCCATACGCATTTCTGCCAGCTTTGGCGCCACATATTGCGGCCGAGCAGGCAGGAGTGAATATTTCTCTGAAGGTCATTACAGATGCCTATCGGCAAGCAAGCACCCAGGCAGATGTTGTGATTGTTGAAGGTGTTGGGGGCTTTTGCGTACCGCTTGGGGATGATATTGATACTGCTGATATGGCTCAGAGACTTGGCCTGCCCTTGATTATGGTGGTTGGCATGCGTCTTGGCTGCCTGAATCATGCCTTGCTGACAGCCGAGGCTATCAAGGCACGAGGATTAAAACTCGCAGGCTGGGTCGCCAATCAGATCGATCCGAAAATGAGCGCGTTTGAAGAAAATCTGCAAGCCTTGAAAGAGCGATTGGGTTGTCCTTGTTTAGGAGTGGTGCCTTGGTCCGGCGAAGTAAATTCTGTAGATGTAGCCAAGCACCTGAGTGAAGGGATTTACAGTTAACCTATTGATAATGCGGGCAGCTAATACTATTCCTTTGCACCTTTGATCAATAGTAGCTCGACGATATAGGCATTTTCTGATTTTCTTGCCAGTGATAGCGCAGTGTTCCCGTTCCTGGCGCGTGCATGAATATCAGCACCTCTTTCAATAAGCAATTCTGCAACCTCAGCCGTACCACCAGACAGGGAAAGTAGTAGGGGAGTGAAGCCCAACTTGTCTCGGTCGTTGATAAAAGCCCCTCGCTTCACGAGTTCTTCTGCGATTGATTTGAACCCGCGAGTTGATTTTCCGCAAGCCATTAGTAAGGGTGTCATGCCCATTTTGTCATAGGCATTCACGTCTACTCCGGCATTCAGGAGTATGTGCGCTATGACGGTATAGCCCTTTTTCAGAGCTATCAACAGGGGTGTGTTGCCCTCGTCGTCCACGACATGAATATTGAAATTACTATGTACAAAAAGATCGATTAATTCCTTATCACCATTATGAAGTGCGGTCAGGAAATCATCTTTCTTTAATTTAACGCCACGTTTTTTTAGTTCTCGAATTGAGTGCTCTTTGTCTTCCGATGTTCGTAGTACTTCAGAATCATGAATGCCTTTCAGCATCACGATGTCTTCCATTACGTCCTTGGGGAAGCCCTGGCGCCCGCCTCGCTTATCTAGTATCAGGTCGCTGAAGTAATCCTCGACCTCAGGTTTGTCCCATAACTCCTCAATCTTGACCAAGATACGGTCGTAGCGTGCCTCTAAGGCCCGAGGGTATCTATCTCCCAGATGTTGGAATTTTGGATGTTTCATGCGCTGAGCCCTTTGGCTACATTTTTTAATACTAGCATCAATACAGTTGCAATATGCCAATCTTGATTGGCTTGATAAACGTTGCTTACATATCGATTAGTAATTCTGTAACACTCGCTCTGCATAATTTGTGAACCTAAAGTGACATCTCAATTGATTTTGTCTTTATTAAAAAGCAAAAAAGGTTCCATCCATGAATTTATCACTGCATAGGCATTTCAAGAAGATTGAAGATAATCCAACAGTGATGCGATTAATCAAATACACAAAGCCGGTGAATGAATCAATGGCATGCCAGCAGGTGTTAGATTTATTTCAGGAAAATCCAGGCCTGTTCGCCATCCCTGTAGTTAATTCTGAAAATATCCCCTGCGGGATAGTTGATCGCCATTTCTTTATCGAAAGGTTTATCAAACCTTATTCCAAGGAAATTTATGGCAAGGCGAAGATTTCATATTTAATGAATCCATTTCCGGTGATTGTCGATCAGGAAACCTCGATTGATGATATTGCAAGAATCATTATCGATGCCGGCATGCAGCACATGGTCAGTGGCTTCATTGCAACTGATGAAGGGCAGTATGTGGGGATCGCAAATGGCCACGATCTATTGAATGAGATTACGCAACGTAAGCAGGCGAATCTTTTTTATCTTGCTCATTTTGATCAATTGACGATGCTACCGAATCGACTTTTATTTATGGATAGATTCGAAATGGCAATCTCGGAAGCGGCTCGTAATAAGACCCAGGTTGGGTTGTTGTATATCGACCTAGATAATTTCAAGCATTTCAATGATTCGATAGGGCACGGATTCGGAGACAGCCTTTTATCCGCAGTTGCCAGTCGTTTATCTACTTGTGCACGTGAATGTGACACAGTGGCGCGGTTGTCAGGGGATGAGTTCACTATCATGTTGGAGAGCCACCTGAACTGTCAGCGGGATGTGAAAGTATTATGCAAACGCATAGTCGAGGCCATGAAGCAACCTTTGACGATTATGAATCGTGAAGTTTTTATCACGGCCAGCATAGGTACAGCCTTATACCCGAATGATGACGTTGAAGCAGCTGGGCTGTTAGTGAAGGCGGATGCTGCCATGTATGAAGCAAAGCGCAGCGGCAGGAATGTGTATCGGCATTACGCGCCAGGGATGAATTTGTACTCGCTTGACCACATGTCGCTCGAAACAGATTTACGAATGGCAATAGAACGTAACGAATTTGTATTGTTTTACCAGCCGCAGGTTTCCAAACATAAGGGAAAGGTGATTGGTAACGAGGCATTGATCCGCTGGCAGCACCCAGAGCGGGGATTGCTGTCACCATTTCATTTTATCGAAATAGCCGAAGTCACTGGGTTGATTGTCCCCATAGGGAAATGGGTGCTTCAAGAGGCCTGTCGCCAGCATATGGCGTGGATAGAAGAAGGCATGGAGCCTGTCCGGATGTCAGTCAACATCTCAGCCATGCAGTTTTACCAAACAGAATTCAGCGAAATGGTGCGCTCAATATTGGCAGAAAGCGGTATGCAGCCTTTCTACCTGGAGCTTGAGCTGACAGAGGGGTTGTTCATGCATGATGTTGACGCTGTTCTAAAAACCCTGCATGAATTGCATGACTTGGGCGTAAAGCTTGCCATTGATGATTTTGGGACCGGGTATTCTAACTTGGGTTATTTGAAGAGATTCCCCATCGATAGGCTGAAAATTGACCAGTCGTTTATCCGCAATATTGCGCAAGAGCCAGTCAATATTGGTATCGTTCAAGCGATTGCGGCCTTAGCTAAAAGCATGTCATTAGAGCTGGTCGCCGAGGGTGTTGAAACGCAAAGCGAATTGGCCATGGTCCAATCTATTGGCTGCGAATTTGTACAAGGGTACTTGTTTTCGGAGCCCCTATCGACAAGTCGCTATAAATTCTGGATAAAAACCAGGGAATCGAATAAACCTAAACCGCCTGTGTATATGAATCAACTTAGCTATTCATAAATACGGCAGAATATCTGCATTCATAGTTTACTGTGTCCTTTGACCAGCAAGTCGACCGTTTTTTTGCTCATATATTATGACCATTGGTGAATGGACGATCATCGACCAGAAGCGCCATTGAAATCATGACTCCGTTTTTACCTACTAAGCCTCAGCTCCGTGATACCAGTCATTCTCACTGATTCGATTAAATAAAAGACGTAAGGTAAAGGTAAGGTTCGTGGCGTAATGTTTGAAATACGGTCCCCAAACTGTATTCCATTCTGCAGAATACAAATTAGTTGGAGTCTGTAGGCGGGCGTGAGGCCATATTCTGGATACATCTGATGCTCTTTTATTAGATGGACAACCGGACGTCTCCTAATTGAAATTAAGGAAATAAACGCTATTTATATGAATAAGATCAATGCTGCTATCCGGAAATTGGATAGAAGAATTTTGTTGCTGGCTTTTATTGTAGTGACATCCCTAACCGTTTATATGGATTTGATAACGGGGCCTTTAATACCTTTCGCACTTTTATATATATTGCTCATCTACTTCTCGGCAAGTTATATAGGTGGTTATTCTGCGTACTTGATAGCTATCATTGCAGCATTAGGTAGAACTTATGAGGTATATAAGGGCTACCCACCTAATGAGCCGGTAGTGGTTGCCATATGGCAATTTATTACGAGCCTAGCGGTGTATTCGTTAATTTGTCATCTTTTTAATTTCCAGTTCTTGGTACAGAAAACCTTGGAAGAAAAGCTTGGCAAGCAAGATAAATAGCGACTTACATGAACACTGTAATTAATAAGGTACAAATTGAAGGTAATTTTTCACTTTTAAAGATTCTGCTTATTGTGATGATTGCTATCGGCGCAAGTTATCCTAAGTTAGGCATAACGGCATTCGCGCCCAAATATGTTGTAAATACTAGAATTCACGAATTAGAGCCCATTTTTTCTTCGCCTTTATCATTCTTGCTAGAAAAAAAGCCTATTTTGCTTACCTTTGATGATGGTCCATCTAATCCGGGAATTGATCGAGCACTACTGGCCATCTTAGAAAAGCACTCAGCCAAAAGTATTTGGTTTGTTAATTGCAGACATCTTGACCCAGCTTTAACTACCCAATTTAATTTGAATAGAGAAACGCTTACAGAGATAAAGTCTGAAGGAAATTTGATTGAAAATCATGGGTATAACCATTTAAACTTAGTGAAATTGGATAGCATCAACCCAGAATTGATGCGATCAGAAATAAATGCATGTAGCAACTACATTGAAACATTGACTGGTGCTCGACCTAAATATCTAAGGCCACCGTGGGGGCAATATAACTCCGATATAAAAGATTATGCCAAGTCGCAAGATATGAAGCTTATGCTCTGGACTCTAGGTTCTCAAGACTGGCTTTCTAAAGATGCTACCAAGATGGATTCAATCAGGGATTACATGAGAAATATAGTCCCTAAGAATGGTGATGTGATTGTATTTCATGACAGAGCTATTACTGTAAGCTTCTTAGATGAGTTCTTAACAAGGTTGGATCGTCTTGGTTATATCTACGTAGTTCCGAATTAATATTAGCTTTTAAGTTAGGCCTTGAACACTAGTGTCGGGGCGAGTTTTATTATTGATAATCATAGTCACCTGAAAATTCAAACCATTAAGAATTACTCTGATAGCCGGTCAAATGGCAACATAACAAAGGAAAGCCATATGAACAGTGTTACCGAAAACGCTCTGAGCAAGGTGCCCGAAATCACTTTGATTTTCTGGATCATAAAAATCCTTGCCACCACACTGGGTGAAACCGGTGGTGATGCAGTTTCAATGTCGATGAAGCTGGGTTATCTGGTTGGGACTGCCATTTTCGCAGTGATCTTTCTCATCGCGGTAGTTGCCCAAATCAAAGCGAAGCGCTTTCATCCTTTCCTTTACTGGACAACGATTATTGCCACCACAACAGTCGGGACTACGTTAGCCGACTTTGCTGACCGATCTCTTGGTATCGGTTATACCGGCGGCAGCACGCTGCTGTTTGTACTTTTAATGGCGTCTTTAGCTATCTGGTATAAATCACTTGGTTCTGTTTCGGTGAATACAGTTAGTACACCTAAAGCAGAAATGTTTTATTGGATAACCATCATGTTTTCTCAAACGCTGGGCACTGCTTTGGGTGACTGGACGGCTGATACGGCAGGCCTTGGATACAGTGGAGGGGCCATTATTTTCAGTATTCTTCTGGCAACAGTTCTTGCTGCATATTTATGGACAAATATATCCAGAGTTTTTCTGTTCTGGGCAGCATTCATTCTTACTCGGCCCCTAGGCGCTGTAGTAGGAGATTTCCTTGATAAGCCTCTCGATGCTGGTGGACTGGCATTGAGTAGATATTCTGCATCAGCGACGCTTATTGCCATCATTATTGCCCTTATCCTGCTATTCACTCAGCGGGCCGGAAAGTCTTCTGTACATTGAAATGCGGACGGCAGTTCATGCATCTGTCAATTCAATTCTTTGAGTTTGACGCAACAGTGCCAACTAAACTTCAGGACTTAATAATCTCAATGAAGTCGAATCGACAAGAGATGGAAATGCCTAAGCATTTAAGTAATTTTAGATACTTTTGATGGCTTCTCAAATTCCGGTTTTAAAACTACTACTCTATTTCTGCCTGCACCTTTTGCGTTATAAAGTGCTTGGTCTGCAGCTTGAATCAACTTCTTTTTGCTATTAATACGACTGCTTAGGCTAGCTACACCAATACTGACGGTAATTTTAATGGTCTTTTTTATATTAGAAGCGTCAGTAATATTAATTTGATTCAATTCAATAAGCTTTCGCAAGCGCTCTGCAACCAATTCAGCTTCGTCAATGCCGGTATTGGTGCAAATCATCAAAAACTCCTCTCCGCCATACCGCGCGACTATATCTATGTTACGAGAAGCCGACTTAAGTTGGACACCCAACGCACTTAAGGTGTCGTCACCGGCTTGGTGGCCGTGTCGGTCATTAACCCGTTTGAAGTAATCAATATCCACCAATAGAATCGAAAGAGCCAGAGCATACCTTTTTGAGCGGGAGATTTCCGCCTCCAGGTATTGATCCAGATAACGGCGGTTGTATAGTTTAGTCAGTGGATCGGTAATGGCCTCTGATTTAAGTTTGGTGAGCTCATTAGCGGTCTGTAAGGCTAACACTATCGATGCTCTTACATATAAAGCACTACATAGAAAGATGGCCGGGATGGGAAGCTCTTTCCATTCGGTTTGTTGGCCCCAAAGTACAAATATATAGCCCGAGTAACCTATGATAAAAATATAAATCACTCCATTTAGCATAAACCACTTACTACGCAACGAGCCAGGAGGAAGTATTTTGATTAGATAATGCAGCGGCACAAGCGTTGTTACCAAAATGGTCACGGCAATTGAAACGACAAAAGCTGACAAAAAGGCAATCATAGGCGATGTATGTAGCTTTTCTATCAAAGAGTAGGTTGTAGTGTCATCCTAGATTAGTACCGCCTAATAATAAACCTACTTATAATTAGACACGCCATAATCAAGGAAGTAGTACTTCCTAGTCATTAAACTCCGATAAAAGAATACAATCAAGGCCGACTGTATTGCCCAGAAGGGCGAGTTTTGATCGACGATAACCGGCCAATCAGGAAGTCAACTTCTAGTTTTGCTCAGTCTAATTGGTAGTGATTCAGGAGTGAGATGACACCTTTTTCATGCAGATATGACCTCAACTGCTCAGCGAACCCATATGTCTTCAAAAGCTGAACGCATCATTGCAGTTTTCGAGGCTGCAAAAGGGGCTCTAATCTTGGTGGCAGGCTTTGGCCTGTTGGAGCTACTTCATCGTCAGGCAAGACAATTAGCTGAGAAGCTCGTGCAGCACTTGCATCTAAATCCGTCTAATTATTACTCTCATATCTTTCTGGATCTTGCAGACAACATCAACAACGGCCAATTATGGGCATTAGCGGTCCTAATTATTGCTTATGCGACTATCAGGTTCCTTGAAGCTTATGGCTTATGGAATGGCAGGCGATGGGCAGAATGGCTTGCTGCAGCAAGTGGGGGTATTTATGTCCCATTAGAAATTTATGAATTAATCTCTCACCCATCTTGGCTCAAACTGTTAACTCTTGTGCTCAATCTGAGCATTGTGATCTATATGGGCTACAGGTTAATGTTCAAGAGGCTAGATTAGAGTACGGTATTAAAATTGGTACTCAGCTGATTCTGATTGGTGAAGCTAAAAAAATGGCTGGCGCAGAGGCCAGCCGAGGGAGGAGATTTTTATTGCTAGTTAGGGCTTCAAGCAGCCAGTGATATGGTGGGCTTGAAGACTCTGGCAGGTTGCAGTTCCTTTGCCGTGACTGGTTTGCCCAGCAGAAACCCCTGTAGCAAGGTACTACCTGACTGAATGGCGATATCCAGCTGGGTTTGTGTCTCTATACCTTCAATCACTGGCTGTGCGCCGAGGTCACGAATGATATTCACCAGGCTTGGCAACACTTTTCTTACCCGCGCATCATGCTCAGCTTGCTGGATGATACCCAGATCTAGCTTGACGAATTCAGGCGACAACTTCCATAGCCGATCCAGATTGGAATGCTTGCGGCCAAAATCATCAATGGCGATGTGATAGCCGCGTTCACGGTAGTTTTCCACTGCTTCAGCCAGTTGTTTATCCTGGTCGACTACGCTTTCCTGAATCTCGATCACAACTCGGTTGGTTGTTACTGAGTGTGCATGCAAGATGCGCTCGAACACCTTGCCATGGGCATTCACGCTAATCAGCAGCTTGGGGTGCACGTTGAGGAACAATAGCCCGTTCTCCGCATAAATCTGGCGGAAATTGAGCACATGTAAGGTTCGGCATACACGATCAAATTTGACCAACCGCCCGGTCTGTTCGGCATAACTGAAAGCGAATTCAGGGCTGATGGCTTGTATTCCACCAAGAGACGGCCTGAGCAAGGCTTCATGGCCGAATAGCTCGCCTGCTTCACTATCGTAAATCGGCTGGAATGCGCTATTCAGTTGAACGCCGAGGAATGTGCTGGTGAACTCGCCACCGGCCTGTTCATCCAGGCCATAATCGTCCAGGTCGAGATACAGGGCTTCATGTAGCTGGGCCTTGAGTTCCTCGATATGTGAGTGCTGATTTTGGGTATTGGTCATGTTGTATCCTGTTTTATCTTGAGTGAGGCTATCTAATGTAGATTTGGTCGAAAACTCCACCGTCGGCGAAATGGGTTTTTTGTGCCTTGGCCCAGCCGCCGTAAATCTCGTCTACCGTAAACAGATCAATTGGCTTGAAGTCAGCTTTGTATTTGGCGGCTACGCTCTCAAGGCGCGGCCGCAGGTGGTGGCGCGCAGCAATTTCCTGGCCTTCTTCCGAATACAGATACTCCAGATAAGCCTGAGCCACTGCCCGGGTCTTGCGTTTATCTACGACCTTATCAACGATAGTTACCGGGTTCTCAGCTAGGATGCTACTGGAAGGGTAGACGACATCGAAATCATCGTTACCTAGTTCCTTTTTGATCAGGTAAACCTCGTTCTCAAAGGTGAGTAATACATCGCCTATGCCGCGCTGCACAAAAGTGGTGGTGGCACCACGACCGCCGGTATCCAGTACGGGCACATTCTTAAATAACCTGCTCACGAATTCTTTGGCTTTGGACTCATCCCCACCTTTCCTGATGACACTACCCCACGCTGCAAGATAGGCATAACGGCCATTGCCTGAGGTTTTAGGGTTGGCAATCACCACTGCTACACCTGGCTTGGCCAGGTCATCCCAATCATGGATGTTTTTGGGGTTACCTTTGCGTACCAAGAATACCGTGGTGGATGTTGTAGGTGAACTGGCATTAGGCAGTCGTTTTTGCCAGTCTTTGGGGATCAGTTTGCCGCGCTCGTAAAGAATATCGATATCGTTGGCTTGATTCATCGTGACTACATCTGCCTCTAAACCATCAGCTACAGAGCGGGCCTGTTTGCTTGAGCCGCCATGGGACTGATTGATGGTAATGGTTTCTCCGGTTTTCTGTTTCCAATATTTGGCAAAAGCAGGGTTATAATCCTTGTAGAATTCTCGTGTTACGTCATAAGACACATTCAGCAGGTTGGTGTCGGCCAATGCTTGGGTGGAAATCAGTAAACCAGCCAGAATTAATTGCTTCAACATAATGG
>DATBRG010000024.1:0-21562 GCA_036560445.1 Methylophilaceae bacterium
GGGATTGGCATTAAAACGTGCTGGTATCGAAGATTTCCGCTGGCATGATTTAAGGCATACCTGGGCAACTTGGCAGCGACAAGCTGGAATCCCCCTACTCATGAGTTACAACGCTTGGGAGGGTGGAGAACCGGGGCAATGGTCGAGCGATATGCTCACTTGGCACCAGATCACCTGGCTATAGCTGCTGGACAACTTGATCCGGTGTTTGTTGGCTACGATTCGACTACGTTGAGCTGAAAATGATAAAGCCTTACATCACTGCAAGGCTTTAAGAATTTGGCTCCTCGACCTGGGCTCGAACCAGGGACACACGGATTAACAGTCCGTTGCTCTACCGACTGAGCTATCGAGGAATCGGAGAAGGCGCAATAATAATGGCTTAGCACCGTTTGGTCAATAATGAACGAGGTCAAATTTTGAATAAGTGGGTTCGTATTACAGCTATTGTTGGCATGGTGGTAGTTGTCTTGCTGGTCGTGCCTTTTTTTATTCCCATGCAAAGCTATATTAATCAAGCAGAAGCGCTTGCTTCTCAGAAGCTTGGTGTACCCGTCAAGATTAAATCGTTACATCTTGCTTTTTTACCTACGCCACGCATTAATGCCGACGGCATTGTGGTTGGTAAGGATAATGAATTAAGCGTAGAGACTGTCTCAGTGGTGCCAGCAATATTCTCACTGCTATCAGAGGTCAAAGTAATTTCCCAAGTACGTGTCATCAAACCTGTAGTTAAAAAATCTGCATTGGATATTCTTGCGGCATATTCTTCTCAAAACCCTAGTTCTGCCGCACCTAGCCCGGTATCTGTGCGTCATATAGTGCTTAAGGGAGCCAAGCTGGAGTGGCCGGGATTAACTCTGCCAGAAACCGATGCAGATATAACACTTGGTGAAGCGAATAAGCCACAAGAAGCTCAGATTGAAACTACCGATGGCAAGATTAAGCTTAATTTGACTACTGGCGGTATACAACAGCAAATCACCTTACTTGCAGATAAATGGACTGTCCCAGTCGGGCTACCGCTATTGATTGATAAACTGCAGATGGATATGACACTTAATGGAAGCAAATTGCTAATCAATAAAATCAACGCCAACCTTTATCAGGGCAAGGTTGATGGTAATGCTGAACTTGATTGGGCCAAAGGGTGGCAGGCATCCGGAAAAATCAATGTCGCTAACCTGGATGTTAGCAAACCAACTAGCATGGTGAGTAAATCAACGCGTGTGACTGGAAGTTTGTCGGGAAACGGCGATTTCTCTGCTATAGCAAAAGAGCCCGCGCAGCTCTCGGATAGAATTGGTGCTGATTTTCGTTTCAAGGTGGATCATGGCGTCATCTACGGTTTGGATCTGGTCAAGGCTGCCAGTTTGTTCCTTAAATCCGGGCAGAAGGGTGGCGATACCGAATTTGAAGAACTCTCTGGCTTGCTGCATGTGACTGGCAGGCAATATGAGTTACGTGATCTTAAGGTGGTATCTGGCTTGATTGCAGCAGATGGCGGGGTGAAGATACTGCCTACTAAACAATTGGATGGTGTAGTGAATGTAGAGATAAAAAATAGTGTCAGTTTGGCTGCAATTCCGCTACAAATCTCTGGTACGTTGGATAATCCCGTGGTGTTGCCAACGAAAGCGGCAATGGCGGGAGCTGTAGCAGGCACGGCCGTATTAGGGCCTGGTGTAGGGACTAGCCTGGGGGTTAAGGCGGGCTCGGCAGTGGATAAGATTAAAGGCTTGTTTGGTGGTGATAAGAAATAAATTCTGGTTTGTATTTAAATAAAGGGTTCACAAATGTTCGCTATCGCAGTTCCATGGTGGGAGTTGGTAGTGAGGGCAGTTGTTGTTTATGCAGTACTTTTGTTTCTGATTCGATTAACCGGTAAGCGACAAATTGGGCAGTTCTCACCATATGATCTTGTGTTGTTACTTATTCTGTCGAATGCGGTGCAGAACTCCATGAATGCCGGCGATAACTCTTTGGTTGGCGGGCTGATTATTGCGTTAACATTAGTCACATTGAATTACCTAATTGGCCTACTAACCTTTAAAAGCAAGAAAATTGAGTCGATCATTGATGGACGTCCACAATTACTTATCCACGCTGGCAAGGTATTTGAGGACGTGATGATAGACGCACAAATTACACGCACTGAATTGATGTCTTCACTCCGTGAATCAGGCTATTTCTCTATTGCAGAAGTAGAATTCGCCATTCTCGAGAACAATGGCAGAATAAGTGTGCGAGGTCGCAAAGAGTCGTCTGCCAGCACATTCGAATCTGAAAAACTTAACCCATAGATACTATTATTTATGCACAATACGGCTCTGCAAAACGCTGACTACTTCTTCAAGACATATCTGGATCAATCCGCCGGTAAAAAGGTGGTTGAAATCGGCAGCCAGGATGTAAATGGGTCCATAAGGCAGGTATGCCCTAAAGACGTTGATTATATTGGGCTGGATTTTGTCGAGGGTAAAGGAGTCGATATTGTCTTGACTGATCCATACCAACTGCCACTTTCAGAAAACTCGGTCGATTATGTTGTGAGTTCGAGCGTATTTGAGCATTCGGAAATGTTTTGGGTACTGTTTATTGAAATTCTCAGAGTACTGAAACCAGATGGACTATTTTACTTAAATGCGCCCTCCAATGGCATGTTCCATCGATATCCGGTTGATTGTTGGAGATTTTATCCTGATAGCGGTAATGCGTTAGTTAAATGGGCCGAAAGAGAAGGGCTGCAGCCGGCATTGCTTGAGTCATATACCTCGTACCAGGATAGCGATTATTGGAATGATTTCGTGTCAGTTTTTATTAAGGATGTTGAGTATGTCGAGGGTTATCAGAAGAGGATTGTCGATACACATAATAATTTCTACAACGGTTTAGTTTATGGCTCTGATGAATTCATTAACTTTAAGGAAATTACCCAAGACCAGCTAAAGATTCAGGCAATAAGAGACATCACAAACAGCCGTTTAGTTATTAAATAGTGCTCTCTAGAGTCTGCCAGAGAGTTACTTTAAGGCCTGCGCAATTCGATCAAGCGCATTACGTAAATTATCCATAGACGTGGCAAAGGAAATACGGAAATAACCTTCTGCACCAAATGCTGAGCCTGGTACTACAGCAACGCCAGCCTTTTCCAGCAAGTATTCAGATAACGCCATATCCGTAGCCTCACTGATTTTGCCTGCCTTATGCAATTGCTTGATGGCATCGCGAGCGTCCGGGAATGCGTAAAACGCACCACCTGCTTTGATACAATGCAAGCCTGGCATGCTGTTAAAGCGGTTCACGACGTACTCATGGCGCTCAATAAATGCTTCAACCATAGGCGTAATGCAATCCTGTGAGCCTTCTAGTGCGGCCTGCGCAGCTACCTGTGAGATAGATGTCGGGTTAGAGGTAGATTGTGACTGCAGGATCTCCATGGCTTTAATGATGTTTGCCGGGCCTGCAGCATAACCAATACGCCAGCCTGTCATGGAGTAGGCCTTGGATACACCGTTGAGTACGATACAGCGCGGCTTTAACTCTGGAGTAGCGTTAAGGATATTGTAAAACTTGTCCCCAGTGAGATTGACGTGTTCATACATGTCATCAGTTGCTACCAACACATGTGGATGACGCTTTAGGACTTCCCCCAGTGCTTGCAACTCAGCTAAACTATAAACCGAACCTGTGGGGTTGGATGGGGAGTTGATCATGAATAGCTTGGTTTTTGCTGTGATTACGGCTTCAAGCTGCGCGGGTAATAGCTTGAATTCTTGTTCTATGCCACATTCGATGATGACTGGCTTGGCCCCAGCCACTAAGGCGATATCTGCATAAGAGACCCAATATGGGGCAGGTACGATTACTTCATCACCAGGATTGAGTACAGCCAGTGCCAGATTGAAAATACATTGTTTGCCGCCGACGCCAACAATGACTTCTTTCTCGGTGTAATCAAAACCGTTTTCATTCTTGAACTTCGCAACAATAGCCTTCTTCAGGCCAGGAATACCAGCAACCGGGGTGTATTTGGTGAATCCTGCATCTATGGCTTTTTTTGCAGCATCTTTGATGTGCTGTGGAGTATCAAAATCAGGCTCACCAGCGCCCAGCCCGATGATATCCTTACCTTCAGCCTTTAGTTTTGCCGCACGCGCGGTTACTGCCAGAGTGGGTGATTCCTTGATGCTTTGAACGCGCTGCGAGAGTTCCAAAATCCAAATCCTTACTGTCAGATAATCGGTAAAACCGTAATTTTACGCATAAAACCTGACTGACGGAACCCGCAGCGTGCTTTTATGAAGGCAAAATCAACATTCAGTTTTGCAGCCAACGGCCTTGCTGAACTCTTCCGCTAAATCCTTATTGAGATCCAACAATACCAGATTGATGTCATGCACTTCCTTTGCATTACCTTTTTCTGAGGCTATTACACCAATACGGAACAGAGAGTCACTATTGCTGGCATCGATGGCGACAGATTTGCGATATGCTTTCTCGGCCACATCAGCTCTTCCCATGCGTTCATTTGCCAGGCCAAGCTCATACCATGCTTCGGTGTTATTAGGTTCGCTTTTTGTCCAAAGTTCTGCAATTTCTGCAAGTTTTGGCCAATCTTCCTGGATCTCCGGCACTGCAATTTGCATGAAGAAAGGCTTTTGCGCTTCTTCCTCTTCCCAGAATGTTTTTCCATTGATGGGGAAACTGGTTTCAATAGGCTGCTTCTGTAATTCGGCTAACCATTCGATAGGCAAAGCATAGAAATATGCATTTTGCCCTGGTGTCTTGAAAGTATTGATTCCGATTAAATGACCCTTGTCATCAAACAGGCCACTACCACTTGCGCCTAGTGCAAAACGGGCATTTGTCCGGATGATATTGCCGCCATTTAATGGATAGAGCGATTTTAATTCGCCAAATGCTGTCAGAGGGGCGGGCATGCCATTGGAGAAACCAATGGCTAATACTTGCTCGCCCTTCTTTAGGGTGCTGGCTGTGCCAAGGACAGCAGCTTTGTACGGCAGATTATCTGCAGTAACCAGGCACATATCATAGTAGCGGTCAGCCTGTACAGACGAAATAGTGTAGGTGTCTTCGCCTCTGGAGACCCATGGTTGCTTGGATTGGCGAAAAATGTGGCAGTCAGTCAAGACCTTGTTGGGTGCAACTATCACGCCTGATCCATATGACATGCCGCCATCGGTATTGTAGCCACGTATCATGACAACAGAAAAAAATGAATCCAGGAGTTTTTCTTGATCTAGAGCAAATGCAGAAGGTAGATAGCTGAGCGAGGCTATCAGTAATAAAAGGTAACGCATGTCATTCCCCATGTAGTTATTAAGTTTTGTCAAATCCCTTTTACATGACCTGAAATAGTGCGCAAAGTTCTAAACGGATTTCCTCGTGCCCTGCTAAAATATTGATTCGCATATCATGGCTAATGTAAGTGATCGTCACCTTCCCCAACAGCAGATATCAGCTTTATCAGCCTTTTGAGCCCGCTGGCGACCAGCCACAAGCGATTGAGAAATTGACCAACGGTATTAACCAGGGGATGAAATTCCAAACCCTGCTTGGCGTTACTGGCTCAGGCAAGACCTATACCATGGCAAATGTCATCGCCCGTACTGGTCGGCCGGCAATTGTGATGGCGCCGAACAAGACGCTAGCTGCTCAGCTTTATTCGGAATTCCGCGAGTTCTTCCCCCACAATGCTGTGGAATATTTTGTCTCATATTACGACTACTACCAGCCTGAGGCCTATGTTCCCTCGCGTGATCTATTTATCGAAAAAGACTCCAGTATCAACGAGCATATCGAACAGATGCGTTTATCGGCCACCAAGGCATTGCTTGAACGTGAAGACAGCATCATCGTAGCAACAGTATCCGCCATCTATGGTATTGGCGATCCCGTGGACTACCATGGCATGGTATTGCATATGACACAGGGCGAGAAAATGGCCCAGCGCGATGTCATCCAGCGCCTGATCGGCATGCAGTATGACCGTAATGAATTTGACTTTGATCGCGGTACTTTCAGGGTGCGCGGGGATATCATCGATGTGTTTCCTGCAGAAAACTCGGAAACAGCCGTACGCATCTCGTTATTTGATGATGAGGTTGAATCATTAACGCTGTTTGACCCGTTGACGGGACAAATTTTCAATAAAATCCCGCGCTATACCGTTTATCCTTCCAGCCATTACGTGACGCCACGTGAGACCACGATTCGTGCCATGGAGAAGATCAAGCACGAGCTAAAAGATAGGGTCGATTTTTACATCAAGAATCACAAACTTGTAGAAGCGCAACGTATTGAGCAACGCACCCGATTTGACCTGGAAATGCTCAATGAAATTGGCTTCTGCAAAGGCATTGAGAACTACTCACGACATCTCTCTGGGCGCAACCCTGGCGATCCGCCACCGACGCTGATTGATTATCTACCAGACAACGCACTCATGATTATTGACGAGAGCCACGTTACAGTTCCCCAGATTGGCGGTATGTACAAGGGTGATCGCTCGCGCAAGGAAAACCTTGTAGATTATGGCTTTCGTCTGCCATCTGCACTTGATAACCGGCCACTCAGATTCGAAGAGTTTGAGAAGGTCATGCGCCAGTGTGTGTTTGTATCTGCGACGCCAGCCAACTATGAGGCCGCGCATACCGAACAGGTAGTGGAGCAGGTAGCACGCCCTACCGGGTTGATTGACCCGGAAATTATCGTCAAACCTGCCGATACCCAAGTAGATGACCTGCTGTCAGAAATTAAACTCAGGGTAGCACTGGGGGAGCGGGTACTGGCAACTACACTGACCAAGCGTATGGCAGAAGACCTCACCGATTATCTTGCCGAGCATGGCGTCAAAGTACGCTATCTGCATTCAGATATCGATACTGTTGAGCGTGTGGAAATCATACGTGATTTGCGTTTGGGTGAGTTTGATGTGTTAGTTGGTATCAATCTGTTACGCGAAGGGTTGGATATTCCAGAAGTATCACTGGTAGCAGTCTTGGATGCTGATAAAGAAGGTTTCTTACGCTCAGAGCGCTCATTAATACAGACTGCTGGCCGTGCAGCACGTAATCTCAATGGCAAGGTCATTTTTTACGCTAACTCCATTACTCGTTCCATGAAGTTGGCGATGGATGAAACCGAGCGCAGGCGTAAGAAGCAGATACTTTTTAATGAGGCGAATGGTATTGTCCCTGTGGGAGTGACAAAACGCATCAAAGATATTATTGATGGTGTTTATGATAAGGACGAAGCCAAACGGGAGCTGAAAGCTGCGCAGGCACAGGCTAGTTATGAGGCTTTAAGCGAGAAACAGATTCTTAAAGAGATCAAACGCCTGGAAAAAGCCATGCATGATAGTGCGAAGAACCTTGAATTTGAGAAAGCTGCTGATTACCGCGATGAGCTTAAAAAGCTCAAGGCGAAATTTTATGGGGCGGTCATGCCTGATGATATCGCGGGATAGAGTAAGATAATAATCAATGTCCTATAACAAAAAAGCCCCGACAAATCGGGGCTTTTTTGTTGAGCTAGATGTTACTTCTGTGTTTGGACTATCACCAATGGCTCATCCTTTGGCGCCTCAGAAGTTTTTTGCTGCCAAGAAGCTGGTCTACGTGGTTTACGTGGTGTTTGAGCCTCGACAGGAGTTTCAACCTTAACGGCCTCAGATTTCGTCTCTACCAGTTGCAGGCCACTTGCGGCAAGGTCTACAGGCTTACTTTCCGCATCAGGTTTACGGCGACGAGGTGCGCGAGGCTTCTTCTCTGCTTTCTCAGCAACTGCCGGTTTGTCAAAGAGTTCAGAGGTTGCAGGCTCAGCAGATGCTGTAGTCGGAGTTTCTTTTGCAGGCGCTGCAATATCAGGTTTTTGTGCTGTTTTGGCAGGGCGCTCATGCTTAACCGGTTCACGCTTAGCCTCAACAATTTCATTAGCTACAACTGGCGCTGTATCAATGACTGCTGTGGCTTTGGTCATCTCCGCTAAGTCGGCTTGCGGCTGATTAGCTACTTTAGCAATTCCCTCGTTAGCTGGAGCATTCTGACGTTGATTATTTTCACTGCGTGGCTGACGATCTCGGCGATTATTTCGGCCGCGTCTACTACGCTGTTCGTTGCCGGTTTCCGTTGAGGCCTGTACATTTGCGGCGGGTTGAGTCATTTGTGGTTTTTCACGTTCGACTTTTTCCGCGCGGTCAGGGCGCTGTTGTGCTGGACGAGGCTCTTGTGGGCGACGTTCATTAGTATTTGCTCCAGCATTCATACGCTCGTTATTGTGTGGACGCTCGCCACGTACATTACGGTTGTTACGTGAATTGCGCCTTGGGTTATTACGGTTGTTATCGCGGCGTACTGGAATTTCGGCCACGGTTGCGGCCTTTTCACTGCCCATTCCCAGTAGTTTCTTTATGCGACTGAACAGTGATGGACTCGCCACTTTCTTTTCAACCGCAGTAGGTGCAGGAGCCCCAGGGGTAATGCCCTTGACCGCTGCTTCCAGGCGTACAGCTTTTGGTTCTTGCGATGCAGCTCCGAGTTCTTCAGTTTCGGCAGGAAGCTCTACCATCTGGTAACTGGCACGTGAGGTTTCTTCAGTGACATCATCATGGCGAATACGCGTGATGGTGTAATTTGGAGTTTCGAGATGAATGTTGGGGATAAGTACTACCTCTACACCCATACGTTCTTCGATCTTATGGATATCTGCACGTTTTTCATTAAGCAGGAAGGTCGCAGCCTCTACCGGTAACTGCACCTGGATAACGGCGCTGTTTTCCTTCATGGCCTCTTCCTGCGTGATACGCAAGATGTGCAATGCTGTGGATTCTATACCGCGAATGTGCCCTGTACCATGGCAGCGAGGGCAGGGGATATGGTTGGTTTCACCAAGGCTAGGACGCAGACGCTGACGTGATAATTCGAGCAAACCAAAGCGGGAAATCTTCCCGGTTTGTACACGTGCACGGTCATAATGCAGAGCGTCACGCAGACGATTTTCTACCTCGCGCTGGTTACGCTGGCTTTCCATATCGATGAAGTCAATGACGACCAGGCCGCCCAAGTCACGTAAACGTAACTGACGCGCAATCTCATCTGCAGCCTCAAGGTTGGTATTGAATGCAGTCTGTTCGATATCGCTACCCTTGGTGGAACGGCCAGAGTTAACATCCACAGAAACTAAAGCTTCAGTATGATCAATTACTACTGCGCCGCCTGATGGCAGGCGAACTTCACGTGAGAACGCGGTTTCAATCTGGTGTTCTATCTGGAAACGCGAAAAGAGTGGTACTTCATCACGGTATAGCTTAACGCGTGAAACATTGCCCGGCATGACATGGTTCATGAACTGCAAAGCTTGTTCATGAATATCAGGGGTATCAATCAGAATTTCGCCGATGTCAGGCTGGAAATAATCACGGATGGCGCGAATTACCAGGCTACCTTCCTGATAAATCAGGAAAGGCCCGCTTTGCATGGTGGATGCGCCTTCAACTGCAGTCCAAAGTTGCAGTAAGTAGTTCAAGTCCCACTGCAATTCTTCCAGATTACGGCCTATGCCGGCAGTGCGAGCGATAATGCTCATGCCGTTTGGCACTTCCAGCTGTGCCATCACATCACGCAACTCATTACGGTCTTCGCCTTCGATACGGCGAGAAACACCGCCTCCGCGAGGATTGTTTGGCATCAGAACCAAATAGCGGCCGGCTAGTGAGATAAAAGTAGTAAGAGCCGCACCTTTATTTCCGCGCTCGTCCTTATCGACTTGTACGATAAGTTCCTGGCCTTCACGTAGCGCGTCCTTGATGCTGGAGCGGCCATCTGCATCGCCTTGGAAGTAGCTACGAGCTACTTCCTTGAATGGCAGAAAGCCGTGACGATCAGTACCGTAATTGACAAAAGCCGCCTCCAGAGAGGGTTCTATACGGGTGATGATACCTTTATAAATATTACTTTTACGTTGTTCCTTGCCGGCAGATTCGATATCTAAATCGATTAATTTCTGTCCATCGACAATTGCGACGCGCAGCTCTTCAGACTGGGTCGCATTAAATAGCATGCGTTTCATTGTGTTGACTCCCGCGCTCATAGCGGGTTTGCAGACGTTACCGCTAAAGGCGGTAGAGGGGATGGCTGGACATCAGTAAAACTGTGTCAGTAGTATTAGATAGTTTAGATATCTTTTAAACCAACACTGCACGAACAGATATATCACGCAGAAGGGGCTTATTTAGCCGCCGTAAACACTTGGCCATTATTCGGCCACTCTCTAATTCCTGCTATTCCAGCGTTAACTGAAGAATGCATGAATAAGATTTCTAATACCTAATTTATAATGGTATCAGATTGAATTTGTTAACGAAAAATCTCGTAACGGGTAGGTGTAAACCTCGATGCGTTGATGAAGTCTTGTATCTCTGTCTCGGCTTAGCCGTCATTATCGGCTAAAATTCAGTAGTTCCAGCAAATCCTGGCCCCGCGTTGCATTGGCAATTTGTCTGCGGTGGCTTGAGCGCAATTACTCTAGATTACAAAAATCGCTACTTATTTTTATTTGGCGAGCGAAATTAACCAAGGTATTTTTTCAAGCTACTAATTCATTCCTGAATAAGCGCTTAGCGCATTTACTTCAGGACTATCGTAGTATAGGCGAGATGACTAATTTAAGCAAAGCAAGTAATGCAACAAAAGGCAACCATACAGCAAACAGGCCAGATATGCCTGCAGAAGCCAGGTTAAGCGTCACCATGCTGACGATTGACGAGGCCAGCGTGGGGCAGCGTATCGACAATTATTTGAGCAAAACCCTGAAAGGGGTACCCAAAAGTCATCTATACCGCATACTTCGTAGCGGCGAAGTGCGCGTGAACAGTAAGCGTATTGATGCTACTTACCGTCTTGTTATGGGCGATGTATTACGAATTCCACCTATTCGTACAGCAGTCCAGGAAAAGTCTACGGAAAAAAGCAAGCCTGTGGCGGCAAAGTTTGAGCAGGCTATTATTTATGAAGATGAAGCGATGCTCGTAATTGATAAGCCAGCTGGTTTTGCTGTACATGGCGGCAGTGGCATCAGTCGAGGAGTGATTGAGCAACTGCGCGCAGAAAGGCCATATGCCAAGTTTCTGGAGCTTGTGCATAGATTAGATAGGGAAACGTCAGGCGTGCTTATGTTGGCAAAAAAACGTAACGCGCTGGTGGCGTTGCATGAAGCCATACGCAGTAACCACATGGATAAGCGTTATTTGATGCTGGTACATGGCAATTGGACGGAAAAGAAAAAGCGTGTCGTCCTGTCTCTACAAAAACATGTTTCGGCCAACGGTGAGCGCAGGGTAAGTGTGCAAGATGATGGTCAGGAATCCGAGACGATTTTTCATTTGCGAAAAAACATCGGTGATTTTAGCCTTTTGGAAGCCCAGCTTATTACTGGCCGCACCCATCAACTCCGTGTGCAACTCGCTCATCTTGGCTTCCCAATCGCTGGAGATGATAAATATGGTGATTTTCCTTTGAATAAATCACTGCAGAAGCAGGGGTTGAAACGTATGTTCCTTCATTCAGCTGAAACAGGTATTCGCCATCCTTTATCTGGAGAAAAGCTCAAACTGGTTGCACCTTTACCTTCTGAGCTAGAGAAGTTTTTAAAGAAACTGGAATTTGAGAAATAGTATTGATGCCTAGAAATTTTGATTTGATCGTCTTCGACTGGGACGGTACGCTTGCTGATTCAACAGGCATGATTGTTGACTGTATACGTGAAGCCAGTGCTGAAATTAACCTACCAGTACCAGATAAATCTGTTGCTCGCAAAGTGATAGGTTTGGGGCTGAAAGAGGCAATAGCTTCGCTATTTGGGGATTTGAGCCCAGAGCAATATCGGCAATTGACTGCACGCTATCGTGCACATTACTTCCAGCGCGATGAAGAAACTTTACTTTATGAAGGTGTGCATAATGCCATCGTCAATTTGAAACAACAGGGCTTCATCTTGGCGGTGGCAACAGGGAAGGGACGTAATGGCCTGAATCTGTCACTTGAGCGTAGCGGTTTGGTGAGTTATTTCCTTGCTACCCGCTGTGTGGACGAATGCTACTCAAAGCCTCATCCGCAAATGTTGCTGGAACTGATGGATGAATTAGGTGCAACCCCAGAGCGTACCTTGATGATAGGGGATACCAGCTATGATCTGCAAATGGCGCAAAATGCCAACGTGGCAAGTTTGGCAGTAAGTTATGGCGCGCATCATCTGGAGAACTTATTACCCCATTCTCCGCTTGCACACTTCGACGATTTTACTAAGCTCAACCAATGGCTGATAATGAACGCTTGATCTGCGCAAGTCACGAGTTGATTGATAAATCACATGGCTTGCGCTTTGATTTACCTGAACTAGGCGAACGTACTACGGGTTTTGCCGTTCGTTATAACGGTATAGCCTATGCGTTCGTCAATCGTTGTGCGCATATTCCCGTTGAGCTTGACTGGAATGAGGGTGATTTCTTCGATTACAGTAAAAATTATTTGATATGTGCCACACATGGCGCACACTATCAGCCTGAGACTGGTTATTGCTTGATGGGCCCATGCAAGGGGCGTAGTTTGCAGAAAATAGAAGTCATCGAGCGCGATAACAACATTTTGATCAACCTGGAAAGCCTTAAGTATGTCTGAACTACAACCACCAAACGAGCCCAATTGGGAGCGTCAAACCATAGAAAAACTGGCAATGTCTGCGCTTAGGGAGCAAAGACGTACCCGCCATTGGGGCATTTTCTTCAAGTCGCTGACATTTATCTATTTATTTGTATTACTTTTCTATGGCTTGAACTGGATTGGTGAGGGCTCAAGCGCCAGTGCGGATCATACAGCGCTTATCGACATTCAAGGGGTTATCGGCAGTAATGACGAAGTTAACGCCGATTCGGTGATTTCCAGCTTGCAGTCTGCTTATGACAATAAGCATACCAAGGGAGTGATACTGCGTATCAATAGCCCGGGTGGTAGCCCGGTGCAAGCAGGCATCATTAATGACGAGATCAGGCGCCAGCGTACATTACATCCTAAAATTCCGGTTTACGCCGTAGTTGAAGATATTTGTGCCTCAGGTGGCTACTATATCGCTGTGGCTGCTGACAAAATTTATGTCGATAAAGCCAGCATCGTCGGTTCAATTGGCGTCCTAATGGATGGTTTTGGTTTTACTGGCACTATGCAAAAGCTGGGTGTGGAGCGTAGGTTGCTCACCGCAGGTGAAAACAAGGCGATATTGGATCCATTCTCGCCTGTGAATCCTAAACACAAGGCGTTTGCGCAGCAAATGCTTGATCAAATCCATCAGCAGTTTATCAACGTGGTACGCCAAGGCCGCGGTAGTCGTTTAAAGGAGACTCCGGAAATGTTCAGCGGCCTTTTCTGGAGCGGTGAAACAAGTATCGAGATGGGTTTGGCAGATGGTCTTGGTAGTTCGGAATATGTCGCTCGCGAAGTGATCAAGCAGGACAATATTGTAGATTTCACTACACATGAAGGTCTTGCAGACCGTTTTGCCAAGCGCTTTGGAGCAACGATGGCCAATAAGTTACTTGGCGCGGGGGTGTTAACTTCGAGTAGTTTTACCTTGCATTAAAAACCCCAGAATTAAAAAAGCCCCGATAACTTGAAATTATCGGGGCTTTTTTATTATTCGCTAGTTAACAGCGCGACCTGAGATGGTTAATGAGCCCATTAGTTGAACTATCATATTCCGAGATATTCTGACGGCTAATCAGTTGCGGGAAAATTTTCTGTGCGATTTGCTTGCCAAATTCCACACCCCACTGATCAAATGAATTAATTTGCCAGATGATGCCCTGAACGAAAATCTTGTGCTCATAAAGCGCGATAATCTTACCTAGAGTTCTAGGGGTTAGTTTGTCGAAAAGCAGGCTGGTGGTCGGGCGGTTCCCAGCAAAAACTCTATGTGGAATGAGCTTTTCCAGTTCCTCGCCAGACATACCTTGTGAAACAAGCTCTTCTCGGACCTCATCTGCGGTTTTGCCTTGCATCAGTGCTTTAGTCTGGGCAAACATGTTGGCGAGCAAGATTTTATGGTGCTCAATGCCATTTTCACCAATCGCATAATGGCTGGTGAGTGGCATCATAAAATCACAGGGAATAAGCTTGTTGCCCTGATGGATAAGCTGATAGAAAGCATGCTGGCCATTCGTTCCAGGCTCACCCCATATAATAGGCCCAGTCTTACAGCTAACGCATTCACCATTACGGTCTATGAATTTACCGTTGCTTTCCATGTCTGCCTGTTGTAGATAAGCTGGCAGCCTTGCCAGGCCTTGGTCATAGGGCAGGATGGCTAGGCTGTCCACATGGAAGAAATTGTTATACCAGATACCAATCAAAGCCATGATGACAGGCATATTCTCTTCCAGCGGGGCAGTCCTGAAATGATTATCCATTTCGTGTCCGCCAGCCAGCAACTCCTCGAAGTTGTCCATCCCAATATATAAAGCTATGGATAAGCCGATTGCAGACCATAAGGAGTAGCGACCGCCTACCCAATCCCAGAATTCGAACATGTTATTAGTGTCGATACCAAAAGCACTGACAGCCTTTTGGTTGGTAGAAAGCGCAACAAAATGCTTGGCAATGTGTGCTTCATCTTTCGCTGCACGCATAAACCAGGTTCGTGCTGACCGTGCGTTGGTCATGGTTTCCTGGGTGGTGAATGTCTTGGAAGCAACGATGAACAGTGTGGTCTCTGGGTTACATTGCTCCAGAGTTTGCGCCAGATGCGTACCGTCGATATTTGAGACAAAGTGGGCATTCAAGCCAGCTTGTGCATAAGGCTTCAACGCTGTGCATACCATGACTGGGCCAAGATCCGAACCGCCAATACCGATATTGACCACGTCTGTGATGGCTTTGCCGCTATAGCCTTTCCAGGCTCCTGAACGCACTCGTTCAGTGAAACTGCGCATTTGCGCCAAAACCCGGTTTACTTCAGGCATCACGTCCTTGCCATCTACCAATACTGGAGTGTTGCTACGATTGCGCAACGCTGTATGTAATACGGCACGGTTCTCAGTGAAGTTGATCTTCTCGCCACTAAACATACGCTCACGCCAGCTTTCGATGCCAGAGCCTCGTGCCAGCTCAAACAGTAAAGGTAAAGTCTGGTCAGTGATGCGATGCTTGGAATAGTCTAGTAAAAGATCATCAAATTTCAGTGAGAATTTTGCAAAGCGGTTCTCATCCTGCGCAAATAAATCGCGCATATGCAGGTGAGAAATATCTTTGTAATGGTCGTTAAGTTGTTGCCATGCAGGCAGATTTGTAGGGGTAGTCATGCGTTTTTTAATTTTAAAGCCAACATGAAGTTGGCCCGTTTTATTAGGCTTTGTGAAAAAATTGTAGTCATTTTACATCAACATTTAATACTTATGCGACTTGCTGCTATGCAAGATTATGGAGTCTGGTCGAAATTGCTACCTTTGCTTGAAGCATGCACAGACGAGGATGCTTGCTGGCTACGTGTCATGAAAGTCAAATCCCTAATGGCTTTAGCGACTACCTCTGGTTCATCTAATTGGATGTGATGACCACTATTGATAGCAATAACCTGGCTGCTATGGTCACTCAATTTTACCAGTTCGGATTGTTCGTCTTGCCACATCTTTTCCTTGGCATCTCCGTCCGGGTTATGCGGCCATGCCTGCTTGCCTCGCGTCAAAACGATAAGAGGCAAATGTCCTAGTGGTGGGGCCTTTTGCAGTTCCTGCACACTGAATCCCATGCTACGGAACTCGGCACGCGCAGTGACCAAGGATTTTGTATGTAATAGATCGTCGTGAATAGCCGCTTGGGCCTCGGGTGGAAACTTGAGGTCTTCATCATCCGTTGGTTGGATCGCCATTAACTGATTGCCAGGCATACCTGTTGATGGAACGGAACCATCAGCATTACGCTGGTAGGGAAGGCTTGCTGGATGAGAGGCATCTACCAATACCAATCCCACTACTTCTGCTGGATAGGTACTGGCAAAAAGCCGCATATTTAAACCACCAAAAGAATGCCCAACCAAAATATACGGCGGATCAATTTGAGCTTTATCCAGCAATGAATGCAGATCATCGACTATCCTCGTACTATCACGAGGGCGTGGCCCCGGCTCACTCCAGCCATAACCTGCGCGGTCATAGCTGCAAACTCGGGTATCAGTTTTTATCAGGTTTTGCACTGCCAGCCAATGGGTAGACCAATCACCAATACCTGCATCGAGAATGACAGTTGGGCTACCAGAACCCTGGCAATTGATATGTAGCTTATAGCCACCCAAATCAACCATGCGACCGGGAGCGGGCACATCATAAAAGCTTGGGTCTGCAGTAGCGCCGTCTGGATCTGCGTTAGCATCTACTGCTGCAAAGCCATAATTGATGCACAGGCTAATCAGGAAAAGGTAGGCTGTGATGCGCACAATGCTCCCCACTCAAATGACATATCAAAATCGAGCATAGCTCATGCTCGTTCAAAGTATGCCAGTTTGTCCTGTATTTCTAGCATACAGTTCAAATCGAAAGCACTAAAGCAGCAAATTATTTCAATTGCAATACAAGCCCGCCTAATGGCGGCAAGGTCAATACGAGTGACTGTTTATGCCCCATCCAGCTAAAGTCCTCAGTTTGCAGGCCATTGCCATTGCCCTGGTTGCTACCACCATAGCATTCGGCGTCACTATTAAACAATTCAACATAATGGCCTGCAATCGGGACACCAATTCGATATCCATCACGTAGTACCGGGGTGAAGTTGAGCAATATCACGACAAAGCTACCGTCGCGCGCGCGTCGTTGGTAACTGATGATGGATTGGTCTGTATCACGGCAGTCAATCCAGTCAAAACCACGTTGTTCAAAGTCTAATTCATGCAAGGCACGCAGATTCTTATACAGGTGGCTTAGATCATGACAGGCTTGCTGTACGCCTTTGTGCCAGTGCGTACTGAGCAAATGCCAGTCCAAGCTATTATTGACGTTCCACTCGCGGCCTTGGCCAAATTCATTGCCCATGAAATTCAGTTTCTTACCCGGCGCAGTCATCTGGTAAGTAAGCAATAAACGTAAATTGGCAAACTTTTGCCATGTATCGCCTGGCATTTTATCCAGCAACGAACGCTTGCCGTGTACTACCTCATCGTGCGAGAAGGGCAATACAAAGTTTTCACTGTAGGCATAAAGTTGGCCGAAAGTGAGTTTGTCGTGGTGATAGCGCCTGTGTACTGGGTCTTGTTCGATATAAGCCAGGGTGTCGTTCATCCAGCCCATATTCCACTTCATGGAAAACCCCAAGCCACCAAGGTATACCGGACGTGAAATCATTGGCCAGGCGGTTGATTCTTCAGCAATGGTCAGGGCGCCGGGGAAGTCCTCATGTACCATCACATTAAGCTGCTTCATGAATTCGATGGCATCTAGATTCTCGCGCCCGCCGAATTTATTTGGCAGCCACTCGCCATGTTTGCGCGAGTAGTCCAGATAAAGCATTGAAGCAACTGCATCGACTCTCAGGCCGTCTATGTGAAATTCTGATAACCAGTAATTGGCGTTGGCGATGAGGAAATTACGGACTTCATTTCGCCCATAATTGAAGATATAGGTTCCCCATTCCTGATGCTCTCCCAGGCGAGGGTCTTCATGCTCATAAAGGGCTGTGCCATCAAAACGTGCCAGTGCCCAGTCATCCTTAGGGAAATGCCCTGGAACCCAATCCAGAATGACACCTATATGCGCTTGGTGGCAGGCGTCAATAAAAAATCTCAGGTCATCTGGCGTACCAAAACGATTAGTCACACCAAAGTAACCGGTAGTCTGATAGCCCCAGGATTCATTTAACGGGTGTTCAGAGACAGGTAATAATTCAATATGGGTGTAGCCCATCTCTTTAACGTATGGCACCAGTTGTGATGCCAGCTCGCGGTAATTCAAGAATCGTCCATGCTCGTTTCTACGCCAGGAGCCGAGGTGAACTTCATAGCAGTTGAATGGCGCATGCAACCAATCCCATTCCGCACGGGCTTTCAGCCAAGCTTTATCTTGCCATTTATGCTGGCCCAGTGCGGTAACCTTGGAGGCAGTACCAGGGCGCTTTTCAAAGCTGAAGCCATAAGGGTCTGTCTTGGTCAGTATGCTGCCAGTGTGGCGGTTACGAATTTCATATTTATAAAGTTCGCCAAGTTGCAGGCCCGGAATGAATATCTCCCATACCCCACTTGAGCCATGGGCCCTCATGGGGTGGATGCGGCCATCCCATCGGTTAAAATTGCCGGTCATGCTGACGCGTTCAGCATTTGGGGCCCACACTGCAAAACGCACGCCTTGGATGCCATGTTGTTCACAGACGTGAGCTCCAAGAGTTTTGTAGGATTCTTTTAATCGACCTTCACCCAGCAGATAGAGCTCATCAGCTGTCAACATGGCGCCGAAGGAGTAGGGGTCGTGCTGTTCTTGGGTAGTTCCGCCCGTTTGGATACGCAACAGGCAAGGTGCCTTGGCTAATATTTTTTTATCGCCCTCGTTAGACCATTCATACAAACCATCGGTATGGCAACGCTGTAACTGAACCCATTCCTCAGCGACTTTCAGCCAAAGTTTATCGGCATAAGGTAGGAAGGCTCGAAATACCTGCTTACCAGATGTCTCATGTAACCCGAGGTAAGAAAATGGGTCGTGATGTTTGGCACCGAGGATAAGATTGAGCTGATGATCTTGTTTAAGTTTAGGCAAAATTAAATTCTTTTAAAAAATTCTGTGAAGGGCTTCAATTCTGCTGGATTGCGGCCAATTAAACTGTCTATAATGGCCTCAGGGCACCATTTGAGGGCGTAGCAGCTTAATGTGAGCTCTTTTGGCACAATACAGTCAAGCCAACTATAAATCAGGAGAGGCAAAAATGCAGCAGGATTTAACATCTTCACGTTTTATTAGTGCGCTCACCAAGAATACTATAGCGCTAATCCTTGCTGGTGGTAGAGGAAGTCGCCTAAAAGATATGACAAATTGGCGTGCCAAGCCCGCGGTGCCATTTGGTGGCAAGTTCCGCATTATCGATTTTCCTATGTCGAACTGCATCAATTCCGGCGTACGTCGTATAGGTGTGGTAACCCAGTACAAGTCTCATAGCTTGATGCAGCATATCCAACGCGGCTGGGGGTTTCTGCGTGGTGAGTTCAACGAGTACGTTGATTTGCTACCAGCACAGCAACGTATTGAAGAAGAATGGTACAAAGGTACAGCAGACGCGGTATTCCAGAATCTGGATATCTTGCGCAGTGCCGGTGCTGAATATGTACTGATTCTAGCCGGTGATCATATCTACAAGATGGACTATGGTCAGATGCTGGCAGCCCATGTGCGTAACAAAGCCGACATGACAGTAGCGTGCATCAATGTACCGATTGCGGATGCGACGGCGTTTGGTGTGATTGGTGTGGATGATGCAGACCGCGTAATCAAGTTCAAGGAAAAGCCAGAAAACCCAGACCCATTGCCGGATAATCCGAAAGAGGCTTTTGCCAGCATGGGTATCTATGTTTTCAATTCCTCGTTCCTCTACGAACAGTTGATTCGTGATGCGGATGACCCAAGCTCCACGCATGATTTTGGGCATGACATCATTCCTTACATGATTAGCAAGTACCGGGTTTTTGCTCATCGATTCACCGATAGTTGCGTAGGTGCTGCCGATGGCAACTATTACTGGCGCGACGTTGGTACGGTTGATGCTTATTGGGAAGCAAATATGGAATTGACCAAAGTCATCCCTGAACTGAATTTATACGATAGAAATTGGCCAATTTGGACTTATCAGGAGCAGTTGCCGCCAGCAAAATTTGTATTTGATAATGAAGAAAGATGCGGTAAAGCTACAGACTCTCTAATATCGGGCGGCTGCATTATCAGTGGCGCAAGTATCAGTAACTCGGTCATGTTTTCTGACATACGTGTGAATAGCTACAGTACGATAGAGCAGTCAGTCATCCTGCCGCAGGTTGATATTGGTCGCTATGTCAGGTTGCAGAGGGTGGTGGTTGATAAAGGTGCGCGTATCCCGGATGGGATGGAAATTGGCGTTAATCCCGAACAAGACCGCAAACGTTTTTATGTCACAGATAAGGGTATTACTCTCGTTACTGCTGAAATGTTAGGCCAATCTTTGCATCAGGCGCGTTGATTATTCAAGCGTTAATTCAGGTTCGGCCATGTGGCCGAGTCCTCTTGGTTTATAAGGTTAAAAATGCCGTCGACGCGTCCTAAACTCTACCTCAATCTCTATTGGCATATGCATCAACCCGATTATCGGGATCTGCTCACAAGTGAATATGTGCTGCCATGGACTTATCTCCACGCCATCAAGGATTACACCGATATGGCGCATCATCTGGAGGAGAATCCGGCAGCACGGGTGACCTTCAATTTTGTGCCAGTTTTGCTTGATCAGTTGGAAGACTATGCCCAGCAGTTCAAGCTGGGTGAGTTGCGCGACCCTTTATTGGCATTGCTTGCAGAGCGAGACTTGGATGATGTTTCCCCTGAACAACGCAGCCTGATTATCGATAGTTGTTTCAAAAGCCACCATGAAAAAATGCTGGCCCCTTTTGCCCAGTATCAACGCCTTTATAACATCTATCATGCACTGGAGACTCAAGGCCAGACGGCCTCATGCTATCTGTCAGGGCAGTACCTCTCTGATTTGCTGGTCTGGTATCACTTGGCATGGACAGGGGAGAGCATACGGCGCAGTAATAAACTAGTACAAAGCCTGATGGAAAAAGGCAGTGGCTATACGCTTAAAGACCGCAGTGAGCTATTCAAGCTAATTGCCGAGCTGATAAGCGGGCTGATTCCACGCTATAAAAAGTTACAGCAAAATAATCAGATTGAAATATCCACTACGCCTTACCATCACCCTATCTTGCCTTTATTGCTGGACTTCAAGTCCACCCGGGATGCCATGCCTTATGCACCTTTACCTAGTTGTGGGCAATATCCTGGCGGTCGGCAGAGGGCTAGTGCGCATATCGAATCAGCACTGGATTCACACAGTAAACGTTTTGGTATGCGTCCGGCGGGTATGTGGCCGGCAGAGGGCGCTGTTTCCTATAGCGCTTTATCGTTGATGGCTGAACATGATGTTGAATGGGCAGCGACAGGTGAGGGCGTATTGGCGAATAGTCTTTATAAATCATCTGATAGTCTGGAGTTGCCGCCACGCCATGAGTACCTCTATAAGCCGTATAAGCTGACGAATGGTACTCACGACATCATCTGCTTCTTTCGCGATGATCGCTTATCCGACAAGATAGGCTTTGAGTATTCCAAAGTACATGCCAACGAAGCCGTAGCGGACTTCGTTCATTCCCTGGAAGCTATCCATCAGGCAAATACAAGCCAGAAGAATCTGGTTGTCAGTGTCATTCTCGATGGAGAAAACGCTTGGGAATACTATCCTTACAATGGATATTATTTCCTTAATGAGCTCTA
>DATBRG010000025.1:0-76499 GCA_036560445.1 Methylophilaceae bacterium
GTCTCGCTCACGGCGACAGCCGATTCACTGGTGCTGGCGGATAGCTGGGTGGTGGAGGAGACGATCTCGCTGGCCGCTAGATCCAGCAGGTTGGCGCCTTCGGCCAGCCCGCGTATCTGCGTGCGCAGGTCTTCGGTCATCCCTGTGAAGGCAAGCCTCAACTCACCGATCTCATCCGTGCGGGCTTCTGTCATTAGATTTGTAGTCAAATCCCCTGCCGCCATGCGTTTTGCCGCATCGGTAATTTCTAGCACGAGTTGCGAAATGAGTCGGCTAAACACCATCGTCAAGGCAATCGCCAGGAGAAGTGCCAGCCCGCCGAGAATCATAAACATACGGATGGATCGCGCCGCTAATTCAGCAGAAGCCACGATTTGCTTACGGACTTGCCCTTGCAAGTCCTGCTCAAGCTCGATGGTAATACTACGCATTTTCTCGTAGCGCTCGGCTTGAGTGCTTTCGATAGTTTGTCTGGCCTCCTTGATTTTTCCTGCAAAAATAAGTTTGATATTCTCTTCCCGTATTTGGCGAAAATCGGTAAGTACAGCTTTTACTTCATTGAGCTTTAGCAGAAATTTGGAATTGCCACTATAAACTGTCGCCAATTCTTGCAACGTCTGGTCAATCCGTTGAGCACGGTCTCTTATATCCTGGAGTAGTAACTCCTGCTTGGTATGGTCAGGCGTAAGCATGATTTCCAACATACGAACTTGTTGCCGATTCAGGTCTGCTTTCAGGCCAACCACATCAACCACACCGACAAACTCCTTGTCAGATAAGCGCTGCTGCGAATCCCGTATCGTTGTAATCGCGGTGTATGAAATAACCATGGTCATTCCCAACAAGATGATCATGGTTCCAAACCCCAGCGAGAGCTTGGTACCAGTTTTCATATTTTTAAGCCAAGCCATTAATATTCCTCTCCCATAGTCATACTCTGTAACGCTCAACTATTTGCTTGAGCCGTTGACCAAGCTCGCTCAGGTTACGCGCTGCAGTCTCCAGTTGTTGCGCACTCGCTACATTCTGCGTACTCGCTTGCTTGATGCTTTCCATCGCGCCCGCCACTTGATCCACCCCTACCAATTGCTGCTGGCTGGAAGCCGCTATCTGGGTCGCCGCTTGTGCGGCTTCTGTCACACTACCTGCCAGTTCCCGGATTGATTCTCCAGCGACTTCGGTTTGCCGGCTTCCCGCTTCTACTGCCTTGCTCCCTTGCTCGGTAGCCATCACTGCCGTAGTGGTTGCCTTTTGGATATCACCAAGAATAGTGCGTACCTGGTTGGTAGCTTGCCTTGATTGTTCAGCGAGACTCTTAACCTCCTGGGCCACCACACTGAAGCCTTTGCCGTGCTCACCGGCCTTAGCTGCCTCCATGGCGGCGTTAACTGCAAGAAGGTTGGACTGAGTGGAAAGATCTTCGACAGTGGCAATGATTTGCCCAATGGTTTGGCTTTGTTCCGAAAGCCGCACCATACTGGCGGCAATTGCGTCCATTTGCTGGCGGATACGTTCCATGCCAGCCACCACGTCATCGTTGGATTTACGTCCATTCTGTGAGCTCTGTGCGGCTTTCTGCGCGATGTCGGAGACCTGCTTCGCTTTCTGGCTAGCCACCTGCGCAGTCTGGCGTACTTCTTCCACCGTGGTCGTGGTCTCACTCACGGCGACAGCAGATTCACTGGCACTAGCAGAAAGCTGACTAGTGGAGGCGACGATCTCACTGGCGGCTGAACCCAGAACGTTCACGCCTTCCGTGAGTTCGCCTGTCAGTAATTGCAAATTCTCCACCATGGAGGCAAAAGCATTTCCCAGCACATCTTTTTCTGACTGCGGCTGGACTTTTACCCGCAAATCCCCAGCGGCTATCTTGCCGGCCACACCAGCCATGCCTTTCAGCGATTCAACCATCCGTGCAAAAGTCTGGCTCAGAATCCCGACTTCATCCGTACGCTTACTTATGGGGATAGTGACAGCCAAATCCCCTGACGCTATCCGTTCTGCAGTTGCGGAGAGTTCTGTAAGCGGATTGGCAATGTTACGTGTGATAACAAAAGCAGCTAGCGTCAGCACCATGAACGCTAAAAGGGTGCCGTAAATGATAGTGAGTGTTGTATGACGTGCACTTGCCTGTGCTTCATCCGCACGCGATTTTAGTAAACTACTTTCTTCGCTTTCCATCTCGCCGACGGTTTTGCGAATTGAGTCCATGACCTGCTTGCCTTTATCCGTTCGCACTATCTTCAGCGCAGCATCAAAACCTTTCGCTTCTTTACGAACGTCGATAGTCTCCTGAAGCTCGGCAAATTTGCTATCAATCTGCTGTTGTAGAATGTCCAGTCGGTGTTGTTGGCTGATGTTATCTTTGGTCAATTCCTTAAGCGCTTCAGTCTTTTGCTTGACGGCCAGCTGTGCGGTCCGGAATGGCTCCAGATAACGATCTTCACCGGTGAGGAGATAGCCGCGCTGACCTGTCTCGGCGTCCTTGATGTCGGAAAGTAAAGCTTCGAGCTTTTCTAATACCTGATGCGTGTGGGCTACCCATTCAGCAGTCTCGGTAAGTTTGTTGGTGTTTTGGTAGGAAGCGATACTGATAGCCAGCAGAACCACTAGTGCAAGCACAAACCCTGTTCCAATCTTCATTCCGACGTTCCATTTCATGGCACAGCCCCCTATTATTTTTTTACTGTTTTAGCCTTCTACCTCTTCATGCACGATAATTTTTGGATCAGTCAGAATACGATCTAGATCAAGGACTATTAGACGTTCTGCTGATACCCCTTTTAGATAATCTTCACGAATACCAGTAAGTGTCGGCAGTGAGCCTTGCAAGCTATCCAGTGGAATGAGCCGCACGCTGACGATGGCATCTGCCAATAGGCCAAACTCGAGATCGTGACCATGAACAAGGATGATCCGATGCAGATCGGTCAAGCCTTTATCTGGCAGGTCAAAGAACTTCTTGATATCAATCACTGGCGTGATATGGCCTCGTACGTTCACAATTCCAAGTACAAAAGGTGGAGTACCAGGTAATGGTGTAAGGTCTTTTAGTGGATACACCTCACTCACAAAACGGGTTTCTACTGCATAAGATTCCTGGGCTAGACGAAACTCCAGAACCTCCAGTAACACGCCCTCATCTAAATCACTTTCGGGTTGGCGTGCCAGCGCCTTTGCACGGGCACGCAGAGTCTCTCTGGCATCTGTCGTATTAGATATAGGGGAAGAAACCGGCAAGGCTTTCGTTTTTTTCATGAGATATTCTTCTTTGCTATCGCAATCGTGATGATCTCAGTAAGTCGGCTGGCAGTAAGGCAATCGGTCTCTGGTAGCAGGTCATTCGGCTCATAGTCACGCAATAGACGCAGCGCATTGGAGAAATACCTGCCTGCTTCATGCATTCTTTTACGACCACGTGCAATGTTGCCCAAAGCGAAGTGAGCCAACACAAAACCCGGATGCAAATAAACTGTCCTCTGAAGAGACGGACGTGCTCGTTCAGGATCTCCGTGTTCTAGTAAGATAACTGCGCGCAGGTAATGGGCTGCAGGATTCAGCTTGTCAGCCTCAATCCAGCGGTCACACCATATCAGCGCAGTGGTTAGTCTGCCTAAGTTGGCCAGTGCACGCGTCAGCAAGGAAAGTACTGCAGGATTTGATGAACTTTTAGAGTGATGTTCGCTTAGAACTGCCAATAAGTTATCAGCCACCTCCGCATAGTGGCCTTCCTTATAAAGCACTTGTGCAGTAGCCAATACATCATGAAAAGGCGCTGTCATGCCAGGCTGGTCATTCAACGCGCTAGATTCCGGATTCTCCCTCAAATCCGTCGTTGACTCCCGCGGCAAGGGGAGAGGGGTTGTAGAAGTAGTAAATTCCGACACCTGCTTAAGCCTAGTCTCAGCTATATGGGATGCTTCACCTTTTTGGAACAGAATCGCGCCAGGGAAATTAACGCTAGTAAATTGGGGGAATAATGCCTGTGATGCTTCGCTGGGGCTCACTATCAGCCAGCCATCTTCAACCAACGTACCACTCAGATTACTTATCACTTTTTTAACCTGACGTGGAGTGAAGTACATCAGCACATTACGGCAGAAAATCACGTCCAGCCCATTCGTATCAGTCGCTGACGAGGGATAAGTGTCTTCCACCAGATTCAGGTGCGCAAAAGTCACCAGTTTCTTGATTTCTGGAATGACGGTGTAAAGACCATTCTCGCTATGCTTGAAGTAGCGCTGCTTAAGCCAGGCCGGGGTATCGCGAAACGACCACTCGCCATATCTACCTACCGAGGCCTTCTGTAGAAAGCGTGTATTGATGTCAGTAGCGGTAATCGTCACCCGCCAATCATGCAAATCCGGCAATAATCGATGTACCAGTATGGCCAGTGTATAAGCCTCTTCCCCACTGCAGCAGGCTGCGCTCCAGATATGCAGTCGTTGGTCGCGGCCCCGCCGGTTACGAATTAGTTCAGGCAGAATCTGCTCAGCCATCGCTTCCAGTAATTGTGGGTCGCGGTAAAAATAGGTTTCACCGATGGTGAGATGACTCGCCAGTACCTGCAGTTGCGATTTGTTTAGCGGCTCCGTAAGTAGCCAATCCATACATACAGCAGCGTCCTCAAAGCCCAGCTCCTGTGCGGCGCTTGTGAACCCGCGTTCGAGATCTTCCTGCCGCTCGCGAGGAAAATGTAAACCCATGCTGCCAGCAATGAGCTCACTTAGTTGCGACCACTGGGCTTCTTGCACCTGGCGTGACATTATTCGACCTCCGCCAAGGCAGAATCCAGCATATCCGCTTCTTCCAGGGATAGGAATTTTTCAAGGTCGTGTATCAGCACCAAGCCATCATTAAGCTTGACCACTCCCTGGAATTGTTCAAGGCCAGGTACGATTTGATCAGAACTTATAATGTCAGATTGCTTATACTCGATGACATCCAGAGCTTCATCAATGACCAACGCCACCATACGAAGTGTTGTAATCGCAATCAAGAATTGATCAGCCGTACCAATTTCCCGCTCCGGTAAAAGAAACCGGCGCCTGAGATTAAGCACGGGGATAATCCTGCCTTCCACATTGATTGCTCCAAGCACAATGGCTGGCGCCTCGGGTAGCGGAGTCACCTCTACTGCGCGAACAATGCGGTTGACCGTGGCAAGCGGGAGTGCATAATGCTGCTCGTCGACAAGAAAAACGACCAGATAGATGAGCTCACCTAAGTTAAGGTTCTGCTTAAACCGCCCTTCTAGATTCCCTTGCATTTTGCTTTGCATGATGGCTAGTCAGGAGGCTCAAGGGCTAAACTAGGCTATCCGCAAAAAATGCGTATAGGGATATTGAACACAGCAAAAGCTAGCGGTCTTTAGTAGACCACTTCCATACCTAGCTCTAAGGCGTTTGGCAAAAACAGCCTTTGCTATAAAAACTTTCAGTGATGTTCCCAAGACAGCCCTCTTTGCTTAGTTAACTTCGTTATTATAAAAAGCTGTATCTCCAGTGTTACTCTTAAAGTTTTCATTACGAATGAGTAAAAACACCAAAAACAACTAATGATTTTCATGAAGTCTTATAAATGATACATGACCTCAGAGCTTTACCCAGAGCATCGAAAACGCGCCACAAAAGCTGTTAGCAAGCAATACTTATCCTTCCCAAAACCAACGCGCTCAATAACTCAGGCAGCTTTGGCTAGTACCCCGAATAAGTTGTCATAGGTCACTTCAATATTCACATACAGCGCAATGGCATTTTCGACCCCTATCCTCAAGGGCGGACCGAAGCGGGAGATATCTACACCGGCTCGTCGCAACAGGCGCTCTATTGCCGTAGTAGTCACAGTCACGTACTGATCTATACCGATCCGATGGCCATAAGCGATAATTTCCCTGATGGACTCCATGGTAATTTCAGAGAACCCGAAGCTTTGATTACCTTCACTCTCAATCGCAAACCGGCTCAATTCCATAATTTTTCGATTTGCCGGGGCCACTTCACCATGCAATAGTTGTGGAAACGAGTCCTTAAGCATGTAAGGGCCCTCAGTAGGCAAAATGCGCCAACACCCACGCAATTTACCGCTCTCTTCTTTTACCAGCATGTAGTAGGGGTCGATGGCGTCATACCCATCTATTTCCATCCCGCTCATGATGGGGACCTCCCACCCCATTCGATCCTTAAATACCTTGGCACGTAATTTATGCATTTCCCAAAGATCTTCGTTGCGAAATTCACGTCTAGCAGCTATTTGTATAGATAACGACATTTTTACGCCCCTAAAATACCCAAGAGGCATAAATAATTATGCTAATTGCATAGCCGCGTAACTATCAGAATTGATAGGTTAAAAAATATGACTGACGAGAGAGACTACGAATTACGTAAAAAAATAGTCTTTTAGAAAACCTGTTATGTTAATGGATGAGAAGCGAGTGCTATGAACGCTGAAACACTAAGAAATATACGTAAGTCACGCCGCGAAAGCCAAACCAAATTCTGGAAACGCTTTGGGGTAACCCAGTCACGTGGTAGCCGTTTTGAACTAGGAGGAGAAATGCCATCACCGATTACTATTCTGATTGAACTATACCTTGAAGGGGTAATTGCCGATCGTGATTTGCAGCGTGCTCGTCAAAACATTAGCCGCTCAATAATGGGTTATGGCAGAAACCATCTTAACCTTGGTTAATTTAATCAGGATTAATCAGGCCGATACGAATGGCTTTAATTACCGCCTGCTGTCGCGTAGTCACTTCAAATTTCCGCCTTATATTACTAAGGTGAAAATTAATTGTTGCCTCAGCACAGTAGAGAATTTTTGATATTTCCCAAGAGGATTTACCGGCCATCGTCCATTTCAGCACTTCTAATTCTCGTTCTGTTAAGCGGACTTTCTCTTCAGCAGTATCTGTGGTCAGGAAACGGCGAGACGACTCGAAGGCATAGTCCCTAAGTAATGCCAATGCAGGCATGGCGTGGATTAATTCCTGGCGAAATTTTTGATCTGAAAGTACATCGGAAACAAAACTAAAGACACCAAACTCTCCATTAGCTCCGTGAATAGGATAAATAATGCCAGAACGTATGCCATACCCGCATGCTTCTTCATAGAGATCTTTTTGATTTGGATCTTGGAAAGTCTCTGAGGCCCAAACTAATGGAACAGTACTATTAAGGCAATGACCAACTGTCGGATCTACATAAGCAAGCTTTTCTTGATCATAAGTAGTCCGCCAACCAGGAGAGTAATTACTACGAAGAAATGCATTTTCAAGTGGCGCACGTTTGTTAGGGATAACCGCATAGAGCGTTTGCTCGAAACCATAGCCTTGAGCGATAGAGAAAAGTGTATTGCACCACTTTTCTTCTGTTTCGCAACTTAGCAAGTTGACAAGTAGCTCGTCAGTAAGAATCACTAATAATTTCTCAAAGTAGAAATTTTTATGGATTCTATTATTAATCCAAAGGATTAAAGAAAGCAAAACCTATTCAAAAAATACTTATTCGATTTTTGTAAAAGTTGACTGGTTTTTACGTACTACCGCTTCAAATACTGATTCTTACAGGGGTGTTCTTTATGAGTTTCATTAGATATCGGCAGATTGAATTATGTATTCAATACTAGGTATTTTCATCTTCCAGATAATTTATGTGGCTGTGTTGGGGTTAAGGTGTGATGACTCTTATGGTGAAATAACTAAAACTGAGTCAGATATATTAACAATGACAGAGTTATTTATAATCGCAACTTTAGGTGCAGCCGTTTTTATTAATTGGCATTAAATCCTACAAAGTCCTGAAAATAAAAAAGCCCCCTGAAAACAGAGGGCTTAGTTTAAAACTTTACAATTCAGTCGCAGGTAGCTTTTAGAACGGAATATCGTCCTCAAAATCATCAAAGTTCGAACCGCCTGTAGCTGGCTTGGCAGCTGGCGCTTGCCGCTCTGCTGCTGATTGGCGTGGCGCGTCAGCTGGCGCTGAGGCTTCGTCATCCATCACTTCATAAGTATTACCGCCACTACGACCGCCAAGCATCTGCATACGGTCAGCAACCACTTCTGTGGTTTGCCGTTCGTTACCTTCTTTATCTTGCCATTTACGTGTCTGCAGGCGGCCTTCTATGTAGACTGAGGAGCCTTTTTTCAGGTATTCCCCTGCGATTTCAGCCAATTTGCCAAACATGGAAATGCGATGCCATTCGGTGCGTTCCTGTTTCTGGCCGTTTTTGTCTTTCCAGTTGTCTGTAGTGGCGATGCTGAATGAAGCGAGCGCATCACCAGACGGCATGTAACGCATTTCCGGGTCACGCCCGAGGTTGCCAACTAGAATCACCTTGTTTACTGATGCCATATTATTCCCCTATTAAACGCAGCGCTGCTGCTTCATCAAAGCTCTGCTGCATATCGACTTTAAGTATGACCACGCCCTCTTCAGGTATCACCACAGACTCCCGCACACCAGCCAATACAGCCAGTTTTTCGGATAATTGCTTGGCACCATCCGCGCTCATGTCCTGTAAATGATACATCTTGCTTTTGACCGCAGGTGGCGCTTTCATACTCAGCGCAAACAGCAGCCATGATGCCATCAATACACTGCAGAATATAAATACAGAAGCGAAACCATAGTAGTGCGAAAGGTAGCCGCCCATGGTACCGCCAACAAAAACTCCGATTGATTGAGCCGTATTATACACACCAATGGCAGTGCCTTTGGAGGCGGCCGGCGCCAGTTTGCTGATGATAGATGGCAGCGTAGCTTCAAGCACGTTGAAGGCAATGAAATAAGCCGAGAGTGATACAACGATACCCCAGAAATGGCTGATAGAAGAGGCAAACAGCAGTTGTGCTGCCAGCATAATCCCGATAGCGGCAACAAACACCTGTTTGAGTTTGGCGCGCTTCTCACCATAGATAATCGTCGGCACCATCAGCACGAAGGATAGCAACATAATAGGCAGGTAAATTTGCCAGTGATCGTTTTCATTCATGCCGCTGGTCTGTTTGATAGCAAAAGGGACAACGACGAACATCGCCATCTGCGCCGCATGCAAGGCAAAAATACCAAAGTTCAGGCGCAGCAGCTGTTTATCCCTGAGGACATCCTTAAGCTTATTTGGTGAAGCTTCTGCATCTGAATGGAAGCGGCTAATGAGAGGATCTGGTACCAGATACTTCACATCCAGTATGGCCAGAGCGGCCAAGACACCCGTCAACAAAAAGATGCCGGAAACACCTATCCACTGATTAAGTGCAGGACCTAAGATCAACGATAACGCAAATGTCACTCCTATAGTGCCGCCTATCATTGCCATCGCTTTGGTACGGTGCTCTTCACGCGTCAAATCCGCTGCTAGCGCCATGACTGCCGCGCTCATTGCCCCAGCGCCTTGTATGGCACGCCCCAGTATGATGATTTCAATATTGTGTGCCGAGGCTGCCACAACACTACCAATTGCAAAAATGACCAAGCCCACGTATATCATCGGTTTGCGGCCAAATTTATCGGACGCCATACCAAATGGCAGCTGAAAAACAGCCTGCATCAGGCCGTAAATGCCCAAGGCAATGCCTATCAATAAATGATTGGGATGGTCTGGTAACTTCTCGGCGTAAATAGAGAAGATTGGCAATATTGAAAACATGCCAAACATTCTTAAACCGTAGATTGAAGCCAAGCTTGCACTCGCTCGTAGCTCAAGTGCGGACATGCGTTCAGTGTTTGTCATGAAAACTAATTGAATTTAGTGCAGGAAATTGCGTATATTAGCAGGTTGCCTTACTCGACGTCAGACAGACATGGATTTCATACGCATACGCGGCGCACGCACGCACAACCTAAAAAATGTTTCACTGGATTTACCACGCAACAAGATGATTGTAATTACCGGCCTTTCCGGCTCAGGTAAGTCCTCACTTGCGTTCGACACCTTATATGCAGAGGGTCAGCGTCGCTATGTTGAATCGTTGTCAGCCTATGCACGACAGTTTCTGGCACGTATGGAAAAGCCCGATGTCGATCTGATCGAAGGTTTATCCCCTGCCATCTCGATTGAGCAGAAATCCACCTCTCACAACCCACGTTCTACTGTGGGCACAGTGACCGAAATCCACGACTATCTGCGCCTGCTCTATGCACGCGCCGGTGACCCGGAGTGTCCTGATCACGGCATCAAGCTGGAGGCGCAAACTGTCTCACAAATGGTGGATAGTGTCCTAGCGTTGCCGGAAGACACCAAGCTCATGATCATGGCGCCAGTCGTCAGCAACCGTAAAGGTGAGCAAGTTGATTTATTCGAAGAGTTAAAAGCACAGGGATTTGTGCGTGTGCGAGTCGATGGTGAAATCTACGAGATGGATGCCATTCCCAAATTGGCGAAGACCATCAAACATAATGTAGATGTAGTAGTTGACCGCCTCAAGGTACGCGCAGATATGAAACAGCGCATCGCCGAGTCTTTTGAAACGGCACTGCGCCTTGCTGAGGGTAAAGCAGTGGCCATGGAAATGGATACCAGCAAAGAGTATTTATTCTCAGCCAAGTTCTCCTGCCCAGTTTGTGACTACTCACTTGCCGAACTCGAGCCGCGCCTATTTTCCTTTAATAACCCGATGGGCGCCTGTCCCAAATGTGACGGTTTGGGCCAGATCAGCTTCTTCGACCCGAAACGCGTAGTTGCCTTCCCGCACCTATCTCTGGCCGCAGGTGCCATCAAAGGCTGGGATAAGCGTAACCAGTTTTATTTCCAAATGCTACAAAGTCTGGCAACACATTACGGCTTTGATCTGGATACTGCCTTTGAAGCCCTGCCGCAGCATATCCAGCATATTCTTTTACATGGTAGCGGTAAGGAAACGATTGCCTTCAAATACCTCAATGAGCGGGGCACTTTCTTCACGAAAAGCCATAGTTTCGAGGGCATACTTAATAACTTGCAGCGCCGTTATCACGAAACTGATTCCGTTACCGTACGTGAAGAGCTGGCGAAGTACCTCAATTCGCAGTCCTGTCCCGAGTGTAGCGGTACCCGGCTCAGGCGCGAGGCTCGCCATGTCAAGGTTGGCGACCAGAATATCCATGAAGTTTGCGAAATCCCGCTAAAGCATGCACTCACTTTCTTTGACAAGCTTGAATTAACTGGCCAGAAACTCGCCATTGCCGACAAAATCGTCAAGGAAATCAGCAACCGGCTGAAGTTCCTCACCAATGTTGGCCTGGAATATCTGTCACTTTCACGCTCAGCAGAAACACTATCCGGCGGCGAAGCACAGCGTATACGCTTGGCATCACAGATTGGCTCAGGCCTGACAGGCGTCATGTATGTGCTGGATGAACCTTCGATCGGCCTACATCAGCGTGACAATGATCGCCTGCTTGATACACTTAAACGCCTGCGCGATATAGGCAACAGCGTCATCGTAGTTGAGCATGACCATGATGCCATTATGTCTGCCGACTATGTCGTGGATATCGGACCTGGTGCCGGTGAGCATGGCGGCAACATAGTCGCGCAAGGTACGCCTGCTGAGATTCAAGCCAACGACCAGTCACTCACCGGGCAGTATCTTAGCGGGAAGAAACAGATTCAGTACTCCAGAAAACGTCATGCGCCGGATGCAAAAAGATGGCTGAAGATGACGCATGCCACGGGCAATAACCTCAAGGATGTTGCCCTCAAGCTGCCCGTAGGTTTGCTAACTTGCGTAACGGGCGTATCTGGTTCCGGTAAATCCACACTGATTAACGATACCCTTTATCGCGTCGTGGCCCAGCATCTATATGGTAGCTCAACAGAGCCAGCACCATTTGAGGCAATTGACGGCCTGGAATTTTTCGACAAGGTAGTAGACGTGGACCAGAGCCCGATTGGGCGCACACCACGTTCCAACCCGGCAACTTATACCGGTCTGTTCACACCGATTCGTGAGCTTTTCGCTGGCGTACCCGAATCACGTGCACGCGGCTACGGCCCGGGCAGGTACTCCTTCAACGTCAAAGGTGGACGTTGCGAGGCCTGCCAAGGCGATGGCGTGCTACGTGTAGAGATGCACTTCCTGCCGGATGTTTATGTCCCGTGTGATGTCTGCAAGGGCCATCGCTACAATCGCGAGACTCTGGAAATTCACTATAAGGGCAAAAACATCCGCGAAGTGCTGGAGATGACGGTAGAGCAAGCGCATGAATTCTTTAATGCTGTGCCCGTTGTTCAGCGCAAACTCAGCACCCTCCTTGACGTCGGCCTTGGCTATATCACGCTCGGACAATCCGCCACCACGCTTTCTGGTGGTGAAGCCCAACGCGTCAAACTAGCACTGGAGTTATCCAAACGCGATACTGGCCGCACGCTTTATATTCTCGATGAGCCAACCACTGGCTTGCATTTTGCCGATATCCAATTGCTGCTCGATGTGTTGCATAGACTACGCGACCACGGCAACACCATCGTCATTATTGAGCATAATCTAGACGTGATTAAGACTGCGGACTGGATTATTGATTTGGGCCCGGAGGGCGGCGATGGCGGTGGCACAATTATCGCCGAGGGTACGCCAGAACAAGTAGCTAGCGCCGCTAAAAGCTACACTGGCAAATACCTGAAGCCTCTCCTTTAATAGTTGGTTAGAAACTATTCAGGGGGTTTCTGCGTAATTCATCCGAGCTTGGATGATTCCCGTTTTACGTGCGAGACCAGAGGCTCCCTGACGCTTATCATAAAATCTGGGATTTGGAATCATTGCCGCCAGCTTTGCTGCTTGATAAGCAGAAAGATTTTGTGCACTTGTACCGAAGTAGTGTCTGGCAGCCGCTTCCGCACCGAATACCCCATTACCCCATTCAATAATGTTCAGGTAAATTTCGAAAATACGGCGTTTATCCATCATCTGTTCCAGCATCAGCGTAATCATGGCTTCTTCCATTTTTCGCCATGGCGTTCGCTTGGTAGAAAGGAACAGGTTCTTGGCCAATTGCTGGCTAATCGTTGAGCCGCCGGCGACTATCTTGCCTTTCTTCAAATTCTTTTCATAAGCTTTTTGTATGCCATCCCAGTCAAAACCCTCGTGGTCTACAAACTTTGCATCTTCAGAAGCAATAACTGCACGCTTGAGATTATTGGAGATTTTTTTGTAATCCACCCATTGATGCCTCAACTCGGCCGATGGGTTATCTACTTGCAAGGTTTCCAATCGATCTTCCATGAAGGCACTGGTAGATGGATTGTGATTTACCCACCAGCAGATATGCAGAAAAATCCATAGCTGATAAAGCACGACTATGACAATTAGCGTTAATAACACGCTTGCCACCCATTGCTTGAACCTCATGCTCTTAGTTGAGCAATTACTGGAAGGGTTTGAGGTCGGACATGGCGCCACAAATAAAAAGACTCGGCAGCTTGTTCAACCAGCATACCAAGTCCATCTGCAACTTGCGCTGCACCACGTTTACGGGCAAATGCCATAAATGGGGTTTCACGACCGTACATCATGTCATAGGCCAAAGCTCCAGAAGCAAAAACGTCTGATGGCAGCGGCAATTGAGTGTCACTCAAACCAGTCGAAGTAGCATTAATGACGATATCAAAAGACTGTCCATGAAGGTCATCAAATGCATAAGCATTGACCGAGACAAGCCGAAACTCACCTTGCTCTTCGACTTTCTTTACCATGCTTAAAGCTTTATCCAGTGTTCGATTGGTAATTACCAATAGTTGCGGTTGTTGCTCCAGAATAGGGTGCAAGACTCCCTCGGCAGCACCACCTGCGCCTATCAGCAAAACACGCTTTGCATTAAAACTTATGTGCAAATTTTGTTGAATGTCACGCACCAGCCCAATACCATCCGTGTTATCTCCAACAATCTCTTCACTATTAAAAATCATGGTATTGACTGCACCTGCATCATGGGCGCGCTCAGTCAGGCGATTCGCCAGATTAAAGGCCTCCAGCTTAAAGGGAACGGTCACATTAGCCCCTTTAAAGCCAGAACTGCGCATGCTCTGTATCGTTTCCGGGAAAGCATCCAGTGGTGCCAGTACACGACTATAGTCAATATCCTGCAGGGTCTGTCTAGCAAAAGCTTGATGTATCAGTGGCGACTTACTATGCTCGATTGGGTTGCCTATAACCGCGTAACGATCTGTCATTTTTAACTTTAACTGTTAACCCAAGGTAAACCGGCAGCTTTCCAGCCATTGATTTTGCCGCGTTGCTTGCTGTTAGCATCGGTTTCTCCCTCGAAGCCCTCAAGCACGTTGTAAGCCTCGGTGAAACCCACTTGTGTAGCCAAAGCTGCCGCATGATGCGAACGACCACCAGTACGGCAGATAAACATCACGAGAGCCTCTGGATCCAACTGCATATTAAGATGGGCAAGAAAGTCAGGGTTCTGTTGCCAGCCCGGATAGAATGCCCATTCAATATGCATTGCCTGTGGAATCCTACCCACCAGGTCTAACTCAGCACGACTGCGTACATCGATAAGTTTGGCGCTGGGGGCCAATTCCAGCACTTTCAATGACTCCTGCGGGGTAAGAGCACCTGCGTAAGGTAGATTTCTTTCCTGCGCTCGGTGTTTGGCGTTTTCTAAAATTTGCGTCAGGGTTTCCATGATTCATCCCTATTAAAATAACTACTGATTCAAGTATAGCTTTATTCCAAGCCATCGCCTATATGCACCATATTGGTGCATATAGGACTTACAAGCTCATGTTTGGTGCGCTTCATTATGGTTTTCTTTTGTAACCTTATGTGTGAAAATAAGAATTCAGCTTTTCTTAATGGCATGTTTCCTGCTAGTAAAACGTGTCTGAAATTTACTTACTAATCCATTACAAAATAAAGTTTAGGAGAATCAAATGGCGGTTGCTGACGTAATGAAAATGGTGAAAGACAACGACATAAAGTTCGTTGATTTTCGTTTCACCGACACCAAGGGGAAAGAACAACACGTTTCCGTGCCTGTTTCTGCATTCAATGAGAGCAAATTCACGGAAGGCCATGCTTTCGACGGCTCCTCAATCTCCGGCTGGAAGGGTATTCAAGCTTCTGATATGCAACTGATGCCTGACCCAGACTCAGCCAATATCGATCCATTCATGGATGAACCCACCCTCATCCTGACCTGTGACGTTGTTGATCCTACCGATGGTAAAGGCTATGACCGTTGCCCACGCAGTCTGGCCAAACGCGCAGAAGCTTATCTGAAGTCCAGCGGACTTGGTGATACTGCTTACTTTGGCCCAGAGCCAGAATTCTTTATTTTCGATTCCATTCAATGGGATGCTGGCATGAGCGGCTGTTCCGTCAAGATTAACTCCGAAGAAGGCGCTTGGGCTTCTGGTGAAAAATTTGAAGGCGGCAACACCGGCCATCGCCCTGGTGTTAAAGGCGGCTACTTCCCAGTACCACCAGTCGATTCATTGCAGGATATCCGTTCCGCCATGTGCATTGCTCTGGAAGGCATGGGCGTACCTGTTGAAGTGCATCACCACGAAGTGGCGACCGCTGGCCAATGCGAAATCGGTACCAAATTCGCCAGCCTGACCCAACGTGCGGACTGGACACAAATCCTCAAGTACGTTGTACTGAACACCGCACACGCTTACGGCAAAACCGCCACCTTCATGCCTAAGCCTATTGTCGGCGACAACGGTTCCGGTATGCACGTACACCAATCCGTATGGAAAGATGGCAAAAACCTATTTGCAGGTAACGGCTACGCCGGCCTGAGCGAGTTCGCACTGTACTACATCGGCGGCATTATCAAGCACGCACGCGCCCTGAACGCAATTACCAACCCAGGTACTAACTCCTACAAGCGTCTGGTGCCAGGCTTTGAGGCCCCAGTAAAACTGGCCTATTCTGCCAAGAACCGTTCTGCATCTATCCGTATCCCATTCGTACATGGTGAAAAGGCACGTCGTATTGAAGCCCGCTTCCCCGACCCTACCGCTAACCCATACCTGGCATTCAGCGCACTGCTGATGGCTGGTCTGGACGGTGTGCAGAATAAGATTCACCCAGGCGAGCCAGCAACCAAAGACCTCTACCACCTGCCTCCAGAAGAAGATGCAGCGATTCCAACCGTATGCTCCTCACTTGAGCAAGCGCTGGAATACCTCGATAAGGATCGTGAGTTCCTGACCCGCGGTGGTGTATTCTCTGAAGACTGGATCAACAGCTACATCGACCTCAAGATGGAAGAAGTCACCAAGATGCGCATGACTCCACATCCTATTGAGTTTGCAATGTATTACAGCTGCTAATTCAGCTTAAGCCTATCAACGGCTTAATTAGGTAAAAAGGCGGGATTTTCCCGCCTTTTTTATTTTTAAGCCTTTAACTCTTAGTCAACGAGACTTGAATTGAGCGCGTTGCCTCAGTATCTGTTCTCAACTACACTTTGGCATATGAAAAATAACCCGTTAATGCTCTGCCTGATTTCAAGCTGCTTGTGCATCTGCACAATAGCGCAAGCAGAGATATATAAAAGCGTAGATGCTAATGGGCACATTACGTACTCTAACAGCCCTAGCAAGGGCGCAACCAGATTAAACCTGGATTCAGACGCACCTGAAAAAGGCACGCTCTCTGGGTCTAAATCTAGTCGCGCAAAAAACCCAACACCGGCCAACTTCCCTAAAGTAGATCGTCAAACCCAAAGTCAGCGCGATGACGTACGTAAACAGATACTACGAGATGAATTAGATAACGAAAAGAAAGCCTTGGAGGAAGCGAAAAAGGCTTATGCTGAAGGGGAATCAACACCTGAAGTTTATCGCGGTGCTAATGGTAAAACATTTCGCAACGTGGCCAAATTTGATGAAAAAATGCAGCGTTTACAAGATGATGTGAGTTCACATGAGAAGAATGTACAGCTACTGCAAAAAGAGCTCGACTCCCTCAAATAAAACCAACCTTGCTCTGGCCTAGCTTTTGCTTATCCAGAGAGCCATGGTACAAAACATCCCTTCTTCTTTCGCCGGTCTGGAGCACTTAGCCACAGCGGTGATACTACTCGATCAATCACGTAATGTAGTTTATGCCAATCCGGGGGCAGAGGTTTTATTTGCATTAAGTGCGAAGCAAATCAATGGCCTGCCAATATCACAAGTGTTTCCTGGCAGCGAAATCTTGCATTCTGCCGTAGAGAATGCGATTCTGAATTACAGCCCATTTCGTGAGCATGAGTTCCTTATTACAACCCTGCGCCAGAACTCGCTGGCAGTTACATGTACGGTAACGCCGGTAGATTTGGCTCCGGCTTGCCTGGTACTCGAGTTTCAACAAATGGACCAGCAGCTAAGGATCGCGCGTGAAGAACGGATGCTGATTCAACAGCAGGCCAATGCTGAACTATTGCGTAATTTGGCACATGAAATCCGCAACCCACTGGGCGGGCTACGCGGTGCAGCACAGCTACTTGAACATGAATTACCGCAAGCAAATTTGCGCGAATATACACAAGTGATCATCAAAGAAGCTGATCGCCTGCAAACATTGATGGATCGCTTACTAGTCCCACACAGAGTACCGAAGTACGAACCGACCAATATTCACGAAGTACTAGAGCGTGTACGCAGTCTTTTATTAGCCGAGTCCCCCAAGGGGGTAATGGTAAAACGTGACTATGATACTAGCCTTCCTGAGCTTATAGGTGACCGTGAAAAGCTCATCCAAGCCGTGTTAAATATAGCCCGCAATGCAGCTCAAGCAATGCTGAGCCTGACTCAAGGGCAGGGCCAGATTACCCTGCGTACTCGTGCTGAACGACAAGTCACACTAGCAAAAAAGCGCTATCGCGTAGCCATCAAATTACAGATCATCGACAATGGCCCGGGCATATTGCCAGAAATTCGTGACCGTATTTTTTATCCTCTAGTGTCTGGTCGCGAAGGCGGCTCCGGCCTGGGACTAACACTTGCACAGACATTTATAACGCAACATCACGGCATGATTGAGTGCGACAGCCGGCCAGGATATACATGCTTCACTATTCTGCTGCCAATTGAGAGTACGGCAATGAAGTGTTTAATCCCACGGCAATAAGAATTGAATCAAACTCGTATTAACAATTTATGGAACAAAACATGAAACCCATCTGGATTATTGATGATGACCGCTCCATACGCTGGGTATTTGAAAAAGCACTAGCGCGTACAGACATGGAGTTCAAAACATTCGCTTCTGTACCAGAAGCACTGAATGCATTGAATAGTGACGAGCCACAGGTCGTAGTGAGCGACATTCGCATGCCTAACGGCTCAGGGCTTGATTTCCTGCAAGAAATCAAGCAGCGCTTGCCTGATATTCCCGTCATTATCATGACCGCATATTCAGACCTGGAAAGCGCAGTAGCCGCATTTCAAGGTGGGGCATTTGAATACTTGGCCAAGCCATTTGATGTTGATCAGGCAATGGAAATTATCAAACGCGCTGTTGATGAGAGCATGCGTCAAGCTACTGAGGCTGTGGCCCCGGAAGAGACCCCAGAAATCATAGGTCAGGCGGCGGCGATGCAAGAAGTGTTTAGGGCCATTGGACGACTTAGCCGCTCCCATGCCACCGTACTGATCAATGGCGAATCCGGCACAGGCAAAGAGCTAGTTGCAAGCGCGCTACATCGACACAGCCCACGCGCTGAGAAACCATTTATCGCCATCAACACGGCTGCCATCCCTAAAGATCTCCTTGAATCGGAGCTCTTCGGCCACGAACGTGGCGCATTTACTGGGGCACAAGCTGCACGCCGCGGCCGTTTTGAGCAAGCTGACGGAGGTACATTATTTCTTGATGAAATTGGCGATATGCCATCGGATCTTCAGACTCGTTTGCTCAGAGTTTTATGTGATGGCCAATTCTACCGGGTCGGAGGCCACCAGCCAGTAAAAGTCAATGTACGGATTATTGCTGCTACCCATCAAGACCTAGAAGAACGAGTCAAGTTGGGGTTATTCCGTGAGGATCTGTTTCACCGGCTGAACGTCATTCGCCTGCGCCTGCCTCCTCTGCGTGAGCGCCGTGAAGATGTGCCTCTACTAGCGAAACATTTCTTGCAGCAAAGTGCTCAGGAGCTCGGGGTAGAACCAAAACAACCCTCCGCTGCAGCATTACGTTATTTAGCTACCATGAGCTGGAGTGGCAACGTACGGCAACTGGAAAATGTCTGTCATTGGCTCACTGTCATGGCCCCAGGCCAGAATATTGATGTGGCGGATTTGCCACCCGAACTGAAAGAGGACTCTGCTAAACCACTAAGTGCTGCTTCTTGGCAAGATGCATTGGCTTCTGAAGTCACGGATGCATTAAATCGTGGTGAGCAGAATGTACTGGATTTACGTACTCGGGAATTTGAAAAGATATTGATTACAAAGGCACTGCAACATACCGGCGGACGCCGTATTGAAGCCGCCACACAACTTGGTATGGGCCGAAATACACTAACCCGGAAAATTCAGGAATTGGGGATTGAAGAATAGCTCTATGTCAGTTTAGAGGATTACTACTTTTCACTTAACTACAATAGTGCGATCACCCAAGTATTGCATTATCTGTTGCACGCACTGGTCGAGACTTAAGTTCCCAGTATCAACAACCAGTTCAGGACTTACTGGCACTTCATAAGGTGATGATATGCCAGTAAAGTCTTTGACTATACCTTGACGTGCTTTGGCATATAGTCCCTTTACGTCACGCTGCTCACAAATCTCGAGTGGTGCACAGCAGTACACCTCAATAAAATCTCCTTTAGGTACAAGCGCCCTTACTCGATCTCTGTCTACTCTATAGGGCGAAATAAATGCTGTAAGTGCTATTACTCCAGCTTCTATAAACAACTTGGCCATTTCACCAATACGACGGATATTTTCTTGACGGTCTTGCGGGGAGAACCCCAGATCTGCGCACAAGCCGTGCCGCACATTATCGCCATCAAAAACAAAAGTACGGCAACTGCGATCATATAAAGCTTCTTCTACTGCATGCGCCAACGTTGACTTACCAGAACCAGAAAGCCCCGTGAACCAGATAATGACACTTTTATGCCCTGATTGAAGCTGTCTGGAATCACGATTTACAATGGCCTCATGCCATTTAATATGGGGATTAATGTTCATGTGTGAATAATAATAAAAAACGGCGCCCTAAGGCGCCGTTTTAAGCAAATTGTTTTCTAAATAATCTTAGAAGAACAGAATTGCGCCCAGTGATACTGTCTTTGCCTTACCTTCTGAGTTACCAACTTCGTGCTTGGAGTCTGAGTATTCAGCTACCAAGTTCAGGTGTTTGGTAAGTGGATGGTAAGCACCGATGGTCCACATCTTGTCGGTAACGTCGCCGTTAGCAGCATCAGCACCGCCATTGTGGTCTAGGTTAGATTCACCCCAGCTGATACCAAGCTTGGTACCGGTAGGGATAACGTAGGTAGCTTGAACATAGCCACCATTTGAATCACGGCTCTTCTTAGCAGCATCGAAGCCATCAAACAGTTGGATGGTTTGACCAATACCGCTACCGTCATAGTAGTAACCGGTTAAACCGAAGCCTGCTACGTTAACGTTAGCGCCAATATCAACTGCATCGGCCGAATCATTAGCGCCATCAACTTTTTGATGGATACCACTGACCCATACCTTACCAGCGAAGTCGCCTGCCCAAGAATAGGAAGCCTTACCTTCAAATGCTGGGGAAGCGCCACCACGACGGGCAGATGTAAAACCTGGTTGTACAGCAGCAACTGAATTCCAAGCTTGAGTTACACCAGCGGTAAAGTTAAAGCCGTTCCAGTCTGGTGAGGTGTAAGCAACTTGTGATTTCCAGTCAGCGTACATGAAACCAGTACCGATACGACCAAGCGTGGTGGTGTTACCAGCCAAGCCACCAGCGCCAGAACCTACACCCAGCAAGGTCATGTCATTCAAGATAGCGTCTGAAGCGAAAATGCCCAGATCTTTACCCAGCTTGATAGAACCCCAGCTCTTGTCGCCGAAGGTCAAGAATGCTTGACGGTTTTCTTGTTGTGCTGATTGCTTACCACCTTGAGTGGTTGAAGCACCTGGGTTAATGCTGATAGTGAAACCAACATCCAGATCGTTTTCGCGAGTTTTGCCGGAAACGCTCAGGTAGTTAGGCAGCAGACCGGTGGTGATGTTTGAGGTGCTTCTTGATGGGCTACCAATACCCAGTGGTGCAGCGCCAGTTGCTTTACCGGTAGTACGTGTTTCTGTGTAGTAAGCATTAACAACGCCACCGATGTCCAGAGTCCAGTCACCGGCTGGGATAATGATACCAGCGTTAGCGGCAGAAGCGCCGAATGCCATTACAGCACTAGCAACTGCCAAACTTAGTTTCTTGTTCATATAAATCTCCTGTTTATTTCTAATTAATTTCGTCAAATTTACAAGCATTAAAGTTGATTCAAGTTTGCAAACCTGACGACAGAGTTCGCGAACTCCCCTTGCGAGAAGGTAGGGGTAGTATGCCAAATGGATTCAGCCTGCCGCAAGAAAAGATAAGGATTTTATGGCTGACTGAGGATGTTTGTTGCAAATTTGCAACACTATTGGCAGATTAGCTGATCCAGCCTGCTGCTGGACCTAGTTATTATAGATTGACTAATTTCGGACACGGCTCTTAAAAGCCTTGCTTGGTACTAATATTCTATAACTGAGAAAAGCCTCTGATACTCGCGATTAGCATAACGATCAGTCATACCTGCAATGTAATCCGCAACGGCACGCGCAGTATCAACGTTGTTTTTGACTCGCCCTGCACGCAATTGATATTCATCCGGCATTAAACCCGTATCTTGAATAAATGCGCCGAACAACTCCCTGATGATTCGCTGCGCCTTTGCGCTCATGCGATTGACGCGATAATGTTGATAGAGCCTGGTACGTAAAAAGTGTTTTAGTTCAGTTTGCTGTTTCCGCATCGATTCACTGAAGCCAATCAATAGAGGTAATCTGCGTACATCTTTTATATTTGATGGATTAGCCTTAGTGATTGTTTTTGTACTGTGCTCACATAAATCAATGACTAATGAGTTAATCATGCGACGTACGGTCTCGTGAACCAGCCTTCTGCCAGATAGCGTTGGATATTTTTCTTGCACTCTTTCCAGGTGCTCAGCAAAGATACGGACTTCTTTGAGTTGCTCAAGCGTTATTAAACCGGAGCGCAACCCATCATCAACATCGTGATTGTTATAAGCAATCTCATCAGCAAGATTAGTTACCTGAGCCTCAAGCGAGGGTTGCTGTTTATGCAGAAAGCGCTCACCCACATCACCAAGCAACTTGGCATTTTTCACTGAGCAATGTTTGAGTATGCCTTCTCGCACCTCAAAAGTAAGATTTAAGCCATCAAACTCAGCATAACGCTGCTCAAGGTGATCAACCACACGCAATGACTGCAGATTATGTTCAAAACCACCAAAATCATGCATGCATGCATTGAGGGCATCCTGGCCAGCATGCCCAAACGGGGTATGTCCGAGATCGTGCGCCAAAGCAATTGCTTCTACCAAATCCTCGTGTAACTTAAGGGTACGAGCAATGGCGCGCGCTATCTGTGCAACTTCAAGGCTATGTGTCAGGCGCGTACGAAATAGATCACCTTCGTGATTAACGAAAACCTGAGTTTTATATTCCAGCCGACGAAACGCACTAGAATGAATGATGCGATCACGATCACGCTGGAATTCATTTCGGCCATCTGGAGCAGGCTCGATGTAGCGACGCCCACGTGTATTTGTGGGGTTAGCGGCATATGGGGCTAGATCACTCATGCTTATTCATAGCAAGTGTTTCTCGCAGCAATCCGGCATCATAATCACTAGTAATCACAGCGCTCCCGATAGCTTGCTGCAATACCAAGCGAATTTTCCCGTCGACAACTTTCTTGTCCAGCCCCATAAGGTCAAGGTAACGCTCAACCCCAAGATTGGGAGAAGTAGTAGGAAGATTTGCCATTTTCAATATCTCAGCTATACGGCAAACATCCGCATTGGTTAACCAGCCCATACGTCTAGAAATATCTGCGGCAAGCATAGTGCCTGCGGCTACTGCCTCACCATGCAGCCATACGCCATAGCCCATGGCATTTTCAATAGCGTGCCCAAAAGTATGCCCAAGATTGAGTAAGGCGCGCTCACCACTCTCGTGCTCATCCGCCGCAACAACTTCAGCTTTATTCTGGCAAGAACGATAAATTGCGTAGCTTAGCTTTTCAGCGTCTAACGCCAACAGCTGCAGCATATTAAGTTCCAGCCAAGCAAAAAAATCAGCGTCGCGAATAAGGCCATATTTAATCACTTCCGCCAATCCGGCCGACAGTTCACGTGCTGGTAGCGTCTTAAGGACATCAATATCGGCTAATACCAATTGGGGTTGATAGAAGGCGCCTATCATATTTTTACCCAAGGGGTGATTAATCCCTGTCTTGCCGCCCACAGAAGAGTCCACCTGCGACAACAAGGTAGTTGGTATCTGTATAAATGGCACGCCTCTCAAGTAAGTCGCTGCGGCATAACCAGTCAGATCACCTATTACTCCTCCACCCAGAGCAATTAACGTTGTACTACGCTCACAACGATTTTGTAGCAGGGCATCATAAATAAGATTTAATGTCTCACTACTCTTATAGACCTCACCGTCTGGCAATACAATTGGAATAATAGCTACTCCCGCCTGGAGTAATGGCTGAGAAAGCTTTTCGAGATATAGTGGGGCTACGGTTGTATTAGTAACAATTGCAACCTGCTTGCGCTTTAGATGAGGCAAGATCAGGCCGGGATCAGTAATTAGATTTTGTCCGATATGTATAGGATATGTACGTTCACCTAACGCGACATGTAGTGTTTGCATATTCAGTATTATTTATCTAGTAATTGTTCTATGTGATGCACAATAGCATTGACTGGCTGGCCGCCCGTATCTATGGTGATATGCGCAACCTCTTTATAGAGCGGATCGCGCTCTATAAACAATTGCTCTAGCCTGGCTCTCGGATCAGCGTTTTGTAACAATGGGCGATTCTTATCATTACGAGTTCTCAGCCATAGCTCGTGCACGTTTGCACGCAAATATATCACCGTGCCATTTTTTTTTAGATTTTCGCGATTTTCTTGCAAGAGCACTGCTCCACCACCTGTCGCCAGAACAGTATTGTCCATCTGTGTCAGTTCGTCTATTACAGCCAATTCACGCTTGCGAAACCCAGCTTCGCCTTCAACCTCAAAAATTAACGGGATATTGACTCCTGTGCGCCGCTCTATCTCATGATCGGTATCGTAGAAAGTCTTATCGAGATGCTTGGCGAGCAGACGCCCGACTGTTGTTTTCCCAGCCCCCATCAGACCCACAAAATAAATATTGCTCAATGAATATGCAGCCATTTTGTCTGCCATAAAAAATGCCCATCATTTACATGACGGGCATTTTAAGTGAAACCTTAAAATCTGTCAGATATCACTAATGGACTGACAGGTTCTCATCCAACACTCTGGGCGTGATAAAGATCAAAAGTTCAGTTTTATCGTTCTGTCTTGTAGTTCTTTTGAACACATTGCCTATAAACGGCAAATCCCCAAAAAATGGTACTTTTTCCACATCATTACGCTCGGTTTGTTGATATATGCCCCCAAGAACCGCAGTTTCGCCATTTGAAACCAATACCTGAGTTTGTACTCGTTGCGTATCAATTGATGGAATGCCGGCAAATACTTGACCTACGCTATCTTTTTTCACCTCAAGATCCATGATGATTTTTTCATCTGGTGTTATCTGAGGAGTAACTTCCAGACTTAGCGAAGCCTTCTTAAAAGCGGTGGTAGTTGCACCACTACTACTGGCTTCTTGATATGGTATCTCAGTGCCCTGCTCAATAATTGCCTTTTGCTGATTTGCAGTGGTTACTCGCGGGCTTGAAACCACTTTACCGCGTTTGTCTGTTTCAAGCGCAGAGAGCTCTAGATTCAATAAAAAGCCAGCAGGTAGGCGGAACAGGCTGAATGCGAAGTTCCCGAAAGCTCCAGCCACGGGTAAATTCACGTTTAGATCTTGAGTACCTATAGTGCTGCCAACTTTACTAGCATTGGTTGCCAACGACTGCGCAGATGTTGTATCTCCACTAATAGCAACGCCACCCCTTGTGGATGTAGATGCCCTCTGAATGCCAAATCGAGCACCCAATGTACGCCCGAATCGCTCATCAGCGATTACCAGTCTCGACTCTATCATTACTTGTTTTACTGGAATATCAATCTTGTTGATGATGCGTTGCACTTCTTCCAATTGGCGTGGCGTATCCTGCACAAATACTGTGTTAGTTCTGGCATCCACTACTGCGCTACCGCGTTTAGACAGTATCTTCTGCTTAGCGTCGCTGATCAAAGCCTTTAAGGCATCGGCTTTTTGGTAGCGAAGTGTAAAGACCTCCGTGTGCAAAGGCTCAAGATCCTCAATCTGCTGACCGGCCTCTAAAAGCAACTTTTCTTTGGCCGCGACCTCTTCAGATGGCGCAATCCAGATAACATTACCCTTCTTGCGCATCGTCAGTCCCTTGCTTTGCATGATTATGTCCAGAGCCTGGTCCCAAGGCACATCCTTCAGCCGTAAAGTCAAATTGCCATTTACTGTATCGCTGGTAATGATATTGAAACCGGTAAAGTCTGCAATTACCTGCAAAACAGACCGTACATCAATATTTTGGAAATTTAATGACAGTTTTTCCCCAGAGTAGCCCGCTTTTGATCCTTGAACCAGTTTATTTGGATCTTCTATTATCGGTCTGACATCAATAATGAAACGTTTATCAGCCTGATAAGCGGACTGTTCCCAATTGCCTTGGGGTTCAATCACCATATGTACATTTTTACCCTGCTTGATTGTGTCAATATAAAGCACTGGTGTATTAAAGTTGACCACATTCAAACGTCGCTGCAACTCGGTTGGCATATCAGTATTGATAAAGTCCACAACAATAGTTTTGCCCTTCTGGCGAATATCAATGCCTGCAGATTGGTCAGAAAGGTCAACAATAATACGCCCTTCGCCATTTTTTCCGCGCATGAAGTCTACATTATTCAGAGTATGTGGTTGATCGCTTGCTGTTGCTTCAGCAAACTTAGTCACCACATTAGTATTCTCTGAGCTAACTTGGCTCCCTTGTAAAACAATAGTAGTCTCATTACCACTAACGCTTGCAGTATAGGTAACCGTTTTCGATAAATTGAGAACTAGTCTCGTACGTTCTTTGGCTTGGGCTATATTTACACTTTTCAAAACCCCTTGTTCAGCACTGAGGCTGCTCTTGGCCAATCCATTCAATGTATTAGGGAAATCAAGTGCAATTCTTGGTGGATTATTTAGCGTAAAACCTGCTGGTGGATTTTGCATGGGCTGGGTCGTTGAAATGCGAACTGCTACCCGATCTCCTGGTAAAGCAGCAAAATCTATTTTCTCTATTTTGTTTGCGGCATCACTCTGATCGTCAGCCATCAAATTTAACGAGAAACAACATAGAAGAGCAATTAAACTACTTGCACAAAGATTTTTAATTGATTTATTCATGTTCATCATCCCACCTTTATTCCTGCAAATCGATGCTTGAGGACCGTTCAGTCCAATCACCAGAAAGATCGTCTTGAATAATTTCCTTAAGCGTGACGCTAGTCTCAGTCACATTTGTCACAATCCCAAAATTCTGTCCAAGATAATTTCCAATCCTTACTTGCTGAATATTGTTGTCCGGGGTCTTAATCAATGCATAATTAAGTTTGCCTCTCGACAAAACTCCGACTAATTTCAAACTTTCTAGTGGAAATGCCTCCAATGGCTCTTTTGGCCTGTCGAGATTTGGGTGTATTCCATTCGATTTCCCAGCCTCCGCCTTGCGTGGTTTAAAGGGATCATTAAGAGTATTATCTGCATTGTATTGAAACGGGACATACGGCTTTACTTCTGGCAATGGCTCGATTTTAACGCGCATATCTTTACCAGCTTCTTCCATAAATTTGTCTAGATCGTCACCTTTACCGGAACCACAACTAACAAGAAGAAAACAGACTTGTACAAGCATCGATCGCCAAATGATGGCCGTAGCTAATTTCCCAGACTGTAAATTTTTGACCATTTTCATATACCCCGGCGTTATTTCTTAACGCCTTTTTTACTGGCTGTTTTTTTACTTGCTACCTCATTTGCATCGAGGTATCGATAGGTTTTAGCAACAGCATCCATCGCCAGTCGTGTCTCTTTGCTATCTTTGGCACCAACTACAGTAATAACAATGTCGTTCAACGTCACAATGCGGGATAACTTGGATATATCGGTGGCAAACGCGCCCAAATCGTGATAACCGCCAATCACTTTGATAGATATTGGCAATTCCGCGTAAAAATCTTTTCGTGCCTCTTGGCCGGGCTTGAATAGTTCGAATTCGAGTCCACGTTCCAATCCCGCCTGATTAATATCGGTCAATAAACCATCCATCTGGGATTTATCAGGTAATTGTTTCAGCAATGCACCAAAGGTCTTCTCAATGTCTATCATCTGCTGTTTATATGCGTCCAGGCTAATTGCCTGTTTCTTTTTATCAATAAAGACCTGCCGTAAATCAACTTCTTTGAGTTTGGCCTGATCTAGGGACTCAAGTGCGGGTTTCCACAAAAACCAATACCCAGTAGCTAACAGCAATATCAATAAGACCAGCAAAAGTACCGCTTTTACAGGAAACGGTAAATTACCCGCATTTTTAAAATCTATACTGTTAAAGTCTTCTAATTTCATGCTTTCTTGTCCTTACTCTTATTAGGACTAGCATCTTTGTCGGTTACCTTCTTTACTTTCAAATTCACTTTAAGCGTAAAGCTATTTTGTTTAAGGTTGTTTGCGGAAACAGCTTTAATTTCTATTAGCACAGGCAATTCCATTGAATCCGAGTTGGACAGATTACGCACCAAGGTAGCGATACGGGCGTTAGTATCGGCTATGCCATCGAGGGTAATTTCATTACCTTTTTGTTTAATACTTTTAAGATAAATGCCTTCAGGAAGCTGGCGACTTATTTCATCCAGAACGACTACTGCCTGACTACGATTACTCTGCAAATTTTCTACAACTTGCTTACGCTCCAGCACATCCTGAATCTGACCCTTAAGTGCTTTAATTTCTTCAATCTGTTTATCCAGCATCGCATTTGCCGTATCCAGACGAGAGTTTCTGCTCATCTGGGAGTCTATTTCGGAATTGATATAAGTCTGCACTGAGAAAACCAGAAAGCCAGCTATAGCAACCGTAACAATCAGCATCAGATTAAACTGACGCTGACGCTCAGCACGCTTAATCTGGCGATGGGGTAGGAGATTAATACGAATCATTAATCAAACCTCCGCAATGCCAGACCACATGCAATCATTAACGATGAAGCATCTGCAACTAGCTGCTGCTGCTTGATTCTTGGATTTATGGTCATTCCATGAAATGGATTGGCTAGTACTGTATTTACTTGGGTACGTTCTTGCACCACCACATCAACTCCGGGGATTGAAGCACACCCCCCAGCTAAAACGATATGATCTACATGATTATATTGGGTGGAGCTAGTGAAGAATTGCACTGCTCGCGCCACCTCTAGAGCAAGAGACTGCACAAAGGGCTGTAGTACTTCAGCCTCGTAGCTATCGGGCAAACCTCCTTTGCGCTTGGCGATTTCAGCCTCTTCGGGAGACAGGCCAAAGCGACGCTGTATCTCTTGGGTCAATTGCCCGCCGCCAAAAGTTTGCTCACGGATATATATAGATTGGTTGTCGTGTAGCACATTGATATGCATCATCAATGCGCCAATATCAACAATCATGACTGCCTGGTCTTTACCGCCATTAGGCAGTTGGCTAGCAACTAGGGAATAAGCCGCTTCGGTAGCATAAGTTTCAACATCCATCACTACGACTTTCAGACCCGCACCTTCAGCCGCAGCTACACGATCTTCTATTTTCTCTTTACGTGAGGCCGCTATCAAGACCTCAACTTCTTGTTCGGGATTACTTGGTGCGGGGCCCAACTCTTGGAAGTCAATATTGACCTCGTCCAGTGAAAATGGAATATATTGATTGGCCTCGGCTTCAACCTGCATCTCCATATCTTCCTCACGCAAACCTTTTTGCATGAGTACTTTCTTACTGATAACTGCGGCCGCCGGCAAAGCCAGTGCAGCCCTTTTTTCACGCGTACCGAGTAATTTCCACGCGCGTTTAAAGGCATCCACAACCTGATCCAGATCAGAGATATTGCCATCAACCACCGCATCTTTGGTAAGCGTGGCAATAGCATAGTTCTCAAGGCGATGTGTCCCCTTGCTCCCCTCTGCCAACTCCACCATTTTTACCGAAGTAGAGCTAATGTCTACTCCAATCAAAGGCGGTGTGTGTTCATTGAAAAAGTCGAATTTCAAACTGAAATTCCCTTTCTTTACTGGTTAGTTACACACAATACTAATAATTTACCTTAAATGCTAGCAACAACTATAAACAGTGTAAAGCAAATTTTTATTTTTTAATTTATTGGCCGAGCCACTTATAATGTGCATATCTGTATCATTTTGAATTCCCTAAGCCAATGCTCCCAAAAAAATGGTGGCAGTTTCTAATCCTCTCTGCAATCGTACTAGGATTAGTCATCACTGCACTTGTCGGCCTTGCGGCGACTCTTATATATCCCGAACTGCCCTCTCTGGAGGCTTTGACAGATTACCGGCCCAAAGTCCCATTGCGCGTCTATTCCGACGATGGCTATTTGATAGGCGAATTTGGCGAAGAACGACGGGCGGTTATTAAGATTGCTGCCGTACCTGACAACCTCAAACATGCCATTCTTGCGGCAGAAGACGAGCGCTTTTACTCGCATGGCGGAATAGACACCATGGGAATTCTGCGTGCAGCTATCGCCAATGTAACCTCTGGCAGTTTCAAGGAGGGCGCCAGTACCATCACTATGCAAGTGGCGCGCAACTTCTTTCTGTCCAGTGAAAAAACTGCGACGCGCAAATTAAGCGAGGCGCTACTTGCTATCAAGATTGAACATAGCTTGAGTAAAGATCAGATTCTGGAGCTATACATCAATCAGATTTACCTCGGCCAGCGCTCCTATGGCTTTGCTGCGGCGGCCCAAGTTTATTACGGCAAGCCATTAGAAAAACTTAGTGTAGCCGAAATGGCGATGTTAGCCGGCCTGCCCAAAGCACCGTCCCGTTTCAATCCATTCGCCAATCCAAAACGTGCCGAAGCTCGGCAACACTACGTGCTGGGTAGAATGAAAGAGTTGAAATATATAGATGAAAAAACCTACGAGGCTGCGCTAAAGCAACCCAGCAGGCTAAGAGTATCGCATCAGGTACGTGATTTAGCAGCTGATTATGTTGCCGAGATCGCGCGTCAAGCCATGTACGAGCGTTACAAGGATGATATCTATACCAGCGGCTTACGCGTTTATACCACCATACGCAAAAGTAATCAGGAGGCAGCCAATAGTGCGGTTCTACAAGGTATCCTGGATTATGATCGTCGCCATGGTTATCGTGGCCCAGAGAAAATTGTCGTGCCTAGCAAAACTGATGCAAGTGAGGCTGGCAATTGGATGGATAGCGCGCTGGATGAAATCGACGAATTTAATGGCCTGATACCTGCCATTGTGACCTCTGTCAGCCCCAAGCTGATTAAGGTACACACTAAAAATAGCGAGAATGTCGAAATCAGTGGCGATGGTTTGGCATTGGTGCAGAAGATGCTCAATGAGAAGGATGCAACCAAGAACAAACTGAAAATCGGCGCGGTAGTGCGCGTGTTGCATAATGGAGACACTTGGCAAATTGCACAATTGCCACAAGTCGAATCGGCTCTGATTGCTGTCGAGCCAGATACTGGCGCAGTAAGAGCTTTGGTAGGCGGCTTTGACTTCAATCACAACAAGTTTAACCACGTCACTCAAGCCTGGCGTCAACCAGGATCGAGTTTCAAGCCTTTCATTTATTCGGCATCGCTAGAAAAAGGCTTTACCCCTGCAAGCGTGATTGAAGACGAGCCGATCTCTCTATCCGCAGAAGAAACTGGTAGCGGCTCATCATGGGAACCTCATAATTTTGATAATAAATATGATGGCCCTATCAGGATGCGTACGGCGCTTACCAAATCAAAAAATATGGTTTCCATTCGCATACTGAAGGCTATCGGGGTTGATTATGCTCAGGATTACATCACGCGCTTTGGCTTTTCACCCAAAGATCATCCGCCTTATCTAGCGATGGCGCTAGGCGCTGGCTCAGTAACGCCTTGGCAAATGGCTGGCGCCTACTCTGTCTTTGCTAATGGCGGTTATCGTGTGCAACCTTATCTCATCAGTAAAATTATCGATATCAATGGCAAGGTCATAGAGCAAACCAAATTCGAGGAGGCTGGTAAAGATGCGCCGCGTGTAATTGACCCGCGTAATGCTTTCCTCATGACATCCATGATGCAGGACGTAGCCCGCATAGGCACTGCTGCCAAAGCACGGGAACTTGGCCGCTACGATCTGGCAGGTAAAACCGGCACCACCAATAACCAGGTCGATGCATGGTTTGCGGGCTTTAATCCAAAGCAGGTCGCCATAGCCTGGGTGGGCTTTGACCAACCACGTACTCTTGGCGCCAAGGAAACTGGTGGCCAGGCCGCATTGCCTATATGGATACGCTATATGAGTGAGGCCCTGAAAGGAATGCCTGATGTTCCATATCCGGTACCGGATGGGGTCAGTTCGATTAAGATAGATCCATTGACTGGAACCCGCGCCAAAGATGATGAAGGCGGTCTATATGAGTATTTCTATCAGGAGTTCCCACCCCCGGATGAGCCAGAACAAGCCGTTTCACCTCTTACCGGAGCACCTGTCGGCAAGCCAGCCGCACCGGCCAAAGCTGGAGATCAGCCACAGATTGACCAGCTGTTCTGATTTTGGGAATCGGATAGATTTTTGGTGAGTAGTTTATGGCAAAAGATAATAGCGGACGACAACACCAACTACGCCAGCTCATAGCACAACAAGCTGCGCGGATGATGGCGGAAGAGGGCATCTCCGATTACGGCTATGCGAAAAAGAAAGCCGGTCGACAACTCGGTGCAACCGATGTTAACTGCTTGCCTACCAATGCTGAAATAGAAGAAGAAATCCGGCTTTTTCACGAAATTTATAATAGTGAAGACCAGCCAGAGAATCTTCGCCAGCTCCGTGCGGACGCACTAGTGGTGATGCAATTGATGGAAAAATTCAATCCGCACTTAACTGGCGCGGTACTGGATGGTACTGCCGGTAAATATGCCGAGACCCACATACACCTGTTTGCGGACAGCCTCAAGGACGTGGAAATATTCCTGCTTAATCAGCAAATTCCCTATCAATCAAATGAGAAGTCTTATCGGGTGAGTAATAGCCCAGACAAAAAAGGCGGCGAGAGGAAAAAGGTGCCTGTATTTACGCTCGAAGGCCCGAATGGGCTTATCAAACTCAGCGTATTCGAAATCGACGATCTACGTGTACCAACCAAAAACCCGACCAATGGCAATAACGCAGTCAAGACCAATACTCAAGGTCTACAGGCTCTTATCGCGGCATCCGCATCCCACGCCTAAACTAATCACGCAGCCAGCGTGCAATATCCATCGCGTAATAAGTCAAAACCCCGTCAGCGCCAGCACGCTTGAAGCCCAGCATGGCTTCCATCACGCAAGACTTCTCATCCAGCCAGCCATTCTGCACAGCGGCCTTCAACATCGCATATTCGCCACTTACATGGTAGGCATAGGTTGGCACACCGAACTCCTGCTTAACACGGCGCACGATATCCAGATACGGCATACCAGGCTTCACCATCACCATATCCGCACCTTCGGCCAGATCGAGCGCGACTTCTTTCAGGGCCTCATCCGAGTTTGCAGGGTCCATCTGATAGTTATATTTATTGCCCTTGCCCAGATTGGCAGAAGAACCAACGGCATCACGGAACGGCCCATAGAACGCCGAAGCATATTTGGCAGAGTAAGCCAGTATGCGCGTATGGATGTGGCCGGCAGCTTCCAGTGCATTACGAATAGCACCTATGCGGCCATCCATCATGTCTGAAGGTGCCACCACATCAGCCCCCGCAGCAGCATGACAAAGCGCCTGCTTGATCAATACGGCGACGGTCTCATCGTTCATCACATAGCCCGTATCATCGATCAGCCCGTCCTGGCCATGCGTGGTGTAAGGGTCCAGTGCTACATCAGTGATGATGCCGAGCTCAGGGCAAGCCGATTTCAATGCCTTGATAGTTCGTGGCACCAAGCCTTGCGGATTATAGGCTTCGGCGGCATCCAGGCTTTTATATTGCTGCTCAACCACAGGGAATAGCGCCAATGCCGGAATACCCAGTCGCACACATTCAGCAGCGGTCTGCAACAGCACATCGATACTCTGGCGCCTGACGCCGGGCATGGAAGCGACATCCTCGGTACGGTTCTCACCATCCAGCACAAACACCGGATAAATCAGGTCGTCCGTGGTCAGCACGTTTTCGCGCATCAGCCGTCTTGAGAACTCATCTTTGCGCATGCGGCGTGGACGGCTGGCTGGGAATTTTCCGTATTGGTCGCTCATCTTCGATCCTTATGCAAAAACCCGCGCCAGTTCTGCACCGGGGTCTGGCTGGCGCATGAAAGCCTCGCCGACCAGAAACGCGTGGACGTCGTTGCTGCGCATCAGCGCCACATCTTCCGGTGTGAATATACCGGACTCGGTCACCACAAAGCGATCATCCGGCAGTTGCTGCAACAGGTCGAGCGTAGTTTGCAGGGTGACTTCAAAGGTACGCAAGTTACGGTTGTTGATACCAATCAATGGCGTATCCAGTTGCAGTGCCAGTTCCAGTTCATCTCCGTCATGCACCTCCACCAGCACCGCCATGCCAAGATCATGCGACAACTGCTCCAGCTCACGCATCTGCTTCAACTCCAGCGCAGCCACGATCAACAGTATGCAATCGGCGCCCATGGCACGTGCCTCGTAGACCTGATAGGGGTCTATCATGAAATCCTTACGTAACACCGGCAGCCTGCAGGCATTGCGCGCTTGCTTCAGATACTCCGGGCTACCCTGGAAATACTGCTTGTCAGTGAGCACTGACAAGCAGGCAGCACCGCCTTTCTCATAGCTCTTGGCGATCTCTGCCGGGCGAAAATCCTCACGGATAACGCCTTTGGATGGGCTGGCCTTCTTGATCTCAGCAATCACTGCTGGCTTACCTGCTTCTATCTTGGCGTGGATGCTGCCGACGAAATCACGGGGGTCAGAGACTGCATACGCTTCATCACGCACCTGATCGAGCGATTTGGCAGCCATCGCCGTTTGCACTTCTGCATATTTCGTATTAAGGATTTTATTGAGGATATCAGACATAGTTAGGCCATCTGTTGCGTTAAAGCAGTCAATTGTTGCAGTTTGTTTTTCGCCGCGCCGCTATCTATCACCTCAGCGGCCTGTGCGATACCTTGGTGTATATTTTCCGCCAACCCCGCCACGTAAATTGCAGCGCCCGCATTGAGTAATGCGATATCACGCGCAGGGCCAGTTTCGCCTGCCAGCACATATAGTATGATTTGCCGGGATTGTTCTGCATTCTGTACCTGAATGCTCTTTACATTATGCAACGACATACCAAACTGCTTGGGATTCAGAACATATTCTGTCACCTGCCCAGCCTTGAGTTCAGCGACATATGTATCGCCAGCAAATGAGATCTCATCCATGCCGTCGGCGCCATGCACAACCATGACATGCTCGCTTCCCAAACTTTGCAGTACTCGCGCAAGCAAACCAGTCAGGTCTTTGTGAAAGACCCCCATTACTTGTCGTTTTGCGCCGGCTGGATTAGTCAGCGGGCCGAGCAAATTAAACAATGTGCGCACTCCCAGCTCACTGCGTACTGGTGCAGCATGTTTCATGGCGCTGTGATGATTGGGGGCAAACATAAAGCCGATGCCGATTTCGTCAACACATCGCGCTACCTGCTGAGGCGTTAAATTCACATTCACGCCCAGAGCTTCCAGTACGTCGGCACTACCGCAAGTGGATGAGACGGAACGACCACCATGCTTAGCTACTTTAGCGCCTGCAGCCGCGGCGATAAAAGCGCATACGGTAGAGACATTGAAAGTCTGTATGCCATCACCACCTGTACCGCAGGTATCAATCAAATGCTGCTTGTCGTGAATAATAACTTTGGTTGCCAGCTCGCGCATCACTTCTGCCGCTGCCGCTATCTCGTCAACAGTCTCGCCTTTTACACGCAGGCCGACCAGTAGTGCGGCAATCTGGGCAGAAGTCAATTCCCCACCCATGACTTGTCGCATGACATCGAGCATCTGTGCATGAGTTAAGTTCGCACGAGCGATTAGCTGATGCAAGGCATCTTTGAATAAAAACGTCATTAGTAAGCCTTGAGGAAATTATTCAGCAAGTCGTGTCCATGCTCAGTGAGGACAGATTCTGGATGAAACTGCACGCCCTCAACTGGCAATGTCTTGTGGCGCACACCCATAATTTCGTTATCATCCGTCCATGCGGTGATTTCAAGACAGTCGGGAATAGTTTCGCGCTCAATAACCAGCGAGTGATATCGGGTAGCTGTATATGGATTAGGCAAACCTTTGAAGACACCCTTATTGTTGTGGTGAATCAGCGAAGTCTTGCCATGCATGAGCTGCTTGGCATGCACAATCCTGCCGCCGAAAGCTTGACCTATGCTCTGGTGACCAAGACAGACACCGAGAATGGGGATTTTACCGGCAAATTCATGGATCAAGGCTACCGATATACCCGCTTCATTCGGTGTGCATGGGCCCGGTGAGATAACGATATGACGGGGATTAAGCTCAGCCACTTGCTGCAAATCGATCTCATCGTTGCGGTAAACACGCACATCCTGCCCTAGCTCGCCAAGGTACTGCACGAGGTTGTAGGTAAAGGAGTCATAGTTATCAATCATCAAAAGTGACATATTTGGTAATCTTAAAAAATTAGTCTGTACTCAAGTTAGGCGGCTATTTTCGCCGGAATCGTTAACAAACAAAAGTCTATCTTCGTGGAGAATTTTCTCTAAAGCCTCAACTGGAACTGGTTTGCTAAACAAATAACCTTGAAACTGCTCGCACCCGTATTGCTTAAGCAGCTCAAGCTGCTGTTCGGTTTCCACCCCTTCAGCGATGACGCTAAGGCTCAGGGTGCTACTCATACCAATAATTGCCTGCACGATGGCTGCATCATTCGGGTCTATTGCGATATCACGCACGAACGACTGATCAATCTTGACCTGCGTCAATGGCAATTGCTTGAGATAAGCCAGAGAGGAGTATCCCGTACCAAAATCATCCATGGCAAACTGTACGCCCAGCTCACGTAATGCATGCATTTTCTCCACGGTATCGGGAATATTGTCCAGAACTACACTTTCAGTCAGCTCCAGTTTCAGCAAGGTTGGATTTGCACCTGATATCTGGATATGTTGTTTGATTTCATCCACAAAATCCGGCTGTCGGAATCTCCTCGCACTTACATTCACCGCAAGCTGTATATGCCTGCAATGATCATCAGCCTCCCAGCGCTTCAGTTGCTGGCAGGCTTGCTGTAACACCCAGTAACCGATAGGAATAATCAAGCCACTATCTTCTGCTACGGCAATAAATTCTGTCGGCATCATTAAGCCATGCTGAGGATGCTCCCAACGTAACAATGCCTCAGCACCGAAAACATGTCGACTTACATCTACCTGCACTTGATAATAGATGCGTAACTGCTGCTGCGCGAGCGCAAAGCGTAATTGCGATTCAAGCCTGATACGCTTTTCCAGTGATGCCTGCATCGCAGGGTCAAAGAATCGCAGCGTATTACGGCCAGCAGCCTTGGCTTGGTACATAGCCGTGTCAGAACGCTTCAACAACTCATCGACTACAACATCACGGCCAGAAAACAGGCTGATCCCTATGCTGGAGGTGTTATGGTGTTCAGTCTCGCGCAATAAATATGGCTCATTGATAGCATTCAGTATTTTTTCGCCTATCACACCAACCTGAGCCAATGCCTGCTCCGGATCCTCACTCAAATCTTCCAGTATCACAACAAATTCATCGCCCCCAAGGCGTGACACCGTATCTTCAGCACGCACGCAACGTCGTAAGCGGTTGGCAACTTCTATCAGCAGTAAATCCCCCATCTCATGACCGCGCGAATCATTAAGCGTCTTGAAGTTATCCAGATCAATGAATAAGACTGCACCATAACTTTGCGTACGGGCGCTGGTGACAAGCGCCTGCTGTAAGCGATCCAGTAATAACCTACGATTTGGCAAGCTGGTAAGTGCATCAAAGAATGCCAGATTACGAATTTCCTCTTCAGCCTTCTTGCGATCAGTGATATCACGGATAAAGCCCGTGACCAGCGGCAACCCCTTTTCCCTAAGCGAAGTAATCGTCAACTCAACCGGGAATTCACTACCGTCAGACCTTACAGCCGTCAACTCCAGACGCTGGTCAAAGATATGTTTTTTTCCAGTTTGAACAAAAAGTTGATGCCCCTTGGTGTGTGCCGCGCGTAGTGCTGGTGGAATAATAACCTCGACCAATGGCCGACCTATCACCTGGTCACGCCTGAAACCAAAAATACGTTCGGCTGCCGGGTTGAATTCTATCAGGTGACCTGTTTCATTAACTGTCACAATGGCATCCAACGCACCATCAATCACAGCGCGCAGCTGGGCTTCGCTGACCCGCAAAGCGCGTTCAGTTACTTCTCGTTCTATTTGCAGCACACTAATCATCAAGGCAACCAAAGCCAAGATACTCATGAATACCCAGAGGGAGAAGACGCCTTGATGAATGCCGGGAGTGTAAAACGGGCCCTGTCCACTCGCTGTTGCAAATACCGCGATAATAGAAAGTCCAAGAACTGCAAGTGATGAGCCAGCAAGCCCAAAACGCATGGTTGACCATATTACTAGCGGCAATACCACAAATGCCAATAACATGAACTGGCCCGAGACATGGTGGAATTGCTGGAATATCACCCATTCCAGCACCGAGACAATGGCGCACCAAAGAATATACTTGGTACGTTGCTGCCAAAGATTTCTCAATTCTGATTTTGATATGGTCAGTAATACCGGCAGGACCAGGATAACCCCAACCGTATCCCCAGCCCACCATACCAGCCAAGCTTCCATCACATGCTCAATATCCAATACACCATTCAGCACCAGATTTGTCACGCCAGAAGTGGCAGATATCGTCATCCCCAAGCACGCGGCAGTGGTCATGAGCAGAATATCGTGTACGCCCATCAAGAAGATATTGAATTTGAACTTTTGCAGCAGCCAGGCAGCAAACAATGGCCCGAGTGTGTTACCCACGGCCAAACCACCTGCAAGCAGCAATGATGAACCAACAGACAAGTTAACGAGGAATGCGCCAGCAAAGACTGCTGGCCATGTGACATAACCCCAGCGCATCAATGCTGCCACTGCAATGCCAGTTGGCAGCCAGATCAAGGTGATATGAGAGCCCACATAGGGAATGAGCAAACCCAGCTTACCGGTAACAAGATAAGCCAGCGTTACAATCAGAAGTCGACCTAGCAGTCGATTCTTGTTAACCGCCATGTTCTCAGCCTCCGCTGTTATCCAGCCCGGCTAGCACCATCTCCGCTGCGCGCAGAACCGCACGCGCCTTGTTTTGAGTTTCCATCCATTCGCTATCGGGGACAGAGTCGGCAACGATGCCAGCACCCGCCTGCGAATACAGCATACCATCCTTGATAACGCCCGTGCGGATGGCGATAGCTAAATCCATATCGCCATTGAATCCCAGGTAGCCCACTGCCCCGGCGTAGATACCTCGTTTGCTCGGCTCCAGCTCATCAATGATTTCCATCGCGCGCACCTTGGCAGCACCGCTAACTGTACCTGCCGGGAATGTGGCTTTCAGCACATCAATCGCATCCATACCGGGCTTGAGTTTGCCCTCAACATTGGACACGATATGCATGACGTGTGAATAACGCTCAATCATCATGTTATCGGTAACCTTCACCGTACCGGTTTGTGCTACACGGCCAACGTCATTACGCCCCAAATCCATCAATTGCACATGCTCGGCACGTTCCTTGGGGTCGGCCAACAACTCCTCTGCCAGCGCAATATCCTGCTCACGGGTCTTGCCTCGTGGACGAGTCCCGGCAATTGGGCGAGCCGTGACAGTATCGTTTTCCAGACGCACAAGTATCTCTGGTGAGGCGCCCACCACATGGTGATCGCCCATATCGTAGTAAAACATATAGGGCGAAGGATTAAGGCTACGCAAAGCTCGGTAAAGTGAAAGTGGTGGCGCAGCAAATGGTTGCGACATGCGCTGGCTTAATACCACCTGCATGATGTCACCATCAAATATATAGCGCTTGGCCTTTTCCACAGCCGCCTTGAATCCTGCCTCGCCAAATTCTGAAGTCGCGGTACTAGGTGACATGGGCGGAGCATCAGGAATGGCAACCGATTTACGCAGCAGTTGGACCAATTCGTGAAGCCTGCCGCGTGCATTTGTATAAGCATTCGGCTGCGCGGGATCTGCATAGACGATAAAGTAGAGCTTGCCTGAAAGATTATCGACTACTGCCAGTTGTTCCGACACCATGAGCAGAACATCGGGCACGCCTAAGGCATCAGGCTTGGTAGTGTGTGCTAACTTGCGTTCGATATAGCGTACCGTCTCATATCCAAAATACCCGGCAAGGCCACCGGTAAAGCGCGGCAGGCCTTTGTACGGCGGCGTCTTGAAACGTGCCTGATATTCCTGCACAAAGTCTAGCGGGTTAACATCGTCAACTGACTCGATAACGGTGTTTCCCTCTAACACTTGCAATTTGCGGCCAAAGGCAACGATGCGAGTTTTGGCTGGCAGACCGATTATCGAATAGCGACCAAAACGCTCGCCGCCTTGTACCGATTCCAGAAGATAAGAAAAGGGCTGGTTGGCTAGCTTGAGATAAAGCGATAAAGGTGTATCAAGGTCGGCAAATGTTTCTGCAACTAGAGGAATACGGTTATAGCCCTCATGCGCGAGAGCGTCGAATTCCTGTTGGTTGATGGTTTGTAGCATGAAAATCCCCTAAGTCTAAAAGTTGGTAATGCCCGGCTATATCCGGGCAGGCGACTACATCAGAGCCACCATCGCCAACTATTTCGACTAATCAGGGGATTCATTTTGATGACAGATTACACTGTAGCCAAAGAAGCTCGCAGCTCTTTGACTATGGTGTTGTAGCGGTTAGGATCGTTATCATTACCCTTGCTGAAAATGGCAGAACCGGCAACAAAAGTATCGGCACCAGCACGTGCGATATCAGCAATGTTTGCAGCATTGACACCCCCATCCACTTCCAGCCATATCTCGCGACCGGTCTTTTCAGTGTATGCATCAATACGGGCACGGGCTTGTTTCAGCTTATCAAGCGTGCTTGGGATGAACTTCTGTCCACCAAAGCCGGGATTCACCGACATCAGCAAAATCATGTCCACTTTATCCATCACGTAGTCCAGGTAAGACAACGGTGTTGCCGGGTTGAATACCAAACCAGATTTACAGCCCAGTTCACGCACCAGCGACAGGCTGCGATCAATGTGGTCGGAAGCTTCAGGGTGGAAAGTAATGATGTTAGCACCAGCCTTGGCAAAGTCAGGGATGATACGGTCTACAGGCTTTACCATCAGGTGTACGTCAATAATCGCGTCAGTCACCGGGCGGATAGCTTCACATACCAACGGGCCAATAGTGAGGTTAGGAACGTAATGGTTATCCATCACATCAAAATGAACGATATCGGTACCGGAAGTAATAACGTCGGTAATTTCCTGGCCTAACTTGGCAAAGTTGGCGGAAAGAATACTTGGAGCGATTCTGAATTGTTTAGCCATGATATTTAGTTTTTAGATAGTTCAGTAAAAATCATATTTTAACCGCAAATGCCAACCAAAAACACATAGTAATGCGTTGTTTATGTTGCTTATGCCGCCTCTATGCTGGAAAATTGCAATATGTATCTATTCACCGTCGGTGTAAATCACACCACTGCCCCTGTTTCCATCCGCGAACACGTTGCCTTCCAGAATGAACAACTGGGCGAAGCGCTTCGCGATTTGAGCACGCACGGCGTACATGAAGCGGCGATCCTTTCCACCTGCAACCGCACCGAACTTTACTGCAATACCGACGACCCGCAAAAAGCGCTGGCATGGCTGGCGCAATATCACCGTATTAAGCCACAAAATATCCAGCCCTATATGTATACGCTGCCACAGCAGGACGCCGTGAAGCACGCTTTCCGCGTCGCCTCCGGCCTAGACTCCATGGTGCTGGGCGAGCCGCAAATACTGGGGCAATTCAAGCAAGCGGTAAAAATCGCCGAAAATGCCGGTACACTCGGCACCTTACTGCACCAGCTGTTCCAGCGCACTTTTGCTGTAGCGAAGGAAGTGCGCACTAGTACTGAGATTGGCGCTAGCTCACTCTCCATGGCCGCAGCCTCAGTCAAGCTGGCACAACGCATCTTTGGTAACCTGCACGGCCAGAAGGTGCTTTTTATCGGTGCCGGCGAAATGATAGAGCTTTGTGCCGAGCATTTCGCCGCACAAAAACCCGCCTCCATTACTGTTGCCAACCGTACGCTCGAGCGTGGCAGCGAGCTCGCACAAACTTTTGGTGGCAATGCCATCCTGCTGGCAGATTTGCCAGAGCGCCTGGCGGATTTCGATATTGTTGTTACCAGCACTGCCAGCCAGTTGCCTATTGTCGGCTTGGGCATGGTGGAGCGTGCCATCAAGGCCCGCAAGCACCGGCCCATATTCATGGTTGACTTGGCTGTGCCACGCGATATCGAAGCAGAAGCTGGCGAACTGGATGATGTGTTCCTCTACACTGTGGATGACTTGGCACAGGTAGTACAGGAAGGCCTGGGAAACCGTCAGGAAGCGGCAGCGGAAGCAGAAGCCATCATCACTGCCCGTGTAGATAACTTTATGCACTGGCTGAAAACCCGTGATACGGTACCTACCATCCGCGCCTTGCGCGACCAGGCGGAGAGATTGCGCCGTAGCGAACTGGAAAAAGCCCATAAGCTACTGGCGAAAGGCGAAGACCCGGCAGCGGTGCTTGATGCTTTGAGTAACGCGCTCACCAACAAACTATTGCATGGCCCCAGCCATGCTCTCAACAACCAGCAAAGCCATGACCACGAACAACTCGAAGCGCTTTTGCGACAACTTTACCAGCTAGATAATTAATGAAATCTTCAATGATAAAAAAGCTCGCCACTTTGAGCGAGCGCCTGGATGAATTGAACCGTCTGTTGAGTAGCCAAGAGGCTACCAATGACATGGACAATTACCGAAAAATCTCTCGCGAGCACTCCGAGATCACACCAATTGTTGAGCAATACCGGGCCTTCGAGCAATGTGAATCTGACATCAAGGAAGCACAGGCTATGCTCTCAGACCCTGAAATGAAAGACTTTGCCCAGGAAGAGATCGAATCCGCGAAGGCCCGCATGGAAGCCATCGAGCTGGAACTGCAAAAACTGTTGTTGCCGAAAGACCCTAACGATGACCGCAACATCTTCCTTGAAATCCGCGCTGGTACTGGTGGCGATGAGTCTGCATTATTTGCCGGCGACCTGTTCCGCATGTATAGCCGCTATGCAGAACGGCAGCGCTGGAAGGTAGAGATTGTCTCGGCCAGCAATTCCGAAGTCGGCGGTTACAAGGAAATCATCGCCAAGATAGAAGGCCAGGGCGCCTATTCCAGGCTCAAATTCGAATCAGGCGGCCATCGCGTACAGCGCGTTCCCGATACCGAAACGCAGGGACGCATCCACACCTCGGCCTGTACTGTGGCGGTATTGCCCGAGGCCGACGAAGTCTCTGATGTCACCATCAACCCTGCCGAAATTCGCATTGATACTTACCGCGCTTCTGGTGCAGGCGGTCAGCACATCAACAAAACCGATTCGGCCGTGCGCATCACCCACCTGCCTACGGGCATTGTCGTGGAATGCCAGGATGACCGCTCGCAACACAAGAACAAGGCGCAAGCCATGAGTGTGCTGGCAGCCAGAATCAAGGATGCGCAAGTACGCGAACAGCAATCCAAAATTGCTTCCGAGCGCAAATCTCTGATTGGCAGCGGTGACCGTAGCGAGCGCATCCGCACCTACAATTACCCGCAAGGCCGCATTACTGACCATCGCATCAACCTCACACTGTATAAAATCGATGCCATTACTGAAGGCGATATGGATGAGTTGATCAATGCATTATCCGCCGAATACCAAGCGGACTTGCTGGCGAGCCTTGGTGAAGACAATTAACAATGAGGCTGCAGGCGCTAATTGCAGGAGCGCAAAAAACTCTCAGTAGCGTTTCAGATTCGAGCCCTAACGAAGCCAAACTTGAAGCACAACTGCTTTTACAGCATCTGCTAAAAGTAAATCGTGCATGGCTGATTACCCATGAGAATGATGCCCTGGAACCCAATATCCTTGCGGAGTTTGAGGCAGCGCTGAAACGCCGCATGGCTGGCGAACCCATTGCTTATATCCTCGGTAAGCGCGAATTTTACGGGCTGGAGTTGAATGTCACGCCAGACACCTTGATACCGAGGCCCGATACCGAAACCCTGGTCGAAGCCGCACTGGCAAAAATCCCTGCGAATCAAACTTGCAGCATTCTCGATTTAGGTACTGGCACTGGGGCAATTGCCATTGCGCTTGCCGCACAACGGCCGCGGGCAGAAGTCACGGCAGTTGACCAATCTAGTGAAGCATTGGCAGTAGCTAAGAACAATGCACAACGCTTAGGAATCGCGAATGTACGGTTCCTGCAGAGCGACTGGTTCTTGTCATTGGGTGATATGACTTTTGATATTATCGTCAGCAACCCACCGTATATAGCCGAAGATGACCCACATTTGCGCCAAGGTGACCTACGGTTCGAACCAATTTCGGCACTAGCTGCCGGACCGGATGGCCTTAGATGTATTCGTCACATTATCAACAGTGCGAGCGCGCATTTGCATCCGGGAGGCACTTTGATGTTTGAGCATGGTTATGATCAGGCAGAAAAGGTGGCCTCATTGATGATCCAGGCTGGTTTTGCTGAGGTAATCTCGCTGCCAGATTTAGCGGGCATTCTGCGCGTGACCTCTGCAACTTGGCGCAACAAAGCAATGTCAGAATAAAAAAGAGCAGCGCTATGCTTACAGCGTATGCTCTATTTTGCTTATAAAACAAATCAAGGTTGATCTTATGGCTCCTCTAAAAGCTTATTTACATAGAACATGGGAAAAACTGACCGAGCTTTATGGCCGCAGCATCATCCTATCCATAGCAGCAATCCTTATCGTCAGCCTTAGCGTGTGCCTGGGCGTATTCGCATTTTTCAATTCTGCCGCCCCTACCCATCTCACTATCGCAAGCGGCCCCCCGGGTAGCGTCTTTGAGAAAACGGCAAAGAAATATCAAGCCATACTGGCCAAGGAAGGAGTCACTCTGACCATCGTGCCTTCGGATGGCTCGACCGATAACCTGAAAATGTTGACCGATCGCCATGTGGAGGTCGATGTCGGCTTTGTGCAAGGCGGAGTATCTGAAGGCTTCAAGATCGATAAGCTGATGTCGCTAGGCAGCATTGCCTACCAGCCACTCATGGTGTTTTACCGCGGTGAAGGCAAACAGTTGATCTCGGATTTCGCCGGCCAGCGGCTTGATATCGGCGAGGAAGGCAGCGGCACACATACTTTGGCATTGGCAATCCTGAAAGCCAATGGCATTACTCCCGGGGATGGTACGACATTCGTCCATACGGAGACCAAAGATGCCATCAAGAATCTGCAGGAAGGCCACGTCGATGCGCTTTTCCTGATGGGGGACAGTGCTTCGACGGACCTCATGAAAGCTCTGGTACAGGCGCCCGGTGTCAATATATTCAATTTCAAGCAAGCAGATGGCTACACGCGCCGTATCCGCTACTTGAATAAACTGGTATTGCCCGAGGGCTCGCTCGACCTGGGCAAGAATATCCCAATTGATGATCTCTACCTGATAGCGCCGGCGGTGGATCTAGTCGCGAGGCAGAATCTGCACCCTGCGTTATCAGACTTGCTGCTGGAGGCTGCACGTGAAGTGCATGGATCGGCCGGGATGTTCAGGAAAAACGGCGAATTCCCCGCCCCGCTTGAACACGAGTTCCGCATCAGCCCAGACGCTACTCGTTATTACGTTTCCGGCAAAAGCTTTCTCTACCGCAACTTCCCATTCTGGCTAGCAAGCCTGATAAACCGCCTTTTGGCAGTGCTGGTACCTATCGCACTGCTGCTGATCCCCGCACTGAAAATCGCACCCAGCATCTATCGCTGGCGCATGCAATCGCGCATCTATCCATGGTACAAAGCATTGCTGGAGCTGGAACACGATGCTTTCGACGCACCGGTCAATGATGCCAAACGCGAACAGCTACTGAAACAACTGGCCCATATCGAGAACACTGTGAACAGGATGAGGATGCCGGCATCTTTCGGGGATATTTTTTACGGATTGCGCGGCCATATCAATTTCGTGCGTAACAGACTAATGGCTGAAGTTGACCAGGAACCGGGTACTGATCACCCAGCTAAGTAGTGGTTTTTTACTTCAATGTAATGTTGGGCCGAATACATTAGGCCATCCACTTCAGCTGAGGTAAGCGGCCGGATTTTCTTGGCTGGACGTCCCATGTAAAGATAACCGCTTTCCAGCACCATGCCTTGCGGAACAAGGCTACCCGCTGCAAGTAGTACGCGCTTTTGCACCAGCACTTTATCCATGACAATACTCCCCATCCCAATCAGGCATTCATCTTCTATGGTGCAGCCATGCAAAATAACGCTGTGCCCTACAGTGACATTGCTGCCGATGATGAGCGCTGAACCAGCCGGGTCTTCCGGAGATTTATGATTAACATGCAGTACGCTCAAATCCTGGATATTGCTACCTGCACCGATACGGATATGGTTGATATCTCCACGAATGACTACGCCGGGCCAAACCGATACATCATCGCCCAGTGCAACATCTCCTATCACCGTGGCTGTGCGATGGATGTAAACGTCACTACCGATTTGCGGAAGCACACCTCGGTAGGCCTCTATTAGTGGAGAATGAGCGTCTGCCATAAGCCATAGTATAATCGCACCATGTCAGATTCTACATCCGTCGGCATCGTTGCCGCCCAAACCGCACACTTCAGTGAACCGCTGCAACTCAAAAGCGGCGAAGTGCTGCCACAATTCGACCTAGTATATGAAACCTACGGCACACTGAATGCCGACAAATCGAACGCAGTCATGATTTGCCATGCGTTATCTGGCAATCATCATGTGGCCGGCAAATACAATGAGGATGATAAGTATCCAGGCTGGTGGGATAACCTGATTGGCCCTGGCCGACCGCTCGATACCAACAAATTCTTTGTAATCGGCCTCAATAATCTTGGCGGCTGTCACGGCAGTAGCGGCCCATCAAGCATCAATCCGGCAACCAGCAAACCTTGGGGCGCTGATTTTCCCTTGGTCACGGTAGAAGACTGGGTGGCTTCACAAGCGCGCCTTGCCGATCATCTAGGCATCAAACAACTAGCAGCAGTTATCGGCGGGAGCTTAGGCGGCATGCAGGCTCTGCAATGGACATTGGCCTACCCTGAGCGTGTACGCCATTCTCTGGTGATTGCCTCTGCGCCTAACCTTACTGCGCAGAACATGGCATTCAATGAAGTTGCACGCCAGGCCATCATCACTGATCCGGAGTTTTATGGTGGTGACTATTATTCGCATGGGGTAGTACCTCGACGCGGCCTGCGTATTGCCCGCATGTTAGGCCATATTACCTACCTGAGCGACGATGCCATGGGAGAAAAATTCGGCAGGAAATTGCGCGATGGAAAAATCAAATACAGCTTTGATGTCGAGTTTGAAATGGAGTCTTACCTGCGCTACCAGGGCGATAAATTCGCTGGGGAATTTGATGCCAACACCTATTTGCGCATGACACGGGCGCTGGACTATTTCGACCCAGCCGTTGAATATAACGGTGATTTGACTGCGGCACTGGCTAAAGCCAAGGCCAAATTCCTGGTGGTTTCTTTCACCAGCGACTGGCGTTTTTCGCCTGCGCGCTCACGCGAGATCGTCAAAGCATTGCTGGATAACGAACTGGCTGTAAGCTATGCCGAAGTCACCGCCGAGCATGGGCATGATGCGTTCCTGATGCCAGACCCGCATTACCACAACATACTGCGCACCTACCTGCAGAATATTGAAATCGGAGGTGCCGCATGAACGCCACTCAAACAAATTCAGCCTTAAATACAGAATTTAGGCAAGATTTTGCAATAATCGCAGATTGGGTCAAATTGGGTTCGAAAGTGCTAGACTTGGGTTGCGGTGATGGTTCTTTGCTGAATTTTCTGCGTGGCTCGCTGGATGTTCGCGGCTATGGCGTAGAAAAAGATGACTCAAATGTGATCAGTTGCATGCATAACAACATCAACGTCATCCAGATGGATTTGGAATCCGGCCTATCCGGCTTCGAAGCTCAATCTTTTGACGTAGTCGTGTTATCACAGACCTTACAGGCCATGCACAACACCGAGGGCATCGTTCAGGAAATGCTGCGCGTAGGCCGCGAAGCGATCGTGACCTTCCCCAACTTTGGCTACTGGCGTCACCGTATTCAGCTGATTGCAGGACAGATGCCCGTTTCGGAATACTTACCATACCAATGGTACGACACGCCAAATGTGCACCTATGCACGATTCATGATTTTGATGAATTCTGCGTCAATCACAGCATTCGAGTGAAAGAACGCCGCGTGCTGACTGATGATGGCCGTCCGGTAAGTTTCATGCCCAACATGCTTGGCAGTCTCGCCATGTACCGCTTACAAAGCCGTTAAAGCAAATTTAGCAAACCAGCAATACCAAAACCAAGCACCAGCAGGCCACTAAACCGCCTCACCCAGACGTTCTGCAGCCACAATTTCAGACGTACCGCCGCCAAGCCCATCGCCAGGAGCGCAGGCAGCGTTCCCAGCCCAAAAGCCAGCATCAAGGTGCCGCCGCGTAGCGGGCTACCGGTCGCCAGAGCTGCCACTAAAACACTATAGACCAGACCACATGGCAACCAACCCCAGACTGCGCCGACAATCAATGCCTGAGGGAAGGTTTTTATGGGCAAGAAAGGTTTAGCGTAGGGCTGTAATCTCTTCCATACACCACTACCGATTAGCTCCAGATATGTGATGCCTCGCCAGATACCAGCCAAGTAAAGACCGAGAACGATGAGCATGAAGCTGGCCAGTGCATAAAGTATCTTCTCCACAGGCAACACGTGGTCGAGAAAGAAACTGGAGGCGCCGACCACCCCGGCCAGAACTCCCGCCAAGGTGTAACTTAAAATACGGCCCGCGTTGTAGCAAAGCAGAAAACCAATCTTAGGCTTGCTACCGGGCAGGCTAACTGTAACCGCACCGACAATGCCACCGCACATGCCGACACAGTGCCCACCCCCTAGCAAGCCCACCAGAAACGCTGCGATTAAACTCAACTCAATCATACTGACATTGTGGCATGCGCCAGCTATTTTCGGGTATCGTGATGGCCATGACAAATAACACCAATATCAGGGCAGCGCTATTTAACAAGCGCATGCTTATCTGTATTTTTACTGGATTTACTTCGGGTTTACCGCTTTATATCCTGATCAGCTTATTACCCGCTTGGCTGCGCTCCGAAGGCGTCGATCTCAAATCCATAGGCTTGTTTGCGCTGATTCAATTGCCATTCACCTGGAAATTCCTGTGGGCGCCGTTGTTCGATCGATATATTCCACTGAGTCTGATTAAAGGCATGGGGCGACGTCGCAGTTGGCTATTACTCAGCCAACTCGCGCTGCTATTATCCATACCGGTTTTCGGCTCACTCGAACCCAAGCTAAATTTATGGACGATTGCCTATCTGGCAACGGTCGTAGCTTTTTTCAGCGCTTCGCAAGATGTAGTGATTGATGCCTACCGCCGTGAATTATTACCTGATATTGAATTGGGCTTGGGCAATGCCATCCACGTCAACGCCTACAAAATCGCCGGCCTGGTGCCGGGCTCGTTGTCACTGATCCTTGCAGACCATCTACCGTGGAATAGCGTATTCCTAATCACTGCGTTGTTCATGTTGCCGGGACTAGTGATGACGCTTTTAGTAAGCGAACCACTGCTGAAAATCGGCACCCCAAAAACACTGAAACAAGCTGTCATTGAACCTTTCCACGAATTCATCACGCGCAATGGCTGGCGCAATGCACTACTGGTACTCAGTTTTATCTTTCTATACAAGCTCGGCGATAGCATGACCACAGCCTTGGCCACGCCGTTTTATCTCGACATGGGATTCAGCAAGACGGAGATCGGCCTCATTGCCAAGAATGCTGGCTTATGGCCGAGCGTCATCGGCGGTTTGCTCGGTGGCATATGGATGATCAAGTTGGGTATCAACCGCGCACTATGGCTGTTTGGTATGGTGCAAATGGTCGCGATTCTGGGCTTTGCCTGGCTCGCGGTGGTTGGCCATAACCTGTTTTGGCTAGGGATAGTCATCGGTGTTGAAGCTCTTGGTGTAGGTTTGGGTACCGCCGCCTTCGTCGCCTATATCGCCCACACCACACATCCGCTTTACACAGCTACTCAGTTCGCACTATTCACCAGCCTCGCTGCCGTGCCACGTACTTTCGCCAATGCGGCAACTGGTTATCTGGTAGATTGGCTGGGCTGGGTGGCGTTCTTCCTGTTCTGCTTCGTGATTGCAATTCCAGGCATGCTACTGTTACTTAAGATTGCGCCATGGAACGGAACGGAAAAAGCGCTGTAAGGTTGCAGCCAGCCAAACGACCAATCTTCAACTACTTGTTGGAGAATCTGCCATGCGTTTACCACATTCACTTACCAGCCTGATCTGGCCTCTGGCCATGTTTGCCCTACCTATTGGTGCTGCCGCCGCCGAATGCTCTGCACAAAGCGGGGCGCAATCCGTGCCTTTGCTAGAGCTTTACACTTCCGAGGGTTGTAGCAGTTGCCCACCGGCCGATAAGTGGCTGAGTAACATTGCAGCCTCCGGTTTCACTTCGGACAAAGTAGTGCCCCTGGCGTTCCATGTCGATTACTGGGACTACATCGGTTGGAAAGATCGTTTCGCGCGTCCGGACTTCAGTGCTCGACAAAGACAAGTTGCCGCCATCGGCCGCTCAGATTTTGTTTACACGCCGCAGGTGATCCTGAATGGCATCGATTTTCGCGGCTGGTCACAAAATTCACGCTTTACACAAACGATCTCTAGCAGTTTGAATCAGCCCGCACGTGCCAATTTGAGCTTGAATCTGGCACCAGCGGCATCCGGTGAATTTACTCTCAAAGCTACTGCACAAACCATACGGCCAGCAGACCGCAAGAATGCAGATATATTTATTGCCGTTTACGAAAACAAGCTGACAAGCAAGGTAAGCGCTGGTGAGAATAATGGCCGCCAGCTAGACCATGACTATGTAGTAAGAGAATGGTATGGCCCTTACCGGCTAGACGAAAATGCCAATGGAGCCTGGCAACGTGCTTTCTCACTCAAGCCGGAATGGAAAGGGCGCAATGCCGGTGTGGCAACTTTTGTGCAGGACCGCACTAACGGTGATGTACTGCAGGCGCTGGCTTTGAAATTCTGTAGTTAGGGCAAAGTCAAATTTGCCCTTTGAATCCGGCGATCATGCCGGATTCAAGCCAACCTGCGAGATACTGTGCTGCTTTCACCGTAGCTTCTTCTTGCGCTTCGTAAACCAGGCCCTGATGTTTTTCCAGTTGGCTGCCCAAGGTTTCGCAGATATCGCCAAAACTCGCACCTGAGATTGCGGCATTAAGTGCAATTTCTTCCATGGCTTCCAGCGAACGAAAACGTGACGTCATCTCTTGCCGCCAAATCAACCAGGTTTCAAACGAACACTGCTGCTCTGGCGCAGGCGGCGTTTCTTCGGCATCCAGCGCTTTCCATACTGCTACCGTGTTCCAGCGTAAAGGTAATGACTTGATGGAAGGCCGAAACCGGAAATTAAGTTCCGCCCAATTTTCTGGTGGAATCCCTGCCAGATCAGATAACTGCAAGACCGGCGAATCTTCTGCATCAAATGCCAGCGCCAGATTCCATTCAAAATCAGCCAGCTCAGAGGCGATGGGATGTTGCGGCAATGTCTGCAGCAAATGCTCGCCCAAGGCGCCTCCGAACCAGCGTAGATTACGGTAGTGTGATGGATGGGCATCGATGTAAGAACGCGCGGTGCTATCGAAAAAATCATCCCCTAGCAGCGCATGCAATTTGGGGAAAGCATTAATCAGTGTCTCGATTAAACGCAAACGGTAAGCATCGTAATAAATGCCCAAGCGTCTTGCTGCACCGACCTTCTGGTCATTGATAATACAACTCTGGAACAGGCTGGATGGCTCTGCGCCTAGCAAATAGGCCTGAAACCGGTCTTGCAATTCTGCGAGCTGGCTCATGCGACTAGGCTCTTCTTTACGCTGTCAGGCTGCAAAACCTGAGCGGCAATACGACGCGCGTGGTCCAGCTCATCCAGCAATTCCTCAATCTCGGGGATATGGTCATCACGTTCTATCATGGTCGAGACCGGTCCCAAGCACTCAAGCGCATAGCGGTATAAATTCCATACAGGGTCAATGACCGGAGCATCATGGGTATCGATGATGTAATCACCATGATTGTGGTGGCCAGCTAGGTGCATTTGCTGCACACGGTTTGCTGGTATGCCATTAATGAATGCTTTAGGATCAAAATCATGGTTGTAACTGCTGACATAGATATTGTTGATATCGAGCAATAGCAGGCAATCGGTCTTCTCACAGAGCAATGAAATAAACTCCCACTCACTCATGGTGGAATCGATATAGCTAGCGTAGCTGGAAACATTTTCCAGCAAGATACGGCGGCCCAAATAATCCTGCACGATGTTGACTCGCTCAGCCACGTGGCTTGCCGTTTCTTTAGTGTAGGGCAGTGGCAGCAGGTCGTGGATGTTCTGTCCATGCACACCAGTCCAGCACAAATGATCTGATATCCAGGCAGGCTGAATGCGATCTGCCAGCATGCGCAAATCGCGCAGATAATCCTTATCTATCGGGCTCGATGACCCTATGGAGAGTGATACACCGTGCATCACCATCGGGTAATTGGCACGAATACGATCCAGAAAATGCAGCGGTTTGCCGCCACGCACCATGTAATTTTCTGAAATTACTTCAAACCAGTCAATATTAGGGCTAGTCTCGAGAATGCTATGGTAGTGCTGGGTGCGCAAGCCTAGGCCAAAGCCCAAATTAGGTAGATTCTTTTCTGCCATGAGTCACATCATATCAATATAAAGAAAAGGGCATGCAGCACGCATGCCCTTTGATTGCACTTTTAGATAATTGTGCCGTGCTTATCGGAGCATTCGCTCTGGGTTACAACCAGGAAGCCGTGACCCTTGCAAACGTTTTGGCCCTTGCAAGCGTTTTCAGCGGTCTTGCATTCACTGGTACCCTTACAGGAGTTGATGCCGAGGCAGCTAACCTTTGCTGCATCGCTATCAGCAGCTTTTGAACCATTTGCAGCACAACCAGCCAGGATAAGTGCCGCAGCACCGAGCGCAATCATTGCGCCATTACGAACTTTGGTAGACATGTCATTTCCTTTCGTATCATTATAAAAATCTGCCTCCCTAGGAAGACGGAACTGTTAAAGCAATATCGATGAGGAAGATTTAAAACGCATCTGCTCCTCGCCGTGCTTGTTAGTCGATACGTAACGGAAACCCTTACAGATTCAATTCAAGTTAAATAATCAACAATCAAAGGTGCATGGTCACTAAAGCGCTCTTCCTTATATATGCTGCTGGCGCCAGCCTTAGCAGCCATGCCTGGGGTAGCAATCTGGTAGTCGATACGCCAACCCACGTTCTTAGCCCAGGCCTGGCCACGGTTACTCCACCAGGTGTAGCTGGCATCGGTAGTATCGGGATGCAACTGCCGGTAGACATCCACCCACCCTACCCGGTCAAACAAATCAGTCAGCCAGGCACGCTCTTCGGGCAGGAAGCCCGAGTTCTTTTTATTGCCACGCCAGTTCTTGAGGTCAGCTTCCTTGTGCGCGATGTTCCAGTCACCACAGATCACCACTTCCCGGCCGCTGGCAACAAGCGCTTGTAGATGTGGCATGAATCGCTCCATTACACTGAATTTGAAGGCCTGACGTTCCTCACCACTGGAACCGGATGGCAGGTAAAGTGATACAACACTTAGCTTGCCAAACTGAAGTTCAAGATAGCGCCCCTCAGCATCAATATCACCGATGCCTAATCCTTCAATTACGGCATCCGGCTTTTGCCTGCTGTAAATACCAACACCGCTATAGCCCTTTTTCTCGGCATAGTGAAAGTAACCGTAATAGCCTGTTGGCTGTAGCATTTCTGTCGTCATATCTGCCAGCTGCGCTTTGAGCTCCTGCATGCAGATGAGGTCGGCATTCTGCTTTTGCAGCCAGGCATAAAAACCTTTGTTAGTTGCTGAGCGGATACCGTTAAGGTTTACAGATATAATTCTTAACAAATCAATTCCTTTTATTCTCAAAAATGTCAGATTTCACACAAGAGTTTATCCAATTCGCCATCCAAAAGCAGGTATTACGCTTTGGCGAATTCAAAACCAAGGCCGGTCGCTTAAGCCCTTATTTCTTCAATGCCGGCTTATTCAATGATGGCGAGAGTCTCATGAAGCTTGGCGAATTCTACGCTGCCGCCATCATTAAATCCGGCATTCAGTTCGATATGCTGTTTGGCCCTGCTTACAAAGGCATTACGCTTGCTGCCAGTATCGCTATCGCCTTGGCAAGGCAAGGCCACAATGTACCCTACGCCTATAACCGCAAGGAAGTGAAAGATCACGGCGAAGGCGGCACCATTGTTGGCGCACCATTACAAGGACGCGTACTGATTGTAGATGATGTGATCTCCGCAGGTACTTCGGTACGTGAATCGGTAGATATCATTACCTCGCATGATGCCAAACCAGCAGGTGTTGCCATTGCCATCGACCGCCAAGAGCGCGGTTTGGGCGAACTATCTGCGGTACAGGAAGTGGAAAGGGATAACGGCATTCCAGTATGTAGTATCGCGAGCCTGATGGGCCTCATAGATTATTTGCAAAATCAACCAGATATGGCGCAAAATCTACAAGCAATCAAAACTTATCGTAACCAGTACGGCACCAGCTCTTAAGGATATGTATGCATGCTTGGCGTTCATCAAGGCGGGTCTTATCTGGTCTGATTTTATCCCTGCTAGCCATGATGGCCAGTTCAGCATTTGCAGAATCAGGGAAACCCAAAGCCAGCAGCCAGCCGGTCAAAACATCCAGTGGCAGCCATATCATCAAGTGGGTAGATGAAAAAGGCGTTACACATTACGGCGACACCATGCCAGTCCAGGATTCAGCCCGTGCAAGCAGTGAAATGACGAGGCAGGGCATACTCGTTAAGCGCAATCAGCCAGCTACCCCAGAAGCAGTAGCCAAGAAAAATCCTGAGCAGGAACGTCGAGACCGTGCACTGCTTGCAAGCTATAGCAATGAGCAGGAAATTGACCTCACACGGGACCGCAATCTGGAACTGGCACAAACCAATAACAAGGCACTGGAATCGCGGATGGAAGCTGCACAGCGCCAACTGGGTGTATACAAGAAACAGGCCGATGATATGACAGCCAAAAAGAAGAAAATACCTGATGACTTGACTGCTGACCTCCAGAGCTCACAAGCTGAGGTTGACAAAATTCAAGCCCAGCTCAAACAAACTCAAGTCGACATGGATGCCACTCGCGCACGCTTTGACCAAGATAAACTACGCTTTCGTGAGTTAAAAGCCGCGCAAGGTGAAGTCACTAAACAGCCTTAACTTACTTGCATGCAAAACCAGTCAATAGAATCCATACCTCATGGCTGGGTACCAGAAGCTCATAGGCTTTGGCTCTCCAACAATAGAAATGAAGCGATCCAGGCTGTCATCGCCTACATTAATTCCGTAATCCCCGAATTCCCTCAAAGGCCCGCCACACAGTTTGCTTATTACCTCTTTATGCTGGGAGAGTGGTCAGCAGCCAGTGCCATCTTCAGCCGTATTGTTGCCAATTACCCGCAGGATCGGGAAGCACTTCTCAATCTCGGTATATGCCAGAATCGCGCTGGTGACTATGCTTCTGCGCTGAAATCTCTGGAAAACTATTTGCAGCTAGTCCCAGACGATTACGCTGCCTGGGATGCCATGACCGCTGTTTGCTACCACCTGCAGCTATTGGATCAAGCCCGCGAAGCAGGCTCTCGCTCACTTGCATTAAAAGACCATAAACATAGCCACTTGCCCGCAAAATGGTCGCCACCACGCGGCAAACCCTCCAAGCTAGCGCAAAAGCCTGGCAAATATAATGTTATTTCATACTCGCTATGGGGTAACAATCCGCGTTACTTGCGCGGCGCATTACGCAATGCATTGTTTGCCTCGGAAATATATCCCGGCTGGCGTTGCCAGTTTCATGTAGATGCCAGCGTCCCCGCCGAATTAGTCGACGCGCTACACGAATTAGGCGCTGAAACCATTATGCATCCCGACGAAGAAGCTAATATCAGGCAACGACTCGCGAGACGTTTCTGGGTAGCGAATGACCCGAAAGTCGGTTATTTCCTGGTGCGTGACTGCGATTCCGTCATTGGCCCGCGCGAGGCACAAGCCGTGCAGACTTGGATACAATCGGAACGCTGGTTCCATGTCATGCGTGACTGGTGGACACATACCGATTTGGTGCTGGCTGGCATGTGGGGCGGGGTGGCTGGCGTATTACCTGATTTACGAAGACTGTTTGAAGATTACCAGAGCCCGCATGCCGAAACGCCAAACTGGGACCAATGGTTCTTACGCGACCGGGTTTGGGCCTATATGCGCAAATCCTGCCTGGCACATGACAGATGTTTTAGCAGCAAAGACGCAACACCATTCCCCGGGCCATTACCCGAGGGTAGCTATCATGTGGGGCAAGATGAATACGCCGTTAACGCAGAGATGCAGGCAAAAATACTCGAGTCCTGGATTACAAAACTAGCCTGCCTGCGACAAACCTGAATTAGCTCAGGAAAGTTTTTTCTTCAGTATCTCATTCACCTGTGCAGGGTTGGCCTTGCCCTTGGAGGCTTTCATCACCTGACCCACCAGCCCGTTGAAAGCTTTTTCCTTGCCGGCCTTCACTTCGGCCACCATGGCCGCGTTGGTAGCTAACACTTCATCAACAATAGCTTCGATTGCACCATTATCGGTAACCTGTTTAAGGCCTTTTTTGTCGATGATGCTGTCGGCTTCGCCCTCACCAGCCCACATCGCGTCGAATACTTCCTTGGCGATTTTGCTGGAAATGGTGTTGTCGGCGATGCGCTTGAGCAAGCCCGCAAGTGTCATTGCAGATACTGGACAAGCGCTAATATCTTTATTTTCCTCATTGAGTTTGGCAGAGATACTGCCCATCAGCCAGTTTGCTGCTAATTTTCCAGCATATGCCTCAGCTGTTGGATATTCTGAGGACTTAAGTGTACCGATCCCACTCTTTAACAGCTCAGTGACTAAGTTGGAAAAATAATCCGCCATAGCCATTGAGGCAGTTAACGCTGAAGCGTCATATGAAGAAAGCGCATAATCCTGCTCAAAACGCACTTTCATAGCTGTCGGCAATTCCGGCAACTCAGCCTTCACCTTACTAATATCCTGCTCTGTAATGGCAAGCGGCAACAAATCCGGATCAGGAAAGTACCGGTAATCGTTGGCTTCTTCTTTGCTGCGCATAGCACGTGTCTCGCCGGTATCCGGGTTGAACAGCACGGTAGCCTGATGAATAGTGCCACCATCTTCCAGAGTCTCAATCTGCCAGCGGGTTTCATACTCAATTGCTTGCTGCATGAACTTGAACGAGTTGAGGTTCTTGATCTCACGGCGAGTGCCCAGCTTGTCCGAACCTTTAGGCCTTACCGAGACGTTTACATCGCAGCGGAAGCTGCCTTCCTGCATATTACCGTCGCAAATGCCTATCCACTGCACCAGCTCGTGCAGCTTCTTGGCATAAGCCACAGCTTCAGCCGCGGAACGCATATCGGGTTCGGTCACGATTTCCAGTAATGGTGTACCGGCACGATTCAAATCAATGCCTGTCATACCCTCGAAATCACCGTGCAGCGATTTTCCGGCGTCTTCTTCCAAGTGCGCACGCGTAATGCGGACGACCTTTTCCTGATCGCCTACCTGAATGGTGAACGAACCCTTACCTACTACTGGCAGCTCATACTGGCTGATCTGGTAGCCCTTGGGCAGGTCAGGGTAGAAGTAATTCTTACGCGCAAATACCGAACGTGGCGCGATCTCGGCATTCACTGCCAGGCCAAATTTGATCGCGCATTTGACGGCCTCTTTGTTCAGCACCGGCAACACGCCTGGCAGGGCAATACTCACCTCACAGGCTTGCGTGTTTGGTTCGGCGCCGAACGCAGTAGAAGCGCCGGAGAAAATCTTGGATTTGGTTTGTAGCTGGGTGTGCGTTTCCAGCCCGATGACGACTTCCCATTCCATTATGCAATTCCTTCAGGCATACGCGTATGCCAATCTGTCACTTGTTGATAGGCATGGCCAACATTCAGCATGCGCGCCTCATCAAAATAATTGCCGATGACTTGCAAGCCAACCGGCAATGCTTTTCCATCAGAGCCTGTGGCAAATCCAGCCGGTATACTCATGCCGGGCAAACCAGCAAGATTCACGGCAATGGTATAGATATCTTGCAAGTACATAGAAACCGGATCATCGGCCTTTTCACCAGCCTTGAATGCGGTGGATGGGGCTGTAGGCCCCATGATGATGTCGCACTTCTTAAACGCCTCGGTGAAATCATTGGCGATCAGGCGGCGAATCTGTTGTGCCTTGAGGTAGTAGGCATCGTAGTAGCCCGCAGACAATACGTAAGTGCCTATCAGAATACGGCGCTTAACCTCATCCCCAAAGCCTTCCGCACGGCTCTTGCAGTACATATCCATGAGGTCGGTATATTCTGCAGCACGATGGCCGTAACGCACCCCATCGTAGCGCGACAAGTTGCTTGAAGCTTCGGCTGGTGCCAGTACGTAATAAACGGGAATAGACAAATTGGTATTCGGCAAGCTGATTTCAACCATTTCCGCACCCAGCTTGCGGTACTCAGCGATTGCTTCCTGCACCACTTTGCCCACCGAGCCATCCAGGCCTTCGGCAAAATATTCTTTGGGCAACCCGACTTTCAGTCCAGCCAAGGGCTTGTTAAGGTCTAGTGTGTAGTCTTCTTTTGCGCGATCAAGGCTGGTGGAGTCCCGTTCATCGAAACCGGTCATGACATTCATCATGAGCGCCATATCCTCGCAAGACTTAGCCATAGGCCCGGCTTGGTCTAGCGAAGAGGCAAACGCAATCATGCCGTAACGCGACACTAAACCATAGGTCGGCTTGAGGCCGGAGAACCCGCATAACGAGGCTGGCTGGCGAATAGAGCCGCCGGTATCGGTGCCTGTTGCCGCCGCGCAAAGACGTGCAGCCACTGCGGCAGCACTACCGCCGGAGCTACCGCCAGGCACACGGCTTCTATCCCAGGGGTTCTTCACCCCACCAAAATAGGAAGTCTCATTGGATGAACCCATGGCAAATTCGTCCATATTGGTCTTGCCCAGATTCACAGCCCCGGCCGCATCAAAGCGTTCGATCACGCCAGCATCGTAAGGGCCTGTAAAGTTGGCCAGCATCTTCGAACCACAAGTCGTCTTCCAGCCTTTGGCGACAAAAATATCTTTCTGGGCGATCGGTATGCCGGTCAGTAGCTCAGCTTTGCCTTGAGCAATACGCGCATCGGCAGCGGCTGCCTGCGCCAGTGATTTATCCTGATCCAGCGTGATATAGGCATTAATATCCGGATTTTGTTGGTCTATGCGTTTGAAGAATTCACGCGTCATTTCGACGCTAGAAATCTGCTTGGCTTGGAGCATTGCTCCAAGCTGCTTGAGGCTGCTATTGATCATGATTATTCGATTACTTTAGGGACAAGGTACAAGCCGTGCTCAACTGCGGGTTCGGCAGAGCCATTGCCAATGGCCGGGGCTATAGACTGGAATAGCTCGCGCTGATTGGTTTTAGTTACAACATCTTCGCGCAAGCGCTGTGTTACATCCTGGGAATGCGACATCGGCGTGATGCCAGTCGTATCTACCGCCTGCATTTGCTCAATCAGGCCAAGAATGCCAGAAAGCTTATGCAGAGAGGCTTGCACGTCTGCCTCACTCACTTCTATACGCGCCAAATGGGCGATGCGTTTAATATCTGAACTACTTAGCGACATTTATCTATCCAAGTCTTTAAATTCCATTGCGATATCGGTTATTATACCTTGATTTTATGCGCATCTTTGAAGTCGCATCTGCCCCTAAACATGGGGCGCAACAACTCGCTCGGGATACAAAAACAATGTTTGGTCTTCTAAATAGTTATTTTTCTAATGATCTTGCCATCGATCTTGGCACCGCAAACACCCTGATTTACGTACGTGGCAAGGGTATTGTCCTCGATGAACCCTCAGTCGTTGCCATCAGGCAGGAAGGTGGCCCTGCAGGTAAAAAAACCCTGCTTGCGGTAGGCCTCGAAGCCAAGCGCATGCTGGGCCGCGCGCCGGCAAATATTACCGCTATCCGCCCCATGAAAGATGGCGTGATCGCCGATTTCACGATTACCGAGCAAATGCTCAAATATTTCATCCGTAAGATTCACGAATCACGGATGTTCTCACCGAATCCACGCATTATTATCTGCGTACCAGTCGGCTCTACCCAAGTAGAGCGCCGTGCTATCCGTGAATCAGCGATTGGCGCTGGTGCCAGACAAGTATTCCTGATTGAAGAACCAATGGCGGCGGCTATCGGTGCTGACCTACCAGTCGCTGAAGCTACCGGCTCGCTGGTTGTTGATATTGGCGGCGGTACTACCGAAGTTGGTGTGATCTCTCTCGGAGGCATTGTCTATGCCAAATCCGAACGCGTTGGCGGCGACAAATTTGACCAGGCTATTATTGATTACATCCGCCGTAACTACGGCATGCAGATCTCCGAGCCTACAGCCGAATTGATCAAGAAAAAGATAGGCTCCGCTTTCCCTGGTTCCGAAGTGCTGGAAATGGAAGTGACCGGCCGCAACTTGGCAGAAGGCCTGCCACGTAAATTCACGATCTCCAGCAACGAAATCCTGGAAGCACTGACTGAACCGCTCAATGCGATTGTTGGCGCCGTCAAATCAGCCCTAGAACAAACGCCGCCTGAACTGGGTGCAGACATCGCTGAGAAAGGCATGGTGCTAACCGGTGGTGGCGCATTGTTGCGCGATCTTGATCGCCTGCTACTGGAAGAAACCGGCTTGCCAGTGATTGTGGCTGAAGACCCACTGACCTGCGTAGCACGAGGCAGCGGCCGAGCGCTTGAAGAGATGGACAAACTGGGCAATGTATTTGCCAACGAGTGATAATCAACCACAGCAAATAACCCAATATGCAGGCCGCATTAAACGGCCTGCTTTTTTTAGTATCGCATTAGAGCCGAGCCGAACCTAAATGCCGCGCGCCATGCAACATCAGCACCCTCCGGCCTTTTTTGTCCGTGGCCCCAGCCCGTTCGCCCGCCTGGTTTTTTTCATTGCCTTGTCGTTGGCACTGATGGCGATAGACTCACGCCTGCATTACCTCACTGAAGTACGGCAAGGTTTTGTTGCACTGCTCCACCCACTACAACTACTCGCTAATACACCTACCAACCTCTATCTCGACGCCAAGGAGTATCTGGTTACTCACGATACGCTGATGAAAGATAATCGCAAACTCACAAAGAAAGTATTGGAACAGGGTGCTGAATTGCAAAGATTCCGCGCACTTGAGACCGAGAATGCGCATTTACGTAGCTTGCTTGGCACTGCACAAACATTGAAGCAGCCAGCAAAGCTTGGCGAAATTCTGCACATGGGTCGCGACCCTTTCACACATAAAGTGGTAGTGAATCTTGGTGCCAGGCAAAATGTAGAAGCTGGGGAAGCAGCAGTTGACGAGGCTGGCGTCATCGGCCAAGTGACGCGTGTTTACCCATTCAGCAGCGAAGTGACCTTGATTACCGATAAGGAGTTGGCTATACCTATTCAGGTTGAACGCAACGGACTGCGCGCGATTGCTTTTGGTCACGGCCGTGATACCACGATTGACCTACCTTACCTGCCTGCCAATGTTGACATTCGTAAAGGTGACAAGCTCATCACCTCAGGTATTGATGGTGTTTATCCAATTGGGTTGGCGGTCGCTGAAGTCACTCAGATCGAGCGCAACCCCGATTCACCATTCGCACACATTGTCGCCCAACCTATCGCGGGCATAGAAAACCATCGCCAGATACTACTGTTGAGCATTCCAAAAGCAGAGACGCCTACGGGCTTAACAGTAGAAACAAAAAACAAGCCTGCCTTGACTCCGACAGAACATGCGCCCCATTAGCCTGAAATCGATTTATCTATCGCTATTGATAGCATTGCTGCTGCAGATGCTGCCATGGGCTGGTTTTGGCCTCATGTTGCGGCCAGACTTTGTGCTGCTGGTATTACTCTATTGGCTATTGCGTAGCCCGCAGATATGCAACATCGGTACTGCCTGGTTGGTTGGTCTGGTCATTGATCTGGCCACAGGCAGCCTGTTTGGCCAAAGCGCCCTGGCCTATGCGCTGACCGCTTTTTTTGCCCTCAGCTACCAACGGCGCCTGGCGTTATTTAATACCTGGCAACAAAGCAGTTATGTATTTGCATTGTTGCTACTGACACAAATAACCATCATGATACTCAAGCTATTCGCTGGCGGGGAAAGCCCGGGGTTGGTTTATTTCCTGCCGAGCCTGAGTGGTATTTTGCTGTGGCAGTTTGTCATTTTTTCGCGTATTGGCATTGATAGCCATGCCCAAAAGAACTGACGCAAGGAATGAGATCGCGCTCAGAACTTAAAAATCACCTGCTCGAACAGTATAACTTCCGCATACGGCTGGCAGTTGCCGCCATTGGCATACTGCTATGCTTCGGTGCGCTGGCAGGCCGTTTCTTCTTTCTGCAGATGGCGAAATACGATTACTTCCAGACGTTAGCTGAGAATAACCGCATCTCGCTAGTCCCTATAGTACCCAATCGGGGGCTGATACTGGATCGCAATGGCATTTTGCTGGCACATAACTTTTTCGTTTATACCCTGGAAATCACGCCCTCCAAAACAGAAAACCTGGAAGAGACCATCAATGAAATCGGCAAGCTGGTCGAAGTCAGCCCGAACGATCGCAAGCGCTTCAAAAAATTACGCATGCAAAGCCACAGTTTTGAGAGCATCCCTCTACGCACACACCTTAATGAAGTCGAAGCTGCAAGATTTGCCGTCAATCGCTATCGCTTCCCCGGCGTAGAAATCAAGTCGCGCCTGTTTCGCCATTATCCGCAAGGCGAGCTAGGATCACACCTCCTGGGCTATATTGGGCGTATCAATGATGCAGATCTGCAAGCCCTAGAAGATTCCGGCGATCTTTCCAATTACAAAGGCTCTGACCATATCGGCAAAAGTGGGTTGGAACAGTATTACGAACGCAATCTGCATGGGACTACCGGCTTTCAGCAGGTAGAAATTGATGCCGATGGGCACGCAGTGCGGGTTTTATCCAGCACCGCGCCGGTACCAGGCGACAACTTGACGCTGACTATCGATAGCAAAATGCAAAGTATTGCTGAGCATGCATTTGGCCAGCGCCGAGGGGCGCTGGTGGCAATCAACCCCAGCAATGGCGAAGTACTCGCTTACGTCAGCAAACCCACTTTTGATCCTAATCTATTCGTTGACGGCATTGATAATGAGAGCTGGAAAGCTTTCAATGATTCACTGGATAAACCGCTGATCAATCGACCGTTACGAGGTATCTATCCACCAGGTTCGACATTCAAGCCGTTTGTTGCCATGGCCGGCTTGGAAAACGATAAGCGCCTGCCACCTTTCAGTATCAGTGACCCCGGCTTTTACACGCTTTCCGGTAGCAGTCATCGCTACCGTGACTGGAAACCCGGCGGGCATGGGCAGGTAGACATCAAAAAGGCAATTACCGTCTCCTGCGACACCTTCTTCTATGGATTGGCATTGGATCTGGGCATAGATCAACTGACTTCTTTTCTCGGCCATTTTGGTTTTGGCAAGAAGACTGGTATAGATATTGAAGGTGAAATCGGTGGCTTGCTGCCAACCCCAGAATGGAAATGGAAACGCTGGAAACAGAAATGGTACCCAGGCGAAACCGTGATTACCGGCATTGGTCAGGGTTACACGTTGGTTACTCCAATGCAACTGGCCCAGGCAACAGCGATTCTGGCCAATAATGGCGTGGCGATGCGCCCACATCTGGTAGCCAGCATTCAGGAAAATAGTAGCGGCATCAACAAACCCATGCCCATCACAACTGTAGACAAGATTCCGCTAAAAGCGGAGAACATAGAATTAGTCAGGGAAGGCATGATGGGCGTGACGCAACCGGGCGGCACGGCAGCCAGCATAGGCGCAGGCAGCCCATACTTGATTGCGGCAAAAACCGGTACGGCGCAGGTAGTCGGTATCAAACAGAATGAGAAATATAATGCTAGCCTGGTTGCCGAGCGGCATCGCGACCATGCATTATTCATTGCTTATGCACCGGCAGATGACCCTAAAATTGCGTTAGCCGTGATTGTCGAAAATGGCGAGCACGGTGGCTCATCCGCAGGGCCGATAGCGCGTCAGGTCATGGATTATTACCTGCTGGGCAAACTACCGGCATCTGAGGTAGTTCAGCCTGTAGCAGTACCCGACGTGCCGGAGGAACTCCATGATTAAAGACTGGTTCACCAAAGACTTACTCCGACGCGCCGCTGTACATATCGACTCCTTCCTCTTGGGCTGCCTACTGCTGACCATGATGGTGGGGCTGTTTGTGTTGTACAGCGCCTCTGGCCAAAGCCTTGATCGCGTCATGTCACAATTCATCAATATTGTGGCGGCGCTGTGTGTCATGTGGATAGCGGCAAATATTCCGCCGCAACACTTGGAACGTATTGCATTCCCTCTTTATGCATTTGGCTTGCTATTACTGCTTGGAGTTGCGCTATTTGGCGAGGTCAGCCACGGTGCGCGTCGCTGGCTGCATCTCGGCGTAGGCCGAATCCAGCCTTCTGAGCTTATGAAAATTGGTGTCCCCATGCTGCTGGCCTGGTATTTCGCCAAACGCGAGGCTAGCCTGCGTATCGCAGATTATGCGATTGCTGCTCTGTTACTGGTTATACCGGTGGCATTCATCGTGAAGCAACCTGATTTGGGTACCGCTTTACTAATCGGGGCCTCGGGCTTTTATGTACTATTTCTGGCTGGCCTAAGCTGGCGCCTGCTAATCGGTATGGCGGTATTTGCAGGCGCGATGGCACCTGTGATGTGGTCGTTGATGCATGATTACCAGCGAAAGCGCATCGAGATTCTGTTTGACCCATACCAAGACCCGCTGGGTGCAGGCTACCACACAATACAGGCCAGCATCGCGCTGGGTTCAGGTGGCATAGCGGGCAAGGGCTGGCTGCATGGCACCCAGGCACAACTGGATTTCCTGCCAGAACGCACCACCGACTTCATTTTTGCCGTCTTCGGCGAAGAGTTCGGCTTGCTCGGCAACATGCTGCTGCTATTGCTATTCAGGCTCATTATTGCGCGCGGGCTGGTGATTGCAGCACAGGCACAGAATACCTTCTGCCGCCTGCTGGCAGGCAGTATCACGCTAACCTTTTTTACTTATGTATTTGTGAATATCGGCATGGTCAGTGGCATACTGCCGGTGGTAGGCGTACCGTTGCCCATGATCAGCTATGGCGGCACCTCACTGGTGACGTTGCTGCTGGGTTTTGGTATTTTGATGAGCATACATACCCATAAAAAACTGGTGACTACCTGATGAAATCAATGCGACTGATTTTATTAACTAGCCTTGTACTATTATTGGCTGCCTGCGGCAGCGCCAATGTAAAACCCGACAAACCCGCGATTGAGCGTAAAGACGTCCCTGGCACCACCAGCAAATCTGCCGCGCCATCTAAACCTGGTGGCTATTATCTGGACGATGGCCCTGGCGATAACCCGCCCCCTGACATAGATAGCATTCCCAATGCTGTACCACGCGTTGAAGCTCCCTTGCCACGCGCCAATCGCCCCTACAGTGCGCTCGGCGTACGCTATACACCAATGACGGAATACGCGCCTTATAAGGAGCGAGGTATCGCCTCATGGTATGGCAAACGCTATCACGGCCAGAAAACTTCAAGTGGCGAAATCTACGATATGTACAGCATGTCCGCGGCACATACCACGCTGCCACTGCCTAGCTATGCACGTGTCACTAATCCAGAAAACGGACGATCTGTCATCGTTCGCATCAATGACCGTGGGCCCTTCCATAGCGACCGGCTGATTGACCTTTCTTACGCTGCGGCCTACAAATTACGCCTGACCGGTAAGGGCAGTGGTCTAGTAGAGGTCGAAGCAATTGATGCACGCGCATCTGATACGAGCAAATTGGCTACAGTTTCACCAGCAAGCACAATGGCAGCACCGCCCGCAGTAGAAGCACCAGAAATTCAGCCATCCACACCCCAGCCCCCACCTCCAGCAATCAAGCCAGGCAATGGCGCTACAACATCCACGGCTGGCGACTTCATACAGGTGGGCGCTTTCAAATATAAGGGTAACGCAGACCTCCTGATAGACAAGCTTAAACAGCAAAACCTGGCTGAAAATGTTGCCCTTGAGAGCTGGTATAATGACGGAACTTATCGCGTACGTCTTGGGCCATACAATAGTCGCCAAGATGCAGAACGCGCCGCCATGAAAATCCGGCAAGCTTTAAGCACTAATGCCATCGTTATTCATCAACAATAGAAAATCTTCCATAAAAATGCGTTATTTATCGCTGCGCTCTGCGCTTTTTACATTCGCCCTTGCATTCTCATTCCTGGCTCAGGCAGCGGACGTTCCACCACCGCCAGCACTTGCTGTTAAGGCCTATCTATTACGTGATTTCAGCAGCAATGACATCATCGCCCAGCAAGCCAGCAATGATCGTGTGGAGCCTGCCTCCCTGACAAAATTGATGACAGCATACGTGGTGTTCAAGGCTATCAAACATGGCCAGCTGCAATTGACCCAGACCTTGCCAGTCAGCGAGAACGCATGGAAAGGCGGTGGCGGTGGTTGCGGCGGCGGCAAGGGCTCCTGCATGTTTATTGACCCCAAGTCCATAGTCACTGTTGATGAGCTGTTGCACGGCATGATCGCTATTTCTGGCAATGATGCCAGCGTGGCATTGGCTGAAGGCCTCGCCGGGTCAGAGCAGGCTTTCGCCCAACTCATGAACCAGGAAGCAGCGCGCCTTGGCATGAAAAACACTCATTTTGTCAATGCGACTGGCTTGCCGAACCCGCAACACTACACCACAGCCTACGACCTTTCCTTGCTGGCTTCAGCGCTGATCCATGACTTCCCGGACGAATACAAACGTTTGTACTCGATCAAGGAATACACTTATAACAAAATCACCCAACCTAACCGTAATCGCCTGCTGTGGCTCGACCCGTACGTGGATGGCATGAAAACCGGCCATACCGAGGCTGCCGGGTTTTGCCTGATTGCTTCAGCAAAGCGCGGTGAATCACGCCTTATTTCTGTCGTGCTAGGCGCGCCATCAGATACTGCCCGCGCTACCGAGAGCCAGAAGCTGCTCAACTACGGTTTCCAATTCTATGAGTCACACCTGGTCTACAAGGCGGGGCAAACCATCAACACACTTAAGGTGTGGAAGGGTAGTGAAGACAAACTGGCAGCCACAGTGGCTGGCGACCTTTACATTACCTTACCAAAAGGCGAGTTTTCGCGCGTCAAATCCACCATGACCAGCAGGCAACCCTTAATCGCACCAGTGAGTGCTGGCCAGGAAATCGGCAGCATACAGTTCACCCTGGATGGCAAAGTGATTGATGAGCGCAAGCTTATAGCCGCCAGCAACGTCGAGGTAGCTGGCATTTTTGGCCGCATGCTGGATAGCATCAAGCTGCTGTTTGAATAGCTGACCGATGAGCCAGCTCGTCTACCTCAATGGCAAATTCCTCCCTATGGAAGAAGCCTATGTACCGGTACTGGATAGGGGCTTCATCTTTGGTGATGGCGTGTATGAGGTAATTCCCGTGTATTCACGCCATGCGTTTCGCCTGCGTGAACATTTGCAAAGACTACAGCAGAGCCTGGCTGGTTTGCGGCTAACCAACTCGCACAGCCTGGATGAGTGGGAAAAGCTTGCTCTTGAGCTCATCGCAAATAATGAGCCTGAAGATCAATCGCTTTACTTACAGGTAACTCGTGGTGTTGCCCCACGTGACCATGCTTTCCCGAAAAATGTCACCCCGACTATTTTCATGATGAGTAACCCATTGGTGACTCCATCAGAACAGCAGGTTATACATGGTGTTTCAGCCATCAGCACTAATGACATTCGCTGGGATAGGTGTGATATCAAGGCCATCGCCCTGCTGCCGAACGTGCTGCTGCGGCAAATGGCAGTGGATGTAGGCTCGATCGAAACCGTACTGTTCCGTAACGGCGTCCTGACTGAAGGCGCTGCCAGCAATATCTTCGCTGTAGAAAAAGGTGTGATTTTGGCTCCGCCCAAAGATCACCACATGCTGCCTGGCATCACCTACGACTTACTGTTGGAGCTGGCTGAAACCAATAATATTCCAACCGATATAGGCTATTTTGATGAAGCGCGTATCCGCGCCGCGGATGAATTATGGATTACCTCATCGACCAAGGAAGTGCTGGCGATTGTTACGCTGGATGGCAAAGTGGTTGGAAGCGGCAAACCCGGCCCCATATTTCATCGCATGTATAACTTATATCAGGACTACAAAAGGCAGGTAATGCGCAATGGCTGAACAAGAGACCCTAATCGAGTTTCCCTGTGACTTCCCTATCAAAGTCATGGGCGAAACACACGCTGAATTTGCGGCCACGATTATTGCGGTTGTACGTTCCCAGCTACCAGATTTCGATGCCAGCCGTATCGAAACTCGCGGCAGCTCCGGTGGGCGTTACACCAGCCTTACATGCACCGTATACGTCACGTCTAAAGTTCAGCTGGACGATATTTATCGGGCATTGACGGCACATCCGATGGTAAGTGTTGTTCTCTAGTTTTTGAAAAACCAACTCTTAACAATTCGCCAGCTAGGCCACACCGATTACGAAACCACCTGGCATGCCATGCAGCAATTCACGGCTACACGAGATGAAAATACGCCGGATGAATTGTGGCTGACTGAGCATGATGCGGTTTACACGCTAGGCCTTAATCGCAAGGATGTGCGGTTGCCAGCGCACGCTGATATTCCTTTGGTATTGGTCGATAGAGGAGGCAAGATCACCTATCATGGGCCAGGCCAGATCGTCATATATCTGCTGATAAACCTGAAACGCAGAAGCTTGAGCGTACGTCAGCTGGTCAATGCGATGGAAGGCGCGATTGTCACCCTGCTTAGCGATTATGGAATCAGCGCCGAAGCTCGTGCTGACGCCCCTGGTGTGTATGTGAATGGAGAAAAAATCGCAGCGCTCGGTTTGCGCCTGAAAAATGGCTACTGCTACCATGGCCTCAGCCTGAACGTACGAATGGACCTGAGCCCGTTTGATGCGATTGACCCATGCGGTTACCAAGGCCTCAAAGTCACCGACCTGCATACTTTGGGTATATCGAATTTGGATAACAAGGCCAATTACGATAAGCTCGGCGCAAGATTGCTGGACATACTGCAAGAAGAGCTACATGGATAACGAAACACTTTTACCCGCCAAACCGCACAAGCAGATCGACGCTGAGAAGACCGCTCGCATCCCGATCAAGATCGTGCCGCAGCCAGCCATGCGCAAACCGGACTGGATACGCATGAAAGTGCCGGACAGCGCACGCTTTCAGGAAATCAAAAAAATCCTGCGCGATAATAACCTGCACACTGTGTGTGAAGAGGCATCCTGCCCCAATATAGGCGAATGCTTCAGCGGTGGCACTGCCACTTTCATGATTCTGGGTGATGTCTGCACGCGTCGCTGCCCATTTTGCGATGTGGCTCACGGCAAACCCGTCGCACCAGATACCAACGAACCTGAAAACCTGGCACGCACTATCGCCGCTATGCAACTTAATTACGTGGTAATCACCAGTGTTGATCGTGATGACATGCGCGATGGCGGAGCCCAGCATTTCGTTGATTGCATTCAATCTGTGAGAGAGAAATCTCCCGCGATAAAAATTGAGATTCTGGTGCCAGATTTCCGTGGCCGCCTGGACCGTGCCATCCAAATCCTCAACGCTGCACCACCTGACGTGATGAACCACAACCTGGAAACCGTGCCACGGTTATACAAGGAAGCACGCCCCGGTTCGGATTACCAGAATTCATTGAATCTGCTTAAAGCCTTCGGTGAGCTACACCCTGATGTACCTACAAAATCTGGCCTCATGCTGGGCCTGGGTGAAACTGATGAAGAGATTCTGCAAGTGATGCAGGACCTGAGAGTGCATGGCGTCACCATGCTGACCTTGGGGCAGTACTTGCAACCCAGTGCCCACCATTTACCAGTGCAGCGCTTCGTCACACCTGCACGCTTTGTACAATTCGAGCAGGAAGCAATGGCGATGGGCTTCACCCATGCAGCCTGCGGCCCTATGGTTAGATCGTCCTACCATGCTGACCAGCAGGCACATTCTGCTGGCGTCTAACCCAAATAGCAAAAAATCATCTAGAATTCGTCGTTTTTTTAAAATTTGATTCAACCAATCGCCTCACTAACACGTTGGTGATGGCTCCTTCTACAATTTTTACTGGGAATAAAATGAAAAAGATTTTTGTAATTTCAGCTCTCGCTTTTGGTATTTCTAACGTTGCCATGGCCGATGACTTGCTCACCACGGCCGCTGCAGATGGTTCTTTCAAGACCTTTCTGGAAGCTGTCAAGACTACAGGCCTGGACGCAACGCTTAAAGGCGCTGGCCCATATACCCTTTTTGTACCAAGCGACGCAGCATTCTCCAAACTGCCAAAAGCCAAGCTGAAGGCCCTCATGGCGGATAAGGAAGCGCTGAAAAAAGTACTGTCTTACCACGTAGTAGAAGGCAAGATCGGCAAAGCCGATGTTGATGCCGGCAAGGTAAAAACACTGGCAGGCGATGACCTTGCCCTATCAGTTACCGATGGCGTTAAAGTCAACAACGTCAAAGTCACCGGTAGCGAAATCGATGCCGACAATGGCGTGATTCACATCGTTGAAAGCGTATTAATGCCTAAGAAGAATCACTCCTAAGAGCTGGCTCTTCATCAAAAAGCAGGGGTATCTCCCCTGCTTTTTTTATGTCCATTCTGCAATTTTCAATTCCTCAAGCATAATAAGGACAATTATCAATTGTGGTGAGGGATGAATGGCAAGCTGTGAATTATGTAGTGCCCCCGGTGGAGAACTGATCTGGCAAGATGGTTTCTGTCGTGTGGTACGTATAAACGATGCGGACTACCCCGGTTTCTGTCGTGTGATTCTCAATCGCCATATCAAGGAGATGAGCGACCTTGAGTCAAACCAGCGTGAACAACTCATGACGGTGGTATTTGTAGTAGAACAGGCCGTGCGTGACATCGTGCGCCCGGACAAAATCAACCTGGCTAGCCTCGGCAATAAAACACCACATCTGCACTGGCATGTGATTCCACGTTTTGTTCATGATCGCCACTTTCCCGACCCCATCTGGAGTGCAGGCAAGCGTGAAACTCCATCACAGCAGCTTGATGACAATACTGCGCAACAACTTAAAACCGAGATCCAGAGAATGCTGGGTTAATCAGTCCTTCAAACCATGAGGCGCGTAACCGGGCGGCCTTGCATAATATGCGATTGGATAATCTCGTCGATATCATCCTTATCAATAAAGGTATACCAGATAGCCTCGGGGTAAACCACCATCAACGGGCCTTCTGAGCAACGATCAAAACATCCGGCACGATTGATCCGAACCTTGCCTTCACCGTTCAGCTTAAGCTTTTTGATACTGGCTTTCATATAATCAAACATCGCTTCAGCGCCGTTATCTGTGCAACAGCGTGCGCCATCCTCACGCACATTGAGGCAGAAAAATACATGATGCTGGTAGTGGTTCACTGTGTTCAACTCCGGGCTACTCAGTAGCTAAACTATCTTCTTTGGTGAATGTCATGGTTCTGGTAATACCGATGATATCGGTATCACGGCGAATATCATCGGGGAATGGCGCGTAAGGCGCAGCTAGCTCGATGATGCGCTTTGCGGCATCATTCAAGACCTTGAAACCAGAACCTCCAGTCACCTCAATTTTTTCGATAGAACCATCCGACTTGATATCGACTGACAGCTGAACCTGACCATAGATATTCTTCTCTTTCGCCGCCTCAGGATAATTCAAGTTACCGACTTTCTCGACCTTTTGCCGCCAGGATTCGACGTAGGTAGCGTATTTGTATTCCTTCGCACGCGCACCGATTTCCTTGCGTCTAGGCCGTTTCTGGTAATCATCTTGCTGCTTGGCAATCTGTGCTTCTAACCTAGCCATTTCCAAACTACTAGCCATCAGGTCTGTTGCATTCAGAGTCTTCGCGGCAGTCTCCTGCTGGCCATTATCCGTTAGTGGTGCCGATGCTTTTTGAACAGGCTGCACCTCTACTTTTTTCTTAGCCTGAATCTGTGTCATCAGTTCCTGCGCCTGCTTTTCCAATTCGGCCACCCGCTGCTGCTTACGCTCGGCTTCTGCCTGGGCTTTAGCAGCCTTGGCTGCCTGTTTATTCTCTACTGCCGGTTTTACTTCAACCTCTGTTACCTTTTCTTTGGGTGGCGGTAATGCAGATTTCAGTTTACGGTCTTCGTCCGTGTTGCCGCCGCGATTCAAATTGGCCTGGGCTAATACATCGGCATTGGTAGGAGCAGTCTCGGTTTTGGAGTTAACCAGAACCACTTCCAGCGTTGGCATTTTATCTTTGAAAAACTTCAGGTCTGGTGGCTCAAATGTCACAGCTGTAATCACTACAGCATGTGCCAATGCTGACACCAACAGGGTAATACCTAGAGGATCCAGCGATTTAATAGCGGAGATATTCAAGCTAGGCTTCGCTCAATTTATCCAACAATTTTTGATGTACGCCACCAAAGCCGCCGTTACTCATGATGAGCACGTGATCTCCCGAGCTAGCCTGACCGGAAATGGCTTCGACCATCTGGGCCAAATCATCGAACACACTAGCCTTAGCCGCAATAGGTGCGAGTGCCTCACTGGCATCCCAGCCCAGATTTGCGCCGTAACAAAATACTTTATCTGCATCCGCCAGACTGTGGGGCAACGCATTCTTCATAACCCCGAGCTTCATGGTATTGGAACGTGGCTCCAGCACTGCAATAATACGCGCCTTGCCAACCTTGGCACGCAACCCAGCCACGGTGGTAGCAATCGCGGTAGGGTGATGGGCAAAATCATCATAAACGGTAATGCCTTTTACCACTCCCCGCATTTCCATGCGGCGTTTTACGTTTTGAAATTCCCCCAGTGCAGCAATACCGACCTCCACTGTTACCCCCACGTGCCTTGCCGCCGCTAACGCAGCCAGTGCATTCATGCGGTTATGCTCACCCATCAACTGCCACGCTACGCGGCCGAGCCCTTGGCCATTTAAACGCACAGAAAAACTGCCGTCTGGCTCCACATCTCCGGCTTGCCAGCCTTTTTCATCCGAGCCAAAGGGCTCTACAGGCGTCCAGCAACCTCGGTTAATAACCCTTTGCAGGCTATCTTCCTTGCCATTGAAAATCACCAGACCTTGTGCCGGCACAGTACGTACCAGATGGTGGAACTGGGTTTCAATAGCCAATAAATCCGGGAAAATATCCGCATGGTCAAATTCGAGGTTATTCAACACTGCTGTACGTGGCCGATAATGTACAAACTTGGAGCGCTTGTCGAAGAAGGCCGTATCGTATTCATCCGCTTCAATAACAAAAAACGGTGATTCGCTATTAGCATCCTGCCTGGGTTTATCGGGAAGACGGGCCGAGATACCAAAGTTCTGCGGCACACCGCCAATCAGGAACCCTGGCGCCAAGCCGGCGTATTCGAGTATCCATGCCAACATGGAAGTAGTAGTGGTCTTACCATGGGTACCAGCTACAGCGAGTACCCACTTACCCTGCAATACATTCTCTGCCAACCACTGTGGCCCTGATATATAAGGCAGGCCGCGATTGAGGATCTCCTCCATCAACGGGTTACCACGCGAAACTACATTACCGATAACATAGATATCAGGATTAAGGCTGGTCTGTTCAGGGGCGAAGCCTTCAATTAACTTGATGCCCTGCGCCTCAAGCTGAGCACTCATGGGTGGGTAGACATTGGCGTCACAACCGGTAACCTGATGACCGGCTGCTTTGGCGAGGACTGCGATACCGCCCATGAACGTACCACAAATGCCGAGGATGTGAATATGCATTAAGGAATCTCTGACTATGCCTGCCATGACCGCGACAGCGGCTTTGCGGGATGGGATGCAAGAAAGGCTTCGAAGTTAATGGTCATGCCCTTAACGAGAAGTCCGACGTCGCAGACCGCCCGCAAAGTCACTGTCCCTTCGGGTTGCATTAAAAATGAGTGCTTGCGGCGTTGCACTTCTTGGCTTCGTAGAACAACTACGACCGGCGTCGTGCGCCTTGCAATCATCTCATTTTTAATTGCAACGCGGCTCATGGCAGGCATAGTCAGAGATTCCAGATTAAAGTGATTGGTTAAACTATTGTAGCAAAGTATTAGTTTATATACATATTTTCGTAACAACTCCTACCCTATACGCCTAACTCAAATTGGGTGCTAACCATCGCTCCAGGTATTCTTTGGGCAAACCGCGGCGCTTAGCCATGTCTTCCAGTTGATCCTGGCCAATTTTATCTACACTGAAATATCTGGACTCGGGATGTGCAAAATAGAAACCCGAGACCGATGCTCCAGGCATCATGGCAAAAGAATCTGTTAAAGACATACCGATTTCTTCAGCCTGAAGCCAGTTAAACATATCGCGCTTGACTGTATGGTCAGGGCAGGCTGGGTAGCCGGGTGCCGGGCGTATACCCTGATACTTTTCTTTGATCAGGTCATCCTTGCTGAAACTTTCATTCGCTACATAGCCCCATAGATCGGTACGTACCCGTTCATGCAGGTATTCCGCAAAGGCTTCTGCCAGGCGATCAGCCAGCGATTTCAGCATGATGCTGTTGAAATCATCAAGTGCGGCCATAAAACGTTCTTCATGCTTTTCAATACCCAGACCGCCGGTAACGGCAAACATACCGATATAATCGACAACGCCTGAGTCCTTGGGTGCAATAAAATCCGCAAGGCATTGGTTAGGGCGCGGCACGCCGTCAATCACGGGCTTCACCGTCTGTTGACGCATACCGTAGTAGGTAAAGGCAACTTCACTGCGGCTTTCATCAGTATAAATTTCTATATCATCGTCATTGACACTATTGGCAGGCAGCAACGCAACCACACCATTGGCCGTCAGCCAGCGACCATCAATGATCTTTTTCAGCATGGCCTGCCCCTCAGCAAACAACTTGCTCGCCGCCTCCCCCACTACTGCGTCTGTGAGGATTGCCGGGTAGAAGCCTGCCAGATCCCAAGTCTGGAAAAATGGCCCCCAGTCGATGTATTCGGCAAGAACCGACAAATCCATATTATTGATGACACGGCGACCGATAAACTTTGGTTGCACCGGCGCCGATTGGCCGCCAAATTCCAGTTTAGCCTTGTTGGCTCGAGCTTGCGCCAGAGCAGCCAGGGGCGTGCCCTTTTTGTTAGCGTGCTGTATACGGGCTTTTTCGTAATCGACTGCAATTTCTTCGATATAAGCATCGCGCTGTTCCGGCGTCAGCAGTGATTGCATGACAGAAACAGAGCGCGAAGCATCGGCGACATAAATCACCGGGCCTTCATAATGCGGCGCAATTTTCACCGCAGTATGCGCCCGCGAGGTAGTCGCGCCACCAATCAACAAGGGAGTCTTAAGCCCGAGGAAATGCGGATCACGCTGCATTTCGCGTGCAACGTGTGCCATTTCTTCCAAAGACGGGGTAATGAGCCCAGAAAGACCAATGATGTCGGCATTCTCTGCCTTGGCCATCGCCAGAATCTCAGATGCAGGCACCATGACACCCATATTCACCACTTCAAAGTTATTACATTGCAACACTACGGAAACAATATTCTTGCCAATATCGTGCACATCGCCTTTGACGGTAGCAATCACCACCTTGCCCTTAGGCTTGGCCACAATTCCGGTACGTTTCTCTTCGAGTAACTTTTCTTCTTCGATAAATGGAATCAGATGTGCGACTGCCTGCTTCATCACGCGCGCCGATTTTACGACCTGCGGCAGAAACATCTTGCCTTGACCAAACAAGTCTCCAACGATATTCATGCCATCCATGAGCGGGCCTTCGATCACATTGATCGGGCGGCCACCTTTGGCCATAACCTGCTGGCGAGCTTCTTCGGTATCCTCGACGATGAACTCGGTAATTCCATGTACCATGGCGTGTGCCAGACGCTTTTCCACAGGCAACGGATTCTCCGGCGACCCACGCCATTCGGCGATAGATGCCTCCTTTTTGCCGCCTGCAGTCAAGGTGGAAGCAAACTCAATCATGCGCTCGGTTGCATCTGGCCTGCGATTCAGCACGACATCTTCCACCCGCTCACGTAACTCAGGCGCAAGATCATCGTAAACACCCATCATGCCGGCGTTAACGATGCCCATGGTCATACCCGCCTTGATGGCGTGATAGAGGAAGACTGTATGAATGGCCTCGCGTGCCGGGTCATTGCCGCGGAAGCTAAAGCTCACATTTGAAACACCACCTGAAATCTTGGCGTAAGGCAGGTTCTCTTTTATCCAGCGGGTGGCGTTGATGAAGTCGACAGCGTAATTATTATGTTCTTCTATGCCCGTAGCGAT